>JAUNKN010000021.1 GCA_030532685.1 Bacteroidales bacterium | reverse complement strand
ACGTGCGTCGTAGATTTTTTTTCTTCCCACGCAGGATTTTTTTCTTCCCACGTAGGATTTTCTACGTGGGAAGAAGAATTTTGGCCTAAGCAGAGAGAAAAAAGAAGCGCCCACGCACGCATATCGAGGACTATGGCTAACTTTGCCAAAGTATATTTTGTAGGCCGTATGATAGAATCCTTTTTTGGGCGCAGCCTCGTGCTGCTGTTTTCATCGTTTTTTGCTTGGGGAGTTTGGGCGCAACAGGTTGTTGTGGACAAGCTCGTCTATCAGCTTGACGGTGCTGGAGAAAAAGCCACGGCCCAAGTCGTGGCCGGACACTATTCAGGAGTGGTGCGTATTCCAGAGCGCATTCAGCACGAAGGGCGCAGCTATGCCGTGACGGGCATTGCCGAGGAAGCCTTTGCCCACCAGCATTCGGTGGTCGAGTTGCATGTGCCTGCTTCGGTGCGCTACATCGGACCGCGAGCCTTCCTGCATTGCAATGCTCTCCGTACTTTACGCTTGGAAGCCCCGCTTGTTGAATTGGCTGAGGGGGTGTTTCAAGATTGTGAGGGACTCACCGAGCTCCAACTGCCCTCTACGCTTCGAGGATTGGGAAAACGTTGTTTCGCTGGTTGCAGTTCGCTTCGCTCGCTCACTTTGCCCGAGGGGGTCACAGCACTGAGCGAAGGGGCTTTTGCGGGCTGTCGAGCTTTGGAGCATTTGCCCCTGCCCAAAGGGATTCGCGAGTTGCCGGCTAACTGCTTTTCGCTGTGCCGTTCGCTCACGAGCATAGAACTTCCCGAAGGGGTCGAAGAAGTGGGCGATAGTTGTTTTCGCGCTTGCGAAGGCCTGACAGAGCTGCGACTCCCTCGCAGTTTGCGTCGTGTGGGGCGCGAAGCTTTCGCGGCTTGTTTGGAGCTCGAGAGCGTAGAACTTCCTGTTGGGCTGAGCCAGTTGGGCGAGCGCGTATGGGAAGATTGCTCGGCATTGACGAGTTTTCGCGTAGCCGAGGGCAATGCTCACTTTTCCACCCTCGATGGAGTGCTGTGCGATGCCTCGCGCCGTGTCTTGCTCAAATATCCCGAAGCACGCACGGGGCACTATCGTATCCCCGACAGCATCGTGCGCATAGGGCATGGAGCTTTGGCTTACAGTCATAGCTTGAGCGGGCTGGACATCCCCGAAGGTGTGCAGCACATTGAAGACGATGCGCTGCTGGGATGTGCCCTATTGGAGCGTGTGTTGCTACCAGCTTCGCTACGCACTTTGGGACGAGGAGCTTTGGCACATTGTGCTGCCCTCACGAGCATAGAAGTGGCCGCGGGCAATGTGAATTTTGCTGCCCGAGAAGGGCTCCTTTACGATGCCTCGCTGCGCACGCTCCTACAATTTCCTGCTGGGCGTGCTGGAGGCTGTGTGCTGCCTGAGAGTGTAGAGCGCATCGCTGCACGCGCGTGCTACAAAGCCGAAGGACTGCGAGGTATGGCATTGCCAGTTGGATTGCGGCGTATCGACGACGAGGCTTTTGCCTACTGCACCGAGCTGGCTCAGCTCTCCTTTCCTCCTGCTTTGGAAAGTATCGGTAGTTATGCGTTTTTCAGCTGCTTCAATCTGCCCAACTTCACCCTACCTGCGACTTTGAAAAGCTTGGGAGCTTCGGCCTTTGAAGCCTGCGAAAATGCCCATGAGTTGCGCCTTCTCTCGCCAAAAGCTCCGCAAACCCTGGGAGCACCTTTCGATCCGCGCCGCCGGGTGCATATTTTGCCTGCTGCGACAGGATTTGATGTTGCCCCTTGGACGGACTACGAAGTGTTGCGCGACGCCACTCCGTAAACACCACAACGAGCCGCCTCACTCAGGAAGTGGGGCGGCTCGTTGTTCTGTGAAATATGGGAGCTGGAGCTTGGAAAGCCTCCAAGTGTTACGCTTTCTTACCAGCAAGCGCAGTAGGAAAAAATCGAACGGGCGGCTTTGTTGCTGCAGCCCATCAGAGTGCAGAAAGGGGGAGTGAGGGGCCTCCCTTAGTTGTTTTCGGGGCGCAACTGGCGCACGGTGACGGCTGTTTGCCACATCTCGCTCTCGCGCAGTGCACGGAGTTCCTCTTCCAAGCCTTCGCGGTAGTTGGGTTTCGAGTTGCAGTCGATGCTGCGCTGTGCTTCTTCGCCACTCTTCACACTGGCATACAGGCGCTGCATGACGGGTTTGCACGCGTCGTGGAAAGGCGTCATCCAGTCGAGAGCACCGCGTTGTGCCGTGGTCGAGCAGTTGGCATACATCCAGTCCATGCCGTTTTTGGCAAAGAGCGGCATGAGGCTTTGTGTGAGTTCTTCGACGGTTTCGTTGAAGGCTTCCGAAGGACTGTGCCCATTTTCGCGCAATACTTCATATTGCGCCAGCATGAGCCCTTGAATAGCGCCCATGAGCGAACCACGTTCGCCCGTCAAGTCCGAAGTGGCTTCGCGCTCGATGGTCGTCTCGAACATATAGCCCGAACCGATGCCGATGCCCAAGGCCAAGGTGCGCTCGAGGGCACGTCCCGTAGCATCTTGGTGCACGGCGTAGGAACTGTTGAGGCCACGGCCTTCGAGGAACATGGTGCGGAGCGAAGTGCCCGAGCCCTTGGGGGCAACGAGGATAACGTCGATATCTGCAGGAGGAACCACTCCCGTACGATCGCTCCAAGTGATGGCAAAGCCGTGTGAGAAGTAGAGCGCCTTGCCTGCCGTGAGGTGGGGTTTGAGTGTGGGCCACACGCTGAGCACTGCGGCATCGCTGAGCAGGCACATGACGATGGTGCCTCGCGCTGCGGCCTCCTCGATCGAGAAGAGGGTTTCGCTAGGCACCCAACCATCGGCCACGGCCTTATCATAGGTTTTGCCTGCGCGCTGTCCTACAATAACGTTGAAACCATTGTCGCGCAAGTTTTGCGCTTGTCCGGGGCCTTGCACCCCATAGCCGATGACGGCGATAGTTTCGTCCTTGAGGGTTTCCAATGCACGTTGGAGGGGATATTCTTCGCGAGTGATGACTTCTTCCATCACACCGCCAAAATTGAGTTTTGCCATAAGAAATGTCTGAGAGGGTGAAAATTGAATGCTGGAGAGAAATAGGGATTATGCTGTGGGGGCAAAAAGCAATAGGAGGCGCACAAGGAGCTGCTCTGTACTTTCGCCTTCACGAGGAGCGCGACGCACCTCGAGGGCAAAGCGCCCTTCGCTCAAGTCTTCGCGATACACGCGAAGCTGGTCGCCACAATGTCCTTCTAAACCATAGGCCACCTCGATGCGGGTGAGACGGTGGGCATCGTGAAAGGCTCGCTCGAAAGTGTCGAGGGCGAGGCCGATGTAGCGAATAGAATTGACGTGTCCGTTGATGTCGAGGTCGGAAAAAGCAGCACGATGCTCCAACAAACAAGGAGCGGAAGCCGACAAACGGGCGCGGCTCATGGGAGAGAGTGGGGTGCTCTCGTCGTGCAGCACATGAGCGAAACCACCATCGGGTAGCGACTCGAGCGAAACGGGTTGCCGCGTAGCATAGTCAATGAGCGCCCAGGTTGAAAAACCGTGGCCTATGGGCGTGCCCTCGGCCGAGAGCAGGGTGTAAAGACGGTCGGTAAATTGACGATAAATGCGATTGACCCACGTGGCAATGCCGTATTGCTGACCCGTAGTGGGAAGGTGGTCGGCCTCGAGTACGAGGCGCGTGATGACCCAGCCACGACGATGCTGCTGCATATAGGAGTAGCCAAAGCCATGGGCCTCGGCATGAAGCGAACTCACCCGGAGGATGAAATTGCCCAGGTTGGCCCAAGAGAGGCGACTCGTGTAGTCCTCCTGGAAAGGCTCGACAACGAGCGGATAGGCGATTTTGTGAGGTACGGACATGGGAGAAGAATAAGGGGAACAAGGCTACGATTGCTGCTGAGCCATACGGTGAATTTCGCGCAGGTCGAGAAACTCCAGAAGTTCCTCGCGCTCGGCTTTGGTCACAGCCACAATGCCCGAGCGTACGAATTGCAGCAGACAGTCGGCTGCCTTGATGCGCTCGTAAAGGGCCGTGATTTCCTCGGGGAGGCCTTCTTTGGAAACGATGGTATAGGTGGGATTTACCTCCACCATTTTGCCGTCATACAGGCGTATGGCTTTCGAGATTTCGCGATTTTCCAAGAGGCGCGGCGTTGCGATCTTGTAGAGCGCTTGCTCCATCACGTAAACTTGATCGGTGGTGAAGTATTGCGCTTTGATTACGTCTACTTTTTTCTCGATTTGTTTTGTCACGAGCTTAATCGTGTCCTCATCGGTCTTGCAGGTGAGGGTGTAGCGGTGTATGCCCTCTGTGCCCGATTGGTTGACACTGAGCGACTCGATGTTGAGCATGCGGCGCGTGAAAACGTTGATCACGGTGTTGAGCACGCCAGCCAAGTTTTCCGAGAAGATGATGAGCGTATAGAGAGTTTGCATGGGAAGAAGAGGAGAGGAAGAGAAAAACGAACAGGTAGGAAAGGCTATGGGCGCGCTCCACGAGCCATCGTGCAAGCACGGAGGTCACGGTGTGGTGCAGCCTGTGGCTTATTCCTTAATCACCTTGTCGCCCTCGGCGATGAGTATCATGTCGTCCAGACTCGTACCAGGGTAAACCATGGGCCAGATATTGTCTTCGGGCTTCACTGCCACGTGTAGGAGGAAGGGACCTTCGGTGTCGAGCATCTCACGAATGGCCGTGTCCAATTCTGCGCGCTCCACGAGCGTGCGTGCTGGGATGCCGTAGGCCGCAGCAATCTGGCAGAAGTTGGGATTGCGCATGGGCGTGAACGAATAGCGGTGGTTGAAAAAGAGTTCCTGCCACTGGCGCACATTGCCCAAGTATTCGTTGTCCAGGAGAATCATTTTGACGGGGCGATTGTATTCCATGATGGTGCCCAGTTCCTGCACCACCATCTGAAAACCTCCATCGCCCATAAAGACGCAGGTCGTGCGGTCGGGGGCTCCATAGGTTGCGCCTATGGCAGCGGGAAGCCCGTAGCCCATCGTTCCCATACCGCCCGAGGTCGCCAGCGAACGTGGCTGGGAGAAAAGCGCATAGCGAGCCGCCATCATTTGGTTTTGTCCCACATCGGTGCAAACGATAGCCTTATTGTCGCTCAGTTCGCTCACACGGCGCACCACCTCGCCCATGAGTAGTGGCCCCGAAGTAGGATGCAACTGCGGCTCAATCACGAGTTCTTGCTCGCGCAGGTCGTAGGCGCGGAAACTCTCGCGCCATTCCTTGTGCTGGGCAGGGTTCACGAGTTGTGTCACGGCCGCCACGGTGCTTTTGCAGTCGCCCAAGACCGCCACATCGACCTTGACATTTTTGTTTACCTCGGCAGGGTCTATTTCAAAGTGTATCTTCTTGGCCGTAGGCGCATAGTTATCCAATCGTCCTGTGATGCGATCGTCAAAGCGCATGCCGATGGCGATGATGAGGTCGGCCTTTTGCGTATTCTTGTTCGACGCGAAACTTCCGTGCATGCCCAGCATACCCACATAGAGCGGGTGGTCGGAGGGCAGTGCCGAAAGGCCGTGCAAGGTGGCGGCATAGGGGATGCCCGTTTTATCGACAAAAGCGCGCACCTCCTCGTTAGCCGCTCCCAGTTCGACGCCTTGCCCCACGAGCACCAGCGGACGCTGTGCCGCGTTGATGAGTTTGGCGGCCGTAACGAGGCTGTCGGGTTCGGTTTTGGGCACAGGTATATAGCTGCGAATGAAGTCGACGCGCGTGGGGATATACTCCGCTTGCTCCACCTGTGCGCTCTTGGTAAAATCGAGCACCACGGGGCCAGGACGCCCTGTGCGCGCAATGTAGAAAGCACGGCTCACGGCCCAAGCGACATCGCTGGCCGAACGTATCTGATAGCTCCATTTGCTGATGGGCATGGTCACATCGACCACGTCGCACTCTTGGAAAGCATCGCTGCCCAAGAGCTGCGCGCCCACCTGTCCCATGATCACGACAATGGGTGTGCTGTCCATCATGGCATCGGCTATGCCCGTGATTGTATTGGTCGCTCCAGGTCCACTCGTCACCATGCACACGCCCACCTTACCGCTCACGCGCGCATAGCCTTCGGCCGCATGTGCAGCTCCTTGCTCGTGGCGCACGAGCACGTGGTTCAGTCGGTCGGTGTAATCGTAGAGCGCATCGTAGACGGGCATGATAGCTCCGCCAGGATAGCCAAAAAGTGTGTCTACACCCTCGTCGATGAGGGCACGCATCAGTATTTCTGCTCCAGTCATGTCTATTATTTTGCGAGAAAAGCAAAGCGACAAAGGCGTTCCGCTTCAGCCTTTCTCTGAGATCATATACTCATTATTTATATAGAGGGCGAGAAAGCGCGAATAGCCACCTTCTCCTTACTCTTCCAAGAGGCGCACTCCGCCCAAGTCGGCCGAACTCACATTTTGTGCATAGGCACGCAAAGCCTTGCTCACTTGGCGCACACGCTCAACGGGGCGGGCAGGACGCGCAGCGAGTTCCTCGTCGCTCAGTCGCACGCGGATGCTACGCGAAGGGATGTCTATTTCGATGATGTCGCCATCTATGATTTTTCCGATGTTGCCCCCTGCCGCAGCTTCGGGCGAGATGTGGCCAATGCTCAGTCCCGAGGTGCCGCCCGAGAAGCGGCCGTCGGTGATGAGTGCGCAAGCCTTGCCCAGTCCCATACTCTTGATGTAGGACGTGGGATAGAGCATTTCCTGCATGCCAGGCCCTCCTTTGGGGCCCTCGTGAGTGATGACCACGACGTCGCCCTTTTGCACGCGGCCCGAGAGAATGCCGTTGCAGGCAGCTTCCTGCGAGTCAAACACGCGTGCCGTTCCCTCAAAATGCCACAAACTCTCGTCGACGCCTGCCGTCTTGACCACGCAGCCCTTGGGAGCGAGATTGCCAAAGAGTATGGCCAAACCGCCGTCTTGCGTATAGGCATGCTCGATGTCGCGAATGCAGCCTTCGCGGCGGTCGGTGTCGAGCGTGTCCCACATGGAACTGTGAGCACCGAGGGTATTGCAAAATTGGAAACAAGGTGCCGTGCCGTAGATGCTCAGCGCATCGGCCGTGGGTTGTGCCGCGGTGATGTCGTAGTGTTGCAAGGCCTCGCCGAGAGTGTGCCCATCGGCACGCACGCAGGAGAGGTCGAGGAGCGAGCCCTTGCGCAGTTCGTTCAGTATGCCCAAGATTCCACCCGCACGCCCGCAGTCCTGCATGCTGTATTTGGGCGAATTGGGCTGCAGCTTGCACAGGCAGGGCACTCGACGGCTCAGGCGGTCGATGTCGCTCATCGTAAAGTCCACCTCGCCCTCGTGGGCAATGGCCAAGAGGTGCAAAATCGTATTGGTCGAGCCTCCCATGGCGATGTCTAAGGTCATGGCGTTGAGAAAGGCGGCTCGCGTGGCGATGCTGCGCGGCAGCACCTTGGTGTTGCCCTCCTCGTAATAGGCCAAAGCATTGTGCACGATTTGCCGGGCGGCACGTTTCATCAGGGCTATGCGTTCGCTGTGGGTGGCCAGTATGGTGCCGTTGCCTGGGAGCGAGAGTCCAATGGCCTCGGTCAGCGAGTTCATAGAGTTGGCGGTGAACATGCCCGAGCACGATCCGCAACCGGGACAAGCCGTGCGCTCTATCTCTTGCAGTTTCTCGTCGCTCACGTTGGGGTCGGCTCCTTTGACCATCGCCGTCACGAGATCGGCCTTTTCTCCATCGACCATGCCGGCCTCCATAGGCCCTCCGCTCACGAAAACGGCAGGGATGTTCAGCCGCATGGCGGCCATGAGCATACCAGGGGTAATCTTGTCGCAGTTGCTGATGCAAATCATAGCATCGGCCTTGTGAGCATTGACCACATACTCGACCGAATCGGCAATCAAATCGCGTGAGGGTAGCGAGTAGAGCATGCCGTCGTGTCCCATGGCTATGCCATCGTCGATGGCAATGGTGTTGAACTCGGCAGCATAACAGCCCAAAGCCTCGATTTCGCGCTTCACCATTTGTCCTGCTTCGTGCAGGTGTGTGTGCCCAGGTACAAACTGGCTGAACGAATTGACCACGGCAATGATGGGGCGACCAAACTGTTCGCGTTGCATGCCATTGGCCACCCAAAGGGCGCGAGCGCCAGCCATGCGGCGGCCTTCGGTGCAGGTGGCACTGCGGAGGGGTATTTTTGTCATAGGAAAGAGAGCAAAGGGAAGAAAGAAAGCCTGCTCTGTGCGGAGGGCCTCGCACAGCGAGGAGCGAATGGGGCGCACCGAAGTGCTTGCAAAGCGAGGAAATCGGGTGAAAAAAGAACGGCGCATCGCTCGCTCTGTGAGCTACATAGGACGCAGGAATTTCTACGTGGGAAGAAAAAAATCCTACGTGGGACGCAGAATTTTCTCCCTGCGAGCAAGAAAATAGCAGCGAAGAGCTACTGTATTTTTGCTCCACGCAGAAGGAGCTGTGGTGCGTGGCTTTGCAGGCTGCACCCCACTTCGTTGCTTTCGCGCTTGGGGAAGCTTTCCTCGTGGTGGAAGCAATAAAGAGGCTTTCCTGCAAATTTAGCAAGAAACTTGCATACGTAGCAAAAAATACCCTTCTTTTTTGATTTTCCTTGCATACGCTTGGTTTCTTGTCCGAATTTCTATACTTTTGTAGGGTAATATCGAAAAACAAACTCATGCAACCCTACGCCAAAATATATGACCCAGCCACACTCTACGAATTGATGCAGTGGTTTGTACAACGCCGTGGCCAATTTCCCGAGACACTCACGCTCGATGCCGGTTTTGAGATTTTTGAACTTCCTGCCACCATCGAGCGCTATCTCGAATTGCTGCCTACCGTTCGAGAAAATCCTACTTTCGGGCCACAGCTCCATCACCTTTTTCGCATTCGTGCACTGCTCGAAGCGCAAGGCTTGTAGGGGAGTGTAGAGCTTTTTATTTCTGCATTTTTCCGCATTCATTCCTCTTCCACATTGCTCCTTTGAAGGGTACTGGGAGAGGATTTTTTTATCCTCCTTTCGCCTGCTTGTGCTTGATTGTTCTTAGGACTGTGCCAAAGAATTATTTTGCTGGCCAAGTACAGCGGAAAAAGATGCGCTAAAATTTTGCAATACGCGTGCAAGACCGTATCTTTGCTGCGCAAATAGTCTATCCAAATGTCTGCTATGCTCCGTTTTCTCTTCGCCTTTGCGCTCCTTATTCCGCTTTTGAGCCGAGCGCAAACCCCTATTGCTGAGCAGCAAGAGGCCGACACGCTTGTCGTGAGCCTGCTCACCGCTGCCCCTGGGCATCAGCTCTACCGCATTTACGGGCATACGGGCGTGCGCGTCGAAAACACGCGCAATCCCAAGGACGATTGGGCTTATAATTATGGTTGGTTCAGTTTCGGGCAGCCAGGATTTGTGGTCAAGTTCATCTTTGGGCGCACGGCCTACACGATGGCCCAGCAAAGCACCGCGATGTTCTTGTCGAGCCACATGCGCGACGATATGGCCGTGACGCAGCAAGTGCTCAATCTCACTCCCCAGCAAAAGGAAGCCGTGCGCCATGCCCTGCGCGAGCCTCTGCTGAGCAATGGCTTTGACCGTGAGGAGTTTCCCGTGCCCAATATCGCAGGGGGAACCGACACCTTGGCACTGCTCACCCCCCACTGGACCTATCGCTACGACTTTCTCTATGACAACTGTACGACGCGCCCTGTCGACATCATCATCAAGGCTATCGAGCAGAGCGGCGAACAGGTGGTTTATCCCACACTGGCTGCCAGCACTCAGCAGCTCACGCAGCGAGGTATGATTCATGAGTTTACCACGGCCAGTCCTTGGTACGAATTGGGGCAAGATATCCTCCTGGGCAGACATGTAGACCACCAGCATAGCGTGCAGGAAATGACTCGTTTGAACTTCCTGCCCACCTATGCGCAAAACTTTTTCCAGCAGGCGCAAATCAAAGACCAAGAAGGGCGTTTGCGTCCCTTAGTTCTCGAGACGCGTCCGCTCTTTCCGCTGGTGGCGCAAGCCCAACAGCCCTCTCTTCCTTTCACACCTACGCTGGCCATGTGGGGCTTGCTGCTCCTGGCCGCTGGCCTCACCTATGGCGAGTGGCGTGCCCGCAAAGGAAGCCCGGCCGCGCAGCGCGCTTGGCGCATTTGGGGCTTAGGCTTCGACACGGTGCTCTATGCCGTGTTGGGTCTTGTAGGGATTTTGCTGGCTGTTATGGTGCTTTGGTCTGAATATGCAGCTGTGCGCCCCAACTTCTTGTTGTTGCTCTTCAATCCCTTATTGCTCTTGTTGCTGCCCTATCGCCATTGGGCGGCCCGTCGTGGACAGCGCTATTGGGCAGCCCCTCTGGTGGGGTTAGGGCTGGTGGTGCTCCTCGGCATTGGGCTTTTGGGCCTGCAATATGTTCCAGCGGCACTTTTCCCTTTGACGCTCACTTTGTTGTTGCGTTGCGATGTGGTGCGTTTTGTACAGCATTATGTCGACGGCCGAGCAACGGCCGCTCCCTTCTTGAAGGAAAACCAAACCGTGGCATAAGCCTCTTGGCGATTTCCTGTTTTCTCTCGAATTTATCTCTTTCTCCATGCCTCGCAAGCATCCCTTGCTCTTTTCGCTCATTACGCTGATGGCGCTCTTGGCTTCGACCGAAGTCAAGGGCTCTGTTGCATCTCGACAGGAGCACAAGGCCTTGCCGCGGGTGGTGGTGCAAATACTCGTGGACCAACTGCGAGCCGACCACTTAGAGAGCTTCGCCCCCCTCTATGGAGAGGGTGGCTTGCGCTTGCTCCTACGAGAAGGACGCCTCTATTCGCGGGGGGCGCTGCCTATGGCTCGCGCCGACCGCGCCAGCGCTGCGGCCACGCTAAGCACGGGGAGCACTCCTTCGCAGCACGGCATCGTGGCTTGGCAATGGCTTAATCGTGAAACCTTGCGCCCCATGCTTGCCATTGACGATCGTGGGGTGAAGGGCTTGGCCACGGTTGAGCAGTATTCGCCACGGTGGTTGGCCGTGAGCACACTGGGCGACGAACTCAAACTGGCCACACAAGGGCGTGCCAAAGTGGTGAGCATTGCCGCCCAAGCCGACGCGGCCATCTTGACAGCCGGCCATGCAGCCGATGAGGTCGTGTGGATAGATCGCGCAAGCGGGCAGTGGAGCAGTTCGTCCTACTATGGACGCTTGCCTCAATGGGCCGACCAAAGCAATGTCTATGCGCCCCTGGAGCGACGCTTGGCTTCGACCACATGGACGCCTCTGTACTTGCCCCTTGCGGGGACACCCTATACCGATGGCTTGGGCGAGAAGCAGGTGTTTAGCCATTCGTTCAAAGGGGCCACTCGCTACGAAGACTTTGCGACCTCGGGGCTCATCAATGAGGAAATTGCCAATGCAGCTTCGGCAGCCATCTCCAGCAGTGAGCTGGGCAACGATTTTACGCCCGACCTCCTCACGCTTACGCTCTATGCCGGTACGCCGCAACACCGTCCGGCAGCTACTTGTGGGCACGAATTGCAGGACACCTACACGCGCTTGGATCGCGCAGTGGCACAAATCATAGCTGCTACTCAAGCCAAAGTGGGCGTGGGCAATGCGCTTTTTGCTTTGACCTCGACGGGCTACTCCATCGAGGAGGAGGAAGACGAACGACTGGCGCGCTATCGCGTACCGACGGGTCAGTTTGATTTGCGTCGCAATGTGAGTTTGCTGGGCATGTACCTTGTGGCCACTTATGGGCAAGGCAATTACATCGAAACGACCCACGGCACAGATATCTACCTGAACCATCGACTCCTTACCGAACGTCAACTTTCGCTGACCGAAGTGCAAGCGCGTGTACAGGAGTTTTTGCGGCAACTTTCGGGAGTACAAGCCGTGCATACCGGGAGCGACTTGCTGCAAGGAGCTTGGTCGCCCGAACGGGATAAACTCCGTGCAGGCTATTTCCATGGTCGTTCGGCCGACATCCGCATCGAATTGCAGCCCGGCTGGAAGTGTATCGACACGGGCACACGTTCCACAACCACTGCTCGCGAGGCATTTGCGGCCTTCCCCATCGTGCTTTATGGCAGCGATGTGGAGCGAGGATTGGTGACGACTCCCGTAACGCTCGACCGCATTGCCCCCACCTTGAGCCGTGCCATACGCATACGCGCTCCGAATGCTTGCCATGTGTCGCCCCTCCCCTAAGGAGAGGGACGAGGCTGCAAGTCGTTGCAGCTCACCGCCGCGCTCAATGCGCCCATTCACATTGCAACCATTCCACTTTTATAAGTATCTATACCCACAATGAATATCAATTCTATTCTCTCCAAAATATTTGGTAGCAAGGCCACTCGCGACATGAAGGAAATCCAACCTTGGGTCGAGAAGATTAAAGCTGCCCACGAGGAAATCCAAAAACTGAGCAACGATGAGCTTCGCGCCAAAACGCGTGAGCTGCAGGCTTATGTACAATCCTCGCCTGCCGAGATTCAGACAAAAATTGACGAAATCAAAGCTACCATTGAAGAAACACCCATCGAGGATCGTGCGCCGCTCTTTACGCAGGTCGACAAACTCGAAAAGGAGGTGCTCGAACGCATGGACGTGGCTCTCGAAGAGGTGCTCCCCCAGGCTTTTGCCATCGTCAAGGATACGGCACGTCGTTTTGCTCAAAACGAAACCATCGAGGTTTCTGCCACCGACTACGACCGCGAATTGGCCGTGACGAAGGACTTTGTGACCATCAGCGAGGATGGCCAAAAAGCCATTTATCAAAATCACTGGATGGCGGGTGGCAACGACCTCAAGTGGGAAATGATTCACTACGACGTGCAGCTCTTCGGTGGTGTTGTGCTCACACAAGGTAAGATTGCCGAGATGGCTACGGGTGAAGGTAAAACTCTCGTGGCCACAAGCCCAGTGTTCTTGCGTGCCCTTTCGGGACGTGGCGTACACGTGGTGACGGTGAACGATTACCTTGCCAAGCGTGACTCGGAGTGGATGGGACCGCTCTATCAGTTCCACGGATTGAGCGTGGACTGCATCGACAAGCACCAGCCCAATAGCGAAGCACGCCGTCGCGCCTACAATGCCGACATCACCTTCGGTACGAACAATGAATTTGGCTTCGACTACCTGCGCGACAACATGGCCATGAAGCCCAGCGATCTTGTGCAGCGTAAGCACTACTATGCCATTGTCGATGAGGTGGACTCTGTGCTTATCGACGATGCGCGTACACCACTGATCATTTCGGGACCTGTGGAGCATGGAGAGGACCAAATGTACGAGCAATACCAGCCCTTGGTGGAACAGCTCGTGACGGTGCAGCGCAAATATGCCACGGAATTGCTCACTGAAGCCAAACGTCTCATTGCGACTGGCGATAAGAAGCAAATGGAGGAGGGCTATCTCTCGCTCTACCGCTCTTACAAGGCGCTGCCTAAGAATGGCCCCCTCATCAAGTTCCTCTCTGAGCCAGGCATTAAAGCTGGTATGCTCAAGACCGAGGAAATCTACATGGAGAACAATAACCGCCGCATGCCTGAGGCCATCGAACCTCTTTATTTCGTGGTGGACGAAAAACAGCGCTCCTGCGACCTGACCGACAAGGGTACGGCTTGGCTCTCGCAGAAGGTGCAAAACGACGACCTCTTTGTCCTGCCCGACATCACGGCACAACTTTCGGCACTTGAATCGCAAAAATTGCCCGACGAGGAGCGTGTTGCTATCAAGGACGAGTTGCTCTCGGAATATGCCATCAAGGCCGACCGTGTGCACACGCTGCAACAGCTCTTGAAGGCCTACTCGATGTTTACGCTCAACGACGACTACGTGATTCAAGACGGTCAAGTCAAGATTGTGGACGAGTCGACAGGGCGTATCATGGAAGGACGTCGCTGGAGCGACGGCTTGCACCAAGCCGTAGAGGCCAAAGAGCACGTAAAGGTCGAGGCCGCTACGCAGACTTTTGCGACCATTACGCTCCAAAACTACTTCCGCATGTACCACAAGTTGGCAGGTATGACCGGTACGGCCATTACCGAAGCGGGCGAATTCTGGAACATTTATAAGCTCGACGTGGTCGAAATTCCCACGAACCGTCCTATACAGCGCAACGACATGAACGATCGCGTGTATAAGACGGAGCGCGAAAAGTATAGCGCTGTTATCGACGAGGTGGAACGTATGCGCAATGCAGGCCGCCCAGTTCTCGTAGGTACAAGCTCGGTAGATATCTCCGAACTCTTGAGCCGTCTGCTCACGCTGCGCAAGATTCCTCACCAAGTGCTCAATGCAAAGCTCCACCAAAAGGAAGCCGATATCGTGGCCGAAGCGGGAAAGAGCACTTTGGGCAAAGTCGTCGTTACCGATGAGGAGGGCAACAAGCGAGAGGAAGAACGCCTGCTTGGTGCTGTAACGATTGCGACCAATATGGCCGGTCGTGGTACGGACATTAAGCTCACCCCCGAGGTGCGCGCAGCAGGAGGTTTGGCTATCATCGGTACGGAACGTCACGATAGCCGTCGTGTGGACCGTCAGTTGCGTGGTCGCGCAGGCCGTCAAGGCGATGTGGGCAGCTCGGTATTCTTCGTCTCCTTGGAGGACAAACTCATGCGCTTGTTTGCCTCTGAGCGCATAGCCTCTCTCATGGACAAGATTGGCTTCAAGGATGGAGAAATGATTGAGAGCTCGATGATTAGTAAGAGCATCGAGCGTGCTCAAAAGAAGGTAGAAGAAAACAACTTCGGTACGCGTAAGCATCTTTTGGAGTATGACGACGTGATGAACAAACAACGTACCGTCATCTACGAGAAGCGCCGCCACGCCTTGATGGGTGAACGTATTGGCATGGACATTTCCAATATGATGTGGGACCGTGTGATCAACATCATTGACACCTGTGACTACCAAGGCTGTGTGGACCGCTTCATCGAAGTGTTTGCCTTGCAAGTGCCTTTCACCGAGGAACAATACGACAAGATGAAACGCGACGACCTCTACGAAGAGGCATTTGAGAAGGTCATGGAGGCTTTCAATCGTCGCATGGAGACGCTGCGTGAAGTGGCTGTCCCTGTGATTCGTCAGGTTTATGAGACACAGCGTGAACATTTCGACAATATCCTCGTGCCCATCAGCGATGGTAAACTGGTGTTCAACATCCGCGTAAACCTCGAGGAGGCTTACAACACGGACTGTAAGAACGTGGTCAAGGAATTTGAAAAGGCCATCTTGTTGCACAATATCGACGACTCGTGGAAGGAAAATCTCCGCTTGCTCGACGAATTGAAGCATTCGGTGCGCAACGTATCGTACGAACAGAAAGATCCGCTGGTGGTGTTCAAAATCGAGAGCGTCAAGCTTTTCGATGATATGGTGAACAACATCAACGACAATGCCGTGTCTACGCTGATGCGTGCACGCATTCCCAATGCGATGCCCGACGAAGCTCCTATGGCAGCACCGCAGGAGCAACCCAGCCAGCAGCAATATACAGAATCGAAGCTGGAACTAGATAGCTCGGGCAACGTTCTTGGCGATGAGGCTATGCAAGCTGCAGCTGCTCGCGACACTCGCGAACACCAGGCTCAGCAACCTATTGTCAAAGATAAACTTCCTGGACGTAACGAACCCTGCCCTTGTGGCTCCGGCAAGAAATTTAAGGCTTGCCATGGCAAAGGCATCGTTTAAGACTACTGATATCATCACAGTGTGCTCCCATCGAGGGAGCGCACTGTGGTCTATTTTTTGTTTTTCAGTAGCCAGAGGACTACTGAAATGCAAATTCTTTTTCCCTCTGAACTTTTCGGTGTTTAGAGAGCTTTGCAGAATTAATTACCTATTCCTTTCTTTTTTATTTTTACGCATGAGACCATTCTACACGCTGCTCTTTTTACTTTGCGGCTTTCTCTTTTCTCTTTCGGGAAAAGCCGTGGAGGTGCGCGAAGGTTATTATCGCATCCAGCTTAATCCCACTCGCGGATTTGCGCAAGCGAGAGATAACCGACAAGTCGCCTTTATCGCCAAATCTACTCACGTCCCTAACAATGCCGAAGAAATTTGGAAGCTCAAACCTATGGGAAAGGCTTGGGCAATCATAAGTTTGTCTGCTGGCAAAATGGTTGTTAACCAAACCAGAACCAAGACTATTCATGAACTCTCAGACACACCTGGTTTCTTTTACATCAAGGACAATGTGACGGAAGGCTGTGTAGCCATCGGTAATAACGAAACTTTTGCGGGAAATACTTCTTGGCATAAGGGTGACCCCAGCCGTGTCATTATTTGGGACTATACAGTTCGCGACTCGCAATGGAAACTTCTCCCTGTTGAAAATTCTGAAATAGAAGCTATTTTCCGCGCACATCCTACTTATGAACAAAATATGGCTCGTGCGGAAGAAAGAGTGGCTGCACATATGGCCAATCATGCAGCAGAGATGGCAGCTCTTCCTGATCCGACAAAAACTTATCGTTTGGTCAACCGTAGCTATACAGACCGCCGTTTGACCTCCCAACTCAAAACCGGTGAAACTGTAGCTCGAGAGCTGAATGTTAACGACTATGCTCAGGTTTTCCGTTTTTCACGTTCTTTTGATGGCCAATTGTGGGCGATACAAAATGTTGTGAGTGATAAGTATATTGGTACGCGCGCTGGCCGTAGTAAGACTTATATGGCTACAGCGGAAAAGCAGTATTTTCGCTTTGGAAAAGTACAAGCCGACAATAGAACCTATTACACGTTTGATGGTTCTGAGTTGGGATTGCACGAAGCTCAGTCGCAAGGCCATGCTGTTGTAGCGTGGGAAAGTAGTAGCAATGCTTCACAGTGGACCTTTGAGGAAGTAACTCTTGACGCCACAAAGCTTGAAGCTCAGCGTGCCAGCTATGCAGCTTTTGCAAGAGATAAGGAAGAGGCTGCCCGACTTTCGGCACAGCACGCAACGATTACTGCAACACTGGCTAAGTATTTTGAAGATAGTGCTTGCACTGAATTGAAAGCAGAACATAAGTCGAAGGACGAAACCACCTTGCGACATGAGATGACCGCCGACCAGCTTCCTACACAAGTACAAGAGATGGTGGTTCGCGTGCAGAAGCAAGTGTGGAATGCAGAGAACACGAAGGCTAATAAGCTCGAGCGTCGTTTCCGTATTGATGAATTTATTGCCCATAGCGACCCTTACAAGTGGCAAAATCATCAATTGGCAGGAACTTCTTTTGCTTTCTCTCGTATTACCTCTCCCACGGGTATCACCATTCCCGCAGGAACTGCTGTTCAAGTGTATGTGAACGACGATGCCCCAGCCAATTGCACCTTGCAGGTAGAACTGGTTGAGGGATTCTCTACCGGAGGTAAACAGTTGCCCTTGCATAGAGGTTTCAACAATATTTTCTCCGATAGTGAGTGCCACTTGTACATCCGCTACAATATCGAAAACACTGATGTCAAACTTGCCGATTGCCCTCCCATACGTATGCACATCGAAGGAGGTCGCGTCAATGGCTACTACGACCGTTTTAAGGATAGCGATGAAACGTGGCAAGACATGAAGGAACTTACAGAGTACGGTTTCCTAAAAGATCCCGTATTCCGTATGAAATCCAAATGCTACGTCATCAGCAACAGCAAAGACGACGTGATCAAGAGCGAGCGCATGGGAGCATGGACATTCCGTGGCGAAAAGAAGAGCCTTTCTGACGTATTGGAGAAGATGGACGCTGTGAATTTGTTGGAACAAGACATCACAGGTGTAGACCAATTCCATGATCGTTTCAACTGCGTACACTTCTATAGTTCTAACAATTCGCTTTATGCGACGACCCACGGAATTTGGATGGGCGAAACGTTGATTAGCTACAATATGTACACCCATCTCGGAGAAAACAATGAGGGGGGTAACTTATGGGCCTTAGCCCACGAAACAGGACACCACTATCAGGGTATCATTGACCTTCAGGGAGCAATGGAAAGCTCGAACAACATGTTCTCGACTGTTGCAAACTGGAAGCTTGGTGGCACCGTGAGCCGTGGCGGTCCGATGAAGGACTACTTTAATTTCTTCTATAACGAAGTTCCCTGGGCCGATCGTACAATCAATGGCCGTGTGCGTATGTATTACCAGCTGTGGCAGTATTACGAATTGCTGGGCAATCATAAAAACTTCTACCAAGAGCTGGCCAACCGCTTCCGACAGAACCCCATCCGCAAGGGAGATGCCAATACGGACTATCTGTATTTTGCGCGTACCGTGTGCGACCTCGTTCAGGAAGACCTTACTGACTTCTTTACCTTCCATGGTTTCTTCAATAAGAGCAAACTGGGGCGCGTGCGTATGCTCTATGGCGACAACTTCTACGATGGTGAAGGCGGATACTCTCCGGTGTACAACGAAATCAAAGAAGCCGATATTGATTCCACACTTCGCCACATTCGGCAATATCAGAAGAAAGGCGGTGCCAACCTCCTCTTTATTGACGACCGCATTCGTCCTACGATAGACGAAGTTACGGGCGAATGGCGCACTTCTTGCTCTGGCCATGCCACGATTGGTGACTCCAGAGAGGTAGGTGATGTGGGTATGTACACCGATTTCCATGCAAATGCTACTCCTCAGCCCACTCAAGTTCACTTGGACGGACGCAAAGTCTATATCCACCAGCAAGGTGCAGTGGGATACAAAGTTTATGATGGTCAGGGCAAACTTGTGTTTGTGAGCAACTCCAATCACTTTGTGCTTCCTGAAAAGCTTGATCTGAGCACTCTTGTTGTGAAAGTGGCTGGTGGTAATGGGGAAGACCAACCTATCATAGAGCGTGGCAGCGTGTTGCCTCAATATAACAACTATCAGAGCCGCAACACCACGGGCTTAAAGACTTCTACCAGCGAAGAAAATCCGGAGTATCGCTATCATATTTGCAATGGCAACCAGATTGCAAATTGGTTGGGCCAAAGCAGTGCTGTAACCACGCAAACCAATAGTCGGGCTCAGTTTGCCCTCTTCCCTGGCTTGGCCGACAATACGTTCTACATCTATAACGTTACCACTCAACAGTGGCTTACCTACAATCCCAGCAATATAGGAGAAGGTCCAAGAAAGACTTCTTGGTTGTCTCGTGCTGAAAAATCCTCGGCTCAACCTTGGAAGATTGTTGTAGACGAACGTAGCAAGGGCTTTGACATCTTCCCGATCAATTCTAATGACGATACCAATGAATCTTCTTGGAATTGGCATGGAGGACCAACGGCTAACAATACCCTCGGTTTCTACCGCAATAACGATGATAATTCCGTTTGGCAGTTTGTACCTGTTACGGCGATAGATGAGGTTAATTTTGTCGAGGGTAGTAATGGAAACTTTGCAACACTCTGTTTACCTTATGCCATTACTCTCCCCAAAGGAGTTACGGCTTATAAGGGAGCTCCTGAGGGCACGCATATCAATTTGGTTCGTCTTGCAGGCGAAGGAGAAGTAGTACCTCTGAATACTCCTGTTCTACTGAAATCAGAGAAGCCAGGTACGATGCGACTGCTTTGTACAGCAAACTCAACTCCCTCTATCAATACCAATTGGACGGGTGCCCATTACCTCATTTCCAATGTTGAGCTCGACAAGACGCACTATACTTATTATGCACTTACTCGTCGTGCCGACAATACTTTTGTGATGGGAATTGTAGATAAAGCCAACATCCCTGCCACTCGCGCCTATTTCCGCGTTCTTAAGAACAAGCCAACTGCTACGCAGAGACTTTTCTTTAGTTTTGCCCCCCTCAATGAAGAAGATGCTGTGCCTACAGGGATTTCTTCAAGTCCTGAAAATCCAGCAGTAGCTCCTGCTTTGCACGATCTTTCTGGCCGTCGCAGTACAGGAAAACAGCCCGGCATTTACATCCAGTCGGGAAAGCGTATCTTGGTGCAGTAAAATTTGAACTTCGTGCCATTTAGCGCAATTTTCTTTATCAATGAACCGCCTTGTGCTCCTCGTAGAGAGGAAACAAGGCGGTTCATGCATTTTTTTCTTGTTTTTCTTGGGGCATCAAGTACAAGTGCTTAATTTTGGAAAACAATAACTGCAAGGACGAGTTTGCAAAACGAAGAGTATATCTCCTCTATTTCTCCTTTTTCTTCACCCTTCCATTTTCTCTTTACCATGAAAAAATACAATTTTGGAGCTGGCCCCTCTATTCTTCCCCAGCAAGTGATGAAAGCAACAGCCGAAGCCTGTTTGGAATTTGATGGCATGGGACTCTCGCTCATGGAAATTTCTCATCGCTCTAAAAACTTTCAGGCTGTCATGGACGAGGCACAAGCTCTCTTCCGCGAACTGCTTAATATCCCCGAAGGCTATTCTGTACTTTTTGTGGGAGGAGGCGCTTCCACACAGTTCTGTTATGTACCCTACAATTTGCTTGAAACTAAGGCAGCCTACCTCAACACAGGCGTATGGGCAAAGAAAGCCATGAAGGAAGCAAAACTTTTGGGCGAGGTGGTCGAAGTGGCCAGTAGCGCAGAGAGCAATTACAGCTATATCCCCAAAGATTTCACGATTCCTGCCGATGCCGACTATCTGCACATCACGACCAATAATACGATCTATGGCACTGAGTTACATACCGATTTGGAATCGCCCATTCCCGTAGTAGCCGATATGTCGAGCGATATTTTTTCGCGTGTTATTGACGTGTCTAAATATGGCATTATCTATGGCGGAGCGCAAAAGAACTTAGCCATGGCTGGTCTTACCTTTGTCATTGTCAAGGACGCCCTTTTGGGAAAAGTGTCGCGTGTGCTACCCACAATGATAGACTATCGTACTCACGCTTCCAAAGGCTCAATGTTCAATACACCTCCAGTTGTTCCCATCTACTGTGCGCTTCAAACGCTTCGTTGGATCAAAGAGCAAGGAGGCGTGCCCGTCATGGAGCGCCTTGCCAAAGAACGAGCCGAGATTCTCTACGCCGAAATCGATCGTAACCCCTTCTTCCGCGGCACCGTGACAGTACCTGCCGATCGCTCATATATGAACGTTTGCTTTGTGATGGCCGAGGGTAAGGAACAGCTCGAAGCCGAGTTCCTCGATTTTGCCGCTTCAAGAGGTATGCATGGTATTAAGGGGCATCGTGATGTAGGTGGTTTCCGAGCTTCGACCTACAATGCTATGCCTATCGAAGGCGTGCGTGCACTCGTCGAGACTATGCAAGCATTTGAGCGTCAGCACAGCTAATCTCAGGGAAGAGAAAGGGGGGGAGCGTTCATGGCATAAATCTCCTCGCTTTCAAAGAGGAGGCCCTTGGTGTATAGATTTCAGGCATGGGTCTTGGGTTCGAATCCCAACGGAATCACAAGTCAATTGGACATATCATGGGAAATCTAACAGCACTTCCCCCTTTTCCTCCTTCTTCTTTTCTCTCCTTAAATCTCTTCTACCATGAAAGTTCTCGTTGCCACCGAAAAAGCCTTTGCACCCGCTGCAGTACAAGGCATACGTTCTATTTTGCTCGAAGCAGGCCATGACCTGCTCCTCCTCGAAAACTACACCGATAAGGCACAACTTTTGGAGGCCATCGCGTCGGCCGATGCCCTCATCTTTCGCAGCGACAATATCGACAGCCAGGTTCTCGAAGCAGCTGCACAGCTCAAGATTGCAGTGCGAGCCGGAGCGGGTTATGACAACATTGATTTGTCCGCGGCAACGGCACGCCGCGTTGTCGTGATGAACACTCCTGGACAAAATGCCAATGCCGTGGCCGAACTCGTGTTTGCCCTGTTGCTCTATCACTTGCGCAAGCACTTTGATGGACGCTCAGGTGGCGAACTTTTGGGGCGCCGCTTAGGCCTTTTGGCCTACGGAAACGTGGGCAAGCGCGTGGCACGCATAGCTCGGGCCATGGGTATGGAGGTGGCGGCCTACGACTTTTTCGGTCGCGTGGAGCGCATCGAATCTGACGGCACGCGTGCCTACCGTGACCGCCAGCAGCTGGTGGCCGAGAGCGATATCGTGTCGCTTCATATGCCTGCGACTCCCGAAACAACCAAGATCGTCAATCGTTCTCTCCTTCAAAATCTGCCCAAGGGGGCTATACTCGTCAATACGGCTCGTAAGGAGGTTGTCGACGAGCAGGAACTGCTCGATCTTTTCAGCGAACGCACAGATTTGAGCTATCTGACCGATGTGCGCCCCGTGCGTCATGATGAGTTTGTAGAGCGCTTGGGCGAGCGTTATTTTGCCCCCCCCAAAAAGATGGGAGCACAAACAGCCGAGGCCAATATGAATGCAGGTTTGGCCGCAGCGCGTCAGATTTGTGATTTCTTTGCCACAGGATGCACAAACTTCCAGGTCAATAAGTTCTAAGTATTCTCTCGAAGTGCACTTTGTGTGCGCTCGTCGAATTCAACAAAGCGGCCGTGTCAAAACAGGTTTTGACACGGCCGCTTGGCGCAATAAGAGTTGCATTTGCAAGACCCAAAGTCTTGAAATTTCTTGAGTCGTGGCGGGACGATTATTCAGCCCATTCCAAGACGAAAGCCACCTTAACGTTGTAAGGTGCGCTTACCCCTTGAGCCTTCACGCTACTATTGAGCGAGAGGAGCAAATAGTTGTTTTGTACTTCGAGCGTTACCCCATTGTCGCCCGTGAGATATTCATTGTTGAGCTGCTTGCCCAGCCATACGGGAGAGAATCGCTGTCCCTCGACGTATTGATCGATACGGGCCAAATCGTTCTGCCCATTGGCATAGGCTATGGAAAGAACTCCAGTTTGCGAGAGCGTTACGGTTTCGATGCGTGTTGAGCGGTTGTGCTCCTTAAGGTATTTACCCATATTGGCCTTCAGACCGCTATCCAAGTTGTCCAAATCAGCAGCGATTTCTGTCAAGTCGCTTGCCTTCTCCCCCTTAAATACTTTGCCATAGGTATTTTGCAAGTCGCCTCCAGATACCTCGATTTTTGTTTGAGCGATTTTCCAAGTTCGAGCAAACTTTTGTGTCAATTCGCTGGATTTGATGGGCGATTTTACCTTTTGGGCCACCACTTCAAGAGGAACTTTCCCCTCGCGCACGATGCTCATTTTCACCTTCTCTTGTGCGCCCATGGTCATGAGTGTAGCCCAGCCTTTGATCTTAAATTGCTGTGCTTTTGGCTGGGTGTAGCTCGTGGTAAAGACAAACCACTTTTCGGGAAGTCCTGCGGCGTGAGTTGCCATTAAGGTGTAGTCGTGATAGGGTTTTTGGCACGCCACCGACTGTTCCACCAATTTTCTTTCTCGACTAAATACCCAAGCCTTGCCGTCTTCGCCCAGTTTGACCACGATTTGTGGAGCCAGCTGTTCGAGTGGCTCAATGTTTTTGGGGTCGAGCAGTGAGATGTCAAAATACATCTCTGCGTTAGAGTGATAGGTAGGTGGAGTGAGCATCTTCCCTATGGGAGCTGCGGGTGTTTCCTCACCGTCGCAGCTGACGAACGCCAATGGCAACGCCATCAAGCTGATGAACATGAGTAACTTTTTCATGGCAATGAGAATTGAAGAGGGTTAAAACATCTGCGAAAGATGGAGGAGTAAAGACCTCAGGGCACTCCTCTTTTCGCAAAGTAAGGGGAATTAGAAAATGCGACCACAGAGACGCAGACTGAGCACGGGATAGACCTCTATTTCGTTCACCTTTTTGATGGCTTCTCGCGCATCTTTGGCTACTCCGTTGATGTCTATTTCTTGATATTTGATTTCGCGAAAACCATAGTTCAAGATATCCTCGCTCCAGCCATACACACGAGGGCTGCCGAGGAACTGAACGCCAAGGTCGAAGGACAAAGCCAATCGGTGCTTGTGGGGCACTGCACGGCCAAAACCAATTCCCAAATAGGGCTTGAGCACATTGGTGCGCAATTCAAGCGGAACGACTCCTGCTTGGTTGGCTCCGAAAGTTTGTCCTCCAATCACGATATAGCCTCCATAGCGCAAGAGCTTATTGGGCGAAGTTTCGGCACTGATGAGGGCTCGCTGACCTACGTAAAAACCCGTCGTGAAGCGAAAGGTCGTTTTTGTCGAAGGGTAGAGGTCCACGAGGACTTTCCAGTCCATAATGTTGAGTGTGGCCGAAATGTCTATTTTATCGTCCATCGTGAGGCCTCCCTGTTGAATACCATAGCTTACTTGTCCCTTGTAATAGGACGTTTTGGGGAGGAAGTTGAGCCCCGTGCGAGCTTGTACATATCGGCCAATGGGCGTTGAAGCCTCTAAACCGATACCGTCACTACCTACAGACAGACCAATTCCCAAATGATTGAACATGTTGCGCTGCTGGGCCAAGAGGAAAGGAGTGGCCAAGAAGAAGTAAGAGAGCAGGAGAAAAGCAAATTTCTTCATAGGATGCTTGGATAGATGGAGTTGTGAAAAGGATAGGGAAGAAGTTTAATGCTTGTCTTGCGGCCCGAAACCATGGTTGCTATGTTGGGGCAACAAGAGGGATTATGGGCAAAGTTACGTATTTTTTTGATGTTTCGAATGTTTTTTTAGAATTATGCTGCAAAATGAGGCTTCTCCGCTTTTTTTCTTTCCTCAGGCTTTCGTTGGCGTTTATTTTCCTCGTGCGTATTTCCTTTTTCTCAAGGCTTTGGCGATGTGTCAAAGGGTGAGGCGTTTGTTTTGGATAGTGCGATGAATGGCGGTCGCTACGAGAAAATTCCCTGTGCAAATTTCGCGTTTGCACAGGGAATTTCGCCAATACCCCCTCGACTTGTAAGGGGGGCGAGTCTGCATGTTGAACTCTTGCCGCACTATCGTAGTCGGTCTACATCGATCCACGTGGTGTCGCTTTCCTCGTCGTTTCCGTCGCGGTCGTAAGGAGCATCCCGGTCGTCATCGTCTGCATCTTGATCGCGCAAGGCTTCTCGCCAAAAGGCCGAGAAGTTAGCTTCGATAGGAGCATACAGGTAGCTACTTCTCGTACGCTCCTCGTTGAGAATGCCCAAACCAGCCAAGGCATAGAGGATACAGGCGAGCAGGAACACGTATTTCACGAAACTAATGAATGCGCCCAAGGTACTGTTGAGCCAGCCCAAATAGAGTTCTTTCAGGGCTTTGGTGAGCACCATGGCCACAGCTCCCAAAGCTATGGGAACGACAATCCAAAGGAGGAGGAAGGCGATGACAGAGGTTACGACATTGACCTGTGAGCCCTCGATGGCCAAATAGCTACCCAGTTCGTCATAGGCCACAGCCGCGATGAAGAGTCCCAACAAAAAGCCGAGTGAAGAGGCAAGTTCGCGCAGCGCACCGTTGCGCCAGCCTGCGTAGAGCGCCCATGCAAGGACGATGATAAGGAAGAGGTCGAGCATAGAAAGAAAATGGAAAAGGGAATATGAGAAGGTGAGAGGTCGGCTCTCGTTTCGAAAGAAAGCCGCAGTCGGCTGGAGAGCTCTGCTGCCGCCCTGTGCTACTGGATGAGCAGGACTATCATCTTGAGCGCAAAGTCAAAGAAGACCATGCGTGCATTGACGTTCTGCTCGATGTCGCGCTGCGCAGCGGCCAGTTCGTCGCTGATGGGAATGACGTTGCGCTCGTTGATGAATCGGGCAAAATTGGTCGAGAAGTTGGCCTCCTCGCGCGAGAGGTAGTTGAGCTCGGGCTGTCGGAAGTTGTAAATGAAGTTTTCGCGCACGAGTCGTTGTGCATAGTCCAAAAAACTCTTTTGCCGCTCTCGGCCCCAAGCGGCCACGCGTTCGCTCCAGGCGTGCATCTCTTTGATGTCGCGCAGGTAGCATTTGCGCATCAGGAGCACAAACATGTCGAAGTATTCGCGCTCGTCGTCGTTCACCGAGAGCTGGCGCAAGGCCCGTGTGTAGCTGCCCGCTGCCAAATGGGCCGTGTGAGCGGCATCCTCGGGGGCAAGCCCGCGTTGCTGCACGAGTGCAGCCGCAATGTCTTGCTCGCTCAGCCCTTTGACCTCGATGCGCTGCGTGCGCGAGAGAATGGTGGGGAGCAGACGCTGAGGCTCGTTGCTGCACAAGATGAAGAGCGTTTGCTGCGGTGGTTCTTCGAGAAGTTTTAGGATTTTATTGGAACAGGTAGTGTGCATCAATTCGGGCAACCAAATGATCACCACCTTATAGCCTCCTTGCGAGCTGACCAAGCTCACCTTGCGCAGCAACTCGTCGCTCTCCTCGCTGTAAATGAGCGGTTGCTGGTTTTCGATGCCCATGCGATGCTCCCACGCAGCCAGGTCGAAATAGGGGCTTTGCAGCAGCATGTCGCGCCACTCTTTGAGCCACACGTCGCACACGAGGCGCCCGCTTGCGCTCATGGACTTGGGACGAATGATGGGGTAGGCAAAATGCAGGTCGGGATGCGCCAGCGTGCGCGTCATGGCACAGCCGTGGCACGTTCCGCAGGGTTCGGCCATCTCGCCCTTTTGCGGGTTTTGACAAAGCAGGAGTCGAGCGAAATCAAGGGCCAGCGCCATCTTACCGCTCCCTTCTGGACCTGCCAAAAGAAGCGCATGGGGCACGCGACCCTCGGCCCACTGCTTTTGCAGGTGAGCCACGATGTCGTGCTGGGCTATGGTGTGAGGCATGATGGAAAAGACTTTTGAAAAAAGGGCTTGGCTAATAGATGCGACGTGCTATTTGTGCAATACTGTCCACCGCGTTCACCGTGTAGAAGTGCAGCGAGGGCACACCCTGCGCCATGAGTTGGCGGCACTGCGTGGTGGCCCACTCGATGCCCACTTGCTTCACCTCCTCGTCGGTCGTGCAGCGGCGCAACTCGACGGCCAAGGGCTCGGGCAGGTCGCAGCGGAAGGTTTTGGGCACGAGGGGTATTTGCGAGAGGCGCGTGAGCGGCTTGATACCGGGAATGATGGGCACGGTGATGCCCTCGGCGCGGCAACGCTCCACGAAGCGAAAGTAGGCCGCGTTGTCATAGAACAACTGTGTCACGCCATATTGTGCCCCCAGCGCCACTTTGAGTTTGAACACTTGGAGGTCGGCCTCGAGATTGGGAGCCTCCTCATGCTTTTCGGGGTAGCAGGCCACGCCATAGGAGAAAGGAGGGCCAGGATTTTGGATGGGCGTGCCGTCCAAGAAGTGCCCTTCGTTAAATTGATTGACCTGCACCTGCAAGTCTGTGGTGCGCGAGTGTCCTCCCTCAGTGGCACGGAAATAAGGGGCTTCTTTGGCTTTGTCGCCACGCAGCAAGAGGAGATTTTCGATGCCCAGGATTTGCATGTCCATGAGCTGATATTCGGTTTCCTCGCGCGTGTAGCCCGAGCAGAGGATGTGTGGCACGAGAGGGATGCCAAATTCGCGTTGCAGGGCCGCAGCTACTGCCACCGTTCCTGGCCGACGTCGTGTGTAGAGCCGCTCCATAAGGCCATCGGGACGCTCGCGATAAACGTACTCGGCACGGTGGTGCGTGATGTTGATGTATTTCGGGTCAAATTCCCTCAAAAGTTCTATGGTGCGGCGCAAACCATCGATGCCGCGCCCCTTTAAGGGGGGCAACACCTCGAAGGAAAAGGCCGTGGAGGGCGTGTTGATGAGTTCGGGTATGGTCATAGCGTTTTTGTGTGGAGGGGCACCATCTTTCCTTCCCGTGAAAGGGAGAAAGTGTGCTCTGCAAATTTAAGCATTCCCCTCCGAATGCTATGGAATCGCTCTTCGTATTTTCTTCTTCCCACGCCGAAAAATCTACGTGGGAAGAAAAAAATCCTGCGTGGGAAGAAAAAAAATCTACGACGTATGGGGGATAAAACGAAAGGGGGCAGATGAGAGCCACCCCCCATAGTGGTGTA
>JAUNKN010000020.1 GCA_030532685.1 Bacteroidales bacterium | reverse complement strand
AATACACATTCAGTGCCTTTGAATGGAGTTGTTGAGCGTATTTTTCTCTTTTTCAAGCAGGTGATATCCTTTCTTCATGGTCGCTCATCGCTCTGCATCAAAATGCCCCTTTTCCCTATCGACACTGTCTGTTGGGAGAAGGGGCATAGCTTATCAATCTGTCTTGACATACTTACCTGGAGAAACACCATAGGTGTTCTTAAAAGCACGTACGAAATTAGAGTATTCCGAATAGCCACAACGCTCGGCCACTTCCTTATAGGGCATTTCGGGACATTCGACAATCAGCTCTTGCGCTCTTTTAAGCTTGATGCCTTGAATATATCCCTGTGCCGTATGTCCCGTAAGGGCAAAGATTTTGCGGCGGA
Organism: Bacteroidales bacterium; assembly: GCA_030532685.1. Taxonomy (GTDB): domain Bacteria; phylum Bacteroidota; class Bacteroidia; order Bacteroidales; family Bacteroidaceae; genus Alloprevotella. The sequence goes on along the minus strand of JAUNKN010000020.1, from coordinate 32,828 downwards.
ATTGGCTATAGCTCATGCACAGCTGCATCGCCAGTGCATTGACCTCAACTGTTTTGTGTTCGTCGATGAGCTTGCGCACATTGTGCTCAATCTTATGAAGAAAATCATTGTCCTGCCCCGTACAACAAGCGTTGCCTCGCTGGGCCTCTTCGGGTGTTTGCTTGAAGTCGCGGGCCCACTTCTCGCGTAGCAGGCGTCGACCAGCCAAAAGCGTTTCGACGCGTGTGCACAACTCGTCGCTGTTGAAAGGTTTTGCCAAATAGGCATCGGCTCCTGCCGCCAACCCTTTGACACGATCTTCTTCGCTGATTTTGGCCGAAACAACGATAATGGGCACATGATTGACCACTTCGTTGGCTCGCACTTGCTGACAAAGCTCCAATCCGTCCATTTCGGGCATCATGAGGTCGGTGATGATGATGTCGGGCACAATCTCTATGGCTTTCTGAAGACCTTGCTGCCCATCGTTGGCGTAATATACGACATAGCTCTTGGAGAGGAGTTGCCCGATGTAGCCCGCCACATCGTGATTGTCCTCGATGACGAGCACACGCGTTTCTCCTCCCTCCTCACAGTCTTGCAAAGGCATCTCGGGCTGCACAAGATTGATGTATTGTGGCTTAGCTTCTATCATGGGAGCAGGAAGCTGACTGCTGTAGTGGATAGGGAGCGAAAGGCGGAAGGTGGTACCGCTACCCACTGTGCTCTCGACCGATATTTTTCCATCTATCACACTGAGAATTTGCTTGACGAGTGCCAAGCCTACCCCCGTACCGAGAAATTTCTTATCGGTTTGTGCCTGATAGAAGGGTTCAAACAAGTGAGGAAGACTTTCCTGAGGAATGCCCACTCCCGTGTCGGAGACTTCGAGATACAATCGCTGGGATTCTCTCCATAAGGTCAGACTCACACGCCCATATTCGGGGGTGAACTTGAAGGCATTGGAGAGCAAATTGCCCAAGAGTTTGTTGAGATATTCTGGCACGAAATTCATCGTCACCTCGTCCTTGGGGAAATACTGCAAGACGATTTGTTTGTTGCGTGCAAACTCTCGGTGAGCCTCGACGATCATCGTGATGTGAGCTGTGATATTACCGCATCGCCAGTCGGCCTGTCCCACAGCTGTTTTGATTTTAGAGATGTCCAGCAGCTGATTGATCAAGTCCAACAATCGTTGCCCCTGTCGTTCAATCACTTGTACTTGCTCTCGATGGCAGGGACAAAGCGTACTCTCCTCTTTCAAAGAATTGCTCATGCCAAGAATAACGGTGAGCGGCGTACGCAACTCGTGCGTGATATTGGTGAAGAAGGTTTCGCGCATCTCGATGAGCTTGCGTTGCATGCGATTGGTGCGCCAGCGCACGTGAGCAATGTACCACAACATCAAGGATACCCCCAGCAACAGCGTAAAGGCCGAAACAAAAAGCCACTTCATCAAACGCTCGCTTTGCAGTTGAGCATCGGCCAGAGCTTGCTGCTTCTCTTGCTGACGCAAAGCGATGTCGTTTTGCAGTTTGTCAATTTCAAAAAGGTTGCGCGCATCGAGCAAACTATCTTCTGCTTGTTTGGCTTTTAGATGATAGTCGAGCGCCAAAGCGTGCTGTCCTTGCTTACTGTAATAGTCTCCGTAAAGGCGCAGTATTTGGGGGTGATACTCCTTCGTTCCTATGCGTCGCGCCGTAGAAAGGGCTTCGTCCAAATAATGGTGCGCGCTATCCAACTGTCCCACTTCGACATAGGCACCTGCCAAAGCAATGCAGGGTTGAAGCCAAAGCCAGAGGTCGCGATGCCGATTGATAACACTCATGGAGTATCGAAAATGCTGTATGGCCTTGTCGTAGTCGGCCGACTTCTGAGCAAGACGTCCAAAATTCATATAGCCGTAGGCCAATCCTGTGGTTGAACCTGCTTTCTTGCTATGATAAACGGCACGCTCAAAATAAAGGTGAGCCGTATCCATCACTCCACGATGCTCGTAGACAAGGCCGAGATTGGAATAGTCCACATTCATGCCCAAGTGACTACCCAAGCGAGTTTCCACGGCCAAGGCTTTGCGCAGTTGTTCGTCGGCTTTCTGATAATGTCCAACGGTGAGATAAGCATTGCCTGCTCCATTGTGACCAATGGCACGACACTTCAAAATTTTCTCATTGGCCTCTTCTTCTGCATAAAGGAAACTTGTCTCGACAGCACGCAAATGGTAGTCCAAAGCGTCGTAATACAGGCCCATGCGGCGGCAGTTTACTCCCAAATCATTGAGCGCGCTGGCTTTCATGAGAGTATCGCCCAGCTCTTCGGCTATGGAAAGTTGTCTTTGATGGGCTTTGATAGCCTCGGAGTAGCGACTGGAAGTTTGAAAACTATGTCCTAGTTCGGCATAAGCAGCCATCTCTCGCGCTCGATCGCCCAACTTTTGATACTTGCGCACGAAGAACAACAGCGAATCGATGTTCTTGGTATGATTGCCCGTGGTGTCGAGCTGCAAACGCTGATAGTCGGTATAAACGGGCTCGGAACTTGTACGCTTGGTACAAGCTGTCCATAAAAAAGGAACGATGAGTCCCAAAGAAAGCAGTTGTAGTTTTCTCCAGGTATAAGAGAAAGAAAAGTTCTGTAGAAAAGAGGACAAAAAGAATCTCGCAAAAAAAGTAGAACGTGAGAAAGGCGAAATTAGAATCGCTGCACGAGAAAATAGGGTAAGCATAGCAGTCAATGAGGCTGTATTGTTCTTTCGCAAGCAAGCAATGTCCTATTTTTCGGCCATAACTCGCTGAAAAGAAGCTCGGAGGCGTATTATAATGCAAACATACAAAAAAGTTTTTAAATCCAAAAAAATATCACTTTATCTACCCTTCGATTTCTCAGCTCCTCTTCTCCAGCAGCTCTTACAACGAGGGACTAAACGCAATCTCAAAAGCGTTTTTCAAACACACTCGCCCAACACAACGCTTCTCGACTTGGAGGTTCAAAATAGAAGCCATCAAAAAAGCGAGGAAGCCTTCGACCAAAGACTTCCTCGCTTCCTATCTTATTTTCTCACTTCGACGCTAAGCTAAGCCTAACTCTTTTGCAGCAATCTCCCGCATCTCCACTTTTCTCACCTTTCCCGAGATGGTCATAGGAAACTCTGTGACAAACTTCCAATAGCTGGGAACCTTGTAGTGGGCAATTTGATCCTTACAGAAACTCCGCAAATCTTCTTCGCTAACGTTCGCGCCTTCCTTTGCAATGACCCAAGCCATGACTTCTTCTCCATATTTCTTGCTGGGCACAGCAATGACTTGTACATCCATCACGGCAGGATGCTGGTACAAGAAATCTTCTATCTCCTTGGGAGAAATGTTCTCACCACCGCGAATAATCAAATCTTTGATGCGTCCTGTGATGTACACATAGCCCTCCTCATCCATCGAGCCTTGGTCGCCCGTGTGCATCCAACGTTGTGCATCCATCACCTTGGCAGTAGCCTCGGCATCGTTCCAATAGCCCAACATCACGGAATAGCCACGCGTGCAGATTTCTCCTTTCTCTCCACGTGGGACGATGCGTCCCGTTGTGGGATCTACGATTTTGATTTCCACATGGTCCTGCACAGTGCCCACGGAGTGGATTTGCTTTTCAAAGGCTACGCCAATTCTCGTTTGGGTAGACACTGGCGAAGTTTCTGTCATGCCGTAGCAAATCGTTATTTCGTGCATGTTCATCTGCTCCTTGACGCGCTTCATCACCTCAGGAGGACACACTGCTCCAGCCATGATACCCGTACGCAAGCAAGAGAGGTCGTAATTTTTCTTATTGAGCTCTTCCAATTCGACAATAAACATCGTAGGCACCCCGTAGAGCGAAGTGCAACGCTCTCGTTCTACAACTTCGAGCGTGACTTTCGGGTCAAAACTATCGTTGGGAATGACCATCGTGGCTCCATTGGTCGTACAAGCCATATTGCCCAGCACCATACCGAAACAATGGAAGAAAGGAACGGGAATGCACACGCGGTCGGCCGAAGAGTAGTTCATGCGGCGGCCTATGAAATAGCCATTATTGAGAATGTTGTGGTGCGACAAGGTCACTCCTTTGGGAAATCCCGTGGTGCCCGAAGTATATTGGATATTGACAGGGTCGTCAAATTGTACCTTTGCTTCCCATTCGGCAAGGGTAGCATCGCTCACCTTCTGCCCAGCCTCCAAGAATTTGTTCCAGGTCTCTCCCCAATAAATCTCAGTGTGCAGGGCAGGACACTTCACGCGGCTCTTGCGCAACATCATCTTGTAATTGCTCGTCTTAAATTCCGTAGCAGAAAACACAATCGAAACTCCCGATTGATTCAGCGCGTAAATCAACTCGTGAGTACGATAGGCTGGATTAAGATTTACCATAATTACACCTATACGCGCTGTCGCATACTGCAAAAGAACCCATTCGTAACAGTTAGGCGACCAAATACCGACACGGTCTCCAGGCTGAACGCCCAGAGCCATCATTCCTTTGGCCACTTGGGCTGTTTGCTCCATAAATTCGCGGTAAGTCGCGCGGTAGTTTTGGTGTGCGCTCACCAGCGCTTCTTTTTCAGGGTAAGCCTCGGCGATTTGACGCAAATGCTCTCCGATAGTATAACCCAGCAGGTGCACATCCGACGCACCTTGTGTATAAGATAATTGTTGAGACATTATTTCCAAGATTTGAGATTGAATCGCGAAGTTAGCCATTTCTGTGCTAATCTCCACCAATTTTACAGACATTTTCGCCTATTTCGGTCTCTTTTTTCAGCGAGAAAATGCCCAATAAAAGACTTTATCGCTCATGCCTTCGTAGCCAAGGGAGCTTCGCCACTCCTTTATTCCAAAGCAACAAACGAAGCTGGTCAACAAGTATTCCTGCTGTAGCCAAGGCTGTAATCCCAAGGCCCCACATCAGAGCTAATCCTATCCCTGCATAGTCGTTCCAAATATACACAAAGTAGCGCTTCATGTAGACATATAGGCTGTCGGTATGAATCAGTAGAATAGCTAGGCAGGATTGTGCGAGGTGATTGATGAAGCGAGAAGGGCGAATAGGATGCTTCTCAAAAAAGAAGAAACATGCAACGGCGCTCAGAATCACCCAGGGAGAAGTGTAGAAATAAGCACGATTGATGGCTTTGCCTTGCAACAAGAAAAAACAAGCAAGTAGCACGATAACAGCAGTACAGAGCAAATACAAAGTACCAGCTTTTTCTCGTATCCAAGTAGGCAGACCATGTACGCGAGCATAACGCGCCAAAAGATACAAGAGCATCATCGAAAGGATGGAATAGCCATGTAAAAAATCCTGATTCCAACCTGGTAGCACATCGCTCCACGTTTGAAAAAGAAAAAGCCCTAGCAATACCGCCTGATATTGGCGACGAGTAGCCGAAGCCACAAAAGCATTGAGCACAGGTGTGAAACAGAGGAGGCCAAGATAATCGGCCACAAACCAGCTTTGAAAAGAAAGGATATCTAAGGAGCGAAGAGAAAAGGTATCGAAGTAAAACTGTAATCCTATCTCGATGAGCCCATAAAATAGACAAATGAAAAGTAAACGTGCTAAGGATACACGTCGAGGGCGCGTGCCATACCAACCTGTGATAAAAACAAAGACATCGACACCGATGATACATAGCGCTTGCAGGGTGAGCCGAAGCAGAGCACTTCCCGAAAGCTCTGTTGGGACTGGCAGACATAAGAAATTGCTGTGCAGTAGCAAGACCATCAAGATAGATACAAGGCGCGCCAACTCGATATTACTATTGCGCACAGAGACAGTTGTACTCATGAGGAGTTGAAAAAGGGGGCGAGCCCTGCGACTGTTGCGCTCGACTCGCCCTTTTTCTTATTGGTAATATGCTTTCTTGCCTGCGGCCAAGGTATTGAGCATCAGCATGCAAATAGTCATGGGCCCCACCCCACCAGGTACAGGAGTAATGGCACCAGCAATAGGAGCGACTGCGGCATAATCGACATCACCTGTAAGGCGGAAACCTGAAGGGCGCGAACTGTCGGGAACACGCGTCGTCCCCACGTCGATGACCGTGGCTCCGGGTTTCACCATATCGGCAGTGATAAATTCGGGTTGTCCAATGGCGGCAATCAAGATGTCGGCTTTGCGGCATTCTTCCGCCAAATTTTGGGTACGGGAATGTACGCAAGTCACCGTACTATCGCCATGCTGTTTCTGCATCATGAGGCTCACCATGGGCTTTCCCACAATGTTGCTTCGCCCTACGACTACACATTTCTTTCCGCGGGTCTCGATATTGTAGCGTTGCAGAAGCGTCAAGATGCCCAAGGGCGTCGCACTGATGAAACAAGGAAGCCCAATGGCCATACGGCCAACATTGATGGGGTGAAAGCCATCGACATCCTTTTTATAGTCTATCGCTTCGATCACCTTATCCTCGTCAATGTGTTTGGGCAGAGGCAGCTGCACGATAAAGCCATCTACATTGGTATCGGCATTGAGCGCTGCGATTTTTGTCAAGAGTTCGTCTTCTGTTATCGTATCCTCCATACGAATGAGCGTGGAGTCGAAACCACAAGCCTCACAGGCTAACACCTTGTTCTTGACATAAGTTTCGCTACCGCCATCATTGCCCACGAGAATGGCTGCAAGATGTGGGCGCTTGCCACCACGTGCCACGATGTCGGCTACTTCCTGAGCAATTTCGGCCTTGATAGCAGCTGCCGTTGCTTTTCCGTCGATAATAGTTGGCATAAGTTCTGTTTTAATGGGATTAGAATTTGGGCATACCTGGCATACCCTTGGGCATACGAGCCATCATCTGACGCATACCTGCGCCAGACACCATTTTCATCATCTTGCGCGTTTGGTCAAATTGTTTGATAAGACGATTGACATCCTGCACCGTCTTGCCCGATCCCTTGGCAATGCGTGCTTTACGGCTACCATTAAGACATTCGGGGTGAGCACGTTCGTAGGGAGTCATGGAGAGGATGATGGCCTCTACACCCAAAATGGCGCGGTCGTCGACCTCTACATCCTTAATGGCCTTGCCCACTCCTGGTATCATTGCTGCAAGATCCTTGATATTGCCCATCTTTTTGATTTGTTGCAGCTGGGAAAGGAAGTCGTTGAAATCAAATTGATTTTTCTGCAACTTGCGTTGCAGGCGACGAGCCTCCTCTTCATCATACTGCTCTTGGGCACGCTCTACAAGGCTCACAATATCGCCCATTCCCAAGATACGATCGGCCATACGCGAGGGGTGGAACACATCGAGTGCCTCCATCTTTTCGCCCGTACCGACAAACTTGATGGGCTTGTCGACCACTGCACGAATTGAAAGGGCGGCACCGCCACGGGTATCGCCATCAAGTTTCGTCAGCACCACTCCATCGAAATCCAAGCGACTGTTGAACTCCTTGGCCGTATTGACGGCATCTTGTCCCGTCATGGCATCGACCACAAACAAAGTCTCGTCAGGTTGAGTGGCAGCCTTGACTGCGGCAATTTCGTTCATGAGTGCCTCGTCGATGGCCAAACGTCCAGCAGTATCGACAATCACGGTGTCGTAACCTTTCGCTTTTGCTTCTTGAATTGCTGCCTGAGCAATCTTGACGGGATCGCGTTCCTCTAAATTAAGGTAAATGGGCACGTCGATTTGCTCGGCGAGTACGCGCAACTGCTCAATGGCAGCAGGGCGATAGGTGTCGCAAGCGGCCAAGAGGGGACGGCGATTTTTCTTCGTCTTCAAGAAAAGTGCCAACTTGCCCGAAAGCGTCGTTTTACCTGCACCATTCAATCCTGCCATGAGAATCACAGAGGGGCGCGAAGTCAGCTGCATGTCGGCCATATCGCCACCCATGAGCGTGGTGAGCTCGTCGTGCACAATCTTGACCATGAGCTGCGAGGGCTTCACAGCCGTCAGCACGTTCTGTCCGAGTGCTTTTTGTTTCACCGTGTCGGTGAAGGTCTTTGCCACCTTATAGTTAACGTCGGCATCGAGCAGAGCACGACGCACATCTTTGAGCGTTTCGGCTACATTGATTTCGGTGATTTTTCCTTCACCTTTGAGAATTTTGAAAGAGCGTTCAAGTCTTTCCGAAAGATTATCGAACATATCGTTGCTTCTATTCTTATGAAATGTATGTGTGCAAAAATACAAATTCTTTGCGACATATCCTTTGCCCAAAGAGAAATTCTCCCGCCCAATGGCTTTGCGCTAAACTCAAAGAAAATCCGCAAGAAGTCCCTGTTTGCAGGAGCATCTTGCGGATGTGAGAACGATACGACTCGTTTATTTGATAATTTCAAGTTGGCGGAACACCCCTACGAGTGCAGCCACGGCTCTATCTACCTGTTCGGGTGTATGATTGGCCATGAGGGCTATGCGCACCAGCGTATCGGTGGGGTGACAAGCTGGGGGCACCACAGGATTGATGAAGACACCTGCCTCAAAGGCCATGGCCGTAGCGGCAAAGGTCTTCTCCAAGTCGCGCACGTAGAGGGGAATGATGGGGCTCTCGGTGTCGCCGATTTCAAAGCCCTCTTCTTTGAAACGCTTCAAGGCATAGTTGGTGATGTTCCAAAGTGCCTCCAAACGCTCGGGCTCTTCTTGCAAAATGTGCAAAGCTTTCAAGGCCGAAGCTGTCGCAGCAGGCGTATTGGAGGCCGAGAAGATATAGGTGCGAGCCGTGTGGCGCAAATAGTCAATAATGGTGTGACTGGCTGCAATGAAGCCACCAATGGAAGCCAAGCTCTTAGAGAAGGTGCCCATGATGAGGTCTACCTCTTCGGTGAGCCCGAAGTGGTCGCAAACTCCACGACCTTGGCGACCAAAAACTCCTATACCATGAGCCTCATCGACCATGATTGTAGCATTGTACTTGTGCTTCAACTCGACAATGGCGGGAAGGTTGCAAAGGTCGCCCTCCATAGAGAACACTCCGTCCACGATGATGAGCTTCACGGCATCGGGTTCACACTTTTGGAGCTTCTTTTCCAAATCCTCCATGTCGTTGTGCTTGAAGCGCATCTGTTTGGCCATCGAAAGACGGCGGCCATCGACGATGGAGGCATGATCGCGGTCGTCACAAATGATGTAGTCGCGAGGGCCTACAAGAGCTGGGATAACCCCGCTATTGACCGTGAAACCTGTAGAAAAGCACAAAGCTTCGTCCTTGCCGAGGAAAGCTGCCAATTCCTTCTCGAGCTGCACATGCAAATCGAGCGTTCCGTTAAGAAAACGGCTTCCTGCGCAACCCGAGCCATAACGACGCATGGCTTCTACACCAGCCTCAATGACACGTTCGTCGCCCGTCAAACCCGTGTAGGCATTGGAGCCGAGCATTATCACGTGATGACCATCCATTTCGACCTCAGTGCCTTGCTTGCCTTCGATTTCGCGGAAGTAAGGATACAGGCCTTGCGCTCTGATTTCATCGGGGAGCGTGTACTTGGATAAACGTTCTTGAAGAATGTCCATTTGTTTTGTTTGTGAAGCACTGACATACGCCCACAAGGTCACTACACGAGAAGAACCTGTGAGCTTGGTAGAGGGAAAGTTTTTTACGTGCGTCGTAGGATTTTCTACGTGGGAAGAAAAAATTCTACGTGCGTCGTAGAATTGAGAAGCTCCGGAAGGCCGAAAAGCTCGTTCCTTCTGCGCAGCCCCTTTCCCTATGTTGGTATGCCAAGGGTACTTAATTGGTTTTCGGGGAGCAAAGTTACACATTTTCACGAAGAACGCTACGCTTTTCACCCCCTTTTTTCAAGTGGGACACAATTATCCGGGCATTTCTGCTTGGGCAACGTAATTTTTCTGCTATTTTTGCAGAAAGAATAAGACGCATAGCATGAGCCAACTCACCGCCCTTCATCGCCTCCTCTTTATTATCAATCCTATTTCTGGAACCCAGAGCAAAGAAGCTGTGGAGCAAGCCATTGTGCGCAATATCGACCAATCACGCTACACCTACCAATTGCTCTACACACAATATGCTGGGCATGCAGCAGAACTGGCTGCACAGGCAGCCAAGAAGGGAGTGGACATTGTCGTGGCCGTGGGGGGCGATGGAACCATCAATGAAGTGGCTCGCTCGCTCGTACACACATCGACAGCCTTAGGCATCGTGCCCTGTGGCAGTGGCAATGGTTTGGCGCGCCATCTTTGCATTCCTCTCGATCCTGATGCTGCTGTGGCCATCATCAATCGGGGTGTTGTGCACTGCCTCGACTATGGAAAAATCAATGGGCAAGCCTTCTTCTGTACTTGTGGAGTAGGCTTCGATGCCTTTATCAGCATGAAGTTTGCCGAGGCGGGCAAGCGCGGTTTGGCCACCTATATCGAAAAAACACTCACCGACGGCCTCAACTATAAACCAGAGAGCTATCGCCTCACCTTTGACGAAGATGGGGAAACGGTGCAATACGATGCTTTTCTCATTGCCTGCGCCAATGCCTCACAATATGGCAACAATGCCTACATCGCCCCTCACGCTTCCATGAAAGATGGCTTGCTGGATGTGGTGATACTTCAGCCTTTCAGCGTTTTGGAAAGCCCCGCGGTAGCTATGCAACTTTTTAGCAAAACGCTCCCACAAAGCTCGCACGTGAAGATGCTGCGCACTTCTCGATTGCGCATCGAACGACAACATGCTGGGCCTGCTCACTGTGATGGCGACCCTCTCGAAATGGGAACGGTGATCGATGTAGAGTTGGTGCCCAGTGCCCTTAATGTGGTGGTGAACGAGGAGGCTCGGCGAGAGCCTGATCCCAATCTGCTGCAACAAATGACGGCACCTTTCAACATTCAAAACAACGTCGAGGCTTTGCGTAGAACCCACGAGGATCTGCGCCGTAAGACCAACGACGAACTGAAGCGCATCAACGCCACGATTTTGGAAAAGCTCCGAAAAATATAAACACACGAGTGCAGAAGTTCTCTCCTTTCACTCCTCCCTTACTTTACAACAGAAACAGCCACCTACTTTAGGCCGCTTGTCAGATAGTATATGAACAAAATATTTCTTCTCGCCCTGTTTTTCCCCCTTCTTCTCTTGGGGCAAAACGACAGCACCAGTCGTTGGAAAGGCACTCAATACACCATCGCAGGCGAACTCATTGCCAGCGATGGTGCGCACAGTCCCTTTTGGTTTTCTGCCAATCGTCACGGGCTTAACAGCATCGCCCCCCACCAGCAATTACTGCGTCTTTCTGTACAACGCGACGAAAAGATGGACAGCACACGCACTTGGCGCTTGGGGTATGGGGCCGATGTCGTAGCAGGTAGCCACCAGCTTTCGACTCTGCGTTTTCAGCAGCTTTACGCCTCGCTACGCTATGGACGCTCTCGCTTCACATTGGGCATGAAGGAAGAAGCAGCTTATCTTGTCAATCCCGAACTTTCAACAGGTAGCCAGGCCTTGGGCATCAACGCTCGCCCTCTTCCTGCCCTTCGCTGGGATTTGGACTGGACCAATATCGGAGGAAAAAGTCAATGGGCAGCCATACGCGGACACATATCTTATGGCATGGTGACCGACGGCAAGTGGCAAGAATCCTATGTTCCTCAAACCCATAACTACATTAAGGGAGCAACCTTGCATCACAAGGCTGGTTATATCCGTTTTGGCCATCCTCATCGGCATGTCTTCAATTTCACGGCAGGTTTAGAAATGGCTCGAGAATTTGGCGGGACAGTGTATTTCGGAGCTCCAGGAAATAGCAACCAGCCACGCCGCACACTGGTCATGGAGCAAGATTTTCTGCATTACCTTTACGCTCTTGCAGGAACAGGAGGCAACGATGCCACAGATGGAGTAGGATATGAAAACAATGCGGGCAACACCATCGGAGCTTGGCGAATGGCTTTAGAGTATCGACAACCTCACCAAAACTGGAAAGCCAAACTTTACTACGATCATTATTTCGACGATCATAGTGCTATGTTTGACGAATATGGCTGGTTCGACGGTATGTGGGGGTTGGAGCTCTCTTTTCCACAAAATCGTTTTGTTTCCTCACTCGTGTTAGAACACGTACGAACCGACGATCAAAGCGGCCCTATCTACCACGACCATACGCCCGTTGTGCCTGATCAAATCAGTGCGACAGACAACTATTACAACCATGGACTATTCCAAGGTTGGCAACATTTCGGTATGGCACGAGGCAATGCTCTATGGGCTTCTCCGCTATACGACAAGAAAAAAATACTCTTCTTCAAAGGTACACGCTTTCGGGCCAACCATATCGGGCTCTCTGGTCAGCCTCTTCCCTCCTTGCACTACCGCCTCCTATATACCCACTTGTGGTCGTGGGGAACCTACCACGACCCTTATCCCGAAATCAAGCATCAACACTCAGCCCTCGTAGAAGTTGGTTACTCGTGGCGCAATTGGATAGCCAAGGCTGCTGTTGCTTGGGATAGAGGAGACAAAATCGGACAGCAAACAGGTTGTCAAATCACAATTGCCAAACGCGGCATTCTCTTCTAAGTCGCATCATCATGAAAACCTTTTTCTCTCTCATTCTTCTCTTCGCCACTTTCTTTCTTCCACAAGGCTGTGGCAAGATACCACGCAATGGATTACTTGACGGTCAATGGCAACTCACCCATATCGACCAGCGAGATGTGAAAGCAGGTCGTATTTATTGGGCTTTCCAATTGGATCTTGTACATTGGCGCAGCTATGGCACTCACTTCAAAGCCCCACAGCCTAACGAAGGTATTATGGGTAGATTTCATTACAACGGAAAAACTCTCAGCTTCACCAAGGCCTATGCACTCATGAGAGGCAATGATCGTGTCATCACTCCCAACGACGGCTTGGATATGAGTCCCATCGGCGTTCCTTCCATTCCCACGACGTATCAGATTGAACGATTGGATGCTTCGTCCATGGTGCTGCGCACAGCTACAGGACAACAACTCCACTTCCGCAAATTCTGAAAGAAAGCGTGCATTCTTCTTGGGTGCACGCTTTCTTTCTCTATTCCTTATCCTTTTCTAAGTCGTTGTCGCTCATAATTAGGACAAAAAGCGTACTTTTGCACTTAAATACAAAGCAATCATTATGGAAATAGCTACAAAATATGCCCCCGAAGCAGTCGAGGGGAAATGGTATGAGTATTGGCTCCAACATCGTCTGTTTAGCTCCAAGCCCGACGGACGTGAGCCCTACACCATCGTAATCCCGCCTCCCAACGTGACGGGAGTACTCCACATGGGCCATATGCTCAACAATACGATACAGGATATCCTCGTGCGCCGTGCTCGTATGGAGGGAAAAAATGCTTGTTGGGTGCCTGGTACCGACCACGCCTCTATTGCCACCGAAGCTAAGGTGGTCAACAAACTTGCACAACAAGGCATCAAGAAGAGCGATTTGACTCGCGAAGAATTCTTGAAGCATGCTTGGGAGTGGACCGAAGAACACGGCGGCATCATCCTCAAACAGCTTCGTCGTTTGGGCGCCAGCTGCGACTGGGAGCGCACGGCTTTCACCATGGACGAGGTGCGTTCGGAAAGTGTCAACAAAGTATTTGTAGACCTCTACAACAAAGGACTCATCTATCGCGGGCTGCGCATGGTCAATTGGGATCCCAAGGCTCAAACTGCACTCTCCAACGAAGAAGTCATTTATCGCGAGGAAAAGAGCAAACTCTACTACTTAAAGTATTATGTAGCCGAGGACAATGGGCTTAGCACGGGCGAGGAAGGAGAAATTATCCACCAAGATGCTCGCGGCCGCTATGCTGTGGTCGCCACGACGCGTCCCGAAACAATTATGGGAGACACAGCCATGTGCATCAATCCCAAAGACCCCAAGAATGGCTGGTTGCGTGGTCAAAAAGTAATCGTACCTCTCGTTGATCGCGTTGTTCCTGTCATTGAAGACCGCTACGTAGATATCGAATTTGGTACGGGCTGCCTGAAGGTTACCCCTGCCCACGACGTCAACGACTACAATCTGGGCAAAACCCACCAACTCGAGACCATCGACATCTTCAATGCCGATGGGACCCTCTCGGAAGCCGCAGGGCTTTACGTGGGTATGGATCGTATGGAAGTGCGCAAAACTATTGCCAAAGATCTTGAAGCCGCGGGGTTGCTCGAAAAGGTAGAAGACTACGAAAACAAAGTTGGCTATTCCGAACGCAATGCCGATACGGCCGTAGAACCTCGTCTCTGTATGCAGTGGTATCTCAGCATGCAGCACTTCGCTGATATTGCGCTTCCTCCCGTAATGAACGACGAGTTGCGCTTCTATCCCAGCAAATACAAGAACACCTACCACAACTGGCTCAGCAACATTCAGGACTGGTGCATCAGTCGTCAGCTATGGTGGGGACATCGTATTCCAGCCTACTATCTTTCGGCTCCCAATGCTGAGGAAGAGGTATTCTTCGTGGCCGAAACTCCCGAAGAAGCACTCGCTTTGGCTCAACAAAAAACAGGACGCACGGAGCTCACTCTGTCCGATTTACGCCAGGATGAGGCAGCCCTCGATACGTGGTTTTCTTCGTGGCTCTGGCCCATTTCGCTCTTCGATGGTATCAGGCATCCTGAAAGCGAAGAATTGGCTTACTACTACCCCACTTCCGACCTCGTAACAGGTCCCGACATCATCTTCTTCTGGGTGGCTCGTATGATCATGGCTGGCTACGAATACACGGGCAAGATGCCTTTCAAGAATGTGTATTTTACAGGCATTGTACGCGACAAACTCGGTCGTAAAATGTCAAAATCTTTGGGCAATAGCCCCGACCCACTTGACCTCATCGACCAGTTCGGTGCCGACGGAGTGCGTATGGGCATGATGTTGGCTGCTCCTGCAGGCAATGACATCTTGTTCGACGAAGCGCTCTGTGAGCAAGGGCGCAATTTCTGCAACAAGATTTGGAATGCCTTCCGTTTGGTGCAAGGCTGGCAGGTGAGCGACGACGCTCCACAAGCAGAAACAGCCCGATTGGCTACAGAATGGTTTGGAGCCCAACTGCGCAAGAGCGCTGCCGAGATGAGCGATTTGTACTCCAAATATCGCCTCTCAGAAGCGCTCATGGAAGTATACCGCCTCTTCTGGGACGAATTCTCTTCCTGGTATTTGGAAATGGTGAAGCCAGCCTATCAGCAGCCCATTGACCGTAAGACCTACGAGGCCACTATCGCCTATTTTGACGATTTGCTCCACCTGCTCCATCCTTTCATGCCTTTCATTACCGAAGAACTCTGGCAGCATATCGCAGAGCGCAAGCAGGGAGAAAGCATCATGGTATCGCCTCAAAGTATTGCAGCTCCACTCGATACAGACGCACAACTCATTGCCGATGTGGAACGCGTGAAAGGTATCGTAACGGGCGTACGAGCTGCTCGTGCACAGAAAAACATTTCTCCACGCGAAGCTCTTCCCCTCACCATCGTTGGGCAAAACGACACTGTGCAGTACGATTGTTTGGTGCAAAAGATGGCCACGATTTCCGAAATTCAAATCGCCACTGAAGCCAACGGTGCAGGCTATTCCACCTTCCTCGTAGGCACTACCCAGTATGCTCTCTATTTGGGCGATGTTGTGGATTTGGAAGCAGAAAAAGAAGCAGCTCGTGCCGAACTGGAACATTTGCGCAAGTTCCTCAAATCCATTCAAGGAAAACTCTCCAACGAGCGTTTTGTGAGCGGAGCTCCCGAAGCTGTGGTGGCTATGGAGCGCAAAAAGGAAGCCGACACCTTAGCCAAGATAGCAGCTCTCGAAGCCAAACTCTAAACCGAGAGATAATATATACACGAAAAGTTCGCCCCCGAAACTCCATTGAGTTTCGGGGGCGAATTTCAATATCGTCGTTCCGCTCTTTGTGGAATTTGTTACGACGAAGCTGGTACCTTCATCGACACCAAGCTCTTTTTTCCTCGCGCGCGTACTCTTACTTAGCGTATGTTTTTCACCTCCACACTTCCACAGGAGCTCATAATCCCCTGTTTTTCAAAAGGAAATCAAGTGGAAGCAAAGAAATATCCACTTCCACACGCGCCATGTTTACCATCGTCACGAGGCCTATCTCTACTGGCTCACTGTGGAAGTTGTGGAAACAAGCTTCCCTTTCACTTCCACAAGCAATCCTCCTCATTTTCATTCGATTATTTGAGAAAATGGAAGAAAAGAGAAGAAAAACAAAGCATAAGGGATATGCGCGCGAAGAGTAGAAACGAAAGTCGCAACGAGAAAAATAAAACTCGCAAGCAAAACGACAGGAATGGGAAGCCCGTTTCCTAAAGTGGGACGCCCGATGGGCAAACAGAAACAGCGCATTCTCCACAAAGCCTCCCTACTGAGAGGACAACAAAAGCAAGCTATCGTAAAGAGAAAAGTTTCATTGTTCTTTGGGCAAACCTGCCTTAGAGCGTGGGATGGTTCAAGGGATCAAACTTTTGCTGAGCATATTCGCGCGTGATGTTTAGTTCCTTGTCTGCTCCTGAAGGAGCTTCGTACATAGCGTCCATCATTATCGTCTCGACGATGGAGCGCAAACCACGCGCACCAAGTTTGTACTCCACGGCTTTCTCTACGATATAGTCGAGGGCTTCGGGAGCGAAGGTAAGTGCTACTCCATCGAGTGCAAAAAGCTTGATGTATTGGCGAACGATGGAGTTCTTTGGCTCGGTCAGAATGTTGCGCAGTGCAGCAGCATCCAACGGTTTGAGATAAGTGAGCACAGGTAAACGACCGATGATTTCTGGTATGAGACCAAAACTCTTGAGGTCTTGAGGCTCGACATATTGCATCAAATCGCTCGAATCGATTTTTTTCAAATTCTGCACTGAGTCGTAACCCACCGTGTGCGTATTAAGACGTTGGGCTATCTTCTTCTCTATGCCATCGAATGCTCCTCCACAGATGAAGAGAATGTTGCGCGTATCGATCTGCACATAGTCTTGGTCAGGGTGCTTGCGGCCGCCTTTGGGAGGGACATTGACAATGCTACCTTCAAGGAGTTTTAGCATACCTTGCTGAACCCCCTCTCCGCTCACATCACGTGTGATGGAGGGATTGTCGCTCTTGCGAGCAATCTTATCGATTTCGTCGATAAACACGATGCCACGTTGAGTGCGCTCCACATCAAAGTCGGCCACTTGGAGTAGGCGCGACAGGATGCTCTCCACATCCTCTCCCACATATCCGGCTTCGGTGAAAACAGTAGCATCGACAATGGTGAAAGGTACTTGCAGCAAGCGAGCAATGGTGCGTGCCAAGAGCGTCTTTCCCGTACCTGTCGAACCCACCATAACGATGTTGCTCTTTTCGATTTCCACGCTATCGTCGGCATCGGCATTGCTACGAATGCGCTTGTAGTGATTGTAGACGGCCACAGAGAGATACTTCTTAGCAGCGTCTTGACCAATGACGTACTGGTCGAGGTGTTCTTTGATTTGCTTGGGCGTAGGAAGTTGGTCGAGGGCAGCAAGATCATTTGCCGTATTCTTGGCTTCATTGGCTCGGTAAATCTCCTCGACAATGCTACCTGCACGTGTGGCACACTCGTTACAGATGTGTCCTTCCTGGCCGGGAATGAGAAAATCGATTTCCTCCTCCGTGCGACCACAGAAAGAACAGTGATCAAGTTTGCTATTGCGTTTTGTCATGTTCGTGTTTTATGCTTTGCGCGCCAGCACGCGGTCTATCATTCCATACTCTTGCGCCTCATTGGCCGTCATCCAATAGTCGCGATCGCTATCGGCCCAAACCTTATCAAAGTCCGTGTGGCTATGTTCAGCAATAATGGTGTAAAGCTCCTTTTTGAGCTTCATAATTTCGCGAGCGGTGATTTCAATATCCGAGGCTTGCCCTTGCGCACCGCCGAGAGGCTGGTGAATCATCACACGACTGTGAGGAAGTGCCGAACGCTTGCCTTCATGTCCCGCCACAAGGAGCACTGCTCCCATAGAAGCAGCCATGCCCGTACAAATAGTGGCCACATCGCTCTGAATGAATTGCATCGTGTCATAGATGCCCAAGCCTGCATAAACACTACCACCAGGCGAGTTGATATAAATGGAGATGTCCTTACCAGGATCGGTCGAGTCGAGATAAAGAAGCTGAGCCTGGAGAGTATTGGCCGTATAGTCGTCGATGGCCGTGCCCAAGAAGATGATGCGATCCATCATCAAACGCGAAAACACGTCCATTTGCGTCACATTGAGCTGACGCTCTTCCAAAATATAGGGATTGAGGTATTGATTTTGTGCGGCTACGACATCGTCGAGCACCATGGAATTGATGCCCAAGTGGCGCGTGGCAAATTTGCGGAAATCTTGTTGCATGATAAAAATAGAAAAGTGGGACTGTGTCAAAATGGAAATTTTGACGCAGTCCCATTGAGGTTTGTCAGAATGACTTTGTACTACACCAAAGCCAAGCTCAGACGCATAGGACTGTCGCCCAGCAGCGCAGCTGTAGTGCATTCTGTAGCATCGTCGCACTTGGCGACGATACCAATAGATTTTTAGGCTTCAGTAGCTTCGAAGAACTTTGCAAACTCCTCGACCGTTACAGTCTTCTTGTTGAGTTTCACGACAGTCTTAAGAGTTTCGGCAAGCTTCTCGTCGATGCTACGTTCTACAAAACCATTCACTTGGTTGCGATCCTTGAGAAGTTCCTGTGCATAGCCTTCGAGATATTCTTCGGGCACATTGTTCATGCCATACTGCATGAATTGGAAACGAGCGAACTTGATGGCTTGAGCCTTAATGTCGGCTTCGTCCACCTTGATGTTGCGACCAGCCACGAGCTTCTCTTTCGTCAAGTGCCAGCGAAGCTCTTCAATGCTCTTGTCGAAGTTCTTATCGACAAACTCCTCACCCTTATCGGCATTTTGAAGCTTCATGAAGCGCTTGAGAGCTTCGAGGGGGAACTCGAGTGCACCCACCTTCTCTTCGCAATACTTACGTACATCTTGGAGGAACTTGTAGTCGCTATCGGCAACGTGTTGTGTAGCCATGAGTTCCTTAACCTTGGCACGGAACTCTTCTTCGCTCTTTACCGTACCAGGTTCGAAAATACGATCGAAGAACTCCTGATCCATCGAAGCTGGTACGAAGCGGCTGATTTCCTCAACCTGGAAAGTAAAGTTGCCCTTGTGATTGTTGGCCTCCTCCTTGCTCACCTTGAGCACAGCAGCGAGTTCGTTTTCACCATGAGCCTCGTAGGGGTTGAAGGTGATGACATCGCCTACCTTGGCACCTTCAAAAATCTTCTTTTGATCTTCGCTTTGGAAGTAAGCGGGCATAAGGCTGGCCTTGTCAATGTTGATACCACCCTCAAGTACGTTGCCCTCAGTATCTTGCTCGGCGAGTGCGCCACGCAGGATGTCACGACCTTCAAAAGTATCTACGCTTTCAGGGTGTCCTGCTTGCTGAGCGAAGTTCTTAACTTGCTCATCGATTTGAGCATCGCTCACTTCGATTTCGTAGTAGTCAATGCTATCCTTATCGCTCAATTCAATCTCAAATTCAGGAGCGAGCGCAACATCAAAAACGAACTCAAAATCATCTTGTGTCTCGAGGTCTTGTTGCACTTGCTTTTCCGACATCATGGGCTCACCAAGGATGTTCACCTTGTTGTCTTGAATGTACTTCATCAAGTTTTCGCTCAAGAGTTCATTGACTTTGTCGGCCTTTACTTGGAAGCCAAAACGCTTTTGAATAAGGCTTGCAGGTACTTTACCACGACGGAAACCAGGCATTTCGGCCTTGGCTGAGATATTTTTGAGTTCCTTCTTTACGGCTTCTTGATAGTCGGCCTTTTCCATCTTCACGGTAATCACCGCTACATTGCCCGACTTTTCGAGAGAAATGTTCATAGTCCTTGTTATATTGTTTTATTGTTATTTCCTTACAAAAGCTTGGCTATCAGCGAAGGCTCATACAACCATCGCACAAATAAGCGCGGCAAAGATAGCTCTTTTTTAGCGAAAAAGGCGTATCTTCGCGCAAAAATATAGCTTTGTATGCAGAAAGAAGACTTGAGAATCATCTATATGGGTACGCCCGACTTTGCCGTCGAGAGTTTGCGCGCACTGGTCGAGGGAGGCTACAACATCGTAGCCGTCGTGACGATGCCCGACAAACCCATGGGACGCCACCAAACAGAGCTATCGCAAAGCGCCGTGAAACAGTATGCTCTTTCTCAAGGTTTGCCCGTTTTACAACCCGAACGCTTAAAGGACGAAACTTTCATCGCACAGCTTCGCGAGTTGCGGGCCGATTTGCAAATCGTCGTGGCTTTCCGCATGCTCCCCGAAATCGTATGGAGCATGCCACGATTGGGGACTTTCAACCTTCACGCTTCTCTCCTTCCCCAATATCGAGGTGCTGCCCCTATCAATTGGGCGGTCATCAATGGCGATACCGAAACGGGCATCACCACCTTCTTTCTCGACCACGAAATTGACACTGGTGCCATCATTCAGCGAGTGGCAGTGCCCATACACGACGAAGATAATGTCGAAGCCGTACACGATCGTCTCATGCACTTGGGAGCTCAACTCGTTGTCGAAACAGTCGACAATATCATGGCCGACAAAGTTCGCCCCATTCCTCAAGAGCAACTCGTCAGCGACAGTCCCATTCGCCATGCTCCCAAAATCTTCAAGGATACGTGTCGCATTGATTGGTCGCTCGGCGTGAAACGATGCTACGACTTTGTACGTGGTCTTTCGCCCTACCCTGCGGCTTGGACCGAATTGCAAGATACCAATGGCAAACGCACAATGCTCAAAATCTATGCTGCTCACAAGGAGATGACTAGTCATCAAGAAGCAATAGGCACCTTGCACAGCGACGGAAAGTCCTATCTCAAAGTGGCATTGACCGATGGCTACCTACACCTCGACACTCTACAATTAGCAGGTAAGAAACGTATGGCCGTAGCCGACTTTTTGCGCGGATTTAAGTTTGACTTCTCTTTAACTCTCGCCTAATGCCTCTCACCTCTCCCTCCCCCAATGCCAATGTCTATGCTACGGGTGAAGTTTCCCTCTCTTCCGTGCTTTCTTCCCCAAAGATAGAACACCCCGAGATACGTCCCAAACGCACGCTCCCTGCCGAATGGGCTCCACAAAGCGCCATACAACTCACATGGCCTCACGAGCACACCGATTGGTGCGATATGCTTGATGAAGTTGGTGCCACCTACCTCCGCTTAGCCTATGAAATTGCGACGCGACAGCCGCTCATCGTCGTACACCCCGACATCGCGAAGCTCAAGGCTCACTTGGAACATCATTTGCCCAATACAGCCGTCGAAAACATTCATTTTCTACAAGCCCCCACCAACGATACTTGGGCACGTGACCACGCCTTTCTCACCGTTCTGAGTACCGAAGGCGCCGAACTTCTCGACTTCCGTTTTAATGGCTGGGGTGGAAAATTTGAAGCCAGCAAGGACAATGCCATCAACCAACAACTTCATGAGGCAGGCCTCGTTCAAGGACGCTACATTGATTACAACGATTTCGAGCTGGAAGGCGGCGCCATAGAAAGCGACGGATGCGGCACGCTGCTCACGACAGAAGAATGTCTGCTCAACTCCAATCGTCGTCGCCAAGGCGATGCCATTCCCACGCTCGACCGCCAGCAAGTCGAAATGCTCCTCCAAGATCGCTTAGGCGTGGACCGAGTTCTATGGTTGGCCAATGGCTACCTCGCAGGCGATGACACCGATTCCCACATCGACACCTTGGCGCGCCTCGCGCCTCGCGATACCATTTTGTACGTACGCTGCACCGACGAAAACGATGAGCATTTCTCCGCACTCCAAGCCATGGAGCAGGAACTTCAAAACTTCCGCACGGCCGAAGGAGCCCCCTATCGTCTCCTCGCCCTCCCCATGGCCGATGCGTGCTATGACGAAGATGGCGAACGCCTCCCTGCGACCTATGCCAACTTTCTCATCATGAACCATGCGGTGCTCTACCCGACTTACAACCAACCCAACAAGGACAAGCAAGCACGTCAAGTCCTCCAAACGGCCTTTCCTCAGCACGAAATTGTAGGTATAGACTGCCGCTCCCTCATTCGCCAACACGGCTCGCTACATTGCGTGACGATGCAATATCCTCGCGGTGTTGTGCCCCAATCTCCCTCTCACCCATGAAGATCGCTCTCATCCAAATGTCCTGCACAGCCGATGTGCAAGCCAATCGCTCCAAACTGGCCGAACGTATCGCACAAGCCGCCTCACAAGGCGCTGAACTCGTTGTGCTCCAAGAACTTCACAACTCGCTCTACTTCTGCCAAATAGAGAACACCGAGCTTTTCGATTTAGCCGAGCCCATTCCTGGTCCTTCTACCGATTTTTACGGTGCGTTGGCGCGTCAGCACGGCATTGTTTTGGTCACCTCTCTCTTTGAACGCCGCGCTCCAGGACTCTATCACAACACGGCCGTGGTACTCGAGAAAGACGGAAGCATAGCTGGGAAATATCGCAAAATGCACATCCCCGACGATCCAGCCTATTACGAAAAGTTTTACTTCACCCCTGGCGATTTAGGATTTGAGCCCATCGACACCAGCGTTGGACGCTTGGGCGTACAGGTGTGCTGGGACCAGTGGTATCCCGAAGGAGCACGCCTCATGGCCTTGCGGGGGGCTCAGTTGCTCATCTATCCCACAGCCATCGGCTATGAGAGTAGCGACCCCATAGAAGAACAGGAACGCCAGCGCGAAGCCTGGACGACCGTACAACGCGGTCATGCCGTGGCCAATGGACTGCCTGTCATCGCCGTAAATCGTGTGGGGCATGAGGCCGATCCCAGTGGGCAAACACAGGGCATCCAGTTTTGGGGCAGTTCCTTTGTGGCAGGCCCACAAGGCGAGTTCCTCTACCGTGCTCCAAAGGACGAAGAAGTCGTACAAATTGTGGAGGTAGACTTGCAACGCTCCGAAAACGTGCGCCGCTGGTGGCCTTTCTTGCGCGATCGCCGCATTGAGGAGTTCAAGGAGCTAGCCCAACGCTATCTCGACTAAACTCCACGAAGCTCCTTCTGTTGAAAAAATAAGCGCTTCACAATGAGTTCTGCAGGGTTCGGAGTTTGCCATGGCCTACTCCGAACTCTTTTTTTCTTCCTCCTCTCCTTCTTTTCCTCCTGCTCAAAATCATGGATTGGGCTAAATCCCTAATGCGAGCCTCTCCTTATCTCTCCCTTAGCGAAGAGAAGGGCACTCTCTCACCTTCAATTTCTGTCTATTCTTTTCCAATCCTCCCATTCTTATATACCTCTCATCACTATGAACACGATAGTCCTACGCCGCGGAAAGGCCGATAGCCTGCGCCGCTTCCATCCTTGGGTCTTCTCTGGTGCCATTCACCATACATTGCCTCGCAAAGCTGAATTGTCTGAGGGCGAGGTGGTACGTGTGGTCGACGAGGAAGAACAATTTCTCGCACTCGGCCATTACCAAATTGGTTCCATCGCCGTGCGGGTCCTCACCTTTGAAGACGAGGCCATCGACCATGCTTTTTGGACACGCCGTCTGCGCCAAGCCTTTCAAATGCGCGGTGCCTTAGGGCTTACTCAGCAGCCGGAGCTACATCAAATCTATCGCCTCGTTCATGGTGAGGGCGATCAACTCCCAGGGCTCGTGGTCGATGTGTTTGGCAGTACCGCAGTCATGCAAGCGCACTCGGTGGGAATGCACCATGCTCGCGAGGCCATTGCCGATGCGCTCCTCGAAGCCAGCGAAGGACAAGTCAAACACGTGTACTACAAGAGCGAAACAACGCTTCCCTACAAAGCCGATTTGGGGCAAGAAAATGGTTTTCTGCGTGGCACAACAGATGAAAACATAGCTCGAGAATATGGATTACAGTTCCACATCGACTGGTTGCACGGGCAGAAAACGGGCTTTTTCGTAGACCAACGTGAGAATCGT
Organism: Bacteroidales bacterium; assembly: GCA_030532685.1. Classification (GTDB taxonomy): domain Bacteria; phylum Bacteroidota; class Bacteroidia; order Bacteroidales; family Bacteroidaceae; genus Alloprevotella. Next base: position 8,923 of record JAUNKN010000020.1, on the reverse strand, counting down.
CGCTTGCTCGAGCAGTACAGTGCTGGTCGCTCCGTGCTCAATATGTTTTGCTACACAGGTGGTTTCTCGGTCTACGCTATGCGTGGTCAAGCCCGTCTTGTGCACAGCGTAGACGCTTCGGCCAAAGCGATCGAACTGACACGACAAAACATTGCGCTCAACTTCCCCAACGCCCCACGTCACGAGGCCTTTGCCGAAGATGCCTTCAAGTTTTTGGAGCGTGCTGGTGGCGACTACGACCTCATCGTGCTCGATCCTCCCGCTTTTGCCAAGCACAAAGATGCCCTGCGCAATGCCATCAAGGGCTATACTCGCCTCAACGCCATCGCTTTCAAGAAGATACAATCAGGTGGCATTGTCTTCACTTTTTCTTGTTCGCAAGCCGTGTCCAAGGAACAGTTTCGTCTGGCCGTATTTACCGCAGCGGCACAAAGCGGTCGCCACGTGCGCATTCTCCATCAAATCCACCAGCCAGCCGACCATCCCATCAACATTTATCACCCCGAGGGAGAATATCTCAAAGGTCTGGTGCTCTACGTCGAATAAGCCTTTTTATCACTACTACTATGAAACTCACCCCCCTTTTACTCCTCCTTTGTTTCGTTCTCTCGCAGCCTTTTTCGACCTGGGGCCGCGAGCTGAACATTATCCCGCAACCCCAAAGCTATCGCACGGCACAGGGACATTTTGTCCTCGATGCCCACACGGCTATCTTCGCTACCGATAGCGCAGGAAAGGCTGCCGCCAGCTACCTCATAGAGCGCGTGAATCGCTCCACGCCTTTTGCTTGGCGACTCTCTTCTCGACAAAAGCGAAACAAAGCCATCGTCTTTGCCTACAAGGCAGGCCCGCGCGAGGGCTACTCGATGCACGTATCTCAAGAGGGCATCCGCATCGAAGCGGCTCACTATGCAGGCTATTTTTATGCCGTTCAGTCTTTGCTGCAACTACTTCCTCCTGCCGTCGAAGCTTCTCAACGTGATGGTCAGCTCGTGGCTTGGCGCGTGCCTTGCCTGCACATAGAGGACGCTCCGCGCTTTCCTTATCGTGGCATCATGCTCGACCCTTGCCGACACTTTTTGCCCGTCGAAGCCGTGAAGCGACAAATCGACCTTTTGGCCGCCTACAAAATCAATCGCCTGCACTGGCATCTTACCGACGACCAAGGATGGCGCATCGAGATTAAGAAATATCCTCAACTCACCGACGTTGGCGCATGGCGCACCGAGGCCGACGGCACACGTCACGGCGGATATTACACCCAAGAAGAAGTGCGCGAAGTAGTGGCCTATGCTCAAAGCCGCGCCATAGAGATTGTGCCCGAACTCGAAGTGCCAGGACACGAACTCGCAGCCATCGCAGCTCTCCCTCAGCTGTCGTGTCGCCAGCAGCCCACCTCTCCGCGCACCATTTGGGGCGTGGAGGATATCGTGATGTGTCCTGGTCGCGAAGACATGTTTCTCTTCCTGCGCGACGTCATCGATGAGATGGCCCAACTCTTCCCGGGAAAGCTCTTTCACATCGGGGGGGACGAGGCTCCTCATGGAGAGTGGCAAAAGTGTGCCCATTGCCAAGCGCGCGTGAAATCCTTGGGCTATAAGAACGAACGTGAGCTACAAGGATACATTGTGGAGCGCGTAGCCAAGTACTTGAACAGCAAGGGGAAGCAAGCCATTGGTTGGGACGAAGTGCTCGAGGGCGGACAGCTCCCCGCGCAAACCGTCATTATGTCGTGGCGCGGAACCGAAGGGGGCATTAAGGCTGCACAAGCTGGCCATCCCGTCATCATGTCGCCCAATAGCGACGGCTATTATTTGGACTATTTGCAGGGCGATCTACTCACCGAGCCCATCGCTTTCAGCATGTATGGCGATGTGCGCATGAGCTACCAGTTCGAGCCCTGTCAGGCTGTCGAGGGCAACAAGGAACACTTGTTTTTGGGAGTGCAGGGCAATGCTTGGAGCGAATATATCCACAATCCTCAGCACTTGGAATACAAGATTTTCCCTCGTGCTCTGGCCATAGCCGAGGTTGGATGGAGCCCACGCCAACAGCGCAACTTTGACGACTTTTGTCGTCGGCTCGATGGCGATGCTGCGCTGCGCCTTCAGCACAAAGGTGTAAACTTTCACCTCCCTCAGCCCCAACAGCTCGGAGAGCGACCCACCGACTGGCCCTCTTGCAATCACCTCGTGTTCACGGGCGATAGTTTGTCGCTTGCCTTGGGCACCACTCGCCCGCTTCCCATCGTCTATTCGACCGATGGGAGTCAAACTTCGGCCCAATCGGCACGCTACACACAAGCTCTCACGCTGCGCTCCTCTTGTCAGGTGCGCACACGCTGTGTCTTGCCTTGTGGCCTATTGGGCCCCGAACGCACCATTCGCGTTTACAAGGAATTGCCACGCCCTGCACTACCCGCTCAAGCCGTGTTTCAAGGCATGAAAGTTCGTATGGCCTGGGGGCAATACAGCTATGCCAATGGCGCACAAGCTCCTTTCGACACCGACACGCTGCTCAGCAAAATCGAGGACATCAGTCGCCTCACGCCACTCCCACGCGATTTTCGCCACGTGCGCCACTACGCTGCCATGGGTGAGTTTTGCTTGAACATCGCCGAGGAGGGCGTTTACGAGTTTGCTACGCACAATGCAGGCTTGTGGGTCGACGACGAACTCTTGGTGGACAATCGTTTGGTGTTCATCCCTCGCAATTCGCCCAACAATGCTCAAATCGCTCTCTCGGCAGGCAAGCATCGCTTGCGCACCCTATTTGTGGGAGGTATTTTCCAAGGTTGGCCTACCTATTGGGACGAGGGTAGCATCAGCATGCGCAAGGCGGGTACCACAGCTTGGCAGCGCGTCAAGTTGGCACAAGATTAGCTTGCTCGCTGCTCTTCCCCACAGGCTTCATGCCTATCCTATCTCCCGCTTGCTTCATTTCGCGTCCCGATGCAGGGGGCAACTCGTTCCAGCGAGCGAGTGCTCTCCCTGCATCGGGATTTTTTAGGCTCAAAATTGGGACTTTTTCGCTACTCAGCCCACAAGCCATCGATTTCTCAAGGCTGGCAAAAAATTTTAATGACTCATTTACTTTATTATTTCCGCGCAATTATGTAATTTTGTCCGCGGAAAAACTCCAATAAATCCGCGGATCTAATTACTGACTGGCGCGGGACTCAGCACACAACTGCCGACGCTCCATATCGAGCATGGGAACAAAACGCTCAAAAATGGCTATACAATATGGTTTCTTCCGCCAAGGCGGCGTGTTTGAGGGCAAAAACAAAGTAATCGCACGCGCCATAGAAGGGCGTGCTGTAGAGAGCACACAGCTCTTTGAAGAGATTGAAGCCAGCACTTCGCTGAGTACCTCCGACCTCCTCGCAGCAGTCGATGCACTGACCGATGCACTACGTCGCCAGCTGCTCATGGGCAACTCGGTGCACATCAAAGGGCTGGGTTACTTCTCGCTCACCATCGACGGCGAAGTAACGGAGAAAGAAAAAGAACGCTTCTACCTAAAACAACCCAAGGTGAAGAGCGTGCGCTTCCGAGCCGAGAAGAGTTTCCTGCAAAGTTTGGCACAGGAAGCTCAATTTAAGGCTACCCATCATGGCTGCAAGTCGCAGCGCGAACTGACCGAACAGGAACTCAACGCTGTGCTCGACCGGCTCATGAATGGAGCCTTCTTCTTTAGCGCACCCGAGTTTGCTCGCGAAGCAGGATGCACGCTCCCTCATGCCTATCAGCTCTTGCGCCGTCTCATTGCAGCAGGCAAAGTGAAGGATATCAGCACCTCACCTCGCCGCAAAATGTATAGTCGCGCCTAAGCATGGAAGGCTACTACACTCCCCTCTCGGCTTTCCTCTCGCAGCATTTTGACCACAAGGTACAAAAAATCTCCATCAACGCAGGCTTTACCTGCCCCAACCGCGATGGCACACGCGGACGAGGAGGATGCACCTATTGCAACAATCAAAGCTTCAACCCTGACTACGAACTAAAGGACGAAAGCGTCACGGCACAGTTAGAACGTGGAAAATCATTTTTTCGACGTGCCCAACAAAAACGAGCAGAAAAGCGTGGGAAACTCCTCGACAGCGACGCCCACAGCCTGAAATACTTGGCCTATTTTCAAGCCTACACCAATACCTATGGCGAACTCGAACACCTGCGTAGTCTCTACGAAGAGGCACTCTCCGTGGACGATGTCGTGGGCCTGGTCGTGGGCACACGGCCCGACTGCATGCCCGACACGCTGCTCGACTACTTTGAGGAGTTGGCACGCCATCATTTCGTGCACATCGAGTATGGTGTGGAAAGCTGCAACGATGCCCTTTTGCAGCGCATCAATCGCGGCCATGATTTTGCCAGTTCGGTCGATGCTATCACACGCACCGCAGCCCGAGGACTCCCCGTAGGAGCTCACCTTATCTTGGGCCTACCTGGCGAAACACGTGAGGACACACTGGCACAGGCAGCAGCGCTCAATGCGCTCCCGCTGGCTACCCTGAAGTTGCACCAATTGCAAATCGTGCGCGGAACAGCCATGTGTGTGGAATATCAACGGGCACTTCGAGCAGGGAATTCCGATTTTCGGCTTTACACACCTGAGGAATACGTGACACTCGTGGTCGACTTCTTAGAACGCTTGCGCCCTGATTTGGTCGTGGAGCGCTTCACTTCCTCCTCTCCTCGAGAACTGCTCATTGCTCCCGACTGGGGCTTGAAAAACTACGAATTCGTAGCACTCGTCAATCGTGAGTTTGCTCGTCGTGGCAGTCGTCAAGGCGTCCTTTGCCGATAATCCTTTTTCTTCTTCCCTCTCTTCTCCTCATGCCTATCATTCCTATTTCCGACCTTGGTCACCCTGGAGTCGAAATCTTTGCCTCGCTCACCGAGGCTCAGCTACGCCACCGCCTCGACGAGAGCCAAGGTATTTTCATTGCCGAAAGCCCCAAAGTGATACACGTAGCTCTCGACAAGGGCTACCAGCCACTGGCCCTACTCTGCGAAGAGCGCCACATCACGGGCGATGCCGCGGACATCATTGAGCGTAGCGGCGAGATTCCTGTCTATACGGGAAGTCGCGAAGTGCTGGCGCAGCTCACAGGCTACACACTGACACGTGGCGTGCTCTGCGCCATGCGTCGTCCTGCCGCGCCAAGCCTCGAAGCCGTGTGTCACGGAGCAAAGCGTCTTGTGGTGATCGACGGCGTCGTCGACACGACTAACATCGGCGCCATCTTTCGTTCAGCAGCAGCATTGGGTATCGATGCAGTCTTGCTCACTCCCACAAGTTGCGATCCGCTCAACCGACGCTCCATTCGCGTGTCCATGGGCAGCACTTTCTTAGTACCATGGACTTGGCTCAACGGCTCGATTCAGCAACTCAACGAGCTGGGATTTCGCACGGCAGCTATGGCACTGACCGACCAATCTATCCCTATCGACCACCCTGCCCTGCGCCAGGAAGAGCGCTTAGCCATCATCATGGGTACAGAGGGCGATGGTTTGGCACAAAGCGTTATCGACGCGGCCGACCATGTGGTGCGTATCCCTATGTCGCATCAGGTCGATTCGCTCAATGTCGCTGCCGCAGCCGCCCTCGCCTTTTGGGAACTACGCTATCGTGGCTGAGCCCCCCACAGCAAGCATAACGGCCCCCTGCATCTCGCGATGCAGGGGGCCGTTGTGATGCAAGAGAAAGGTTTAGGCTTCCTCGGGCTTCATGTTGGTGTAGACATTCTGGACGTCGTCGAAATCCTCCAAGCGCTCCACCATCTTGTCGATGCTCTCGCGCTGTTCGGGCGTTACGTCCTTAACGTCGTTGGGAATGTAGGTAAACTCACCGCTCACCACTTCAAAACCTTCTGTTTCCAAGTGTTTTTGAATCTCCGAGAAGGACTTGGGGTCGCCATATATGGTGATGGTGCCCTCTTCCTCGTCCTCATCATATTCGTCCTCAACACCATAGTCAATAAGGTCGAGAATGAGTTCTTCCATATCGATGCCTTCGGGCTTCTTGAAGGCGAAGACGCTCTTGTGGTCGAAGAGGAAAGCCAACGAGCCCATGGTACCGAGGTTGCCGCTGAACTTGTTGAAGACCGAACGCACGTCGCCCACAGTGCGTGTGGGGTTGTCGGTAAGCGTGTCTACGAAGATTGCAATACCGTGAGGGCCGTAGCCTTCGTAAGTCATGGTCTTGTAGTCGCTTTGGTCCTTGCCCTGTGCATTTTTGATGGCACGATCGATGTTGTCCTTGGGCATATTTTCACGCTTGGCCGTAGCGATGATGGCGCGCAGCGTGGGGTTGGTTTCGGGATCAGGGCCACCCGACTTTACTGCTACAGCAATCTGTTTGCCAATCTTAGTAAAGGTACGAGCCATGTGGCCCCAACGTTTCATTTTCGCAGCTTTGCGATATTCAAATGCTCTTCCCATGGGAATATATTGGTAATAGAGGTTGATAGTTCAGATGCGTTTAGCCACGGAGCTGTGCGCCGAGTTGCTTCTCGAGTTGCGCAACGATTTTGCTCATGATAGCTTCCGTCTGCTTGTCGTTCATGGTTTTGCTCTCGTCCTGCAAGGTGAAAGCCACAGCATAGCTCTTCTTGCCGGCTTCGAGATTTTTGCCCTCATAGACGTCAAAGAGTTCGACCTTCTTGAGCAGCTTTTTCTCGCAGGCATAGGCGATGCGCTCAATGTCGCCAAAGCTCACACTTTGGTCGAGGAGCAGGGCCAAATCGCGGCGTACGGCTGGGAATTTCGAGAGTTCGCGATAGGACACTTCCTTTTTGGGAAGTTTCTTCATGAGTGCCGTCCAGTTGAAGTCGGCAAAGTAGACCTCTTGCTCCACTTCGCAAGCCACGAGAATGGCTTTCTTGACCAAACCGAGCTCGAGCAGAACCTTGCCGTTGCGATCGGCGATGGCGAGGCTCTTGGAGAAAATGTCGTTCTTGCCATTCTCTATCACAAGCCCTGCAGTCGAAATACCCAAACGGGCCAAGATGTTCATGGCATAGGCTTTCAGCTCATAGATACTCGAGGCCTCGTTGGGATGCGCCCAAGAACCTTCTACGCGATTGCCCGTAAGCCACAGGCCGAGGTGTTGCTCTTCGCTGTAGGCCGCAAGGACTTTTTCGCTGTTCTTGCGCTCAGCATCGTAACGGTAACAATTACCCAACTCGAAGAAGCGCAGATTGCTCGCCTTACGATTGGCATTGTGCGCAATGCTTTCCAAGCCACCGAAGAGCAATGTTTGGCGCATCACGTTCAAATCGCCCGAAAGCGGATTGATGAGACGCACGAGATGCTCAGGGGCATAGGTGCTCAAATCATTGTAGTAAGCCTCGCGGGTGAGCGAGTTGTTCAAGATTTCATTGAATCCGCTACCCACCAGTTGCTCACTCACCAGCGTTTGGAGGCGATAACTGCGATCGTGCATGCCCTTGATGGTGAGCGAGGATTTGACGCTCGTAGGAATCTCTACGTTGTTGTAGCCATAGATGCGCAGGATGTCTTCGACGAGGTCGCAGGGACGTTGTACATCGACGCGATAGGCGGGCACGGAGAGGGTGAGGCCTTCGGCTGTTTCCTCTACAATCGTCATGTCGAGCGACTGAACGATGGTCTTGACCAAATCGGTTTCGATGGTCTTACCAATGAGTTCATTGACGTATTGATAGCTGAGCTGAATGCTGCGTGCCTTGGTCAAGCCAGGTGCTTCTACATCCACGATATCCATAGCAATTTCTCCACCAGCCAGTTCTTTGGCCATGAGAGCAGCCTGCATGAGGGCATAAATCTGTCCGTCGGGGTCGATGCCACGCTCGAAGCGGAACGAAGCATCGGTATTAAGACCATGGCGACGTGCGCTCTTGCGTATCCACGTGGGATGGAAGTAGGCACTCTCGAAAAGGATGTTGGTCGTTCCCTCGTAAGTTCCGCTACCTTGTCCTCCAAAAACGCCAGCAATACACATGGCTTCTTCGGCATTGCAAATGGCCAAGTCGCGTTCCGAAAGCTTGTGCTCTTCGCCATCGAGCGTCACGAAGGGAGTGCCTTCGGGGAGCGTCTTCACCACGACTTTTCCGCCTTTAATCATATCGGCATCGAAACAATGTAAGGGTTGGCCGTAGGCCATCATGATATAGTTGGTGATGTCTACGATATTGTTGATGGGGCGAAGGCCTATGGTGTTGAGTTTGTCCTGTAGCCATTTGGGGCTCTCCTTTACCGTGCAACCTTTGAGCGTAACGGCGCAATAACGCGGACAAGCCTCGGCATTTTGCACCTCGATGGCGATGGGCAGGGATTGGCTATCGGCCTTGAAGGCTTCCACGCCAGGACGATGCAATTGGGTGGTATGACCATTGCGCACAAGGTAGGCATAGAGATCGCGAGCTACTCCCCAGTGCGAACAAGCATCGGCACGATTGGGAGTGATATCTACCTCGATGAGATAGTCGCTTTCGAGCCCGAAGTATTCGGCTGCGGGCTGTCCCACGGGTGTTTCGGCTGGCAATACCATGATGCCGTCATGCCCCGTGCCCACTCCGATTTCGTCCTCGGCACAAATCATTCCGTAGCTCTCCACTCCGCGAAGTTTGGACTTCTTGATGGAAAATTGATTGTCGCCATCGTAGAGCGTGGTGCCCAGTGTTGCCACAATCACCTTTTGCCCCGCAGCCACATTGTGTGCACCACACACGATTTGTGTGGGAGCAGCTCCATCGCCCAAATCTACGGTTGTAACGTGCATGTGGTCGCTATTGGGGTGCGCTTCGCAGGTGAGAACATGGCCTACGACCAAGCCCTTGAGGCCACCACGAATGGTTTGCACTTCTTCCACACTGCCCACTTCGAGTCCGATGGAGGTGAGCGCCGCCGCAACTTCTTCGGCCGAGAGGTCGAAATCG
>JAUNKN010000004.1 GCA_030532685.1 Bacteroidales bacterium | reverse complement strand
TCGTAGGATTTTCTACGTGCGAAGTTGGTATAAGTGCCTTTGGAGTGCTCGAAAACGGGCCTTGTTCAGCGCGCAAATCCTCAGTATACTGTTGGCCTATGACCGAGCAAGTGGGAGGCTGCATGAGGAGAGAAATAAAAAAAACGGACGATGGAACGTTGAGTTCCATCGTCCACAAGCGGTGAGAGGAGAGCGCCCTTCAATGCTCCCTCTTTATGAGGTGGAGGAGCGGAGATGGCTTCCTTTGTGTGGGGCTTGAGTCTTAGGACTCGAAGAATTGTCGCCAGTCGTCCTTGGTGTATTTCTTAGGAAGCGGAGCAAAACCTTCGTCGCCCCCTCGACGCTTCTTTTCCTTCTTCGGGCGATCGGGAGCAGGGGCTTTGCCCTTCACGTAGTGGGCAGAGCGGGGCTCGTCGCGCATGGCGGCAGGTTTGCGGTGGCGCGCAGGGTGTGTCTTTGAGGGGCTGCCGTCGCCTGGCGAACCGTCGGCCCAATCAACCACGACGCGGCGATCGCCCACTTTGGCCTTGGACATTTTGGCGATGACCATCGCGGCATCGTCCTCGGGAACCTCGAAAAAGGAGCAATTGGGCAGCAGGTCTATGCGACCTATCTCTACCTTGCCCTTAATGTAGCGGTTGAGCAGATTGATGATTTCGCGGGCAAAGAAGTTGTCGCGCTTGCCAAAATTGAGGAATAAACGCTTGTAGCCCTCCTCGGCCACGTGTTCGCCGCTGGCGTTGCGCTCGCGGCGCACTTCCCGATCGGCCTGCTTGCCCGTGTTGCGTTCGGGGCGTTCGCTGGGCTGAACAATTTCGGGAGCCGAAGCATAATAGTTGAGGAAGTGTCCAAACTCGTGCTGCACGATGCGTTTGATGAGTTCCTCCTTCGAGAGCCACTCGAGCGTGTGCATCACCTCGGGCAGGAAGGGGGCGATTTGTTCCTCGTCGACTTCTGTGTGCTCGATTTGGTCGATTACTTTGTAGAGCTGCTTGGAACAGATTTCTTTGGGTTCGGGTAGGGTACCCGCCTCAAATTTCTTGCCGATGATGCGTTCGATGTTGCGCACCTTGCTGCGTTCGCGCAGGTGAATGATGGAGATAGAGGTGCCGCGCTTGCCTGCACGCCCTGTGCGCCCAGAGCGGTGGGTATAGTTCTCGACATCGTCGGGCAGACCGTAGTTGATGACGTGGGTCAGGTCGTTCACATCCAATCCTCGAGCCGCCACGTCGGTGGCCACGAGGATTTGTGTGCGATGCTGACGAAATTTTTGCATCGTCAGGTCGCGCTGCGCTTGTGCCAAATCGCCGTGCAAGGCCTCGGCCGAGTAGCCATCGCGAATGAGCCAGTCGGCTACTTCTTGAGTTTCCATGCGGGTGCGGCAAAAGACGATGCCGTAGATGCGCGGATAGTAGTCTACGATGCGCTTGAGCGCGAGATATTTGTCTTGTGCTTTGACCAAGTAGTAGGTGTGGTTCACGTGCTCCGCGCCTTCGTTGCGCGAACCTACGACCACTTCTTGATAGTCGCGCAGGTAGCTCTTGGCGATGCGTTCTATCTCTGGCCCCATGGTGGCCGAGAAGAGCAAAATTTGTCGCTCAGCAGGCACGCCAGCCAAAATTTCGTTGATGCTCTCGGTAAATCCCATGTTGAGCATCTCGTCGGCCTCGTCGAGCACCACGTGGCGCACCCCTTCGAGTTGGGCAACGCCGCGCTGCATGAGGTCGATGAGGCGGCCAGGAGTGGCCACGATGATTTGTGCCCCCTTGCGAAGCTGCCGTATCTGGTCGCCAATGGCTGTTCCGCCATACACGGCGACTACGTGAAGGCCGTCGATATAGCGCGAATAGGCTTTCAAATCGTCGGAGATTTGCAAACAGAGTTCGCGCGTAGGGCTGAGAATCACAACCTGTGTGGTGCGATCGGCAGCATCGATGTTGTGGAGCACGGGCAGACCATAAGCGGCCGTTTTTCCTGTGCCGGTTTGCGCCAAGGCGATGATGTCGCGCTGGGTTTCGGCTTGGGCAGGGTCGTGCAACAGGAGGGGCACGACGGCTTCCTGTACGGGAGTGGGCGTGGCATAGCCAATTTCGGCAATGGCCGTGAGGAGTTCTTCCTTCAAGCCCAATTGAGAAAATGTTTTCAAAATAAGAAAGTGTTGTAACGAGAAATGAATGGGCGAACAATGAAACTTGAACCCAAAAGCAGCCATACGATAGATGTTCGCCGTTCATTGTTTCGCAAAAAACACAAACGGCTCCCACAACTACTGCGGTTGTGGGAGCCGTAATTCGGGTGCAAAGGTAGGATTTTTTGCTCACATCACCAAATCTTCTTTCCGCTTATTCCCTTTGCACTCAGCAATATCCCTGCGTGTAGAGCCTCATTTGTGTTTCTCGCTCTGGGCATGGAGAGAATTGTCTCTCATGCCGTGTCAAAAAGCTCTTGCTGCTTTGTGCGTGGGGAAGGGAGCGTGTGGGGCGCGTGAGGCCAAGCGAGGAGGGAGGGGCTAAGCCTGGAAAATGCTCTTGCCCAAAAACTCGCGCAGAAGCGAGGTGGGAGGCACTGCGTCCATGGGCATGGGGGTGAAGTAGGCAATAAACTTGCGCAGGCGGTAGGCCTCGCTGTACTCGGGCGCACATTCGGGCACCGTTTCCAATAGAGGGAGTGCTTGCTCACGTAGGGCGGCCAACTCGTAGATGAGATGAGAGTTGAACATCACGTCGGCTTCCTCCTGGTAGGGGAAAATCCATTTTTCTTCGCCCGCCGTGACCGAAGGGCAGCGACGAATCACCTCTTGGGGCATATAGCCACGATACTTATAGTCGCGGCAAATGCGGCGCAACAATCGGCTGTCGGTCGTGGGGATATAGTTGTGGTCGTCGAGCATGATGGTGGTGAGTGCCGAGGCATAAATCTTGAACTTGGCCTCTTCGGGGATGCGCTCGCTCATGCGAGGGTTCAAGGCATGGTTGCCCTCGAGGATGAGAATCGTTTCGGGCTGTAGCTGCAACATTTCGCCACTGGGCAAACTCTTGCCCGTGGGAAAGTCGTAGCGAGGCAGTTCCACCGTTTCGCCGGCCAAGAGTTGGCACATCTGCTCGTTGAAGAGGGGGAGATTGATGGCCTCGATGTGCTCGAAGTCGTAGTCGCCGCGTTCGTCGCGTGGGGAGAGATGGCGGTCGACGTAGTAGTTGTCGAGCGAGATGCTGCGAGGGTGCTTTCCGCTGGCGCGCAGCTGCACCGAGAGGCGGTGGGCAAAGGTGGTCTTGCCCGAGGACGAAGGTCCTGCAATGAGCACCACGCGGAGCTTAGGGTTGGCGGCGATGTGGTCGGCAATTTGGGCGATCTTTTTCTCCTGCAAAGCCTCGGCCACATTGACCAAATCGTTGGTCTGTCCTGCGCGAATTGCTTGGTTGAGCTCGCCTACGGTGGAACATCCCAAGATGTTTTGCCAGCGGTGTTGTTCTTGGAAGGCCTCAAATACCTTGCTCTGCTCACGCATGGGGCGGAGCTGTGTGGGGTGCTCGCTATCGGGCACGCGCAGGAGCAGGCCGTCGCGATAGACTACGAGGTCGAAGAGCGTGAGTTGTGAGGTGCGCAGGAGGAGCGAACCGTAAAAGTAGTTGGCCAGTCCGTCGAGTACATAGTAGTGTGTGTACAGGCTGCCTATGCTCTCGAGTAGTTTGACCTTTTGCGTCAGGCCCTGATTGCGAAACAGTTCGACGGCCTCCCTGGTGTGTGCTGTGACGCGGCGAAAGGGAAGGTCGCGGGCTACGATGTCGGCCATGCGTTGGCGTAGCGCTTCGAGCACCTCGACCGTGATGCCACCTTCCACGTCAAGGCGACAAAAGTAGCCCCCACTCACGGGCGACTCGATGCGCAAGGGCACTTCGGGGAAAAGTTCGCAAGCCGCCTTGTGCAGCACAAAAAAGAGGGAACGCGTGTAGGTGCGAAGGCCCGAGGGAGAGGTGATGTCGAGATATTCGATGTCGCGTGCATCGTTGAGCGTGTAGTGTAGGCCCTCTACGCGATTGTTGACCTTGCAACTTGTCACGCCGTGAGGCAGGTCCAGTTGTAGTGTGTTGTAGACTTCTTCGAGTGTCGAGCCTTTCTCGACATCGTGATATTGCTGGGTGTTGAGGCAGTAGATGCGTATCGTTTTCATCGGAACAAGTATGGGTGAGAAACAGCGCAGCGCAAAGTGATTTCCCCGACTACGCTATGGCAAATGTAAAGAAAAAAGCTGAATCTGGGGCGATTTTAGAGGGGAAATATCCAAACTTTTCCTCCTTTGCTTCCTCCCGAATTTTGTCTTCTCCGCCGACCGTCCTGCAACACGGGAAAGTCGAGAGGTCGCGAGCCGTGGGCTGCCCATTTCTCCTTTGTCGCTCTCGCTTCTTCATTTTCGAGAGCGGGGAGGGACCTTTACGGGGTAGGAATGCAGGCATCGCATCGTTGCATTTCGTGTGCGAGGAGCTTAGCCTCGCGCGCGCACCCTCTCTATGCGTTTTGTGTTTTTGCTTCCACTGCTTCCACAGTTGGCGATAAGTGCTTGTTGATCAGTGCTTGTGACGATGGAGGCAAAGCCCTTTTTGCTTCCACAATTGCAGAGGATAGTGGAGCGAGTCCGCCTTTTGAGGTTGGAGGATTGTGGAAGTAAAATATCTCTTTCCTTCCATGTGTTATTCCCTTGAAAAACAATTTCTTATCTTCCATCGTGGAGGGAATGTATCTCAAAAAAATAAAACATAGTGAGTGCGCGCGCGTGAGAGCACGTGTCCAAGTCGCAGTGGGAAAGATGAAACTCGCAACTAAAACTACAAAAGTGGGAACGCGGACAACGGGAGTGGGAAGGCGGTGAATAGGAATGGGAGAGCGGTGCTCGAAAAAGTCGATGCGTAGGTAGGGGGAGAATTCTCTCTACGCTTTTGCTGATGAAACTTCGACGCTTGTTGTCCAAGATAGGCAGGAAGATGAGGGAGAAAGTTCTCGAAGATTCTTGGAAAAAACAGTGGCTTTGCACTTTGAGAATAAAAAAAGAGAGAAAATATTTGGTGCAACAGAAAACTTATTGTACTTTTGCACTCGCAAACAGCAAGGAGGCAGCAATGCTCCTTGAAGTCCCTCCTTAGAAATCGGGGTGTAGCTCAGTTGGTTAGAGTACGCGTCTGGGGGGCGTGAGGTCGCTGGTTCGAGTCCAGTCACCCCGACAAAACCCATCAGCCTGTCCAGGTTGGTGGGTTTCTTTTTGTTTTTATGGGTTGGCGAGGGGCAAGGAAAATAGTCGCTCCCCTATTTGTGACCACAGTTGTGCGATGTCCTACCTCATTGGGCGACGCCCCAAGATGCTTGTTTTGCGGAGAATTTGTTTGCGCGCTACTCTGTTTTACGCAAAGCGTTTCCTCTTCTTGCTTTCTGTTGGTCGATTTGCGGTGTTCTCGTTTGTTTTCTTGTCTTTTTTCGGTAAGTTTAGCTGTGAATTGCTTACCGAATGCTACCTTTGCAGTAGCAACAACATCCAACGTAGCAATTGGGTGTTCTCGGGCATGGTTGTGAATTGCTTACCGAATGCTACCTTTGCAGTAGCAACAACATCCTCACCGATGTTTACAAATGTGAGTGTGTAGTTGTGAATTGCTTACCAAATGCTACCTAGCACATCGGATAAGTGTTGCGCTAAAGAACATATTGCAAATATCTATACTTATAAGGGAGAGGAAGCAAGGGAGCGATTCGTCGATTCTTTCAAAATAAGACTTTTTCATGACTCGAAATTACGATTTTCTAATCATTGGAGCAGGTGTGGCCGGTATGAGCTATGCTCTCCAAGTGGCAGAAGCAAGACCCGATTGCAAGGTGGCATTAGTGTGCAAAACCACCATTGCCGAAGCCAACACGACTAAGGCTCAGGGAGGAGTGTCGAGTGTGACCAATTTTGAAGTAGACAATTTTCAAAAACACATTGAGGACACCTTGATTGCGGGCGATCATCTCAATGACCTGCAAGCTGTGCGTCGTGTGGTTGAGGGTGGGCCCGCGGCCATAGAGCGTTTGGTGCGTTGGGGGGTGCAATTCGATAAGAAAAACGATGGGCAGTATGATTTGCATCGCGAAGGAGGGCACTCGGAATTCCGTATTTTGCACCATGCCGACGATACTGGTGCCGAAATACAGCGTGGGCTCATCGCTGCCGTGCATCGAGCCACGAATATTGCTGTGCTTGAACATCATTTTGCGGTAGAGATCATCACTCAGCACCATCTTGGTGTAGAGGTGACCCGCCGCACTCCTGATATAGAATGCTACGGAGCCTACATCCTGGATGCTCGTAGGGGAAAGATTGATACCTATCTGTCGCGCGTTACAGTATTGGCTACGGGAGGCTGTGGAGCCGTCTACTCCACGACGAGCAATCCTAATATCGCTACGGGCGATGGTATAGCCATGGCCTATCGCGCCAAGGCAACGGTGCAGGACATGGAGTTTGTTCAGTTTCATCCCACGGTATTGTTTAATCCCAGCGAAACTCACCCCGCTTATCTCATCACAGAAGCCATGCGTGGCTATGGAGGCATCTTGCGTTTGCCCACGGGAGAGGAGTTCATGCATCGCTATGACGAGCGGCTGTCCCTTGCTCCTCGAGATGTCGTGGCGCGTGCCATCGATGCCGAAATGAAGCGAGGCGGCCTCGACCATGTTTGTCTCGATGTGCGCCACAAGGATCCCGAGGAAACGCGACGACATTTCCCCAATATCTACGCCAAATGCCTCTCTTTGGGGCTGGACATTACACGGCAAATGATTCCTGTTGCTCCAGCGGCTCACTATATGTGCGGAGGTATCAAGGTCGATTTAGATGGTCAGTCGAGCATCGATCGTCTTTATGCCATTGGGGAGTGTGCTTGCACGGGCTTGCATGGCGGCAATCGTTTGGCCTCCAATTCCCTCACAGAAGCGGTGGTTTATGCCGAGGCGGCTGCCCAACATTCTCTTGAACGTATAGACAACTGTCAGCTTCGAACCGATGTGCCCGAATGGAACGACGAGGGGACGCTTTCCAACGATGAGCGAGTTCTGATTACGCAAGCAGAACGCGAAGTGGGGCAAATCATGTCGGCCTATGTCGGTATCGTGCGCTCTGACTTGCGCCTGCGTCGTGCTTGGGCGCGTCTTGACCAGCTTTATATCGAAACGGAAGAGCTCTTCAAGCGGGCTTCGGCCACTCCCGAACTCTGCGAGCTCCGCAATATGATCAACGTGGGGTATCTCATTACCCGTTGGGCCATAGAGCGCAAAGAGAGTCGAGGATTGCACTATACGATAGACTATCCTCGAAAGCCCGAAGAGATGTCCCTGTCGAACAAATAGTCGAGGATTTGTGTCCTCTGTATTGAAAAGTTGCGGTGAGTGCTGTTTCGAGTAGGAAAAACGTTGGCAAGTCGAATAGGGTAGTTGCTGATTTTTTGTTTGTCTGTTTCGAATTGATTGTTTATCTTTGGCAGCATCAAACCCTCAAAGACACTTGCTATGATACCCGATTTAGAAGTTTTGGCTACTCTTCTGGTGCTTGCCATTCCCGTGATCCTCTTCGTTCTCTTTTGTTTGAAGATGTCCGACCCTCGTGATCCTCGCATCAGCAAAGGTCGCACCTATCACCCAGGTTCTCCTGGTCGTCGCTCTCATTACACGGAGCCATAACGAAACTCGCAGCGGGGATTTTCTACATGAAACGTAGAAAATCCCCGCTGCGAGTTTCGTTTTTTTCTTCCTATGTTCGCGATGCTCCGAGGGTTTGTCTGGCGCTTTGCTCTCTGAGTGGTAAGGCCTTTTTCTCCTTGGTTGCGGTGCGGCCTTTTGTGCCAATAGCCTCGCATAGGCAAAAGCTGTAATTGAGAAATATGGGAAAGTAAGAGAGTAAGGAGCAAAAAAAAGGGATACCGCTGTATCCCAACCTTGTTAACCTTAAATCTAATACTATGAAAAACACAACGCGAAAGTAAGCCCTCGCAGGAGGATAAACAAATATTCCAGTGGAAACCTTATGCTTGAGCGATAGTTTTAACAGCCTGCGCCTTGTTTAGGTATGCTCGGGTAGCAAAATGGGCGCATCGGAGGCGGGCTTGTGTGGTGCTGATTTCAATGGGATTATTTGGTACACAGAAATGAAGTGCTTACTTTTGCCCTTATGGAAAGGAATTATTGTCTTTTTACTCGTATTTGGCAATGGATACGTCGTTTTCGGCATCGTTGCGGATATGGTATTCACTCCCCTTTCGCTTTTCAATGGGTTACGGGAGTGGCCTATTGTCGTGAAGCTTATTACGCTTACGATACTCTTTCCGAACAGAGAGAGAGCCTTGTCGGGCAGCTTTCAGAAAAGGATGACCAATTGCTCTTTCGGATAGCCAACCATCAGGGGGCACAGCGAATTTTGATTGTAGGAAAGGACACGGAGCGGACCATGGCCTATCTTCAAGCCGCTAGGCGACAAGCGGCTATTGTGCAGCTTCCCGTTCTCGACGATTTGTCGGAGGCTTTTGTGCACTATGATATGGTCGTTGTGACAAGTCCTGTGGAAGCAGCTCTTCCTTCTCTTGCTACGTTTATGGCACAGCCCACTTCTCCCACTCAGTCAGGGGTTTTGGTGTTGTGTGGTATTTATCTTTCGGCAGAAAGTCGCCAGATTTGGCAGCAGCTACAAATGAGCGAGGCCACTACCATTTGTTTTGACCTTTATCGTTTGGGAGTCATCTATCTACGCCCCGCGCTCAACAAGCAGAACTATCTTCTCAACTATTTTTAGAGGGGCATCGTCGCATGGTGTGCACGACAGAGTGCCCATAAGGCATGGAGGTGTCGAGTGCAACCTTTTCCACATGCGGAAAGGAGCAGGCTTGTTGTGCTCAAAGGGGCTGCACTTAGAGGGGAGTGTCTGTCGTAAGATTGGAAAGCTAACGAAACATAAGGATAGCCATGGATAAGCGAGAAAGGGAGAAAACCATTCGTTTTTTCTGATAGTATTTCATATATTTGCGGAAAACCCTATTTTTCATCCATCTTCCCTATCTCGGGCACGAGTTTTCATGTCTCGCCTGCAAGTCTGCGTTGGCAGAGATTTGTACTCAAAAGGAGAACCTTGGATGAAGGGCAACGGTTCGTAAGGGTTGCTCGTAGAGTGGGGAAAGATATTTATTCAACTATTTAGACGTAATCAGTACAATTATGAACAAGACAAATATAGGATTGATAGGCTTAGCTGTGATGGGTGAGAACCTCGCCCTCAATATGGAGCGCAATGGATTTCATGTTTCGGTCTACAATCGTGCCGAAGGTGCCGAGGCCGAGATTGTCAAGAACTTTATCTCAGGACGAGGAGCTGGCAAGAATTTCCAAGGATACACCGATTTGAAAGCCTTTGTCGAGTCGATCGAGCGTCCACGCAAAATTATGATGATGATTCGAGCAGGAAAGCCCGTAGACCTTGTGATAGAGGGCTTGCTGCCTTATCTTGAAGCAGGCGACATCGTGATCGATGGCGGCAATAGCAACTGGGAAGATAGCGAACGCCGTGAGGCTTATCTGAGAGAGCGTGGCATCTATTTCGTCGGAGCTGGTATCTCTGGTGGAGAAGAAGGCGCGCTCAATGGCCCTGCTATCATGCCTGGAGGTGCCGTAGAGGCATGGCAGCATATAGCCCCCATCTTCACGAAAATCGCAGCTAAGGCTCAAGACGGTAGTCCTTGCTGCAGCTGGGTAGGTGGCGGTGGCTCTGGCCACTTTGTGAAGATGGTGCACAATGGCATCGAATATGGCGACATGCAGCTCATCGCCGAAGCTTATGGTATGATGAAGCAGGGCGGTATCGACAACGCGGCGATGAGTGCTATCTTTTCCGAATGGAACAAGGGAAAGCTCAACAGCTATCTCATTGAGATTAGTTCGGCGATTTTAGCTCACAAAAACGCCGAAGGAGAAGCACTCATCGACTTCATTCTTGATGCTGCGGGGCAAAAAGGAACAGGAAAATGGAGCGTCATCAATTCTTTGGAATATGGTTCTCCCCTGAACCTCATCTCTGCTGCCGTCTACGAGCGCAGCCTTTCTTCTGCAAAGGCCCTTCGTGTGGAGGCGGCTCAAGCTTTCGCTCGCGAGGTGCAATTGGAGGCCGATGCCCAACAATTAGTAGCCGATCTGCACGATTGCTTGTATGCCAGCAAACTTGTGAGCTATGCCCAAGGTTTTGGGCTCATGCAGCAAGCTTCCAAGGAGCGAGGCTGGGGCTTGGACTTAGCAGCCATTGCTCGCATGTGGCGTGGAGGCTGCATTATTCGTTCAGGCTTCCTCGGAGAAATCGCCAGTGCCTACGAGCGTAAGGCCGAGCTCTCGCACCTCCTTCTTGACGACTACTTCAAGAGCGAGATGCAAGCCGCCCTTCCTGCTTGGCGACGAGTTGTTTCGCAAGCGAGCTTGGCGGGCATTCCTGTACAAGCCTTTGCTACTGCGCTCAACTATTTCTATTCGCTCACGACCGAGCGTTTGCCTGCCAATATGTTGCAAGCTCAGCGCGATTATTTCGGGGCGCACACCTTTGAACGTGTAGACAAGCCTCGTGGTGAGTTCTTCCACGAGAATTGGACTGGCCAAGGAGGAAGCACCGCTTCTACCACCTATAACGTCTAAAACCCCTCCCCGCGATGAAACAGAATCTTTGTAAACCCAAGAGTCTGATCCTCGTCATTTTCGGGGCATCGGGCGACTTGACCAAGCGTAAACTCATTCCCTCGCTCTATCAACTCTTCAAGCAGGGAAAACTTCCCGAGCGTTTTGCTGTGTTAGGCCTCGGGCGTACGGCCTATACTGACGAGGCTTTTCGTGCGCATTTGGACGAAAATCTCCAAAAGTATTTGGCGCAAGACGAGTATGAATCCTCGCTTGTGGGGCAATTTCTCTCGATGCTTCACTACCTTTCGGCCGATCCTGCCGTGGCAGAGGAGTATCACCGTCTCAAAGCACGCCTTGAGGAGCTTGACGAGAGCATCAACAATCCTTCCAACTACATTTACTACCTTTCCACTCCCCCATCGCTTTATGGTGTGATTCCCCAACATCTTGCCAGCGTAGGCTTGAACAAGGAGGAGTGCGAGAGCGGGCGTTGCCGCATAGGTGCGCATCGCGACGAAGACGGTATCCCTCGTCCCATTCGCCGCATCATCATCGAAAAGCCCTTTGGTACCGACCTCAAGACCGCGCTGGCTCTCAATGAGATCTACGAAGAGCACTTCTTGGAGCATCAGCTCTATCGCATTGATCACTTCTTGGGCAAGGAAACGGTACAAAACATCATGGCACTGCGATTTGCCAATGGAATATTCGAGCCGCTTTGGAATCGCAACTACATAGACCGCGTCGAGATCTCGGCAGTCGAGAATATGGGTGTCGAGAGTCGCGGTGGGTTCTACGATCAGACTGGAGCCATGCGCGATATGGTGCAAAACCACCTCTCTCAGCTCTTGGCTTTGGTGGCCATGGAACCTCCCGTGCAGTTCAATGCCGACCACTTCCGCAACGAAGTGGTCAAGGTCTATCAGTCTTTTCGCCCCTTAAGCCAAGAAGATATAGTGCAGCACGTCGTGCGTGGACAGTACACCGAGAGCGAGTGGAAAGGGCAGTCGCATCTTGCCTATCGCCACGAGGAAAAGGTCGATGCCGAGAGTCGCACCGAGACCTTCTTTGCCATGAAACTCTTTATCGACAACTGGCGTTGGCTGGGCGTTCCCTTCTATGTGCGTTCGGGCAAGATGATGCCCACTAAGGTGACGGAAATTGTGGTGCATTTCAAGCAAACTCCACACAAGATGTTTGCTACGGCAGAGGGGAGCACCGTTCCCAATCAACTTGTGATACGCATACAGCCCGACGAAGGCATCGTTCTGAAGTTTGCGGCCAAGGTGCCAGGTTCAGGTTTTGAGGTTAAGAAAGTGTCCATGAACTTTACCTACAACCAGCTTGGCGGTTTAGCCTCTGGAGATGCCTATTCTCGACTGCTTGAGGATTGTATGATTGGCGACTCCACCCTCTTCACGCGCAGCGATGCCGTAGAAATGAGTTGGCGTTTCTTCGATCCCATTCTAAAAGCGTGGCAGGAGGACAAGAACTTCCCTCTCTTTGGCTATCCCGCAGGCACTTGGGGGCCCAAGCAAAGCGACGCACTATTTGACGAGGGCACAACTTGGACCAATCCTTGTAAGAACCTCACCAATTGTGAACTTTATTGCGAACTATAATGATTATACACACCCATAGTGATCCCAAGGCGACGGCCATCGGGCTCATTCGCGACTTGTTGATTCCTCGCCTTCGTCAAGGTGTTTGTGCCGTCGCCGTGTCTGGTGGCAGCACACCCAAGCAGCTGTTTGAATTGATGGCCAGTTCCGAGTTTCGTGAACAGATAGCTTGGGAAAATCTTCGCTTGTATTGGGTCGACGAACGTTGTGTTTCTCCCACCGATGAGCAGAGCAACTACGGCATGACGGCAAAGGCCTTAGACTTAGAGCGTTTGCCACTTCAGGCAGAGCACATCTATCGCATACAGGGCGAGAATGCCCCCGAAGATGAGGCACAGCGCTACACCCATCTCGTGCAGCAGCAGTTGCCTTGCACGGCAAGTGGGCTTCCCATCTTCGACCTTGTTCTTTTGGGCATTGGCGACGATGGGCACACCTCCTCTATTTTCCCCCATCAAATGGAGTTGCTTGAAGAGTCCACGCCCTATGTCGTGGCACAGCACCTGAGTGGTCAGCACCGCATTTGCCTCACTGGCCCCACTATCTTGCAGGCCAAGACGCTTGTTTTCCATGCCGTGGGCAGTGGTAAGCGAGCCATTCTCGAGCAGATACACAATCACTCCTCCGAGGCAAAGGCTTATCCTTCCTACTATTTTGTGTGCCAGCGTTCCGATATTTTGCTCTATACCGATCAAACGCTTTCGTAGTTGTCCGTATGAAAAAAGGAGAGTCTACAGGGCGAAATGCCCGATGGTCTTCCTAAAATCCTGTTTCATGACCATGAGGAGATAGACTGCTTTTTCTCGAGTTTTTTTGAGTGGCTGGAAGCGACTCTACTGCGGTCTGATTCGACAAAAGCGCGTACATTCCGAACCTCTTGGGAGGCCTTTGCAATCGTGTTGTTATTCTGTATTGTAGAGGCCTCCAAGCAGGAGGGCTACGACGCTAAATGAGGGAAAAGCAGCGAGAAGGCTGGTCGAAGAGAAAGCCCGTAGGGGAGAGCGAAGGGTAGGAGTTTTTTATTTTGCTATGCCGAGGAAGTCGTGAAGGGAAAGCTGAGTGCAGTGTTTATCGTCTTATTCTTCTATTTTTCTGTTCTGTCTTTCTTTTATGGGGAGGTTTTCTCCCTTTATTTGTTTGTGTTTCCATAGATTTTACTTCTGTGTGAGGAAATCTAACCTTGTGCTATATTTCTTTATTCCTCTTGCGAGATTAAAGCAAAGAGCGTATCTTTGCTCCCAACTTTCCACTTCAACCTGCGAGGGTTGTTTTTGAAGCTCGCAGTCTCGAAATTCTACGTGGGAAGAAAAAAATCCTACGACGCACGTAGGATTTTCTACGTGGGAAGAAGAATTGCGCAGTTCGTAGCCCAATAATTGTCGCTACGATGGCGTGTTGCTTTTCCCCTTTCTCCTCTTTTTGCTTATCGTCTTTATGAAACGCATTTTCCGCACCTCTTTTCTCTCTCTCATGTTGCTGCTCGCACTCCCTGCGTGGGCGCAAGAGCAGGTGCTCACGCTCGACGAGTGTCAGCGCTTGGCGCAGCAACGCAACAAACAAGTACAGCTCGCTGGACTGTCGATAGAACAAGCCCAGCATGAACAACGTGCAGCGCGCACCCACTACCTGCCCAAGGTGTCCTTGACGGCCAGTTATATGCGCTTGGGCGAGAGTCCCTCGCTTTTGAGTGGTCATCAGCAGGAGGTACTTTCGCAAGTGGGCACGACGCTGGTGGGCGGCCTTGCTCCTCAACTGCAACAAATGGCACAGGGCCTCTTACAGTTGCATCCGGAGTTGGCGCCTTTGCTGCAAAAATCCATGTCGAGCGTGCCTCAAGTGGCCGAACGGTTGAATGCCGCAGGGCGGCAATTGGCCGATGCCTTCAATATGGACACACGCAATGTGGCCGTCGGCTCTGTACTGCTCACGCAACCCTTGTACATGGGTGGAAAAATCCAAGCCTACAACCGCATCACTCAGCTGCGGCAAACCGTCGCTACTGAGCAGCTGCGCGCTCAAGAGCAGGCTTTGCGCCTTGATGTGCAGAAGGCCTATTGGCAGGTCGTGAGTTTGCATGGCAAGCAAGGGCTTGCCACGGCCTATCGCGACATGCTCGACTCTTTGCGTCTTGATGTTCAGAAAATGCGACAAGCAGGCGTGGCCACTCGCGCCAATGAGCTGACGGTCGAGGTCGAACTCAACAAGGCCGAGATGACATTGACGAAAGTGAACGACGGACTGACGCTCTCGCGCATGCTGCTGGCTCAACTTTGCGGGCTGGAGCTCACCGCCCCCTTCCGCTTGGCCGATGAGCAGCAAGCCTCTTTGCCCACCACGGCACAAACCGTGGAGCCCGAGGTGAGCACCGCTTGGAGTTTGCGCCCCGAGTTGCGACAGCTCGACTTGGCCAGCCGTATTTATGGAGAGAAGGTCAAGGTGGAACGTTCGGCTTTCTTGCCCCAACTGGCACTTGTGGGCGGTTGGAGCACCACCTATCCCTCCTTTGCCGATGGTTTTGCAAAGAAATTTCATGGCACTTGGCACGCAGGTTTGATGCTGCGCATGCCCCTTTGGGAATGGGGCGAGGGGCGTCACAAAGTGCGCGCAGCCAAGGTCGAAGCTCGTATGGCGCAGTTGCGGGCCAGCGAAGTGCGCGAGCGCATCGAGCTGCAAGTCAATCAAACAGCACTGGCCGTCAATGAGGCCAATCGTCACCTCCTGCTCACCGAGCGCAATCTTTCCAAGGCCGACGAAAATCTGCGCATGTCGCGCATCGGTTTTGCCGAGGGCGTAGTGCCCACCAGCGACCTCCTGGCCGCTCAAACCGCATGGCTCTTGGCACAAAACGAACGCTTGGATGCTCAAATCGATATTCGTCTGGCTCGTGCGGCCTATGAACAATCCATAGGCCGATAGACCACGGCGTTTCTTTCCCTTTTACCACTGCAAATTTCCCTCAAACTTCTCAACTCTCTTTATATATGAAAAAGCAAGCTCCGAGTTTTCTCTTTCCTCTGCTCTTAGTGGGTAGCGTGGTCGCCCTCTCTGCCCTCTTTGGCTGGTATGCCTTTCGTCCCGTCGACACCCCCATACAAGGGCAAGTCGAGGTGACGGAATATCGCGTGTCGAGCAAGGTACCTGGTCGTATAGCCCGCATTCTCGTCGAAGAAGGGCAAAAGGTCGAAGCCGGCGATACCTTGGCGCTGCTCGAAGCCCCCGATGTGGAAGCCAAACTCTCCCAAGCCCAATCGGCCGAGGCAGCTGCCCAAGCTCAAAGCCGCAAGGCTGAACAAGGCGCGCGCTCCGAGCAAATCCAAGGGGCTGAAGCCCTGTGGCAGAAGGCTGTGGCGGGCCGTGAGGTGGCCGAGAAGAGCTATGCTCGTGTGAAGCGTCTTTTTGACGAGGGCGTCACGACGGCCCAAAAACTTGATGAAGCGCAGGCCATGCGCGATGCCGCAGTGGCCACTGAGCAAGCTGCCAAATCGCAGTATGACATGGCTCGCAATGGTGCGCAACGCGAAGATATCCAAGCGGCCCGTGCCGTTCAGGCTCGTGCGCAAGGTGCCATCAAGGAGGTGAGCAGCTACGTGCGCGAAATGGTGCTCACGGCTCGCCAGGCTGGCGAGGTGGGCGAGATTTTTCCCTCCTTGGGCGAACTCGTAGGTACGGGAGCCCCCATTATGAATGTGGCTCTGATGGAGGAAATGAAGGTCGTGTTTAACGTGCGCGAGGATCAGCTCGGTGCTTTCCGCGTGGGCCAAACGCTCTCAGCCAGCGTGCCTGCACTGGAGGGGCGTGCCATAGAACTGCGCGTCGTGTCGCTCCGTGACATGGGCGTGTATGCCGCTTGGCGTGCCACGAAAGCAACCGGACAGGTCGATATGAAAACATTTGCCGTCAAGGCGCGTCCCACCCGTCCCATCGAAGGTTTGCGCCCTGGTATGACGGTGGTGCTCAAAAAATAGTCCTATGCGGAAAGTCTTTTTGCGAGAGTGGGAGCGACTCTTCACGCGGCCCATTTATCGCTTTTGCATTTTTGTAGTGCCCTTGTTTTGTGCGCTACTGCTCACCACGCTCATGGACGAGGGTTTGCCCAGTAGCTTGCCCGTGGGAGTGGTAGACCAAGACCACACGGCTACCACACGAGCCATCATTCAGCGTTTAGATGCTTTCCAAAACTCGTCGGTAGTGGCTCATTACAGCTCGATAGGCGAGGCTCGCCGTGCTGTGCAGCGGGGGCACATTTATGGTTTCTACTATTTGCCCGAAGGCACTACGCGCCAGCTCACTCGTGGCGAGCGTCCCAAAGTGTCGTTCTATACCAATAACGCCTTTCTCATGGCAGGCTCTCTGCTCTATAAGGACATGCGCACCATGAGCGAGTTGGCAGGAGGAGCGGCGGGCCGCACTCAACTCTTGGCACGTGGTGCCACCGACAAGCAGGCCATGGCTTGGTTGCAACCCATCGTGGTCGAATCGCAGGCATTGGGCAACCCTTCGATGAATTACAACATCTATCTTTCCAATATCTTGGTGCCGGGTATGCTTTCGCTCATGATTTTCTTTGTCACGGTGTTTGGCATCGGGCAGGAAATCAAAGCCGGAACCGGAGCCGCCTTGGTGCGTATGGGCGGCGGCGATGCCCCCGCGCTGATGGGAAAACTCGCGGCTCAAGGCCTCCTCTTTCTACTTGTAGGAGCCATGCTCACGCTCTACCTCTATGGCTTCTTGGGATTCCCCGCTCGGGCGGGTATTCCCACGATGCTGCTGCTCATGGCGCTCATGGTGGTGGCTTCGCAGGGCATGGGCGTTCTCTTTATTGCCGTGTTGCCTACTCCTCGTTTGGGATTGAGTTTTGCCAGTTTGGTGGGTGTGCTGTCGTTTAGCATTTGTGGTATGTCGTTTCCCACGATGGCCATGCATCCCGTGCTGCAAGGCGCTGCCCAACTCTTTCCGCTGCGCCACTACTACCTCACCTATGTGCACACAGCCCTTTATGGCTATCCCTTGGCCACAATATGGCCCCACGTGGCCGCTCTCTGCGCATTTGCCCTCTTGCCCCTCCTGCTGTGGGGACGCATTGGCAAGATTTGGCGCACCGTGGCCTATCAACCTTAAGCCCTCTCGACTATGAACAAAGCCTTTCGTAACACCCTGCGTGACATTTTCAACGATGGCGGTCTGCTCATTTTTATATTTCTCGTTCCCTTTGTTTATCCACTTATCTACGCCTTTATCTATACTGGCGAAGCGGTGCGGGAAGTTCCCATAGCTGTGGTCGATGCTGCGCAAAGCCCAGCCTCGCGCGACTATTTGCGCCGTTTGGAAGCTACTCCCGATGTGGCCATCTTCTCGCACGACGCTTCGCTGGCCGAGGCCGAAGCACGCATAGAGCATCAAGAAGCCCACGGCATTCTCTATCTGCCCGAAGATTTTGAGCAACGCATAGCCCGAGGGGAGCAAGCGGTGGTGCGCGTATATTGCGACATGGCTGGTATGCTCTACTATAAGGCGTTGCTCAGTGCTGCGACCAATGTAGCGCTCGATATGGGAAGAGCCATCAAAGTGGAGCGCGCGCACCTCAGCACAGCGCGACAAGAGGAAGTGGCTGCCCAACCTTTGGAGTATGAGGAAGTAGCCCTGTTTAACCCTCAAAGTGGATTTGCTTCCTTTCTCCTTCCTGCTGTGCTCTTGCTTATCATTCAGCAAACATTGGCGTTGAGTGCAGGGCTTGAGGCTGGAACACGCTTGGAGCGACAGCTGCGCACACACAAGTTGCGCACCGTAGGGCTCGACAAAGAGGCTCTCTTTGCCCAAGCCGAAGCCTCCTCCACCTCGCTTCGTCCTGTAAATTACCACGTTTCGCGCCGTGCTTGGCGTGCGCTTACGGGGCGCACCGCGGCCTTTTTCTTGATTTACATCCCCGTTGTGGTTTACTTGTTGGGCGTGGTGCCCCGCTTGTTTAGCCTACCGCAACTTGGAGCTGCCTTCGACCTCTTGCTTTTTGCCACTCCTTATTTGTTGGCCTGCGTGCTGTTGGCCATTTCGGTGGCTGCTCTGGTGCGCAGTCGTGAGAGCATCATTCTTCTGGTCGTGTTCTCGTCTGTTCCCCTCATGTTCCTTAGTGGGGTGAGCTGGCCCATGAGTGCTTTCTCTTGGTTTTGGAAGATGGTGGCCAGTTTCTTTCCCTCTACCCATGGCATCATGGGCTACGTGCGATTGAATAGCATGGGCGCCAGTTTGGCCGATGTGCAAGCCGAGTGGTTCTGGCTTTGGGGGCTTTGCCTCTTGTATGGCCTCACGGCCTGGTGGGCTACACGGTGCAACGAAATGCTGAAAAATAGTTTGCGAGCCTTGTAGTTAGCGGGCTTTCTGTGAGAATTTTTCCTCCCACGCGGGTGCTGCTGCGTGGGAGGAGTTTTTTGAATTGCTGTCAGCAAAGAAAGGGAGGCGAACGATAAGATTTTGAGCTCTTCTTCCTTTTCGGGGAAAGTGTAGAAAAGCATTTGGGGCGGCCTTCGCAAAGAAAGCCGCCCCAAATTGTTGGACTTCGACGAGTGAGTGAGCACCGAAAAAGGCTTGTGTAAGCACAATGAGCTTGTTTTCCTTAGAAAGGAAACAGGAGAGGGATGATTAAAACCGCTACGATGCCCATTGCAATCTGGAGAGGTACGCCCACCTTTACGTAGTCCATGAAGGTGTAGCGTCCTGCATTCATGACCATTGCGTTGGGAGGGGTGGAGATGGGCAAGGCAAAGACGGCAGAAGCCGCGATAGCGGCAGCCATCATGAAGGGAGTGGGCGATACCCCCAACTGCTGTGCTGCGCTCCACGCAATGGGAGCAACGAGAATGGCTGTGGCCGAATTGCTAATGAAGGTCGAGAGCAAAGACGTGACGATATAAACGCCAATCAGCACAGCCCATGGTCCTTGTGCTTGAAGCCCTTGCACCACGTTGGTTGCAATGAAATCGGAAATGCCTGTCGAGGAGAGTGCACTGCTCATAGACATCATGGCGGCGATGAGCACGATACTTTCCCAACCAATCATTTTGTAGGCCGTATCGACCGAGCGCACACAGCCCAATAACACCATGAGCAGACCTGCGACCACGACAGTGGTGACGGGGGGAATACCAATTTGGTCGGCGAAGACCATGAGCAAGACCATGGCGATCATGATGCCTGCGGCCAAGGGAGCTTTGTGATCGAGTGCCACGTTCTCGAGCTCTTCGGAAGGGTCGCCAATGATGATCCATTCGCGCAGGTTGGTCTTCATCTTTTTGATGTCGCTCCAGGCTCCGTGAACGAGCATCATATCGCCTGCGTGGAGTGTTTCTTGCTGCACGTTTTCGGTGATGCAATGTTGTGAGCGCTTAATGGCTAAGATATTTACATTATTGCGCTGGCGAAAACCAGCTTCTTGGACAGTCTGATTGATCAGTTTGCTTTCGGGGGAGATGAGTATCTCGCTCAAGCCCAAATCATAGAAGTCGAGTTTGGCATGATCCTCGCGCATTTCCTCGGCAAAGAGCGTGAGGTTGAATATGTGAGTCATTTCGTTGAGGTGCTCCCGCGTCCCCATAGCATAAAGCACATCGCCAGGCTGGAATATCGTGTCGGGCCTTACGGTGCTTTGCACCACCGTGCCTAAGAGTTTGTTGCGGTGGCGTTCCTCAAGCAGGGTGACTCCATAGCGGCGGTGCAAATCCAATTCTTGAGCTGTTTTTCCAATCATGGGAGAGTGGTCGCCCACTTGCAACTTGAAGATGAGTTGATTGAGCTCGTATTCCTGAAGCAAAGCCAAGAGATTGTGTCCCTCGTCGTCGCTTTCTTTATGGTGTTTTTTGCCTCCCATGAAAAATTTGCTCAGGGGGTAGAGTAGCACAATCCCCACGACGAAGCAAGCCGCGCCTACCAAGGTGAAGTCGAAAAAGCCAAAGCCCCCCAAGTTATGGTCGCGCAGATAGCCATCGACGATCAAGTTGGGCGGAGTGCCAATGAGCGTGAACATGCCTCCCATGGAGGAGGCAAAGGCCAAAGGAATCATGAGTTTTGAAGGGCTTATCTTCGCACTCTTCGCCATGGCCAAGAGAATGGGAAGGAGCAAGGCCACGGTGCCCGTGTTGCTGACAAAGGCCGCAACAAAGGCCGTTACTCCCATGACGAGGAAAAAGAGTTTTGTTTCGCTCGTTCCAGCCATGCGGAGTAGCTTGCGCGAAACGGTTTTGGCAAGCCCTGTTTGAAACACCGCTCCGCCCACGATAAAGAGCGCGAGCATGATGACCACACTCGAATTGCTAAATCCTGCCAAAGCCTCTTTCGGACCGACAATTCCGAAAGCCATTAGCGCAGCCATACAGCACAGAGCGACAATGTCGCTGCGTACCTTGTTGGCCGCAAAGGCAATAATCGTGAGCGCAAAGATAAGAATGGTGAGCACCGCAGGGGTGTTGGCCATGAGGTCATGTAGGGTGTTCATAGTGTTGAGATGAAATGTAGAGTTCGCAAACGCGAATATAAAGGTTTGATGTGAAGTGGGCAAACAAAAGTGTTGAAATCTTTTCTTCCCTTTAGCTGTGTCTAATTTCTCTTTTCTTTTTCTTCCGGAGGAAGCTCTTTAATTTGTTGTCTATCAGTCAGAAATGCTATATGGATAGCTTTTCTCTATCTATGTATAAGCCTTTGTCTATTGTTATAGATAGTAGAAGAGTGTATCTTTGCAGCATCTTAACAGACAACGACGGATACATTCCCTCGCAGAACAGATATAGAAAAAAGCCCTTACCCTTTAACATCAAAGAACTATGCAATCTATTATCAATGCTCAAGCTCCTGAATTCAAGGTGCAAGCCTATCACAATGGTGAGTTTAAGACCGTAAGCAATGCTGACATCGCTGGCAAGTGGGCCATCTTCTTCTTCTATCCCGCTGACTTTACTTTCGTGTGCCCCACGGAATTGGTAGACTTGGCCGAGAAGTACGAAGCTTTCAAGGCACAAGGTGTAGAAGTGTATTCGGTGAGCACTGATACTCACTTCACGCACAAGGCTTGGCACGATACAAGCGATAGCATCAAGAAAATCACTTATCCCATGCTTGCTGACCCCACTGGCGTATTGAGCCGTGGCTTCGGTGTGCACATTGAGGAAGAAGGTTTGGCTTATCGTGGTACGTTCCTCGTGAATCCCGAAGGCAAAATCAAGATTGCCGAAATTCAAGACAACAGCATCGGTCGTAATGCCGACGAACTTCTTCGCAAGGTTGAGGCTGCTCTCTTCGTAGCCAGCCACGACGGCGAAGTTTGCCCCGCTAAGTGGAAGAAGGGTGCAGAGACCCTCAAGCCCAGCATCGATTTGGTGGGTAAGATTTAATCTCTGAGGACAACACAAAAACAGATATATTAGGTTTCAACCCGAGAGCGGTGGAGAGAGTGCAAACTCCGCTCCGCCGCTCTCTCTTTATATCCCTGCTTGGAGCCCATTGTTTCGGCTATGCCTTGATATTCCGCTCCACCATACCCATTTCTCGATATGTTAGACGCAGCCCTTCTTTCCCAAGTTAAAGATATTTTTTCTTCTCTCCAATCGGACTATACGCTCGACTTCTTGGCCGATAGCAGCCACGAGAGCTTCGGAGATTTTAGTACTTTCCTCAGCGAGTTTGCTTCCACCTCTGAGCGCATCACCTTGCGCCATACCGAGGTGGCCGAGAAACTTCAATTTTCTCTTCTCAAGGATGGTCAGCCCACAGGCATAGTGTTCCGCGGTATCCCTGGCGGTCACGAGTTTTCTTCCCTCCTGCTTGCTGTGCTCAATGCCGATGGTAAGGGGAAAAACCTGCCCGACGAAGCCCTCGCTCGTCGCATCCAATCACTGCGTGGTCCCATACGCTTGCGCACCTATGTTTCGCTCACTTGTACCAACTGCCCTGATGTGGTGCAGGCACTCAATGTGATGGCGCTGTTGCATGGCGATTTTGAACACGAAGTGGTCGATGGCGCGCTCTTCCAGGCAGAAGCCGACGCTTTGCGTCTGCAAGGTGTGCCTGCCGTGTTGAGCGATAATACTTTGGTGCACAGTGGCCGTGGTTCGCTGGCAGAAATTTTGGATGAGTTGGAGGCAGCCTTTGGTACAGAAGAAGTGGAACAAGAACCCATCGAGCGTGAATACGACCTCGTTGTGGTGGGAGGCGGTCCTGCTGGCGCTTCGGCTGCGATCTATTCTGCGCGCAAGGGATTGCGTGTAGCAGTCGTTGCAGAGCGCATTGGTGGACAGGTCAAAGAGACCGTAGGCATCGAAAATTTGATTTCTGTGACTCATACTACGGGAGCGGAACTTGCAGCTCGTTTGGGCGAACACATAGCCGACTATCCCATAGACGTCTTTGAGAATCGTCGTGTGGAGCGCAGCGAGTTGCGTGATGCTCAAAAGCGCGTTTATGTGCGAGGAGGCGAAGTCTTTGTTGCTCCTGCTGTGATTATTGCTACGGGAGCCAGCTGGCGCAAACTTGGTGTAGAGGGCGAAGCCGACTATATGGGACGCGGTGTACATTTCTGCCCGCACTGCGATGGACCTTTCTATAAGGATAAGCGCATTGCAGTTGTAGGTGGTGGTAATTCAGGTATCGAAGCAGCCATCGACTTGGCAGGTATTGCCGAGCACGTTACGGTTTTAGAATTTGCCGATACGTTGCGTGCCGATACCGTATTGCAAGACAAGGCAAAGAGCCTTTCGAACGTAGACATCTACCTTTCTTCACAAACTACCGCAGTTTTAGGGGATGGAGAGCGCCTCACCGCGCTACGTGTGAAGGACCGCACCAACGAACAAGAACGTGAGATTGCTCTCGATGGTGTCTTTGTGCAAATTGGTCTTTCGCCCAATGCCGCTGCTTTTGCTGATCAAATCGAGCTCAGTTCGCGTGGTGAGATTCCTGTAGACGCCTTCTGCCGTACTACCACTCCTGGTGTTTATGCAGCGGGCGATGTGAGCACCGTTCCTTACAAGCAAATTATTGTAGCTATGGGCGAAGGCGCCAAGGCCGCTCTTGCTGCTTTTGACGACCGTGTGCGCGGCGTCATCTAAGTTTTTGGTTATTCATTTGCCCCAAGTGGCCGCTCTTCAGTTGAAGTGCGGCCACTTGTTTTTGAGGAGTGTATGCAACAAAGATGAGGTTTTTGTATCGCTTGCGCCTTTTCTGTGTTGTGGAGCCTGTTTCTTTTAGATTCTCTGACGATTTTGCACTCCTTTTCTTTGTCGCTCTTTTACTTTTGTCGGCTTTTTATATTCTGAAAAACGTAGTCGAAACACGCGAGTTTCCTTCAAAATGCAGAGAATGAGCAGGCTGTATCTCTTGTTTCCTCCTTTAGTTTTTTCTCCTCGCTTTTGCGAGAGAGTGTTTTGTTGTTGGTTTTTATCGTTTTGTGTAAATGTTTTTCTGAAAAGGAAAAGGCTGATTCTTAAAGTTGCAGGGGAGCTATTGGCCAGCCATTCCGAAAATTGTAACTTCGCGCAGCCTTTTTCTACGAGGGAGGCAGTTGTACCGTCTTCCCCTCCCTACTTGTTAACCGCTTATTTTGATACACATGTACCGATTCTTGCTCCGCCTTCTTCTCCTCCTTGGGCTTCTTGGAGGTGTTGTAAGTACGCTCTTTGCCCAAGCAACTCCTTTACGCAATGCCGTGGTCATCGAATCCACCCTCAAAGAAAAAACGGTACTGGTGGGACAGCCCTTTGAAACCGAAGTGAAGGTAGCCAATCAAGGCACTGAAACTGTTCGTTCTATCGGTTATACCTGCGAATTTGGCGGCATCGTGAGTGCAGAGCAGGTTTATCATCTGCCTATTCCTCTGAACCGAATGGGAGCCGTTAGAACTCTCCGTCTTTCCATTCCTGGAGTTTCCAAGACGGGTTTGGGCAAATTTGTGCTGCGTATCAAAAGCGTCAATGGCCAGCCCAATGAAGCGACTCAAACTTTAGCCGCCGTTTCTAACTATCTTGCTGTGTCCTCCCACAGTGCAAAACGAAAAGTTCTCGTCGAGGACTTCACAGCCACTTGGTGTCCCTTGTGTCCACTGGCCATGGGAGCGATGGAATCCTTGTCCATCAACTTTAAAGATCGTGTCATTCCCATCGCCATTCATGGTTGGAAAGACGTGATGTTCTCTCAGGACTATGCTCCATTGGTTCGCGCTTATGTTGGCGGCTTCCCCGAAGTTCGTATCAATCGTTATAAGACAAGTCGTACCGCTTTGCCCCGCGATTATAAAAAAGGCGAATCGTACGACTTGCTGGAGGACATCGAAGCGGAAGAACGAGCGGTGACCGAGGCTGCTATCAAAATAACAAAAGCTACGCTCGACCCAGAGAAAGATAGGGTAAACATTGAAACGCAAACCACTTTTGGTATGAGTGGCGAAGAGTCCCCTTATCGTTTGGCCTATGTGCTCACGGCCGATGGCCTCAAGGGAACTTCTAAGTATTGGACCCAAGCCAATGCCTACCTTGATCCAAGTGATTTACGCTTTCTACCTTCAGCATTTACCAATGCTTCCAGTCCAGTATACCCTGAGTTCAATCACACAGTGGTGCGCGCCAGCGATGTGTTGCAAGGAGATGCCGGCACTCTTCCTGCAAGTTTTCAAGAAGGAAGGGCTTACAGCCATGTGCATGGTTTTGACGTGAGTAACACCGAGAGTCCTCCCTTTCCCGGTGAGCACATCATTCAAGACAAGAGTAAACTTCATGCCGTGGTGCTGCTCATCAACACCCGCACTCGTCACATTGTCAATGCCGATAGCGCTCCTGTGGAGCTGTCTACTCAAGACAAGTCCGTACAGCTTGAGCTGGGCGAGTCGGGGATGTGCACCTTGGCCACTCCTCGCGTCCTAACCGTTCCCGTTGGCGCACGCGTTTCGGCCGTGTTGCCCGCGGCTCATGGGCAGTTGCGTTTAGAGGCTGTGGCCACTGCTGGCCAGCACCTCCCCGCCGAGACCGGCTTCTTGGTCGAAGCTGCCCCCGGCACTCGCCTCACCTTTGCTCCGGCTCCCGCAGGGGTAGCAACGGTAGCTCTTCCTACAGGGCATTTGCTTCATCCCGCTTTGAGTGCTGCTCGTGTGCATCATCTTGACGAAAAACTCTATATTCTAGCCAACGATGCCCAGTCGGGGCTTGGTTTCTACTGGCAAAAGGAGAGTCAAGGCGATTGGGTGGAACAGCTCGAGGGCAAGGCTTATTTGGCTCTTCCTCGCTCCCAAGCCGCTGCACAAGGCTACACCTTCCGCGGAGGTCTTCTCACGGGGATTCAAACTCTTGCGACTTCGACCGCAAAGACTTCGACGTCGCTTTATGACTTGAGCGGTCGTCGCGTGCTCCAGCCAGCTCCCCATGGAGTCTATCTTCGTGGAGGTCGCAAAGTGCTGCGCTAAACCTTATTGCCCTTTTGGTGAGCGTAGATTTTTCGTGAGTGTGGGAGAGTGCGGCCGCTTTTTTCAGGAAAAAGAAAGGCATCGGCTTAAACTTAGAGGAGAATTATTGGCGAACCATTCCGGAAAATTGTAACTTCGCGCAGCATTCTGTTGGCAAGGAGCTACCTTTCAGCATTTGCGTTTCTTCATTTGTTCACCGCTTATACTACTAATACATGTCCCGTTTCTTCCTCCTCTTCTCGTTTGCTCTCGCCCTCCTTTTGGGGAAAGCCGATTTTCTTCTTGCGCAAACTTCTACTCACCGTTATGCCGTAACGGCTCATAGCTCTTTTAGCGAGCAAGTCGTGCTTATCGGAAAGGCCTTTGATGCTACCGTCGAAATCACCAATCAAGGCACGGAACCTGTGCACTCCATAGGTTATACCTACGAGTTTGCGGGTAAGTCCAGTTCCGAGTGGGTCTATCGTTTGCCCTTTCCACTTAGTTACAAGGGCGAAACGACCAGGTTGAGCCTCCCCATTCCTGCTATGAAGAAGTCGGGCTCTGGACGTCTCACGCTGCGCATTAAGAGTGTCAACGACCAGAAGAACGAAGCCGACCTCTCACAGGCTTATGCCTCGGGCTTCTTGGCCGTGATTTCCCAAAGTGCCAAGCGTAAAATCGTGGTCGAGGATTTTACTGCCACTTGGTGTCGCTATTGTCCTGTGGCCATCGGAGCGATGGAGATTTTGGGCCGCGATTTCAAAGATCGTGTCATTCCTCTTGCTGTGCATGTCCACAGGGATGTGATGCGCTCTCCTGCCTATTCGTCTGTTGTGGGCACCTATGTCAAAGGCTTTCCTTCCGTTCGGGTCAATCGTTACAAGGATAGCTACGTTCGACTCGGAGAAGACTACAAGAAAGGCACTCCTTACGGTTTGCTCTTGGACATTGAAGCCGAAGAGAAGGTCGTGACCGAGGCTGCTATCAAAATATCCAAAGCCACCTACGATCCCGAAAGCAATAGGGTAAACATTGAAACAAACACAACCTTTGGCATGAGTGGTACAGACTCCCCCTATCGTCTAGCTTATGTGCTCACCGCCGATGGTCTTACGGGAAATTCTTATTATTGGTATCAGCTGAATAACTACTCTGGCAACAAATACTATGAGCATCTTATCCCTCAATTTTTCAAAGCTGCAAGCCGCGTAGCCATCAAATTTGACCACACCGTAGTGCGTGCCACCGACGTGCTGAGAGGCGACGAGGCTACGCTTCCCGCCAACTATCAGGAAGGTATTGCCTATTCCCACAAGCACGCTTTCGATGTGAGCCGTACGGAGAGCTATGAAATTTCCAATGAGCATATCATTCAAGACAAAAACAAGCTCACTGCCGTGGTGATGCTCATCAACACGCGCACTCGTCGCATTGTCAATGCCGATAGTGCCCCCGTCGTGCTCTCTACCAAAGATAAATCCGTACGTCTCGAACTGGGCGAATCCGGCATGGCAACTCTGGCCACATCGCGCGTTCTTACAGTTCCGCCGGGTGCACGCGTTTCGTCGGTTTTGCCAGCCAATCATGGACAGCTACGCTTGGCAACCATTGCCACCGAGGGGCAGCACCTTCCTGCCAATGCAGGCTTCTTAGTCGAGGGAGCTCCAGGCACTTCCCTCACCTTCTCTCCAGCTCCCGATGGGGTGGCAACGGCTGCTCTTCCTGAAGGCCATTTGCTCCATCCTGCTTTGAGTCCTGCTCGTATGCGTCATTTCAACGAAAAACTCTACATTCTTGCCGAAGATGCTCAAGCGGGCATTGGCTTCTATTGGCAACAGGGCACTCGTGGCGAGTTTGTGAGTCGCATCGAAGGGCGTGCCTATTTGGCTCTTCCCAATGTTCAGGCTGCCTCTCAGGGCTACACTTTCCGTGCTGGTATTCTTACGGGACTTCCTTGGATCGAAGCTCCAGTACACAAGACCTCGCCAGCCATTTATGACTTGAGCGGTCGTCGTGTGCTCCAACCCAGCTCTCATGGCGTGTATCTCCGCGAAGGGCGCAAAGTTTTGCGTTAAACTTCGCCCTCTCTTTGTCGCTGGGTTTGCACATTGCGGCAAAGCTTCTTCTGAAAAACCAACCTTGTACCTTTTTTTAGTATTCTTTTGGGCTGTGTCAGGCGTTTTGACACAGCCCTTTTTTTGTTTTTGCTGGATTCCAAAAAAGTAAGTTGCGACCTAAGTTCTATTCAAAGGCGCTGAACTTACATTAAAAGGCGTCTATTTTACTTTCGGTGCCTTTGAATGTACGAACAGCGCCTTTGAATGGAGTCTTGAAGGCTTGCCCAAAAGTAGGGCACAGAGCTTCTCGCTTTTTCTTCCCCCCTCTCGCATTTTGCAAGGACGAAAAGCCTTGTGGAGGGCTTGTTGAGCAGCTCACCATTTGTAGGTATAATGATGGCTTTGGGGTATGCAATTTTATACCATTATTCCAACGGACAGTAGGCCCTGCAAGCGCGATGAATGGCGCAGGCCCCTGTTTTTCTAAACGCTGCTGATAATGAGGGGATTATGCTTTTTTGTACTGTCCTCTCAAACAGAGGTGCGAAAGCAAGCGATGAGCGGTGTTAAAGTGCGAGAAAAAATACAGAGAATGGATTCTCCAAAAAATAATATTCACCTTTTGTGGGTATTTTAAGGATTTGAAAATACAAATAATGGTGTATTGTTCATGGAAATTGGAAGATATACCTTTGCTTTCAATTTTGTGCCCCTATTTTATGTGATAAAAACAAAATAAAAGCCGATATGTATTTCAAGTATTTTTGTTTCGCGTTGCTGTTGAGCTTGTCCTTTCCCGGCAGGATTTTGGCGCAGGATATTGTGGGCAAGGTGCTGCACCAGGACACGGGAGAACCACTGGCTGGTGTGGTGGTGTTGCAGGGCGATACGCTGCTGGCCAAGACCGATGGGCAGGGCGTGTTTCGCTGTCCTCAGGCCTCTCGCCACTCGTTGCGCCGCCTCACTTTCAGTGGGGTAGGCTATGTGACGCAAACGCTCCAGCTTTCTCCCTCACTGCGCAAACCGCTCGTCGTGCGCTTGAGAGAGCGATTTTCCAACCTCGACGAGGTGGTAGTCACGACCACGCGCAAGCCACGTAGCCTGAAGGACGAACCCGTCATCACGCACGTCTTCACCGCCAAACAAATAGAACGGCTGGCGGCGCCAGCTTTGCAGGATGTGCTCACCTCGATCATTCCCGGTGTGCAATTTGAAGCCCAGCGCAATGGTGGCGGTGCAACGCAATCGCTGCGCATCCAAGGTTTAGGAGGAAGCTACATTCTTTTCCTGCTCGATGGCGAACCCCTTTCGGCCAAGAACGGCGAAAACTTCTTGAATCGCCGCGGAGGGCAAATCGATTTCTCGCGCATTGACGTCAATAGCATCGAGCGCATCGAGTATCTGCCCAGTGGCGGCTCCATCCTCCACGGGTCCAACTCCGTGGGGGGCGTGGTGAACATCATCACCAAGCGAGCCACACGCCCCCTCCAGCTGCAGGCCGGGCTGCGCAGCACCTTCCCCCACCAGCAACGCTACGAGCTGAACGGAGGGCGAGGCACGAAGAAAGCCGACTTCCGATTCAACACGGCCTACACCCGCAACCACGAATATACGGGCTATGAAGAAACCGTGAAAACGGCCAACGGTCGCGACTCCTTGGCGCGCGTTGTCTTGCCCAGTTCCGACCAGTTCACCGCCAACCTCTCGGGCAACTACCGCCCCACGGAAGGCCTGCACTTGCGCAGCGCGCTGAACCTCGCGCGCTCGTCCATCTATCTGCAACGCGAGGACGACAGTTTCCGAACGCAAGCCTACAACACGCTGAGTGGCGGAGGCCAAATCGGCCTGCAATGGCAAATCGCTCCCAAACATTCGCTCGATGCCAGTGTGGCCGTGGACCACGCAGAGCGCAAGATCGAGGGATACGACAAGACGACAAAGCAAACCGCTCAACGCTCCGACTACCAAAACCTGCTGCTCATCACACGCGCACAATACAGCTGGGAGCCCACGCCTCAGCACACCACCATCCTCGGCCTCGAAAACGTGGCCGAGCAGGGCAAAAGCCAGTGGCTGAAAGACAGCGATGGGCATGCGCAAAACAACGCCGTGGCCTACGTCCAGCACGATGCCAAGTTCTTCCGCAACACCTTCTACCTGAGCTACGGCCTGCGCTACGACCACAACAGTAGCTTCGGAGGGCATTTCCTGCAACGCCTCTCCTTGATGCAGAAAATCAAAAAGTGGGACTTGCGCCTGCTCTATTCCGAATCCTTCCGCAGCCCCAGCTTCACCGAGCGTTTTGCCGAAGTGTCCGATCCCACAGGCCGATTTTTCTACAAAGGAAATCCCGACTTGAAGCCCGAAACCAGTCGCCGCTACACCCTACAACTGGGCTACACCCATCGCCTTTGGAGCTTCTCGGGTTCGGCCTTCCGCGTCGATGTCAAGGACCTGATCGAAAATCAAAACTTCCCCAACGGCAAGGGAGGCTTCGACCTGCGTGGCGTGAACACCGACAAGCACGTGACCTACTATGGCGTGGAAACGATGCTGCGCGGACAGCTGCCCACCGGCACCTATTGGCAAAGCTCTTATAGTTTCTCGAAAAACATCAGTCGCACCGTCAAGGATCAAAAGGGCCAAGGCTACAACACCTCCATCGTGCGCCCCCACTCCCTGACCGCCACGATCGGCCAGTCCTTCAAGTG
Source organism: Bacteroidales bacterium (assembly GCA_030532685.1). GTDB lineage: Bacteria > Bacteroidota > Bacteroidia > Bacteroidales > Bacteroidaceae > Alloprevotella. Next base: position 86,566 of record JAUNKN010000004.1, on the reverse strand, counting down.
GCGCCACACCAACATCGACCTCAACCTCACGGCACGCTACATGGCCGAGGTCGTGTTTTGGCAAAAGAAAGCCGCCAACGACCAGCGACAATACGAACACGAAATCCAAGTGCCTACGGGCCCCAACACACTCGTGTACTATCGCAACGTCGAGGATGCCTATTCCAACCTGCGCTTCACCGCAGCCTTCAAATGGCGCAAAACCTACACCCTACAAGTGGGCGTGGACAATCTGACCAACTACAAGCCCACGCGCAACAATTTCACCTCGGCACTCACCGATGGGCGCAGACTCTTTGCCTCCTTCTATGTCGATCTCGACCGCCTGTGGAGCAAGGGGCGATAAGGCCTCACCGCAAACAGCTACGCAACACTCGCTCCGACAGCCCAACCGGAGGCTGCACAAACGGAACGCGAGGGAAGAAAAAAAGCAAGCACTGCGAGCTAAACACGGCTCGGCGAGGAACTAAAAAAATCTACAAAGGAACTAAGCACTACTTAGTTTCCTTGTAGATTTTTTTAGACGGCAAGTAGCACTCGCCTTCTTCCCTTCTGCGCTCCTCCTTCTTCTGCATTAAATTCACACTTCAATACTATACAAACCCCATCATCATGTTCAGAACCTCAACTGCGGTGTTAGGGCTTTCCGCCTTACTCTTGGCAGGATGTACGGCCGACCAGGCTTTGCCCCCCCAAGCCCTCTCGGTGGAAAGCACGCCCGACCCCAACGATCTCAGCACACGCCTCCAACTGGCAGGAAATAGCTACCAGGCAGGCACGATGCACGTCAAGTTTTCCAAAGCCACGGCGCAACGCTTCGCCCTCGACAAGGGGCGCAATCGCGTGCAGATGCACAGCGTGCCCAGCCGACTCACCCAAGCGCTGCAAAGCATAGGCACGAGCGAACTCGAACCCCTATTTCCCCTCGACCCCCGTTGGGAAAAGCGCATGCGCGAGGCAGGACTCGACCAGTGGTATATCCTGCGCTTTGACGAGAAGAAACCCATGGCCGAAGCCCTGAGCAGCCTGCAAACGACAGCAGGCGTCGAAGCCTTGGAGCCGGCCTACACCATCACCACCTTTGACGTGAAAGTCAAGGAAGCACAAAGCAACAAACAACTGCATGCCACAGGCGCAGCCTTCAACGACCCCGACCTGGCCGACCAATGGCACTACTCCAACGACGGCAAACGTCTGGACAAGAGCATGACCGGTGCCGACATCAATCTCTTTGAGGCTTGGGCACACGAGACGGGCAAGTCGAATGTGATTGTGTCTGTCGTGGATGGTGGCGTCGATGCCACACACGAAGACCTGGCCGAAAACATGTGGACCAACAAGGGCGAAGTCGCAGGCGATGGCATCGACAACGACCACAATGGCTACATCGACGACATCCACGGCTGGAACTTCAACGCAGGCACCAAGGAAATCGTGCCCGACAACATCGGCCACGGCACCCACGTGGCCGGCACCGTGGCCGCGCGCAACAACAACGGCAAGGGAGGTTGCGGTGTGGCTGGTGGCGATGGCACGCCAGGTTCGGGCGTGCGCATCATGAGCTGTCAGACCTTTGCCGGACAGCGCAACAGCGTGGTGCCCACCGACAAGAACGAGGAGAGCGACGCGCTGAATGCCAGTTCCGATGGTGCGGTGCGCGCCATCGTCTATGGCGCCAACAATGGTGCCGTGATTAGCCAAAACTCTTGGGGCTATCGTTTCCCCGGCATTCCTGAGATTCCTGCCGATGTCAAGGCCGCCATCGACTACTTCCGCAAGTGGGCTGGCTGCGACAACGAGGGCAAGCAGCTGCCCAACTCCCCGATGAAGGGCGGCGTGGTGATCTTTGCCGCAGGCAACGACGATGCCGACTATCTCTGCTATCCTGCCGCCTACGAGCCCACCATCTCCGTGGCCGCTATGGGACCCAACTGGATGCGCGCCAGCTATAGCAACCGCGGTGCTTGGGTCGATCTCATGGCGCCTGGTGGCGACCAAGGATTTTCCTCGGCCCAACGCGGCGGCATGGCCGGACAGGTGTACAGCACGCTGCCCTACAACCGCTACGGCTTCATGGCCGGCACCTCCATGGCCTGCCCCCACGTTTCGGGCATCGCAGCACTGGCCGTGTCGAAGTTTGGCAAGCAGGGCTTCACCGCTGCCCAACTCGAACACCTGCTGCTCACCTCCTTCCGTCCGCAACACATCTACGCCCGCAACACCAACCCTCGCGAGCAAGGCCGTTTGGGCAAGGGCTACATTGACGCAGGTTTGATGTTTGCCATCGACCACAAGAAAGCCCCCCAAACAGTAGAAGCCCTCGCCACCACACCCGCCTGGACCTCGACCCACGTGGCTTGGAAGGCAGTGAGCGACGAGGACGACAAGCACGCTGTGAGCTACCGCCTCTACAAGAGCACCTCGCCCCTCACCGACACGCAGCTCCCAAGCATGGCCTACGACAGTCTGAATTCCCTGGGCGTGAACCCTGGAGAGGATCTCGAGTTTGTGCTCCGCAACATGCACGACGACACGGACTATTATATAGGAGTGGCCGGTGTGGACCGCTGGGGCAACATGGGCAAACTCAAGGTCGAAAAGGTACACACCAAGCTCAACCATGCGCCACAATTTGATTTCTCTGTTGCCCAGCCCTACCGCGTGAGCGTTCGTCAGCGCGTCAAGCTGCGCATTCCCCTGAACGATGCCGATGGCCACCAAATCAAGGTGGCACTGAGCGGAGAGGCACGCGGCGTGTCGCACACCTTCAAGGACAATGTGCTCAACATCTCTCTGGCCGCCATCGCCCCCTACGGCAAATATGCCATCACGATCAAAGCCACCGACCAGTTTGACAAGGAGAGCACGCTCAACATCCCCTTCGAGGTGTATCAATACATCGAGCCAGCCTTTATCGCCACCAACGAACAGGGGCAAACCGCCGGCCTCCCCGTGGTGGGCGTGAAGGACCAAGCCCAAACCTTTGATCTGCGCAGCCTGCTCACCGCCAGCGAAGGCGCACAGCTCCAATACACCGTTTCTTCGGTCGATGAACAAGTGCTCAAAGTGGCCGTCGATGCACAGGGCATCCTCACGCTGCGCGGCATACGCCCTGGCAAGACCAAGGTGCGCGTCACCGTGGCCGACGGCATCAGCCAGCCCATCACGAAGACTTTTGAAGTGCGCGTGGCTGAACACATCGACAACCTCGTTTATTCGGTCTACCCCATTCCCGCCACTCGCGACCTCAACCTCGTGCTGAACGGACAAGTGAACACGGCCGACATCGAAATCATTTCCATGACCGGCCGCAGCGTCTTGACCCAAACGGCACAAGTGGTGAATGGCAAAATCAAGCTGGACGTTCGTCCCCTCACTCCTGGCAGCTACACGCTGAAGGTGCGTGGCAAGGGTAAAAGCAGCACTCACCGATTCGTTAAACTCTAAGCGCAAAGCCTCTTCGCAATACAATGAACAGCAAACATCTCACCCTCTCTCTCGCCTTGTTGAGCAGCAGTCTTGGGCTCTGGGCGCAACAAGAACGCGCCTTGCCCATCCTCTCGCAAGGCCAAGAAGCGGCCTCCGTGGCCATGGGCGGCAATCACTACGGCGAGAGCCACCACCTCTACCTCTACGGCAATCCCACTTCGGCTCTCTACCAAAAGGGACACTTCGAAGCAGGCCTGTACTACCATAGCCAAAACCTGAAAGACGAAAACCAAAGCACGCTCACTGGTCTGGGCGGTGCGACCACTTGGCGACAAGGACGGCACGCCTGGATGCTCGGCACGCGCTACTATGGCGGACTGCGGCAAGCCGACATCAGCTCGAACGAAAGCCAACGCCGCACGCGCCTGCTCTACGACCAAACCGTGGATGTGGCCTATGCACTGCGCACGGGGGCTTTCTCCTTCTACGCCATGGGCTCGTACATCGCGACCAATCAGATGCGAGGCGTGGCCACCTATGCCGCCAGCTTGGGTCTGTCCTACCGCAACAGCTTCCGTTGGCAAGACAAAGACCTCCACTACGTCCTCACGGCCAAAGGCAGCAACTTCGGCCCCTCCTTCTCCTATCTGAAGAAAGGAAGCCGCGTGCAGCCCCCCAGTGCTGTGGGCTTGGGGGCAGAAGTGAGCCACGCAGGTTCGCTGCATGGCGTGAAGGCCAATCTCAGCGCCGAACACTTCTTGACACCCAGCGAAGCCGCTTCGACACGGCTGCAAGTGGGAGCCGAATATGCCTACCGACAAATGGCCATGCTGCGAGCAGGCTATTTCCATGACACCAACGGCCTGTCGGCACTCTCTCTCGGTCTTGGCGCACGCTACAAGATGCTGCGCACCGATGTGAGCCTCGTTTTGCCGAACAACCAAAATATTTCTCCCCAAGTTGCTCTCTCTCTCGGAGTGGCTTTCTAAAACTTCTACGTTATGATTCAGCAAATCAAATACCTATTTGCCTTTCTCCTACTCGCCCTGCTGCCCATGTCTTGCGTGCAGAGCAACGATCTGGCCGAGGACATCTCGCTGGAAGTGGAAGAAAGCAGTATCGTGGTGCCCCGTGCTGGTGAAGAGCGCTTGATTTCCATCGAAACCAACGCCAAGGACTGGTCCTATCTCTCGGCCGAAGAGGGAAAGTGGCTCACACTCTCCAAGGAAAACAACAACCTCAGAGTGGTCGTGGACGAAAACACCATCGCCACTCGCCGCGTGGGACACATCGTGATCGCTTCGGGCAATGTGCAGAAAGAAATCACGATCGAACAAATCCCTGCCGATATTCAGCTCGAGCTGATCGGCGGAAAGGACGGCGTCGTTACGCTCTCCAATCTCCCTGCGGCTGGCGGCACACGCCGAGTGGACTTTTTCTCCAACAACGAAGCCATCGAAGTCGAGGTGGCCGAGGGCGCCGACTGGCTGCTGGTGAAGGACAAAGACGAGCACGGCCTTCTGATCGAAGCCAAGGAAAACACCGAGCGTCTCTCTCGCACTGGTGTGGTCTACATCAAGAGCCTCACGGCCAAGCAAACCTTGCGCGTTTCTCAGGTCGGAAAGCTCTATTACGTCCTGCCCATGATCGGCAAAACCGTAACGCTCAACCAAGCGCTGACCTATGAGTATCAACGTAACAGCCGCGTGGGCCGACTGGGACAACTGCCCACCGACCGAACCGACCAGGGCATCTATCGTCTCGAACTGGCCAGCCCCATTGCTGCGCTCGTGAGCTACGAATACGTAACGCCCAACCAAGACCTCTACAACGAGGCCTGGGTGCTCTATCGCGATCGCAAGAACCTCATCGACAATCCCGAGTTTGACGCTTTTATGAAGGAAATGGGCTTTCCCAAGAAGGGCAAAGACCTCACGCAGCGCATCACACAGTACTCCCAAGACACCGAAACGGGCGAAGGCTTTGTGGCGCAAATCTTTGACTTTGGCGAAAACGGAGCCGGTATCTTCGTGAGCCAAGGCATCGAGCAGCGCGGTAGCTATCCCACCTTCGACGTCTTCCCCTTGAAGGAAGAAATGAACTTCCTCGGTGGCGAACCCCTCTTCAGCGAGAGCGGAGAGATCGTCAGAGAGCCTTTTGCAGGAAAGATCAAGATGAAATACATCATCGACGAGTACGACTCCAACACCAAGCAGGGCAAAGGCCACTATCTGCCTGGCGGACTCTTCGAACGCGAAATCAAACGCGGATCGACCTTCCACGAAAAGCAATTCTGGTTTGACCCCGATCTCTACTGGTTCTACTTCTTCCGCAACAACGATCCCTACATCTCCAGCATCAAGTATCACGTGGTGACGGAGTGGGACTATGGTTTCCTCTTTGACGATGAGAAGAACCCCGATGGCACTTACAAGCGAAAAGGCGCCAATCCCGAGAAGTACAAGTACCTCCTCGACGACATCTATCGCGCAGAGGGCTACACCACCGAGGGCAACTTCAACCGCATCTTCTTCGTTTCGCCCACAGGACAACGAGGCATCACCAAGGAGTTTGTGGAACTGATGAAGAAGGAAGGCTTCGATTTCATCGGAACGGAAGAAAACTACTTCTACTTCTTCAACGAGAAGGAAACTCTCTCCGTGACCATCTACGAGTGGGACAATCAGCAAATCATGATTCGTGCCACACGCAACCGCGATGCCAATCGTCTGCGCGACACCGCTGCACTGGCTCGCCGCGACTTTGCCCGCTACGACAAGCAGCGCGCTCAGCTCCGCAAGGATCGAATTGCATCCTCTCCCATCTTTTCCCGTAAACGCTAAGCACTCACACCATGAAGAGATTATTATATATATGGAGTCTGTGTTGCGCCGTGCTTCTCCTGCCCACTGCCTGTGACACGCTGGAGAACGAAGACGCAACGCTCGAACTCACCCAAAGCAAGTTTGCCCTCGAAAAGGGCGACACCTTGGTCAAGGTAGGCATCACCACCAATCAAGAGGAGTGGTCCTACACCCAAGCTCAGAAGGTCGAATGGCTCGATCTCAAGCGTGTAGACAACGAACTGCTCCTCACGCTCCAAGCCAACAACAGCGAAGAAACACGCAGGACCGCCATCCTGCTGCGCGCAGGAGATGCCCAGCAACGCGTGGAAATCGAGCAAAAGGGCGAAACGCCTGCCTTTGCCCTCGACCAGGCTCAAATCACCTTCAGCAATCAGGGCGGAACACGAACCCTCAACTTCGCCTCCCTCGGCAAAAAGGTGAACGTGGAGCTCATCGACAACGAAATCCCCTGGCTCAGCCTGCGCAAAATCACCAATACCCTCTACTCCCTCAGAGCCGAGGCACAGCCCGAAGTGGGCAGCGAAGTGCGCCGCACCAAGCTCATCGTGACCCTCGGACAGGAAGCCAAAGAGGTCGAAGTGATCCAAGAAGCGCAAAAGTACTACATGCTGCCCATCATTCGCACGCAGCTCAACGTACTGGGCATGATCGAAGAGGAAAAAGCGCGCGGTAGCCAGCTCATACGCCATCCAGGCGGCGAAAACCTCCGCTTCTACCACTTCGCAGCCAGCGCACACGAGGGAAACCCTGGTTTCATCGAATACGACTACGCCTTTGCCGAAGAGGAACGCTACACCAAAGCCTCTGTCGTCTACAAAGGCACCGCCCGATTCCTCGGTGAGGAAGACGGCCTCAACCCCGAGTTTGTGCAATACATGAAGAGCGAAGGCTTTGAGCGCATCGAAGCCACCGACATCTCCGAAACGCTCTCCAGCAAGCTCCCCTCTGGCATCCTGGCTTTCTTTGCCAAAACCCTCGCCCCTTGGCGATGCGTGGCCTACGTCACAAAGGTCAATGAAAACCAAGACACTCGCGTCGAAGTGCGCTACGAGCGTGCCAAGACGCCCGACAACAATGTCGATGAGGGAGAAACCTTCAGCAAGCTCCCCTTGGCCGAGCAAATCAACTGGATCAGCTCCAAAGCCTTCAACTTCTCGGCTGGAAAGAAAAAGGCCGACATCGAGAAGTGGGAGCAAGCCCAAGGTAGCACCTACGACGAAAAGGAATCGGGCAGCCGCCCCGGCTTCTTCTTCTCCAGCTATCAAGTGAAGCCCACCCCCGAGCGTCCCGAGTTTGTGCGCGGCTACGTGACCATCACCCCTGGCCCTTACTGGATCAACAACCTCGGCATCAACCTCCCCGACAACGATCCCGCCATCAACGACGTCGAAGGTCTCCTCGCCTTCTATGAGAACACCAGCTACGTCTACCGCTTTGAGCAGGGCGAACGCGTGATCATCCCCGCCGCCAAAAAGCTCTTTGCCGAAAATGGCTTCCCCTGGAAGCGCCGTCAGCGAGATGGCACCGACCTCTTCCAAAATCCCAAAACGGGACTCTCCTACGTCGTGGACATCCACACCACGCCAGCCGGCAAGAGAGTGCTGCGTGTCCGCGTGACCTACGTCGGCGGATAGTTATCTGCCACACAACTACAAGCCTCCTCGCCTTCTCCTTAGCCCTCGGGGGCAGAGGCGAGGAGGCACAGTGGTTGGGCACTCTTGCACCTCCACTTTCCTCATCATCTCAGCGCCCATTGTCGGTGCGCTCCAAATGCCTTTTCTCATGAAATCCCTTCACACCCTCGCCCTCCTCCTGACCACCTTAGGCCTCCTCTGGGCCTGCGGTCCCACCCAAGAGGACACACCGCTCGAAGCCCCCAGCGTCGAGACCACCAAGGTCTTCAACATCGGCACCACGGGTTTCTCCTACATTTGTCGCATCCTCAACGAGGGCAGTGGCGACATCACGGCCTGCGGCATTGTCTATGCCACTCAGCCCCAGCCCACGCTCCAAACTGCACGCTCCACCAATCTTTTGGCACCGCCCACCGACCTAACCCTGCCCACCGAGCACCGCGTCGAAGGGCTCGACATCAATCAAAAATACTACGTTCGCGCCTATGCCACCAATCCTGCCGGCACCAGCTACGGTGCCACCCGAGAGGTCTATCTCCAGCGCAGCGTGGAGGGGCTGAACATCCTGCCCGAAAGCCTCGAACTGGAAGAAGAGCAGACGTTTGTTCTGAAATTGAAGTTCACGCCCGACAATCCGCAGAACGCTCGCGTCACTTGGAGCTGCACGCCCAGCGATGTGGGCACCATCAATGACGAGGGCGAAATCACAGCCCTCAAAGCCGGCACCGCCACCATCACCGCCCACAGCCAAGATCGCGATGTGCAAGCCACCTGCCACCTGACCGTCAAAAAGAAAGTGATCCCCGTGGCCAGCCTCCATCTCCTCCCCCAACTCACCCTCCACCTGGGCGAAAGCCAAACCCTCGCCTACGAAGTGCTGCCTGCCGAAGCCACCGAACGCACCGTACTTTGGAGCAGCAGCAACGAGAGTGTGGTGCAGGTCAAGGATGGTCGCGTCAGCGCACGAGCCGAGGGGCAAGTCACCATCACCCTGAGCACCCCCGATGGCAAGCACACCGCCACCTGCCACATCATCGTCCTGCCTCGCCGCATCGCCGTGAGCGGCATCGACTTGGACAGCAAGAGCAAAACTCTCCCCCTCGGAGCAGCCTTCCAGCTCAAAGCCACCATTCGCCCCGCCAATGCCGACAACAAAGTGCTGAAATGGACGAGCAGCCACCCCACCGTGGCCAGTGTCGACCAGCAAGGCAGGGTGCAAGCCCTCAAAGTGGGCAAAACGACCATCACCGTCACCACACTCGATGGCCAGCACCAAGCCAGCTGCCAAGTCCAGGTGCAAGAGGCCACAGGCGAAAGCCCCACCTTTGTCGAGATGAAAAAGAAGATCGATGCCTTCCAAGCCGAGTTCCAAGCCGACAAGAAAGACATTGAAAAAGCCATTGCCGACAAGAATCGCGACGACATGGACTACTACTACGGACAGCTCCACGACTATTATCAACCCCTACTCATGCAGCTTGCACAAGAAGCCAGCAAGCGCAAGAAGGAAATGACCGCCCAAGAGCTGCAGCTCCTACAAGAAGCCCTCAACCTCATCAATCACGAAATCAACCAACTCCTCGCAAAATGTCAATGAATTTCCGCAACACCCTGCGCCGCGCCTGCCTGCGCCCCACGAGCTTCCTCCTGACCCTCTGCGCCACGCTGACCGTGCAAGCCCAAGAAGGAAAGTTTGAAGAATTCCAATACACCACCCCCGATGGCCAAGCCCGCCCCTACGTGGTCTACACCCCCAAGCAGGCCAAGCCTGGCGAGAAGCGTCCCCTCATCGTCTACCTCCATGGCGCAGTGTCCAGCCCCGTCATGCGCATCGAGCCTCTCGGAGCGGCCAAGCGTTCCGTCATGTCCAAACTGGCCGACGAGGGCAACTACTACGTTCTCTACCCCTACGGCAAGCAAGGCTGCACCTGGTTCGACCAAGTGGGCTGCGACATGATCTTTGGCGAAATGGACAAAGTCCTGAGCAGCTACCCCATCGCCCAGGAGAAAATCTTCCTCAGCGGCTTCTCCGATGGCGCTTCCGGCACCTACTACATCGCCAGCACGCGCCCCGAGCAGTTTGCCGGATTCATCGCCCTCAATGGCGCCCTGCCCGTAGCGGCCAACTTGGGCGAATCGCCCCTCTATCTCGACAATTTCAACCACAAGCCCCTCTATGTCGTCAACACCCAGTCGGACATGCTCTACCCAGCCCACATGATGGGAACGCTCGTGGAGAAAATGCGACAGCACCACCCCGACTTCATCTTCCGCACGCCCGAGGGCAATCACGAACTGAGCTATTTCCCCTCCCTGCAAAGCGAGGTCAAGGACTTCATCGACCACAACACACGCACCACACCCACCAGCCTCTCCTTCGAAACGGCCGACCAGAAGCACAACCGCTACGAGTGGCTCACCATCCTCGAAGTGTCCGACCAAAAGCCCAAAGCCGACTGGCACCAAGTCTACACCCTGAAAATGACCAACGACAAAGCCAGCTTCGGCCTCATGCCCAATCCTAAGCACCGCGGCCCCGGCCTCCTCGTGGCAGGATTTGGCAAAAAGAGCTGCGCCAAGGACATGGGCGTACAGGTGGGCGACACCATCCTCAAGATGGGCGATGTGGAAATCAAAGGGCCGATGGACTCCTTCGGCTATGCCGCCAGCAAACGCGCCGGCGACAGCACCTCACTCACCATTTTGCGAGGAGGTAAGGAGGTGCTGCTCACAGGCACATTCCCTCCGCCCTACCAGTATGAGGTATTTGCCAAACATCCCGTTTCGGGTAAGGTGCGCGCTCAAATCGATGAACAGCGTTTGCGCATCGAAACCTCTCAAGTGGGTGCTTTGGCTATCGACTTTGACCAACTGCCTTTGAAAAACAAGAAAAAGGTAGAAGTTGTGCTCAATGGAAAGTCGCATTGGCTCAAGAAGCCCCAAGGCCTTGTGCGCTTCACCCCCTAACTTACTCGCCCGGTCCCCCTCTAAGAGGGCGAGAAGACTTGTTCTTACACTTGACCATACACCAGCCCTATGCAAAAGCGTAGGGCTGGTACTGTTGCTGCCCGATGCTTCCTTGCTCTCCAGCTGAGGCTATTTGTTGTCATTTTGGCCAAGGAAGGCGAAAAAACAAAGCAAGAGTTCTGTAGTTCACGCAAAAAGTTCTAATTTTGCAACATAATATCTCTTCAAAGCTCTAAACATGAAAGTAGCCATCGTGGGCGCATCGGGCGCCGTAGGCCAAGAATTTCTCAGCGTACTGGCCGAACGCAATTTCCCCATCAGCGAACTGCGTCTTTTTGGTTCGGCTCGCAGTGCAGGTCGCACCTACAATTTTCGCGGACAGGACATCGTCGTGCGCGAATTGAAGCACGATACCGACGACTTTAAGGATATCGACATTTGCTTCTCTTCGGCAGGAGCAGGAACGAGCAAGGAGTTTGCCGAGGAAATCACGCGCCACGGAGCCGTGATGATCGACAACACCTCGGCCTTCCGCATGGATAGCGATGTGCCTCTTGTTGTGCCCGAATGCAATCCTACCGATGCGCTCGAGCGTCCTCGTGGCATCATCGCCAATCCCAACTGCACGACCATCATGATGGTCGTGGCGCTGCAAGCCATCGAAAACCTTTCGCACATCAAGCGTGTGCACGTAGCTTCCTACCAGGCTGCTTCGGGTGCTGGTGCGGTGGGCATGGCCGAGCTGGAAAACCAAACCGCACAGTTGGTGCGTGGCGAGAAGCCCACGGTCGAGAAGTTTGCCTACCAGTTGGCCATGAACGTGATTCCTCAAATCGACGTGTTCACGGACAACGGCTATACTAAGGAGGAAATGAAGATGTACCACGAGACGAAGAAAATCATGCACTCCGACATTGACGTTTCGGCCACTTGCGTGCGCGTGCCCGTGATGCGCAGCCACTCCGAAGCGATTTGGGTAGAAACCGAGCGCGAACTCACCGTCGAGGAGGTGCGTCAGGCAATGACCCAAGGCGAAGGCCTCACGCTCGATGACAATCCCGCCGAGAAGCGTTATCCCATGCCTCTTTTCCTCGCAGGTTGCGACGATGTCTACGTGGGTCGCATCCGCAAAGATTTGGCCAATCCCAAGGGGATGACTTTCTGGCTCGTGAGCGACCAAATCAAGAAAGGAGCCGCTCTCAATGCCGTACAAATTGCCGAATGGCTCGTAAAAAACAATGGTTTGAAGCGATAGCACCTCGCTCCTCTCCCACGACTGAACGCTCCCCTCATGCCTGTCGATAGGCGTGAGGGGAGCGAGTTTTTAGACGATGCTCCTCGACCAATGCTGGTAGAAGCGTGCCGCATCTTTCGTGCATCGCGCTTCTTGCGGCATTTTTGCGGCGGTTTGATTTTCGTTTTTAGCACGAATCTGCTCCTCTTGCACTCGAACAGCTGGCCAAGGCTTGTGCTCCAACGATGAGTGCCAGCGTTTTTGGAGGAAGGCAAGCAGTCCTCTGCTGCGATAGAGGAGGAGGGAAGAGGGAGTATTGCCGAACTTCTTGGGCTGGAGCAAATCTTACGTGCGTCGGAGCAATGCCTCCTTGGGAAGAAAAAATTCCTCGGTGGCACGAATAAATTAAAACTGCCCACGTGGGACGCAGAAATTTCTACGTCCCACGTAGGATTTTCTGCGTCCCAGTTTTATTTTTGCTACTCTCCGTTATGCTTGTGCGAGGCGCACGAGCATTGGCGTTGCTGCTCGAAAGCAGTAGAAAACATGGGGCTTGGCGAGGTGTAAGGTGGAGAGGGAGCATCAGTGAGGAAAGGACAAGTTAAAAACTCTCGCAAAGGCGAGGATTAGCCGCTTATTTCGTATTTTTGCAAGAGATTACGCCTATTCCACTCCAAAAGGAGCGAGAGTGGGTGCAAAACACACCCTTTCAACCCCTGACACATGGCAAACAAGCGACAGCGCAAACCACGCCCTTCGGGACGTTTCAGCACCTTGACGGCTTGTATCAGCGTGAGCATGGTGCTCGTGCTGGTGGGCATGGTAGTGTTTTTTGCTACCATGGCCGACAATTTGAGCCGTACGCTGCGTGAGAATTTCACCGTCGAAGTGCTCATCGACGACAGTACGAGCAATGCGCAAGCACGCGAACTCCAAACGTACTTGCGCCGACAGCCCTATACGCGCACCACACACTACATCTCCAAGGAGAAAGCCACGCGCATACAGGCAGAGGCTCAGGGCATCGACCCCGAGGAATTTTTGGGTTATAGTCCCATTCCTGCCTCGTTTGAGGTGTACCTGCAAGCCGACTATGCCAATGGCGACTCTCTCGGCCGCTTTATGCCGGCCTTGCGCAAGCAGCCGCAGGTGACGGACGTGGTCTATCCCGAGGATTTGATGGACAATGTGAATCGCAACATCGGCAAGGCCAGTTTGGTGCTTCTTGCTGTGGCATTGCTCTTGGGATTTGTGAGCCTCTCGCTCATCAACAATACGATGCGCATGAGTGTGGCTCGCCGTCGGCATAGCATTCAGACCATGAAACTTGTTGGGGCTCGCTGGGGCTTCATTCGTCGTCCTTTCATGAAGCAAGCCTTTTGGATTGGATTGTGGGCCGTGCTGCTGGCCGATGGGCTGCTCTATGCAGGCATCGCTGCCCTGTTGCGCTGGGATGCGGGCATCGCTTCGCTCATCACTCCCCTTGTGGTGGGCGTGACCTTGGGTGTGGTGGCGGTCGTAGGATTGGCGCTCACGCTCATTACGGCTTTCTTCTCGGTCAATAAGCATTTGTACATGTCGCGCGAGGAAGCCCATCTTTACTAAGCCAATACACATCATTTCTTAAGGAGAGGTAGATGCCCCTGCCATGCAACCGGATTGAGGCCACGCACCGCTCCATTTTCCACAAACTTAGCGTTATGAAGCAGTTTGCTTTTCAGAAAATCAACTTTATCATTCTCGCCGTTTCCATAGCTACCATTCTCTTGGGCTTTATCCTGATGAGCGGTGAGGGGAGCAGTCACGAACAGTTCAACGAAGCCATTTTCGATGCACGTCACACCTTGGTTGCGCCCATGGTGTGCTTGGCAGGCTATGTAGGCATTGTGGTGGCTATCCTATATCGCGGCAAGCGTAGCGAAGAGGAGGGTAGCGCATCATGACTTGGTTTGAAACAATCATTATCGCCATTGTCGAAGGGCTCACGGAGTTTTTGCCCGTAAGTTCGACGGGGCACATGATCATCACCGAAGGCCTGCTGGGCATGGAGAGCACGCCCTTTCTCAAGGCTTTCACCGTGATCATTCAGTTGGGCGCCATCCTATCGGTCGTGGTGCTCTATTGGCGACGCTTTTTCCTGCCCGAACGTCGAGAAGGCGAATCTTGGTGGAGGGCGATGGGACATTTCTACCTGAAGCTCGTGGTGGGAGTGCTTCCTGCCGTGGTGGTAGGGCTCACGTTGGGCGATTTTATCGACGAAAACTTGGAGAGCGTAACCATGACGGCCATCATGCTTGTGGTGGGCGGTGTGTTCATGCTCTTTTGCGATCGTCTTTTTGACCATGGCCCTAAGAGCGCTCCGCTCACCTATCGCCGTGCTTGGATGGTGGGGCTCTACCAGTGCATTGCTGCTTTGCTGCCTGGCACTTCGCGTTCCATGGCCACAATAGTGGGAGGAATGCAGCAGGGGCTTTCGCGCAAGGTAGCAGCCGAATTCTCGTTTTTCTTGGCCGTTCCCACGATGTTGGGAGCTACGCTCAAAAAGACCTACGACCTCATCAAGCATGGCTCGGGCAATGTGCTCTTCGAGGGCGACAACCTCTGGCTCCTCCTCTTGGGTTGCCTGGTCGCTTTTGTCGTGGCAATAGTCGCAATCAAGTATTTCATAGGCTACGTGTCGCGCTATGGTTTCCGCGCTTTTGGCTGGTATCGCATCGCCGTGGGCACCGCCATTTTGTTGCTGCCTTATGCAGGCATTGAATTGAAAATGCACGACGAAGCTCCCGAAACTCTTGAACAACCCGCAAGGCCTCCCGTGCAATAAAGCCCTCCAAGAACTAAACCAGACGACATGAACTTTCCCAAAGGACAAATTCTCGCCTTCGACAAGCCTCTCGGGCTGACTTCCTTTCAGCTCGTGGCGCGTGTACGATGGCTCATCACTCGTGCGCAGGGGGGGCAAAAAATCAAGGTGGGCCATGCCGGTACGCTTGACCCACTGGCCTCGGGCGTAATGGTCGTGTGCACAGGACGAGCCACGAAGAAGATCGACGAATTGCAGGCTGGGGTCAAGGAGTATGTGGCCACCCTGCGACTTGGAGCCACCACGCCCAGCTTTGACTTGGAGCATCCCATCGATGCGACCTATCCCACCGCCCACATAGACCGTGCACTCGTAGAGCAGACTTTACCGCAATTTTTGGGCGACATTTGGCAAGTTCCTCCTGCCTTTTCGGCCTGTAAGGTCGATGGGAAACGCGCCTACGACCTGGCACGCAAAGGCAAGGAAGTGGAACTAAAAGCCAAACTCCTGCGCATTGACGAACTCGAACTGCTGGACTGCGCACTGGCAGGCAAGGAGCCTCACATCACTTTGCGCATTGTTTGCTCCAAAGGCACCTATATTCGTGCTTTGGCGCGCGACATCGGGCAGGCTTTGGGCTCGGGAGCTCACCTCACGGCTTTGCGCCGCACAAGGGTCGGTGAGTGGGACGAGGCGCGTTGCTTCGATCTGGCCGACTTTGAGCAGTGGCTTGCCGCACAAACGATAGAAACCGAATTAGATTAAGACGCTTATGAAACTCTCACAATTCAAGATAGACATTCCCCAAGAGAAGATTGCCGAGTATCCCACACCCCATCGCGACGATTGCCGCATGATGGTGTTGCACCGCTCGACGGGCGAGATAGAACACCGGGATTTTAAGGACTTTCTCGAATACTTTGACGAGCACGACGTGTTTGTGTTCAACGATACGAAGGTGTTTCCGGCGCGTCTGTATGGCAATAAGGAGAAGACGGGAGCCACCATCGAAGTGTTCCTCCTGCGCGAGCTCAATCGCGAGTTGCGCTTGTGGGATGTACTGGTCGATCCCGCCCGTAAGATACGCATTGGCAACAAGCTTTATTTCGGTCCCGACAACTCGATTGTAGCCGAGGTTATCGACAATACCACTTCGCGCGGTCGCACCTTGCGTTTTCTCTACGATGGCGATCATGATGAGTTTCGCCAGTCGCTCTATGCTTTGGGCGAAGCACCGATTCCTCACGAAATCATTCAGCGCAAGTCCGAACCTGAGGATTTGGAATGGTTCCAGTGTGTTTTTGCCAAGAACGAAGGAGCTGTCACGGCTCCCACAGCGGGGCTTCACTTCTCGCGCAACATCATGAAGCGCATGGAGATTAAGGGCATCGAAACGGCTTTCATCACCATGCACTGCGGCTTGGGCAACTTCCGCCAAACGGACGTTGAGGACCTTTCTAAGCACAAGATGGACAGCGAACAGATGTTTGTGACCAAAGAGTGCTGCGACATTGTGAATCGCGCAAAGGATGCTGGACGCAAAATTGTGGCTGTGGGAACAACGGTGCAACGCGCACTTGAAACCAGCGTAAGCGCCGACGGGCACATCAAGGAGTTTGAGGGCTGGACCAATAAGTTCATTTTCCCTCCCCATGATTTCTCGGTGGCCAGTGCCATGTTCTCCAATTTCCACATGTCGCAATCTACGTTGCTCATGCTCACCGCAGCCTTTGGAGGCTACGACCATGTGATGAATGCCTATAAAGTGGCGCTTGAAGAGGGCTATCGCTTCGGTACCTATGGCGATGTGATGCTCATTGTTGATTAACCTTATTTGCATGCACCTTTACATCAGTCTGGGCTCGAACTTGGGCGACCGCAAGGCCAACCTCGACGAAGCCGTAAAACTTCTTAATGAACTCGTGGGCCAGCTGGTGGCCTGCTCCCGATACTATGAAACCTCGCCCGTTGATATGGAAAGCTCACATGCTTTCCTCAACGCTGTGGCTGTGTACGACACTTCGCTCAATCCCTTTGAAGTGCTGCACATCACGCAGCGCATTGAGCAGCAACTCGGGCGCACTCAAAAAACCATTGCGGGCCGTCACTATGATCGCCCCATAGACATCGACCTCCTGCAGATGGGCAATGTTGTGTTGCAAACGGAGGAACTCACCTTGCCTCATCCCCACATGTTGCAGCGAGCTTTTGTCTTAGAACCGCTGGCCGAAGTGGCTCCCGATGTGTTGCACGCTCTGCCACCTCATCGTAGTTTTGCACAGCTATGGAGCTTGCTCAACGACTATCAGGTGAACGAAATCAGCGTATTGACACTCGATGATTGGATGGCTATCACGAGTTTGCTCACACAACTCACCCTGCAACGCCCTCCCACCTGGGAGGAGATGAGTATGCTCATTCAATCGCCCGACAACTATCTAGCCGTACTTCATCACCAAGACAAAATCGTGGGAATGGCCACACTGTGTGTGACGCTCAGTCCTACGGGCCGCAAGGCTTGGATAGAGGATGTGGTCATCGACGAGAAGCACCGAGGTCGTGGACTCTCGCACCGTTTGGTAAGCTGGGCCAAGACGAAGGCCGCTGAACTGGGAGTGCGCAAGCTTCAGCTCACCTCGCATCCCTCACGTCTGGAAGCCAACGCCCTTTACCAAAGTGAAAACTTCCAACTGCGCACGACCAACGTATACCAGTATGAACTCTAACGCGCTCACCGCACTCGACGATTATGTGCTGGCGCACACCACGGCCGAACATCCTTACCTATATGCCCTGTACCGTGCCACGCACTTGCAGCTGGTCCATGCGCGCATGGCTAGCGGGCACTTGCAGGGGCAGCTCCTGCGTATGCTGTGCCAGATGATACAGCCCAAAGTGGTGCTCGAAATCGGTACCTACTCGGGCTATTCGGCCCTCTCTATGGCCAGTGGTATGCCCGTTGGAAGCCGACTTGTTACCTTTGAAATTAACGACGAACAGGAGGAGTTTACGCGTCCTTGGTTGGAAGGTTCGCCATGGAGCGAGGCGGTGCAAATAGAGATGGTGGTGGGCGATATTTTTGAACGCTTCCCCACGATGGATTTGTGTCCCGATCTCGTATTTATCGACGCCAACAAGCGCGACTATGCGCGCTATTTTGACCTTGTCATTGAGGCTGTCCCTTCGGGAGGATATATTCTTGCCGATAATACTTTGTGGGATGGGCATGTGGTAGACGAGGAACGACAAGATGCGCAGACCTGCGCCATCCGGGAGTTTAATCGGAAAATCGTTGAGGATGCGCGTGTGGAATGTCTCATTTTCCCCATTCGCGATGGGCTGACCCTCATTCGCAAGAAATAGAATTAAATATGGAAACTACTCGCCAACAAAAAATAGCACGATTGCTGCAAAAAGAACTGAGCGATATCTTCCTGCTGCAAACCAAAGCCATGCAGGGCGTTATCGTTTCGGTGAGCAAGTGCTACATTAGTCCCGATTTGAGCATTTGTCGCGCTTATCTGAGCGTGTTCCCCTCGGAGCGTAGCCAAGAGATTGTGGACAATGTCAATGCCAATGCTTCGGGCATTCGCTTTGAATTGGGAAAGCGCACTCGCAATCAGTTGCGCATCATTCCCGAGGTGAAATTCTTCATCGACGACTCGCTCGATTATCTTGAGAACATCGACCGCCTTCTTCAAAAGTAATCGCCCGTGAGCCTTTCGTTTTTCATCGCGCGTCGCTATCTCTTTACTAAAAAGAGCCACAACGCCATCAATATCATTTCGGCCATAGCCGTGGCTGGCATCGCGCTGGCCACGATGGCAATGGTGGTCACGATGAGTGTGTTCAATGGATTTCGTGATTTGATTTCTACGCTTTTTACGACTTTCGACCCTCAGCTTGTCGTGGTGCCTGCTCTCGGAAAAACGGCCGCTCAGGACGACCCTACTTTGCAACGCATACGCCAACACAAAGGAGTGGCTGCTGCCTCGGCGACTTTTGAAGACAATGCCCTTATTCTCTTTCGTGGTCACCCCCTGGTGGTACGCATCAAGGGAGTGGATAGCCAATTTACGACAGTGACGCAACTGCCCACCATTCTCAGCGATACGAATGGCAAGCGCGTTTCGTCCACTCATCCTATACAGTGGAGGGCGGCAGAGATAGCCTATGGTATAATTGGAGAGGGCTTGGCGCAGCAAATCGGTGTGCAAAATCTCAACGACCTCCAGTTGTGCGCTCCCAAACAGGGCGAACGCATCAACCTGAGCAATCCTATTGAGTCCTTTTCGGTCGATAATATCCACTCCAATGGTTTGCTTTTTAAGGTAGATCAGCGTAAGTACGACGACCACTTGATTCTGACCGACTTGGATTTTGCTACCCACCTCTTTGAAAAAGAAGGGCAGCTTTCGCGTCTTGAACTGCGTTTGCGCCCAGGAGTGGACGAGGCACGTGTCAAAGAAGAATTGCGCGCATGGGCGGGTCAAGAGTTTCAAGTTCTCGATCGCGTAGAGCAGCAGGCGGAGGTCTATAACATCATGCAACTTGAGAAACTCATTGCTTACGTTTTTCTCACCTTCATCATTCTGTTGGCTTGTTTCAACATTATCTCCTCGCTTTCGATGCTTATTATCGAAAAGCGCGGTGATGTCCTTACCCTTCGTCACTTGGGATTAAACAATGCCCGGATACGTAGTCTTTTTATGACCGAGGGCCGACTCATCTCGCTCTTGGGAGCGATAGTGGGCGTGGTGTTGGGATTGTTGTTGTGCTGGTTGCAACAAGAGTATGGACTGATCAAATTGGGCAACAATGGCAATAATTTTATTGTGCGGGCCTATCCTATTAGCGTGCATTTGGACGACATTGCTTTGGTCTTCTTTACCGTATTAGCCGTTGGCTTTTTGGCGGTGTGGTATCCTGTTCATGCACTGAGTAAGCGGCTCTTGCAATAGAACAGGACGGAAAATGGGGCTTTGTTTGCAAAATACTGCCCAAAAAACTTTGTCTCTCCGAGAAAAAGCGTATTTTCGCGCTTGATAAGATTTCATAACCTGCGCACTTGCGCCCAAACACAGCATTCGCACCTATGTACTGGACACTCGAATTGGCCTCAAAGCTCGAAGACGCTCCCTGGCCCGCCTCTAAGGAAGAACTCATCGACTATGCCATGCGCTCGGGCGCACCAATGGAAGTGGTCGAGAATCTTCAAGAACTCGAAGACGAATACGAAATCTACGAAACGATCGAAGATGTTTGGCCCGATTATCCGACTAAGGAGGATTTTCTCTTTAACGAAGACGAATACTAAATTCTGATAAACCAACAGCTCCCAGCGATTTCCTTTGAGGAAAATGCTGGGAGCTTGTTTTTGGGGGAAGGGTGGTGTGCGCGGCAAGAAGTGGAGGCGATAGGATAGGCCATCGTCAGTTGGTCGACTGGTTGCGTGGAAAATGTTTGAGTACTTGCTCGCGCAACAGATGGCTGTCGAGATGTGTGTAAATCTCGGTGGTCGCGATACTTTCGTGTCCAAGCATCACCTGAATGGCGCGGAGCGAAGCGCCACCTTCGAGTAGGTGAGTGGCAAAAGTGTGTCGAAAGGTATGGGGCGAAACCTCTTTGTGGATTTCGGCTGCTGCGACGTACTGCTTGATGTTGTGAAACACCGTGATGCGGGAGAGGTGTCGCCCACGTGTAGCCGAAACAAAAAGAAAGTCCTCTTCGCCCGCTTTGATATTGATGTCGGCACGGGCATCGAGCCAGTTGTGTATTTCGTGAATGGCGCGAGGTGAAATGGGGACGATACGTTGTTTGTCGCCTTTGCCCGTGACACGGATGAAGCCTTCCTCTAAGAATAAATCGCTCAATTTCAAGGAGCAAACCTCGCTCACACGCAAGCCACAAGAATAAAGGAGTTCGATGAGGCAGTGATCTCGTTGTCCCTCGGGCTTTGACTGGTCAATGACACTCAAAATGGTCTCCACTTCCTCCAAGGTAAGCACATCGGGAAGGTGCTTGGGGATGCGAGGGTTTTCGAGTAGTTCTGTCGGGTCTTGAGCGAGGTGTCCGTCCAACTGCAGGAAGCGATAAAAAGAGCGCACGCCGCTGAGCATACGAGCGATGGAGCGCGCCTCAAGCCCCATGTTGTGCAGAGCGTAAGTGTAGTTGTGCAAATCGGGCAAGGCTACGGTCAGCACGTCGAGTTGCTGCTCTTGGCAATACTCCAAATAGCGGCGCAAGTCTCGCTCATAAGCCTCACGGCTATTGGCCGACAAGCCTTGTTCCAACAGTAGGTATTGCTCGTAACGTTGCGTGAGTTGTGCTAAAGTCAGCGTCATACTAAGAAAAATCGCTTAGAGAGAGCGGTGAGCATGGCTGAGTTTGTGCATGGAGGCAGGCACCGATTGGCGGATACTTTCGATGAGCATATTGACCAACCCGTGACGCATACAATCGGGTGCCGTGGCAAAGAGGATTTGTCGCACGGGCACAGGAATGGCAAAGGGTCTCACCATTTCGCGCTGATCCTCCGAGAGTTGGAGCATGCATAGCTCGGGAATGAACGTTGCTCCCATACCACTTTCGACGATGCGCATGAACGTTTCTATGCTTCCTAGTTTATAGGCCTGTTGGCTATGGCTTGCACCTTTCAACTGGCAAAATTTGACGAGCTGATCACGAAAACAGTGTCCTTCGTCGAGTAGCCAAAGGGGGGTGCTGCGCAAATCGTCGGTGCGCACGGACGAGAGAGCATGAAGCGGTGTGACTTGGGCGGCATAGACAAAATACTGCTCGAAGAAGAGCGAGTACGTGCTCAGCTCCTCCAGCCCCTCTGTTTGAGCTAAAATTCCCGCATCAATTTCGCCCTGTGCCAGCGCTTTTTTGATTTGTGAGGTCTTCATTTCCTGAATGCGCAAGTCCAGTTTGGGATGCTCGCGAGTCAGTGTTGGGAAGAAGCGAGGGATGAGGTAAGGCGCAATGGTGGGCAACACTCCGATGCGAAAAGTTCCGGTGAGTGTGCCGCGCGCTTCATCGACGCTTTCGCGCAGGCGCCGTGCTTGTTGTAGCATTTGCTGCGCATGCTCCACGACCACTTGCCCTACGTCGGTCAGGGCGAGAGGTTTTTGCTTGCGGTCAAAGATTTTGGTACCCAGCTCCTCTTCGAGTTTTTGTACCATAGAACTGAGAGTGGGTTGCGTCACGTTGCAGGCTTCGGCGGCTTTGAGAAAATGGCGATGTTGTGCCACAGCCACGATATATTCGAGTTGTTGCAGGGTCATAGGAAGGCGTAGGTTTCTATCTTGCAAAGTTAAGATTTTTAAGCGAAAGGGCAAATTTAGCAAGCATGGAATGTTTGCGCCTCGCTTCTCCTCATCATTTCCATAAAAAATCGTATATTTGCTCATCAATCATCCCTTCAACGCATGAAAATTCTCGTCACAGGAGCTTCGGGCTTCGTGGGTTCTTTTTTGGTGGAGCGTGCCCTTGAATTGGGGCACGAGGTGTGGGCAGGCATGCGCGCCAGCAGTAGCAAGCAATACCTGCAAGATGAACGCATCCGCTTTCTTACGCTCAACATAGAGAGCGACGAGCGTTTGCGCACTCAGTTGAGCGAACATGTTGGGCTGCATGGTGCCTTTGACCATGTGATTCATGCAGCAGCGCTCACCAAAGCCAAGGACGAGGCTACTTTTCGCCGCACCAATACCGACGGAACCTTGCGACTGGCTCGCATCTTGCTGGCCACGAAAGCCCTTCGCGGTCGCTTCGTGATGGTGAGTTCGCTCTCCATTATGGGGAATGTCAATGACGCGCCTCTCTTGGATGCTGCGGGTCGTCCTTTACCTGGATTTGAACGCTATCGTCCGCTCGACGAGAGCGATACTCCCCGCCCCAATACAGCCTATGGGCGCTCTAAACTTGCTGCCGAACAAGGCTTGGCCAGTATCGAGGGGCTCAACTACATCATTTTGCGTCCCACAGGAGTCTATGGCCCTCGCGAGAAGGACTATTTCCTCATGGCCGACAGCATCAAGAAACACATCGATTTTGCCGTGGGATACGAGCCCCAAGCGCTCACTTTCATCTACGTGCGCGATCTTGTCGAAGTGTGCTTCTTGGCACTGACACGCGGAAAATCGGGTCGCGCTTATCTCTTGAGCGATGGGCATACCTACGATAGCCGCGCTTTTAGCGATCTCTTGCAGCGAGAAATGGGCGTGCGCGGTGTGCTACACATCATTGCCCCCGAATGGTTCTTGCGCATCGTGTGCGCCTTCAACACTTGGCTCTCGCGCCTCACGGGTAGCCAGCCTACGCTGAACAACGACAAATTTCAACTCCTGCGCCAGCGCAATTGGAAATGCGACATCGCTCCTGCAAAGCGCGAATTGGGCTATACTCCTCGCTGGAGTCTCGAAGAGGGTGTGAAAGAAGCCGTTGCTTGGTACAAACAAGAAGGCTGGATTTGACGTTGAATACCTGTGCCCTTGCGATGGGCTTGCTTTGGCTCCCTCGTTTGGGTTTTGCGCGCAGTAGTTTTTCTTTATCGCCCGACCAATACTTTTCTTTATGCATAAAATTCTTTTCTCTCTCGCCCTCCTGGCCCTTCCTCTTGGGCTGGTCGCGCAAAAGGGTAGCATTACTCCCGAGATGCTTGCCAAGTTTAAGCAACGCAGTGCCGAAAGCGCAGCACAGCGCACCGTGCAAAACGCCCTCATCATGGGCGGTATCGATGCCCTCGCGGCTAAACCTAATACGGCACAGGAACAGGACACTTACTTCTCCAACGAAGCCCCCTCTAAGGGTATCACCGACCAGAAGTCGAGTGGCCGCTGCTGGCTGTTCACGGGTTTGAACGTGATGCGTGCCCACATTATCCAAGAAAACACACAGTTGAAGGGCTTTGAGTTCTCGCAGTCTTACAATTCCTTCTACGATCAGCTTGAAAAGGCCAACCTGTTCCTCCAAGCGATTATCGATCGTGCCGACAAGCCCATGAGCGAACCCACTGTCGAGTGGCTTTTCAAAAATCCCATTTCCGATGGCGGCACTTTCACGGGTGTGCAGGACATTGTGAGCAAATATGGAGCAGTGCCCGCCGAGGTGATGCCCGAGAGCTTCAATGCCAACAATACCTCGCGCATGGCCTCTATCCTCTCGCTCAAGTTGCGCGAATATGGCCTCGCTCTGCGCAAGGCCTATGCCAAGGGCGAACGTGGTGCGAAGCTTCAAGCGCGCAAGACCGAGCAGCTTGCCACCATCTACCGCATTCTTGTAGCTTGCTTGGGCGAGCCTCCCACGGAATTCACTTGGACCATGCGTGCGGCCAACGGTCGCCCTCTTTCGACCGAGAAGTTCACGCCTCAATCCTTCTACCGCCGTTTTGTGGGCTGGGATCTCATCAGCGACTATGTGATGGTCATGAACGACCCCTCGCGCCCCTACCACAAAACCTATACCATCGACCTGGATCGCCACACCTACGACGGGCACAACTGGACCTACTTGAACTTGCCCATCGAGGAAATCAAGCAAATGGCCATCGCCAGCATCAAGGACAGTGTGCGCATGTACTACTCTTGCGATGTGGGCAAGTTCTACAATCGCAAGACGGGTATCCTCTCGCTCCAAAATTTCGATTATGGTAGCATCTTCGACACCGACTTCCCCATGAACAAGGCCGAACGCATCCAAACTTTTGCCTCGGCTTCGTCGCACGCTATGACCTTGTGTGCCGTAGACCTCGATGCGCAGGGCAAGCCCACGAAGTGGAAAGTCGAAAATTCTTGGGGTCCTACCAATGGAGTACAAGGCCATTTGGTGATGACCGACGAGTGGTTTGACGAATACACCTTCCGTCTTGTCGTGCAGCGCAAGTATGTGCCTGCTGCGACCTTGAAGCTCCTCGAGCAAAAGCCCACGTTGCTTCCCGCTTGGGACCCCCTCTTCAAGGGCGAAGAGTAAGGAGGAGAAATTTTACCTCCCTGTTGTCTGTCTTCAGAACAGCCCCTCAAAGGTTGCTTCTTGGAGAATGAAGCATACTCCCCTGTCGAAACCACGGTTTTGACAGGGGAGTTTTTGTCGAAGCAGACGATGGACTTGAAGGACAAGCCCTACTCCATAAAAAAAGAGCTGCACCACTCGTAGAGGAGTCGTGCAGCTGTGTGATATGTCGTGGTGTGTCGAAGTTTACTTCACTTCGAGTTGAGCACCAGCCTTGAACTTCACCACCTTCTTGGCGGGAATCTGAATCTTTTGCTTCGTAGCGGGGTTGATGCCCTCGCGAGCGGGACGCTCGTTTACAGAGAAAGTACCAAAGCCCAAGATAGCTACCTTTTGCTCCTTCTTGATAGAATCTGCAATAGCGTCGAGCATTGCATCTACAGCGGCCTTAGCCTTTTCCTTGGTCAGACCAGCCTGCGCAGCAACGGCTGCGATGAGTTCAGTTTTATTCATAATGTATAGGGGTTTGAATGATAGTTTTAGCGCTCTTTATGGGGCTTTTTTGATACCTTTGTGCTGCAAATATATTGTAAGATAGCCGCCCACCCAAACATTTCAGCATTTTTTTTGACATCAAAGCCCAGAAAAATGAATTTTCCCTACTTTTTCCCCATGTTTAGAGACTTGTAGGCCTTGTTTTCTCGGTTTTTCTTGGCTGGTCGTACCAGTCGAAATACTGCCGAGTGTGCCGTTTCCCCGACTCGATTAGTCCACGCTTTGTCCCTTCGTCGATGTCGAAATCGGTGGTGCGCACGCCCAGTGTGTCGATGTAGATGGTGCGTTGCCAGTCGTCGCTGTGCAAGTGCCGATTGTCCTGCTGGGTGAGGAGAGCTTCAAAAAGCGCGCGGGTATAGTCGAAAAAGTGTCGGATGTCGCGACGGGGTGGAGCTGCCCTGTGGCGAAATGCAGCAATGCGTTGTCCTGCGTCCAAGCGAAAGCCCAGCGTGTGAGGATTGTATGGAGGAGCGCCATTTTCCTCTGCACTCCAAAAAGGAGGCTGGTCAAAGAGGTGCAGGGGATAGTTGTCGAGGAGTCCTCCATCGACATACACATCGCCACGCGCATTGCGTTGGGCTGCAAAGAAGAGAGGAATGGACATTGAGATGCGCAAGGCATCGGCAATGCGCAGGTGAGGCGTATGCTGGGCAGAGAAAATTTCGGAGAAGCCCGTGGAAAGATTGCTCCCCACGATGTAAAGCTCGCGGAAGTGCTTTTTCGCACGGAGCTGCTCCCATTGGGCAAAGGTGCAGTGCCGCGTGCCCGTGTGCTGCTCGATGAGTCGTGCCACAAAGTCCCGCAGGCGTTCGCCCTTGTACCAGCCATAATCGAATAGGAGCCGACGTCCATCGCGCACGATACCCCAAGAGTCGTCCAAGAAATCCTTGAAACAAAGCGACCAAAACAAGCCGCGCAAGTCCTCTGGGCTGTAGTTGAGCCCCAACAGGAGTGCCATGATGGCGCCTGCCGAAGCTCCTGCCACGCGTTCGATTTGGGCATATATCCCTTTTTCTTGCAGCACTTCGAGTGCCCCCACGTAGGCGAGCCCTTTCATGCCTCCGCCTTCAAAAACGAGATTCTTGAAATTGTAGTTCATAAACAAGATGAGTGTTGAAATGTGAGAGGAAGGGTGGCCAGCTGTACACTGCCTATCTGCTTGAAAAGGGACAGGCGCGCTCCGTCCTTTTCGAGAGGGGCTGGACTGTGTTGCAAACCCTTCCAAGGGTATACATACTTGTCTAGCGAATTTATGCCCTCCAAGTGGCATAAAAAAACTAAAATCCCCGTTTTCGCTTTGCCCGCGTGGATTTGAGCAAAAGGTCGATGGCGCGTGGAGAGCGTTTGTCCCTGCACCTTGTTTCGCTTGTCGCGGAGTTGGGATTTGAGGGAATTTCATGGGCATGGGAAGAAGAAAAACCTGCTTGGGACGCAGGAATTTCTACGTGGGAAGAAAAAGAATCTACGTGGGAAGGAGAAAAACCGCGCTGCGAATTTTGCCCCCTGTCTTGTGGAGCGACGAAAGGAGCTTGCAGGCGCGTGTAACTTCCCTTATGTCGATGGTGCAAAACTTCCATTGCTTCCACAGTAGGAGTGTTGTGCTTGAAAATGAGTGGGATAGCGTGTGGAGGGAAAGACGATTGTTATCTCCAATCTCCCAAACAAACCTTTCTCTCGTGAGTGTTTTTCTGTTTTGTTTCTGTGGAGGGAGTGGAGGAAAAAGTAGTGTTTCCTTCCACGAGCAAAACCTTTGAAAAATAGATAGATGCGCTTTTAGTGGAAGCAGTGGAAGCAAAAAACAAAGGCGAAAGGGAGGACGCGCGCGCGAGGAAAGCCTCTCGAAAAAGGGAGCGGAACAGCACGTGTTGAGGGTAAAAAAACGACGGGCGGGCTAAAAATTGTCGCGTGCGATAATTTTTTGGATAAAACATTTGGTCGTCTCGCTTTTTTTCTCCAACTTTGCAGCACAATGAGACGGAAAAATAGATAGGAACCGCTCTAAGCTATAACCACAATAGACAACCAATTTAATTTCCACGACTATGCAAAAGTATATCTGCGACCCCTGTGGCTACATTTACGATCCCGCTGAGGGCGATCCCGATTCTGGCATTGCTCCTGGCACCGCTTTCGAAGACATTCCCGAAGATTGGGTATGCCCCATCTGCGGTGTAACGAAGGAAGACTTCAGCCCTCTGGAGGACTAAACATCGTAACGCAATCGAGAAGCAAGCTCCCCACCAGCCCATACGAGGATGGTGGGGAGATTTTTGTGCCCAATCGAGGAGAAATGATTAACTTTGCACCTATCCAATGCCCCCTATGATGAACGAACAAATCAGAGAAATACGTCGCCTGCTGCGCGCCACGATGAATGGCCCGGTGAGCCATTCCATGCGCCAGCAAGGTCTCAATTATCGTGTTAATTTTGGAGTAGACCAGCCCCGATTGCTCGAAATCGCTGCCACGCTGCCTCACGACACCGATTTGGCCATCGCCCTCTGGAAAGAAGACACCCGAGAGCTACGCCTGTTGGCACCCATGCTCATGCCCCACGAGAGCATGGATCAGGAGTTGGCCTTGCTTTGGGTCGAGCAAATCGTGCATGCCGAGGAAGCGCAAGTGTTGGTGCTCCATCTGTTGCGCCACTTGCCCATTGCCTCGGCCTTGGCCTTCCGCTTGGTGGCCAGCGAGCGCGACATGGAGCGTTTGGTGGCTTGGCTACTGCTGGGCCGCCTCTTCATGGAAGGCAATGCGCCCAGTCAGCGCGATGCCGACGAACTGCTGGATCACCTCGTGACCGAGTTGGGCGATGAAAAGGCCGACCCAGAAGTGCGTCGCACGGCACTCAACACCCTCTATAAATATATGGAATTGGGGGCCAGTGAGGAGGCGAGAGGCGAGCGCATATTGCAAGGTATGGGGCTGTAAAACAGGCTTTTTTGCACACTCTCGGCACTTGTGTGAAGGAAGCCCCTTGGCTTTTCTCCTTGTACGCTTAAAACCGCACTTTTCTCGCTACGAAAACAGCTACTTTTTTTTGCACTTCAAAAGAAATGAAGTATTTTTGCAGCGTGGAGAGCCTCCTCATTTTTGAGGAGCATCAGCGCCAACCCGGCTAAAGGAAATGTTCAACACAAAATAATCAACAATTTAAATTCCTATCTATGTGGTTAACTGACTCATCTATCGGAAGAAAGGTGATTATGTCCGTAACGGGCCTATCGCTCATCCTCTTCCTCACTTTCCATGCTTGCATGAATGTGGTGGCCATCTTCTCGGGAGAGGCCTACAACATGATTTGCGAAATGCTGGGAGCCAACTGGTATGCCGTGGCCGCCACGGCAGGATTGGGTGCGCTCGTGGTGCTCCACTTCGTTTATGCCTTCATCCTGACGCTCCAAAACCGCAAGGCACGTGGCAATAGCCGCTACGCCGTGGTAGATCGTCCTGAGAAGGTGAGCTGGGCATCGCAAAACATGTTTGTGCTCGGCACAATTATTATCTTGGGTATGATTCTGCACCTCAAAGACTTCTGGGCCAACATGATGCTCGTGGAGTTGGTGGCGCACGATAGCCCTGCTGCCGTCTATGCTGCCGACGGCTATTATTGGATCAAGACCATATTCTCTTGCCCCTTGTATTCGGCCATCTATTTGGTATGGCTCGTAGCTATTTGGTTCCACATGAACCATGGTTTTTGGAGTGCCTTCCACACCCTCGGTGCCAGCGGTAAAATCTGGTTGCCCCGTTTGAAGTGCATTGGCCTGATTTATTCGACCGTGGTCATGGGTATGTTTGCCCTGGTAGTCATTTACTTCCAGCTCTACAACCTCTTCTGCCCTGCTGCTTCGTGCGCCACTGGCGGTTGCTGCGGTATGTAATTGTTCAATCTCATCTCAACTGCGAACCAAGGTTTTTCGTAACATCCTGCACTTGCCCTTTGTAAGATGGCACTAAAGCTGGCTGCGAAAACGTCTAAAAACAAACATATGGCTACTCTCGATTCAAAAATACCCGCTGGCCCCGTGGCCGAAAAGTGGACCAACTATAAAGCACACCAAAAGCTCGTAAACCCCAAGAACAAGCGCAAGCTCGACGTGATTGTCGTGGGTACAGGTCTGGCTGGTGCCAGTGCTGCTGCCTCGCTCGGCGAAATGGGCTTCAAGGTGAAAAACTTCTGCATCCAAGACTCTCCCCGTCGTGCGCACTCTATCGCAGCACAGGGTGGTATCAATGCAGCTAAAAACTATCAGAACGATGGCGACTCCGTGTATCGCCTTTTCTACGATACCGTAAAGGGAGGTGACTATCGCGCTCGCGAGGCCAACGTATATCGTCTGGCCGAAGTGAGCAACGCCATCATCGACCAGTGCGTGGCTCAAGGTGTTCCTTTCGCTCGCGAATATGGCGGCATGCTCGCCAACCGCTCGTTCGGTGGTGCTCAGGTGAGCCGTACTTTCTATGCCAAGGGACAAACGGGCCAGCAGCTCCTGCTCGGTGCCTACTCTTCGCTCATGTGCCAAGTACACGCAGGCACCGTGGAGCTCTACACGCGCTATGAAATGCTCGACGTGGTGCTCATCGACGGTCGTGCTCGCGGTATCATTGCTCGCAACCTCATCACAGGCGAGATTGAGCGCTTTGCTGCTCACGCCGTAGTGATCGGTACGGGTGGTTATGGCAACACCTACTTCCTCTCGACCAACGCTATGGGCTGCAACGCATCGGCTGCCATCGCTTGCTACCGCAAGGGTGCACTCTTTGCCAACCCTGCCTACGTACAAATTCACCCCACCTGTATCCCCGTGCACGGCGACAAGCAGTCTAAGCTCACGCTCATGTCCGAGTCGCTCCGTAACGACGGCCGCATTTGGGTGCCCAAGAAGCTCGAAGACGCCAAGGCTTGTCAGGAAGGTCGCTTGCAGGGTAAGGACATTCCCGAAGAAGATCGCGACTATTATCTCGAACGCCGTTATCCCGCTTTCGGTAACCTCGTGCCCCGTGACGTGGCTTCGCGTGCTGCCAAGGAGCGCTGCGACAAGGGCTATGGTGTGAACAATACGGGTCTGGCCGTGTTCCTCGATTTCTCACAAGCCATCGAAGTGTTTGGTAAGAAGGAAATCGAAGCTCGCTACGGCAACCTCTTCGATATGTACGAAGAAATCACCGACGAAAGCCCCTACGAGACCCCCATGCAAATCTTCCCTGCCATTCACTACACGATGGGTGGTATTTGGGTAGACTACGAGTTGATGACCACCATCAACGGCCTCTTTGCCATTGGTGAGTGTAACTTCTCCGACCACGGTGCCAACCGCCTCGGTGCCTCGGCACTCATGCAAGGTCTGGCCGATGGCTACTTCGTATTGCCCTACACTATTCAGAACTACCTGGCCGACCAAATCACCGTACCTCGTTTCTCTACCGACCTTCCCGAATTTGAAGCTGCCGAAAAGGCTGTTAAGGAACGCATTGAGCGCCTCTTTGCCGTTAAGGGTAAGCGCAGCGTAGACAGCCTGCACAAGGAGCTCGGCCACATCATGTGGGAGTATGTAGGTATGGGCCGCACCAAGGAAGGCCTTGAAAAGGCACTCGTGCTTTTGAAGGACATGCGCAAGAAGTTCTACACCGAACTCTTTGTGCCTGGCACGAAGGATGGCGTAAACGTAGAGCTCGAAAAGGCATTGCGCCTCGAGGACTTCATCCTCATGGGCGAACTCATGGCCAACGATGCCTTGCACCGCGAAGAGAGCTGCGGCGGACACTTCCGTGAGGAGCACCAAACGGAAGAGGGCGAAGCCAAGCGCGACGACGCTGACTTCTTCTACGTGGGCTGCTGGGAATACCAGGGCAGCGACGACGTGGCACCCGTGCTCTCCAAGGAGCCTCTCGAATACGAGATTATCAAGGTGCAAACGCGTAACTATAAGAGCTAATCAAAGTTCCACATCGTAACAAGACATAACCCAATATGGCTAAGAATATATCTTTCACAGTCAAGTACTGGAAGCAAAATGGTCCCAAAGATGCTGGTCACTTTGAGCAGCGCGAGATGAAGAACATCCCCGACGATACCAGCTTCCTCGAGATGCTCGACATCCTCAACGAAGAACTCATCAACGACGGCAAAGAACCCTTCGTGTTCGATCACGACTGCCGCGAAGGTATCTGCGGTATGTGTTCGCTCTACATCAATGGTACGCCTCACGGCAAGACGGGTACGGGCGCTACGACCTGCCAGCTGTACATGCGTCGTTTCAAGGACGGCGATGTAATCACGGTTGAACCTTGGCGTTCGGCTGCATTCCCCGTGATTAAGGACTGCATGGTAGATCGCACGGCTTTCGACAAAATCCAAGCTGCTGGTGGCTACACCACCATCCGCACAGGTCAAGCTCAAGATGCCAACGCCATCCTCATTGGTAAGGCCGAGGCCGACGAAGCTATGGACTGCGCTACCTGCATCGGTTGCGGTGCTTGTGTTGCCGCTTGTAAGAATGGTTCGGCCATGCTCTTCGTTTCTTCCAAGGTGTCGCAATTTGCTTTGCTTCCCCAAGGTCGCGTAGAAGGTGCTAAGCGTGCCAAGGCGATGGTGGCCAAGATGGACGAACTGGGCTTTGGTAACTGCACCAACACTCGTGCTTGTGAGGCCGTATGCCCCAAGAACGAAAGCATTGCCAACATCGCTCGTCTCAACCGCGAATTCATCAGTGCTAAGCTCAAGGACTAATCTCCTTGTCCTCTTTTAGAAAAGCTCCCCAGCGTTCAGCAAGAACGATGGGGAGCTTTCCATTTGGAACACTACGAGAGGAATGCAACGCAAAACATTGCAAAAGCAGAAGTTTTCTCCCTCCTTCTTCGTACCTTTGCCCACGTACATTTAGTTGGCAAGCGTGATGAAACGACTTCTCTTTTTCTTTTTGCTTCTGTTTCCCCTTTTGCTTTGGGCGCAAGAGGAAGACTTACCTGCTCCTGCAAAGAACGAAATAGCCCCTGCGACGGCCATCGATTTGCAAGTGGGGCGTGCAGAATATAAGGGCGAAATCGTGCCTCACGTCATTATGCCCACCTTTCATAAGTATCCTCCTTTGGAGTTCAAAAACGAGAAACAGCGGGAGCGTTACAACCGCCTCGTAGCCAATGTGAAGAGAGTGCTACCTTTGGCAAAGTTGGCGCGCATCACTATCATCGAAACACACGATTATCTGCAAACTTTGCCTACGAAGGAGGAGCGCGAAGCACACATTCGTGCTATGGAACGCGATTTGAAAAAGCATTATAGTCCCATAGTGTCACGTATGTCGCGCTCTCAGGGGCGTCTACTCATCAAGTTGATAGACAGAGAGTGTAACCAAACGGGATTTCAAATTGCCCAGGCTTTTATCGGTGTGTTGCAAGCCAACCTTTATCAAGCTTTTTCCTTTCTTTTTGGCCTGAACCTCAATAAGCGTTACGACCCCGAAGGTGATGACCGTCTCACCGAAAGAGTGGTGCGCATGGTCGAAAGCGGACAATTATAATACTTGCTTCGAAAAAAGGCTATCCCAGCCTTTTTCCGTAACTTTGCAGACCGAAAAAGACTCACTATAACAAGAATGCAAGACTTACGCAATATCGCCATCATCGCCCACGTCGACCATGGCAAAACTACGCTCGTGGACAAGATGCTCATGGCGGGCAACCTCTTCCGTACCAATCAACAAGCAGGCGAGCTCATGCTCGACAACAACGATTTGGAGCGCGAACGAGGCATTACGATTCTCTCTAAAAACGTGTCGATCAACTATAAAGGCACGAAAATCAACATTATCGATACTCCAGGCCACAGCGACTTTGGGGGCGAAGTGGAGCGCGTGCTCAATATGGCCGACGGCTGTATTCTCCTCGTCGATGCCTTTGAAGGCCCCATGCCTCAAACGCGCTTTGTGCTTCAAAAAGCCCTGCAAATAGGACTCAAACCCATAGTTGTGGTCAACAAAGTCGATAAACCCAACTGTCGCCCCGAGGAAGTGCACGAAATGGTGTTCGACCTCATGTTCGACTTGGGCGGTACGGAGGAACAGCTTAACTTCCCTGTGGTTTACGGCTCGGCCAAGAACAATTGGATGGGCGAGCACTACGACCAGCCTACCGAGGACATCACTTACCTTCTCGATCGCATCATTGAGCATATCCCTGCTCCCCAAGTGCTCGAGGGCACGCCTCAGCTCCTCATCACCTCGCTCGACTATTCCAACTACACTGGTCGCATAGCCATAGGTCGTGTGCACCGTGGCAGCATCAAGGAGGGCATGAACATCACGATTGTGCATCGTGACGGGACAATGGAAAAAACTAAAATCAAGGAGCTGCAAACTTTTGAAGGCATGGGACGCCAAAAGACCAGCGAGGTCAAGAGCGGCGACATCTGTGCTGTGATAGGTTTGGAGAACTTTGAAATTGGCGATACCATCACCGACTTTGAGCAGCCCGAAGCACTGCCCACGATTGCCATCGACGAGCCCACGATGTCCATGCTCTTTGCCATCAACGACTCGCCCTTCTTCGGCAAAGAGGGCAAATTCTGCACCTCACGCCACATCAACGAACGTCTTGAGAAAGAGCTCCAGAAGGATCTCGCCCTGCGCGTAGAGCAAGGGCAGGACACCGACCGCTGGGTCGTGTCGGGCCGTGGTGTATTGCACCTCTCTGTACTCGTCGAGACCATGCGTCGCGAGGGCTACGAGATACAAGTGGGCCAGCCCCAAGTGATTTATAAGGAAATCGATGGCGAGCGCTGCGAACCTATCGAAGAACTCATGATCAACGTGCCTGAGGAGTTTGCCTCTAAGATGATCGATATGGTGACGCGCCGCAAGGGCGAAATGACCGCCATGCACAACACGGGCGAGCGCGTAGACATCGAGTTTCTCATTCCCTCGCGCGGCATCATCGGTTTGCGCACCAACGTGCTCACCGCTTCTCAAGGCGAAGCTATCATGGCCCACCGCTTTCGTGAATATCAGCCCTTCAAGGGCGAAATCACGCGCCGCTCCAATGGTTCCATGATTGCCCTTGAGGGCGGCACGGCCTTTGCCTATTCGATCGACCACCTTCAGGATCGCGGCAAATTCTTCATCTCGCCCCAAGACGAAGTTTATGCAGGCCAAATCGTGGGCGAACACATCCACGAAAACGACTTGGTCATCAACGTAACTAAGTCCAAACAGCTCACCAACATGCGTGCCTCGGGAGCCGACGACAAGGCACGCATCATTCCTCCCACCGTCTTCTCACTCGAAGAGGCGCTCGAATACATCCGCGAGGACGAATACGTTGAGGTTACTCCCAAATCCATGCGCCTGCGCAAAATTATCCTCGACCACAACGCTCGCAAGCGCGCCAGCCGTACCGACTAATTCCTCATTCACAACATAGACAGCACTATGGCTACTCAGCCCAAACCTTCATGGATCGAAAAGGGCTATGTCGACGAGCCCATCCCCGCCGGCCTCGACCTGCCCCAAGAAATCCGCCGACTGGCCAAGGAGAAAAACGCCATCATCCTCGCCCACTACTATGTGGACGGAGCTCTGCAAGACATCGCCGACTTCGTGGGCGATAGTCTCGCTTTGGCGCAAAAAGCCGCCTCAACCACGGCCGACATCATCGTGATGTGTGGCGTGCACTTCATGGGTGAGACCAACAAAATCCTCTGCCCCGAAAAGACCGTCATCATGCCCGACCTTGGTGCCCTCTGTTCCCTGGCCGAGAGCTGTCCTGCCGAGAGCTTCGAGGCTTTTGTCAAGGCACATCCCGACCACAAGGTCATCTCCTACGTCAATACCACCGCCGCCACCAAGGCCTGGACCGACGTCGTTGTGACCTCGACCAATGCCCGACAGATTGTCGAGAGTTTCCCCAAGGAGCAAAAGCTCATCTTCGGTCCCGACCGCAATCTCGGTGCCTACATCAACTCCGTCACAGGCCGCAACATGCTCCTGTGGGACGGTGCCTGCCACGTGCACGAGCGCTTCTCGGTCGAAAAACTCCTTGAACTCAAGCGTCAGCACCCCACCGCCAAAATCCTCGTGCACCCCGAGTGTCAAGGCCCCATCGTCAAGTTGGCCGACGTCGTAGGCTCTACGAGCGCCCTCTTGAAGTATGCCGTCAGTTCCGAGCACGACACCTTCCTCGTGGCCACCGAGAGCGGCATTCTCCACGAGATGCAGCGCCAAGCTCCCGATCGCACCTTCATCCCCGTGCCCCCCGACGATAGCACCTGCGCCTGCAACGAGTGCAACTACATGAAACTCATCACTCTGGCCAAGGTCTATAACTCCTTGAAGCACGAGTGGCCCGTCATTGAGGTGTCGCCCCAAGTGTGCGAGCAAGCTATCCGCCCCATCGAGCGCATGCTCGACATCAGCCGCGAGCTCGGTTTGTAGCACGCCCCACTCTTTTTCGCTCTGCCCCCTCGCCCACACAGGGTGCTACCAAAGGCAAATATCTACGTCCCACGCAGAAATTTCTACGTGGGACGTAGATTTTTTTTCTTCCCACGTAGGAATTTCTCCTTCCTACTCTCGTTCTTCCCCTTCCTACTTCCATTTTCGACTACTCAATTCTCACTACGCCACTTTTGCTAAGCGCACAGTTAGCAAAGGCTTTCTCGCATGGTTTTTATTTATTGCTGTCCGGTAAAACTCAATAGAAAAGCAGCCCCAGTACGACTCATCGTACTGGGGCTGTTTTTGAGGATCAATTTGATCTGCAAGATACTATCCCACCTCGCTACCGGGCAACACTGCGCGGTCGGGGGTGATGACAGAGAGCGAACCATCGGCATTGAGGGCCGAGAGAATCATGCCCTCGGAGACAAGGCCATTTTTGAACTCACGAGGAGCGAGGTTGGCGATGAAGCACACTTGCTTGCCCACGAGTTGTTCGGGGTCGTAGTGCTGAGCTATGCCCGAGACGATGACGCGATTTTCGAGTCCGTCGGCAATGTCGAAGCGCAGGAGCTTCTTCATCTTGGGCACGCGCTCGCAGGCCGTTACGGTACCCACGCGAATGTCGAGCCGCTCGAAGTCGGCAAAATCGATGGTGGGCTTGATGGGATTGGCACGATGGTTGGCGGCTTCGTTTTGCTTCTTGATGTCGGCCAAGCGTTGCAGCTGAGCGGCGATGACCTCGTCCTCGATTTTCTCAAAGAGCAGTTCGGGCTTGGGCAACTGTGTGCCAGGTGCGAGTAGGTCAAGGCTGCCAAGCTGTTCCCAGCAGGCTTCGGGCAGGGCAATCATTTCGCGCAAGCGAGCCGAGGAGTTGGGGAGGAAAGGCTCGAAGGCGATGGAAAGATTGGCTACGAGTTGGAGCGCCAGGTGTAGAATGGTCTCAACGCGGGTGGGATCGGTTTTGATGACCTTCCAAGGTTCGGCATCGGCGAGGTATTTGTTGCCGATGCGGGCCAGATTCATGGCTTCCTTTTGGGCATCGCGGAAGCGGAAGTTTTCGATGAGGCGCTCCACCTCTTGTTTCACACCCTGGAACTCGGCTATGGTGGCGCGGTCGCTCTCGGTGAGTGTGCCGCAGGCAGGAACGCGGCCCTCGTAATACTTTTGCGTGAGCTGGAGAGCACGATTCACGAAGTTGCCATAGACGGCGACGAGCTCGTTGTTGTTGCGCGCCTGGAAGTCGCTCCAAGTGAAGTTGTTGTCCTTGGTTTCGGGAGCATTGGCGGTGAGGACATAGCGCAGCACGTCCTGTTTGCCAGGGAAATCTTGGAGATATTCGTGCAACCAAACCGCCCAGTTGCGCGAGGTGGAAATCTTGTCGTCTTCCAGATTCAAGAACTCGTTGCTGGGCACGTTGTCGGGCAGGATGTAGCTGCCTTCGGCCTTGAGCATGGCGGGAAAGACGATGCAGTGGAACACGATGTTGTCCTTGCCGATGAAGTGCACGAGGCGCGTGTCGGGACTCTTCCACCACTGCTCCCAAGTGTCGGGGAGCAACTCCTTGGTGTTGGAAATGTAGCCAATGGGGGCATCGAACCACACGTAGAG
Organism: Bacteroidales bacterium; assembly: GCA_030532685.1. GTDB lineage: Bacteria > Bacteroidota > Bacteroidia > Bacteroidales > Bacteroidaceae > Alloprevotella. The sequence continues at coordinate 49,082 of JAUNKN010000004.1, read as the reverse complement.
TACCTTGCCCTCGGCGCCTTCTACGGGCACGGGGATACCCCAGTCGAGGTCGCGGCTCACCGCGCGCGGTTGCAAGCCCATGTCAAACCAGCTCTTGCACTGTCCGCTCACGTTGGAACGCCATTCGGGGTGGCTCTCGATCCAAGGTTGGAGCCACTGCTGGTGTTTGTCGAGCGGCAAATACCAGTGCTTGGTCTTCTTGAGCACAGGTTGGCTACCCGAGACGGTGCTTTGGGGGTTGATGAGCTCGGTGGGCGAAAGGTCCTTGCCACACTTTTCGCACTGGTCGCCATAGGCACCCGCGCTGTGGCAATGGGGACATTCGCCGGTGATGTAACGGTCGGCGAGGAAGGTCTTGGCCTCCTCGTCGTAGTATTGCTCGCTCTCGCGCTCCAAGAACTCACCCTTGTCATAGAGCGTGCGGAAAAAGTCGGAGGCCGTTTGGCGATGCACCTGGCTGGTGGTGCGGCTGTAGATATCGAAGGAGATGCCGAAGCCCTCAAAGCTCTCCTTGATGAGCTGATGATAGCGATCGACAACCTCTTGCACGGTGCAGCCCTCCTTGCGGGCGCGAATGGTTACGGGCACGCCGTGCTCGTCGCTACCGCAGATGAAGAGCACCTCCTTGCCGCGCAAACGCAGGTAGCGGGCGTAGATGTCGGAGGGAACGTAGACACCGGCCAAGTGGCCGATGTGCACACCGCCGTTGGCATAGGGCAGGGCGGCGGTGATGAGGGTGCGTTGATGAGAAGTGGTCATGTGGAGAAGTTTGGAGGTGAAGAACTACATGCGTTCGGGCATTTCGATGCCCAACAGGCCCATGCCCAGGCGGATAACCTTGGCCACATTGGCCGAGAGCACGAGGCGCAGGTCGCGCTTGGCGGCATCCTCTTCGCGCAGGATGGAGCTGTCGTGGTAGAACTGGTTGTATTCCTTCGTGAGTTCGTAGCAGTAGTTGGCAATGAGTGAGGGCGAATAGTCCTCGCCTGCAGCGCGAATCACGGCGGCAAACTCGGCCACGCGCTGGATGAGTTCCTCTTCCTTCGTGCTCAGTTCGACCGCTTCGGGCAGGCTGGCAGGAATGGCGATGCCGGCTTCCTGAGCCTTGCGGAGGATGGAGCGAATGCGCGCGTAGGTATATTGGATGAAGGGGCCCGTATTGCCGTTGAAGTCGATGCTCTCCTCGGGATTGAACACCATGTTCTTGCGTGCGTCTACCTTGAGGAGGAAATACTTCAAGGCACCCAAGCCCACGATGCGCGCCACTTCTTGTTTTTCGGCCTCGCTCATGTCGCCGTTCTTGCCAGCCTCGTCCATCACGGCACGCGCCTGGTCGATCATGCCCTCGATGAGCTCGTCGGCATCGACCACGGTGCCCTCGCGGCTCTTCATCTTGCCGTTGGGGAGCTCGACCATGCCGTAGGAGAAGTGCACGAGGCTCTTGCCCCACTCGAAGCCCAGTTTGTCGAGCAGCAAGGAGAGCACCTGGAAGTGGTAGTTTTGCTCATTGCCCACTACGTAGACCATCTTGTCGATGGGATAGTCCTGATAGCGGAGCTTGGCCGTACCGATGTCCTGTGTCATGTAGACGCTCGTACCATCGGCGCGCAAGAGGAGTTTCTCGTCGAGCCCATCGGCAGTGAGGTCGGCCCATACCGAGCCGTCTTCGCGGCGGTAGAAAATGCCCTTGGCGAGTCCCTCGTCCACCTTTTCCTTGCCTTCGAGATAGGTGTCGCTTTCGTAGTAAATCTTGTCGAACGATACGCCCATAGCCTTGTAGGTCTCGTCAAAGCCAGCATATACCCACTCGTTCATGGTGCGCCACAGGCTGCGCACGCTCTCGTCGCCAGCTTCCCACTGGCGGAGCATTTCGCGGGCTTCGGCCATGAGGGGCGAGGCCGCCTCGGCTTCTTCCTTGCTCATGCCCTTTTCCATGAGTTCGGCCAGTTCGGCGCGATAGTGCTTGTCGAAAGCCACATAGTAGTCGCCGATGAGGTGGTCGCCCTTCTTGCCAGCGCTTTCAGGGGTTTCGCCAGCGCCCCATTTCTTCCAAGCCAGCATAGACTTGCAAATGTGGATGCCGCGGTCGTTCACGATGTTGGTCTTTACGACGCGCTGGCCGTTGGCTTCGGCGATTTGCGACACGGCCCAACCGAGAAGATTGTTGCGCACGTGCCCCAAGTGCAGGGGTTTGTTGGTGTTGGGCGAGGAATACTCGATCATCGTCAAGGGGCTGTCGGCCGTGGGGGCCACGAGGCCAAAGCGCTCGTTGGCATTGATGTCGGCCAGCAGCGCGAGCCATTGCTTGGGCGCAATGATGAGGTTGAGGAAGCCCTTTACGATATTGAACGTGTAGACGAGGTCGGTGTTTTCCACGAGCCAAAGGGCGATGTCCTCGGCTGTGTCCTCGGGCTTGCGCTTAGACACGCGCAGCAGGGGGAACACGACGAGGGTGAGGTGCCCCTCGAAGTCGGGACGCGTCTTTTGGAGCGACACTTGCGTAGCGTCGATGTCGGCACCATACACAGCCTTGACGGCTTGGACGATGGCGGCAGAGAGTTTTTGTTCGATGGTCATATCTTTGTGTGTTTTGTTTTGTCGAGAGGGGAGTGCCCACTTGGCTTCACTTCCTGCGCAAGGTCATGAGCAGGGGGTAGTGGTCGGAAAAATCGACTTGCTGGTCGATGCGAGCGCGTAGGGGTTGAAAATGCTCGGAGCAGAACCCCTGGTCGATGCGCACGTAGATGGCGTCCTTGCGAAAGGAGCGACCTATGCCAGAACCCGCAGCGCGATAGATGTCGGTCAGTTGTGCTTGCGAGGTGAGGCGATGATGAGAGTAGGAAATGGGGGTTTCGTTCATGTCGCCACACACGATGGTAGGCACCTTGGGATGCGTGTCGAGATAGTCTACGAGGGCATCGACCATGCGAGCACGCACCACGGAGCTTTCGGCCACCTTGCGCACCAATCGACGCGACAGTGCGATTTGCGAACCTTGATGTTGTGTGGTGGCTTGATGAATGATTTGGCTGTATTCGTTGCGCTCGTCGAGGGTGAGGAGGTTGGAGCGCAGATGACAGCACACCACGAGCAGCGTGTCCTTCGGTTGCGGGCGGAGCCAGAAAGCGACGATGCCATTGCCCTCGATTTGAAAAATCTGCTCTTGCTCTACGATAGGGAAGCGCGAAAAGATGCCCAAACTTGCTCCGCCTCCATATTCAGCTGCGAAATGAGGAAGCCCTTGAGTGGCCAACTGGCGGCGCACACGTTGCATGTCTGTTTCGTCGGGGAAGCCCTCTTGGTAGCAAAAGATGTCGAGGCGCTGCTCATCGAGATAGGCCAAGAGGCTGTCGCGGCGTTCATTTTGCCAAGCTCCGAAAGCTTGGGTGTTGTAGCTCATCACGCGTAGCGAAGTCGTGTCGGCACTGGGGACGATGGGAGGGAAAAGTTGTAGGGGAGCATAGTCCATCGTGAAGCCCCAAGTGGTGACCAATCCCAATAGAGGTATCCAAACGCGTCGAGGAGCGAGCAAGAGCGTGAACAGTAGCATCAACAACACGCCAAGTAGGGCCAGTGGATAGCCCAATCCCAAAACGCCCAACCACTTGTTGCGCTCGGGGCTAATCCAAGTGCTGGTCGCACAGGTCCAAAGCACCACTACCGAAAAGGCAGAGGCACCCGAAATCAGGTGAGCGAGAAGAAGGCGGGAAGAAGTGGGCTGCTTCATCGTGAAGGAAAAGAGCGCGTGGGCCTCATGGAAGGAGGCCAAGTAGAGTGAGAGGGAAAGCCCAATTGGAGGGGCGAAATCCTACGTGGGAAGGAAAAAAATCTACGTGGGACGCAGGATTTTTTACGTGGGAAGAAAAAATAAATGCGTGGGAGGAAGAAAAAGTGGCTATGCACACCTTTTTCCTTTTTCTACAACTTGCCCTGTAAAGAGGGCTTTTCTCTTCGCCTTTCGTGATACTCAATGGGCGTGGAAAGTCGAGGGGTGAAAGAGGAGGGGAGCAGCTTAGCGACGATTGCCCATTTGGAACAAATCGTTCTTTTCCTGCTCGGTGAGCGAAGCATAGCCCGAGCGGCGCACTTTGTCGAGAATGGCGTCGATGTGAGCCTGGTCTTGCTTGCGCTTGTTGCGTTGCTGTTCGGCGTTGTATTGGTGGTCTGGGTTGCGATAGTGGCGCTGGTAGTTGTCCTTGGGGCTGCGATTTCCTGCGAATAGGTTTTCGAGCTGAGCACCGAGCTGCTCAAAGGCACGGCGAATGCTTTGCAGCATGCCACCCCCTTGCGAGGCGCCCCAATTTTGACGTTGGCTACGCTTGCGCCAATGACGGAAGTAGAGCCAACCGAAGAGCATGCCGCCTAAGTGGGCGAAGTGGGCCACGTTGCCATTGGAGGCAAAGGAAGAGTAGACTTCGATGGCGGCATAGAACAGCACGAAATACTTAGCGCGCATCGGAATCGGAGGGAAGAGGAGCATGATGCGCTCGTTGGGGAAGAGCATGCCATAGGCCAAAAGGACACCGTAGCAAGCGCCGCTTGCGCCGATGGTGACCCAAGTGTTGAGATATTGCCCCATGTTCATAAGGGTACCTCCAGCATTGATTCCGTCGTAGAGGTGGAGTCCCGTCACATAGTATTCGCCCAGCTGCCAAAACTCTTGGCACAAGCCAGCACCGATACCCGTGATGAAATAGTAGATGAGGAAGCGGCGCGACCCCATGGTGTGCTCAATGATGCGGCCAAACATCCAAAGCGAAAACATGTTCATGAGCACGTGCATCCAAGAGCCGTGCAGGAACATATAGCTCACGAGCTGATAAAGACGAAAGTCGGAAGCGAGGACAAAGTGCAAACCTAACATATCGGTGAGTACATCGCCATAGCTGCGGGCGATGAGTTGTTGCACCATAAAGACGATGATATTGATCATCAGTAGGTTGCGCGTGATGGGCGGAATGTTTTTGAGCAAGTCCATAGGGGAGAAAAAGAGAGAGGCGTGAGTGCGCGCAAAGGTTTAAGGCTCTCGGCAGGTTCCCAAGGAGGGAGGACGAGAGGCCTTAAACCTTAGCGAAAGGGGGCAGAAGCTGTATCGAGCCAAGTCTCGAAGAGAAGCAGAGGGCTCTCTTCGGGCCCAATTACATTTCGAAGCTTTCGATTTTCAAGTTGCCGAGTCCACGGAGCTGTTCGGCATAGGTCTTGAAGTCTTGGCTGTCGGCATGAGCAGCCATTGAAGACGCGTCGCTCCAAGTGGCGCAAAACATGAAGATGTCGGGGCGAGTGGCGCTCTCAAACACATCGTAGGCCACGCAGCCTTCGTGTTTTTGTCCCACGGCTACGAGTGCCATGGCAGCTTGGAGAGCAGCATCATACTGGCCATCGTCGGCCTTGAAAAAACAGTTTACACGTACCATTGATAAGAGGATTGTGAAAAGGGGAGTAGATTAAAAATAAAATGTGGCGTGAACCGCCCATTGGTTAGCTTTGTAGGTGGGCAACTGTGTGCTACCCTTCACGCCTGCTTCCTTGAGCAAGCGATTGCCCGTGCTGGTCATGGGCATGGTGTAGGTGAGTCCCACTTCGAGCGAGCTGGAGAAGCGCAAGCCGGCTCCGAGATTGAGTGAGGTTACGAGGTTTTCCTGACGGAAGATGCCGTCGGTTACCTTATCGGCTGCTTGACCAAGGTTTTGGAAAGAAGCGTCCTTGAGCAAGGAAGAGGTGTTCCAATCCTTATCGCCCACGTTGAAGGAGAAGTTGGGGCCTGCTGCGAAGTAGACACCAGCGCCGCCCAAGGCGAAATCAAAGCGCGCATTGAGGGGAATGTCGAAGCTCTTGGCCGTGTAGCTGCTGGTTTGCTGCATGTCGCCAATTTTGTATTCGCGCTGGTTGTAGACCAAAGCACCATCGACGCCCAAACCGAGGAACAGGCCCATACGAGCCTTCACACCAGCATACCAGCCACTGCCGTTTTTGCCGTTGAGAGTCTTTTCGAGCGTAGCACGATCGTAGTTTACGTGGGTCAGGTTGTAGCCCGCGGTAGCACCAATGCGCAAATCGCCAAAGGCGCTGGCCGAGAGGGTCGTGGTCAGTGCGACCAGGATTGCGAGGAGTGTTCTTTTCATGGTTCTAAGCGTTTAGGAGTGAAAGATGAATCGAGGGTGCAAGGGTTAGAAACCACGCACCATTTCTTCAAAGTAATAAACGGCGATACCAGCGATGTAGCCCAAGAAAGCGAGCCAAGTCACTTTCTTCAAGTACCAACCGAAGGGGATTTTTTCTAAGCCCATGGCCACTACACCCGCCGCACTACCGATGATGAGCATCGAGCCGCCCACACCGGCACAGTAGGCCAGCAGTTGCCAGAAGATGCCATCGCGCGCAAAGTCGCCAGTGGCTGCGATTTCGTACATGCCCATGCAGCCAGCAACGAGTGGCACATTGTCCACAATGGCCGAGGCTACACCGATTACGCCCGTCACGAGGAAGTGGTTCTCGCCCGAAACCGTGTTGAGCCATTCACCAAAAGCGCGCAACACACCTGTTTCTTGGAGCGTGCCCACGGCGAGCAAAATACCCAAGAAGAACATGATCGTAGTCATATCGATGCGGCGTAAAATGGCTGTAACGCGTTGCTTTGTGGTACTGTTGCGGTGGGCTTGACGGCGATAGAACACCTCAGTCACAGTCCAGAGAAGTCCCAACACGAGAAGAATGCCCATGAAGGGAGGCAGATGAGTGATGCTGTGGAACACTGGAACCGAGAGCAGACCGCCCACACCGAGCCAAAAGATGGTGTTGCGCTCGCTCTTGCCAAACTGATGGGCATCGCCATGGCCCAAATCGGTCGAGGCATCCACCGAAGCGGGGGCAGGCGTGAGCTCGCCCTTCATGGTGAAACTCAAAATAGCCGCAGGAACCAACATCGAGACGAGGCTGGGGAGGAAAATTTCCTTCATCACGCCGAGGGTCGTAATCGTTCCCTTGATCCAAAGCATAATGGTGGTGACGTCGCCAATGGGGGAGAAAGCTCCTCCCGAGTTGGCTGCGATGACGATGAACGAAGCGTAGACAATGCGCTCCTTGTGCTCGTACACCAATTTGCGAAGCACCATAATCATCACGATAGTTGTGGTCAGATTGTCCAGTATGGCCGACAGGAAGAAGGCCATAAAGGCCACCTTCCACAAGAGGGCACGCTTGGAGCGGGTTTCCAAAGCGTCGCGCACAAAATTGAAACCACCATTGGCATCGATGATTTCTACCACGGTCATTGCGCCGATGAGGAAGAAAAGAGTTTCGGCCACTTCGCCCAAGTGTTCGCGCAAAACGTGGGAAGAAACGAAGTGCTGCAAGCTTTGCCCAGCTTCGGCAAAGGCTTCCGCGTGGAACAGAGGTACATATTCAGCAGCGCCGATGGTGTAGAGCGTCCAGCAAATCACTGCCATAATCAGCGCGATAGCGGCCTTGTTTACTTTCAATCCATCTTCGAGCGTGATGCACAGATAGCCCACGATGAAGACGGCAACAATGAAGGGGGTAAGCATAGGTTGAAGATATAGATATTTATGCCTGCAAAATTCGCAAAAAAAACGCGTTCGCCCAAACATTGAACGGCACTATTTGTCGCCTCCCTCCCCAATTTCCTCCCTCGAGGCTCGCTCGACTCGCTTTTTCTCCTTATATTTGCACTGCTATTGCCAGAACACGGCCTTGTAGTTCAACGGATAGAACAAGGGTTTCCTAAACCTTAGATAGGGGTTCGATTCCCCTCGGGGCTACTCTGTATTTACTGGCTATATCGCGACATTTTACGAGCCACTCTCTTTCTTCAAAAAGATGGAGAGTGGCTTGCTCTTTTCCGAAATTTGGGGAGAAACCACTGAGAGACGATGAGAATTGTGTAACTTTGCTCCCAAATAACTCATAAGTTTCTGGTTTTGAAGACACGTTTTTTCTTTCTTCTTCGTTTTTATCTCACGATTTTACTCACTTTTTGGGTCGGTAAGTTGTTGTGCTTCTTGCACAATGGTTTTCCCTCTTTTTCCGATACCCTCGACGTTTTTGTACATGGTCTCCCCCTCGATATGAATGTGGCGGCCTATACCACTGCACCCCTATGGTTGCTTGCCTTGCTCAGTCTTGTGGTGAAGGGCGAGCGTTGGGAGCGTGCGTTGCACGTGTTCTATCGCATCTACGCATGGATACTTGCCTTTATGATTCTCGTCATTTTGGCCGTCGATACCATTCTCTATGAAAAGTGGGGCTTCAAGCTCGATGCCGTTTGCTTGAGCTATCTGGACAACCCCACGGGAGCTACGCAGAGCCTCAATACCTGGGCGCTGCTGGCGGGCGTGTTGGCTTTTGTCTTGATTTATACGTTTTATGCCCGTACGCTTCAGCGCTTGTATCCCCAGGAATCGAAACTCCTGCGCGAGGCTAAGGACGTGCGTCGCATTTCCACAGGTGGATTCCTGCTTGTGGTGGGCGCATTGTTGTTTCTCGTCATTCGCGGAGGCGTCAAGGAAAGCACGGCCAATGTTGGAATGGTGTACTACTCGACCAATCAGTATCTGAACCATTCGGCCGTCAATCCTGCTTTCTCTTTTTTCTATTCGCTTCTGAAACAAAAAGACTACACCGAGCAGGCCCGTTTTATGGACGATGAGCAAGCGCAGCGTGAGTTTGCGGCGATGCGCTATTCGACCGAGAGTGTGCTCCTTCCTCCCGACTCGCTGCTCACGACTCGTCGCCCCAACATTGTGCTCATCTTGATGGAGAGTTGTGGTGGCCGCGTGGTGGGCTGCACGGAGGGCACTCGTGGCGTGACCAGCCATTTGGACAGCCTGGCCGAACGCGGAGTCTTTTTCACCCGCTGCTATGCCAATAGTTTCCGCACCGACCGCGGCATCGCTTGCACCTTTTCGGGCTTCCCCGCCTTTCCCGATGCCAGCGTGATGAAGATGCCGGCCAAATCGCGCACGCTTCCCTCCATTGCTGGGTCGTTGCGCAAGGCTGGCTATGCCACAGAGGTGATGTATGGAGGCGATAAGAATTTTACCAACATGAACTCTTATTTCCTCGCCACGGGATTTGACCGTGTGATGGGCGATGTCGATTTTCCGAAAAACATTCAAAACACGCACGCTTGGGGAATCACCGACCACCTCATGTTTGAACAGCTCTATCAGCGCATCGAAGCCGAAAGCGGCAAGCAGCGTCCTTGGTTCAAGGCACTCATGACGCTCTCCAGCCACGAACCCTGGGAAGTCCCTCACGAGGCGCTTGAGGACAAGTACCTCAATGCCTTCCATTATCTCGACCAAGCCATTGGCAAGTTTGTCGAAAAAATGCAGCGTAGCCCTCAGTGGAAAAACACCCTGCTCATCTTCCTGCCTGACCATGGTGTGGCGTGGCCCACGGACATCAATGAGTACGACACGCGCAAGTACCACATCCCCATCATCTGGGCGGGAGGAGCTGTGAAGCAAGCTCGTCGTGTCGATGTGCTGTGCAATCAAACCGACCTTGCTGCCACCTTGTTAGGGCAGTTGGGCATAGCCCACGCCGACTTCCCCTTCTCGCGCGATGTGCTTTCCACGACCTATCGCTACCCTTGTGCGCTGCACGCATGGCCCGAGGGCTTCACCCTCATCGATAGTACGGGCCACTCTACCTACGAAATTGCCACCGGGGGGCTTTCGCGCCTCACTCCCGATGCCCGAGGGCAGCGCCTGCAGCGCGCCAAAGCCTTCATGCAGGTGGCCACTCAACACTTAGACCAACTGAAATGAACTCCTCTCCGCTCTCTGCTTCCCAAGTGTTTCGCCAGCTTCTTGAGGCAGTGAAGCCTCGTTACGAGGAGCGCGAGGCGAGAGCCGTGGCGCGGTGGTATGTCGAGGAGAAATACGGACTCACCCAAACCGAGGTGTTCATGGACAAAGCGCTCCCTCTCTCGCCCACCGAGCGAGAGGTACTACAAGAAGATTGCAGGCGCTTGGCCGAAGGTGTGCCCGTGCAGCACGTGTTGGGCTTTGCCCCTTTTATGGGCCATCGCTTTGTGGTGAACTCTTCGGTGCTCATTCCGCGGCCCGAAACCGAGGAGCTCGTGCAGTGGGCTTGGCAATGCTGCGGAGAGGCTCCCGTTCGTATGCTCGATGCAGGCACGGGGAGCGGTTGCATAGCCATCAGTTTGGCGCAACGACTACCGCTGGCACAAGTATCGGCTTGGGACATTTCGCCCGCCGCTCTCAGCGTGGCTCGAGCGAATGCCGCGGCCCTCGGTGTGGAGGTCGATTTTGTACAATGCGACCTTATCGCTCAGTCCCAGCGGCCTACATTTTCGGCCGGTAGCTTTGACCTTCTGGTGAGCAACCCCCCTTACATTCGCCAAAAGGAAATGGCCGAGATGGAAGCTCACGTGGTGGAACACGAACCGCATTTGGCGCTTTTTGTGCCCGACTATGATCCTTTGCTCTTTTACCGCGCTTTGGCGCAACTCGGTCAGCACCTCCTGACAGCGGGAGGACGTTTGCTCGTCGAGTGCCACCGCGATTGCGTGCAGCAAGTGGCCGACCTCTTTTCCCTCTTGCACTATGTGCAGGTGGAGGTGCGCAACGATTGCTTTGGCCTCCCTCGTTTTGTCGGGGCGAAGAAAATGTAGTAGGCCGCGAAGCTCACACCTCGCCCAATAGCGGCAGGGGTGCAAGAGCCTTTTATGGGCCAGCCCGAAAGTGAGCACAAAGTGAAGAGTTGAAATGCGTTGCACTTTGTAGGAGTAGAGGCAATCTACTTCCCACCTTTTTCCACGCGCTTCCCACTCCCGTTTTCCGCGCTGCGAGTTTTATTTTTCGCCTTGCGAGTTTCGTACTCCTTCGCGCGCGTGCGCGCTTCCCCACTTTGTGACTTGTTTTTTTCCTCCATTGCTTCCACGATTTCGTTCAAGGGCTTGATTTTTAGCCTTGAACATGATGGAGGCCAACCAGCTTTTTCCTCCACAACCGCCAAAGTCGCTTCCATCTTTCATCGTAGGAGAGAGCCCTAAAAGGGCAAGTTGTGGAAGGAAAATGTTCATTTCCCTCCATCGCTATGTGTGCTGAGAAACAAAGAGTTATGGCACTTGTGGAAGCAGTGGAGGCAAAATATCAAAGACTAAGGAGGTATACGCGCGCGAGGCCTTGTGCCCTACAGGAGCACGTGCTCTCGACGATTGCAGACCTATCGCTCCGCTCTCTGAGTGAATGCAAAGAAGCATCCTCCCTCAAGCCCTGCACTACGACTTGCGTCAAGCAAGCATAGCATGGGGATTGAGGGAGGATGCTTCTTTGTCTTTTTCTCGCGGTGGCAACTTGGGGTAGGCCACCATTTGAGCGCACAAAAGAAAGGGGAAGGGAAGCTAACGCGATGCTTCCAAAAGAGAAGCGAGGTAGCGGCCCGTGTAGCCGCGACCACTGGCCACGAGGGCTTCGGGCGTACCGGCAAAAACGAGGTGTCCACCTTCCATGCCCCCTTCGGGGCCGAGGTCGATGATGTGGTCGGCCGTCTTTACTACATCGAGGTTGTGCTCAATGACGACCAGCGTGTGCCCTCGCTCGATGAGCGCATTGAAGGCCTGCAACAAACGGTGAATGTCGTGAAAGTGCAAGCCCGTGGTGGGTTCGTCGAAGATAAAGAGCGTGGGCTGTGCCCGTTCCTGCCCCAAGTAGTAGGCCAGCTTCACACGTTGATTTTCGCCGCCCGAGAGCGTGGAGCTACTTTGCCCCAGCTTGATATATCCCAAGCCCACATCTTGCAGCGGACGCAGTTTTTGGGCAATTTTCTTTTTGCCATGTTTGTCGAAAAACTCTATGGCCTGATTGACCGTCATGTCGAGGATATCGTAGATGTTGCAATCGTGAAATTTCACATCGAGCACCTCGCTCTTGAAGCGTTTGCCGTGGCAGCTCTCGCATTCCAGCTCCAAGTCGGCCATGAATTGCATTTCCACGTGCACCACGCCATCGCCCTTACACTCCTCGCAGCGTCCGCCGTCGGTGTTGAAGGAGAAGAAGGCTGGAGTCATCTCCAGCTGTTTGGCCAAGGGCTGTTCGGCCATGAGTTTGCGGATATCGTCGTAGGCCTTGATGTAGGTCACGGGATTGGAACGAGTGCTTCGGCCTATGGGGTTTTGGTCGATGAAGTCGATGGCTTGTATGGCCTGAGTGTCGCCCTCGATGCTGGCAAACTCTCCGGGTCGGTCCACCGGGTCGTTGAGCTCACGCTGCATGGCGGGATAGAAAATATCGCGCACTAAGGTCGATTTGCCAGAACCCGAAACGCCCGTGACCACGGTAAACACGTTGAGCGGAAACTCCACATCGATGCCCTTCAAATTGTGGTGGCGAGCACCGCGAATGGTGATGGAGCGGTTCCACGCGCGTCGTGTGGCAGGAATCTCGATTTTGTCTTGCCCCGTGAGATAGCGCAGTGTGTGCGAGGAGGTCGAGGTGTTTTTGAGTGCATCGCTCAAGCGCCCGTTCCACACGACCTCTCCGCCCAAACGTCCAGCGTCGGGGCCGATGTCGATGAGGTGGTCGGCCGCACGCATGATGTCCTCGTCGTGCTCCACCACGACCACCGTATTGCCCAAATCGCGCAGCGCGTGGAGCACACGTATGAGTCGCTCCGTGTCGCGCGAGTGCAAGCCGATGCTCGGCTCGTCCAGAATGTACAGGCTGCCCACGAGGCTGCTGCCCAAGGAGGTGGCCAGGTTGATGCGCTGGCTCTCGCCTCCCGAGAGCGAGTTGCTCAAGCGGTCGAGCGTGAGATAGCCCAAGCCTACCTCGAGCAAGAAATGGAGGCGAGAGCGAATTTCGGTGAGCAGTCGCGTGGCCACGCGCTGGTCGTGCTCGTTGAGCTGTAGCTCGTCAAACCATGTGGTGAGTTCTCCCACGGGCAACTTGACCAATTGGGCAATGGTAGCACCCCCCACACGCACGTAGAGGGCTTCAGGGCGCAGGCGGCTTCCCTGACAGGCTGGGCATTGCGTTTTGCCGCGGTAGCGAGCCAGCATCACACGATTTTGTATTTTGTATTGGTTCTCTTCGAGCATTCGGAAGAAGTCGTCGATACAAAATTGCCCTTCGCCCTCATTCCAATCCATGCCTTCTCCTCCATGCCACAAGAGGTCGCGCTGTGCGTCGGTGAGGGTGTAGTAAGGGTCGAAAATGGGGAAATTGTGTCGCTGGGCACGACGCATGAACTCTTGTTGCCACACGCCCATCTTTTCTCCTCGCCAACACATCACGGCACCATCATAGATGGAAAGCGAAGTGTTCGGAACGACGAGGCTCTCGTCGATGCCCACAACGCGGCCGAAGCCCTCGCAACGCGGGCAAGCTCCCTGAGGGGAGTTGAACGAAAAGAGATTGTCCGAGGGCTGCTCAAAGCTGATGCCGTCGGCCTCAAATCGTGTCGAGAAAGCCTCCATTTCTAAGCCGGGGTAGAAGCGCAGGAAGCATTGTCCGTCGCCTTCAAACAAGGCCGTTTCGACCGAATCGGTGAGTCGTGTTGTGCCCTCCTTTGACGCGTCGACAACGAGGCGGTCGATGAGGAGAAACAACTTGCCTGCTGCGAGGGCTTGCTCGCTGCGCTGAATGGCGGCCTCGCTTTCTATTGCCTCGTCCATGCGCAGCATCTGTCCGTCGGCATCCAAGCGAGAGAGCCCCTGCTGCATGAGAATTTCGATGTGCTCCTTGAAGCTGCGCTCGGTGGGTAGGCGAAGCGGAGCAAGCACCGTGAAGCGAGTGCCTGGCGTGTGTCGGAGCGCAGCTTCCACAACGTCGTCGGCCGAATGGCGATGCACCTCCTCCCCACTCACAGGGGAATAGGTGCGACCTATGCGCGCGAAGAGCAATCGCAGATATTCGTAGATTTCGGTGCTCGTGCCTACTGTGGAGCGCGGGTTGCGGCTCGTCACTTTTTGTTCGATGGCGATGGCAGGGGGGAGTCCTTTGATGTAGTCGCATTCAGGTTTGTGCATGCGCCCGAGAAATTGGCGCGCGTAGGCCGAAAGGCTTTCGACATAACGACGCTGGCCTTCGGCATAGAGCGTGTCGAAAGCCAAGGAGGATTTGCCCGAACCCGACAGCCCTGTCACGACGATGAAACGATCGCGAGGAATCTCGAGGTCGATGTTTTTTAGGTTGTTGACGCGTGCGCCTTTGACCAGAATACTATGCTGCATAAGAAAAATGGCGAGAATAAAAAGAAGAGTGGCGCACCTTATTTGCGCCCAAAATCGGCTGGGATTTCGCCCCAGTCTTGTGTTTCCCATTTGAGGATGGGGCAAGTCACGCGATGGCTCTTGAGCCAAGCTTCTGCGCGAGCTATGGTTTCGTGCACCTGCCGCGAACGAGCATCGACGGCGAGCTGCGTTTTGCACTGCTTGCGCCGTACCCAGTTGATGGCATTGCGCGAGTCGCTGTAAATGGTCATCTTCAGCCCCTTTTGTTCCAAAAGCGCGAGCGCGTGGACTATGGCCAGGAATTCGCCGATATTGTTGGTCCCCCAAATAGGGCCGAAGTGGAAAATCTCTTTGCCGGTGCGCAGGTACACTCCGCGGTACTCCATCATGCCTGGATTGCCCGAGCAGGCGGCATCTACGGCAATGGCTTCGTGCTCAATGTGGGCCAGCGAGGGGGCAGGAGTGATGGGAGTAGCCGAGGAGGGCTTGGTGCTCTTGTTGCCGATGTGCTCCCATGGGCTGTCGGCGGCTGCCTCCTGAGCCTGGCTCAGCGAAGAAAAAGCCTTATACATCGCGCCCTCAAAGCCTTTGACCTGTGCCTCACACTCGCTCCACGAGTCGTACACGCCAGGTTGGTGGCCGCGCCACACGACATAAAATTTCTGTTGCTTTGCCATATCAGTAAGGTTGGATAGGCAAAGGTACAGTTTTTTGTCGAGCTATGCCTCAAAAACACTCTTTTGCTACCTACTTTTCGTTGGAAAACAGCGAGGTGCCCTTCATTGTAGACGTGCGCGCCCAGGATAGCTTCCCTTGTGGCAAGAACGCGAGGGGGCGTGGGCTTTCCACTCGAGCCACGGGGTAAAGGAGCTTGAAGGCTTGCAGGGCTGGGCTTTTGTCTGTTGCGAGGCTAACTTCGGTCTTATATCCTCTTCGCTGGTGTATTTGCCAACTCTACCTCTCTTTTTTTCGCGCTATTCTTTGTCGTGTTTCATTCTTTTATGTATTTTTGCCCCACGCACCACAATAATTCTCTACCGCCATGATTACGATAGACAACACCCTACTGCGTGCTACCATTGCTCTGCGCGGGGCCGAGATGCAGTCACTCAAAGACTGCGTCACTCAACAGGAGTATTTTTGGACAGGCGATGCCACTTATTGGAGTGGGCATGCCCCCCTGCTTTTTCCCATCGTGGGAAGTTTGTGGAACGGAGAGTTTCGCCTTGATGGGACGAGCTATCGTGTGCCCAAGCATGGCTTTGTGCGAGAGCGCACTTGGCGCGTGCTGCGACAAACGGCAACGTCGGTGACGCTCATGCTCGAAGGGACACCCGAGGAGCTGAAAATTTTTCCTTGGCCCTATCGTTTAGAAGTGACCTATTCGCTCGAGGGCCGCACGCTACGTGCCGATTTGAGTGTGCACAATCTTTCTTCCTCCTCCACGATGTGGTTCCAAATGGGAGGACATCCTTCGACTTTGCTACCCGACTGGCAAGCTCAGGGGCAGCGTGTGCAAGGTTATTTGCGCTTTGAAGGGCGCCCCATTTCGATGTTGAGAGCCAGTGTGCAGGGCTGTACAGAGGCGGAACGCGTGCCCATTCCTTGGAGCGACGATGTGGAAACTTCCACAGCGCTTGCTCGACATCAGCCCGCCAATGCGCTCGTACCCATCGAGGTTGCGACGTTTGAAAAGGAAGCACTCATCTTCGACAAGGGACAGGTGCAAGCCATTCAAGTGCTCGACTTGCAGAAGCGCCGGCTCATGCGAGTGGCCTCCTCGGCTCCTGCATGGCTCGTGTGGTCGCCTCAAGGGCAGCACGCTCCTTTCTTGTGTTGCGAACCTTGGTATGGACTGCCCGATCAACAAGGTTTCGAGGGCGAAGTGCATGAACGCCCCCACATACAACACGCTGCTCCAGGAGAGATTTGGAAGGGCTGGTATAGCATAGAGGTATAAGCCACCCCTATTCTGCATTCTCTTTCTGCGTTTCTGCATACCGACGATATAGCGTCGATACATCTTTTTGTTATTTCCAATACATCTACCTCCTTCTTCTATGCGCAAACTTTTCTCCATTTTGCTCTTGCTCTTCACTGCCTTGAGCCTTGCAGCACAGAACGTGCCCACGAAGCCTGAAGCCACTGTGCCGCGCGTGAACATCACGCTCAATGATGGCATAAAGCTCGATGTGATACACAAAGACAAGAATACCTACCAAAAGTGTATGGTCGAAATCAAGGGCAACGTAGGTTTTCCCGACATGGCGGCTTCTCCTTGTCGCATGAAGGGACGTGGCAACTCCACTTGGTCTGGCCGCGCGAAGAGACCCTATCGCTTGAAGTTTGACAGGAAGGTTTCGCCCTTTGGTTTGCCAGAGGGAAAGAGCTGGGTGCTCTTGGCCAATTTTTTGGATGCTGCCCAACTCAACAACCCTGTGGGTATGTTCATTGCTCGCCAAGTCGGAACGGTGGCGGCCAATCATATTGTGCCCGTAGAGCTGTATGTGAATGGCGAGTATTTGGGACTTTACAACTTCACAGAGCAGGTAGGTATTGCTGCCAACAGTGTAAAGGCTACCGACGAGGAAACCTGCGCCCTGCTTGAACTCGACGACTACGACGGCAAAGAAAACCGCGAGAATGCCTACCATCTTCCTTTGAGTGTGAAGGACCCCGATCGCGAGGACTACGAGAAGTTGATGACCAAGAAGTACAAAAAGCTCACAGGCAACAAGCCCGACGAGGCTACCTATGTACAAGAGAACGCCGATAGATTCTATGCCACGATCAATAGCGAGTTTTCTAAATTGACCGAAGCCGTGAAATTTGGCAAAGGCGAGATGAACATCGATATTCCCTCGCTTGTGCGCTACTTCTTCGTGTACGACCTCATCGGCAACCTTGAGTTCCTTCACCCGAAGAGCACCTACATTCATCGTCAGAACATCTTTGATGAGAAATCGCCTTGGGTGTTTGGCCCCGTGTGGGACTGCGATTGGGCCTATGGCTACGAGGGAACTTACCAATTCTGCGTGTCGTCGCCCGAGTTCGATGCCTTTCATTTTGTCAATACTTATAAACCGGGCGCGCTCTTCTTCCGCAAATTGCTGCGCGATGACCCCACCATTCGAGAGGCTTATATCGCCCTTTGGAAGGACTATATGAAGCAAGGGAAGCTCACAGAGGTGCTCAACTACATCGATGCCTATCAGAAATTCATCCTCCCTGCCACCCAGCGCGACTATAACCGTTGGGTGAGTGCCAACCATAAGGTTTTGGCCAACTATGCTCCACTCGCCGAGCGGATGAAGATCTGGCTCAAGGGCCGCGCCAACTATATCGTCGAGACGCTGGAAAATGGCTCTGTGTCCGAGCATAGCCTCATGATAGGCGAAGAGGGCATGGCCACGGTGTACTTGCCCTACGACTGGCGCATTCCTGAAAATATGACCGTGCACCGCGTCAAGGTGCTCAATGCTCAACGCCTCGACACGAAGCAAGTGCTCTCTCCGGGTTGGGTCGTGGCGGCCAATACCCCCGTGCTGGTGAAAGCTCCTCAGGGAGAATATCTCCTCAAGGCAGCCGAGGGCTATTATGTGGCCGACAATCTGAAAAACCACACCAACCACCTCATGGGGCTCAATACCAATGGCTCTTTGCAAGCGCCCAGCAACTTCCGCTACTATATTCTGGCCAACGACCCCAAGGGTGGCATCGGCTTCTACTTCCAAAAGGGCACCCAAGGCAAATCCGTGGGCAACTTGAAGAATCATGCCTTCCTGAGCGTTTCCTTGAACTATGCGCCTACCCGTGGCTTTAGCTTCGATGGCACACTCAATGGTATAGAAGTGCCCGTGGAGAGCGCTCCCAACGATAGCCCGATTTATGACCTCTCTGGGCGTCGCGTGGCTCAGCCCAAGCACGGTATTTACTTGCAACATGGACAAAAAGTTATCCGATAATACTAAAACTCTAATTCAATACCTTTCATGAAGAAAACCTATCAAACTCCCCAATTGCAGAACATTTCATTTCACGTAGAAAGTCATCTTCTGTTGAATTTCTCCAATTCCGAAACCTCTGCACCCGCGCTTTTCCCCAGAGCCGAGGAAGCATTGCCACAGGACGAGAGTGTAGTGTGGGAGTAAGTTCTTACCATTGTCCCTTTGGGACGAGGGCTGCATCGAGACGAGAGTCTGGGTGCAGCTCTTTTTGGTGTAAACGAGAGAGGGGGTGAAGAGAATGAGTCGAAGCGGGGGCGCGTGGCGAGAAGCCTTGGGGCGCATCAGAATGGCGAAGAGCTTGGGGCAAAACAAGGCATACAGAGAAGAGGAGTGGAACGCCCATTTTCTTCTTCCCACGTAGAAAATCCTGCGTGGGAAGAAAAATTTTTTTCGTGGGACGTAGGATTTTTTCCTTCCCACATAGGATTTCCTCGTTCAGAGTGATGAAGACGCCCATGGGAGAAAGGGCAGGCGAGAAAGGAAGCTGGTGAGTCTCATGGGGACGGAGTTTTTGCGGGGGCGAAATGCGGGACAAGGCATGGGCTTTGCCCTTGACGAAGAGCGCAAAATATGTCTTTGTTTCGGCTTTGAAGAGCCTGCCCGAAAGGCCGCTGTTTAAAAAAATGATATAGGGAGAAAACTTTTGCAAACTCAGTTTTGCATAGTAAAAACAAAGTAGTACCTTTGCAGGGAGATAAATCACGTTCGATATATTTGTGCCCATCGCTCATTATCGCGTGCTTTTCTTATTTCATCAGCAACATTATACATAACAATCATAATACCTCGGTCTTATGGCAAAGAAATTCATTACTTGTGATGGTAACCAAGCGGCAGCGCACATCGCCTATCTTTTTAGCGAAGTAGCAGCCATTTACCCCATCACTCCCTCGTCTACGATGTCTGAATATGTAGACGATTGGGCTGCGCAGGGACGCAAAAACATGTTTGGCGAAACCGTTCTCGTGCAGGAAATGCAAAGCGAAGGCGGTGCTGCTGGTGCCGTGCATGGTTCGCTGCAAGCAGGAGCACTCACCACGACCTTTACGGCCTCGCAGGGTCTGCTCCTCATGATTCCTAATATGTACAAAATCGCGGGTGAGTTCCTCCCCTGCGTGTTCCACGTTTCGGCACGTACCATTGCTACCCACGCTTTGAGTATCTTTGGCGACCACCAAGACGTGATGTCCGCTCGTCAAACGGGCTTTGCTATCCTCGCCGAAGGTTCGGTGCAGGAGGTGATGGACCTTTCGGCCGTTGCCCACTTGGCTACCATCAAGACCCGCGTGCCCTTCATGAACTTCTTTGACGGTTTCCGCACTTCGCACGAAATCCAAAAGATTGAGGAAATCGATACCGACCAGCTCACAGCACTGGTGGACCAAAAGGCACTCTCCGAGTTTCGCTCGCGTGCCCTTTCGCCCGAGAAGCCCATTGCTCGCGGTATGGCCGAAAACCCCGAAACATTCTTCGCTCACCGCGAATCGAGCAACATCTTCTACGAGAGTGTGCCCGAAGTGGTAGAGGGCTACATGCGCGAAATCACGCGCATCACCGGCCGCAAGTACGACCTCTTCTCTTACTATGGCGACGAGGAAGCCGACCGCGTCATCATCCTCATGGGCTCGGCCTCTGAGGCCGCTCGCGAAGCCATCGACTACCTGCGCGAAAAGGGCGAAAAGGTAGGTTTGGTGAGCGTACACTTGTACCGTCCCTTCTCCGTGAAGCACTTGCTCGCTGCTGTGCCCAAGACGGTGAAGCGCATTGCCGTGCTCGACCGCACGAAGGAGCCCGGTGCCAATGGCGAACCCCTCTATCTCGACGTGAAGGAGGCCTTCTACGATCAAGAAAATGCCCCCATCATCGTGGGCGGTCGTTATGGCCTTTCGTCCAACGACACGACGCCTGCACAAATGATGGCCGTCTACGAAAACTTGGCATTGCCCATGCCCAAGAACCACTTCACCGTGGGTATCGTGGACGACGTGACCTTTACCTCGCTGCCTCCCAAGGAGGAAATTGCACTCGGTGGCGAAGGCATGTATCAAGCCAAGTTCTACGGCCTCGGTGCCGACGGAACAGTGGGTGCCAACAAAAACTCGATTAAGATTATCGGCGAAACGACCGACAAGTATTGCCAGGCCTACTTCTCCTACGACTCTAAGAAGTCCGGTGGTTACACCTGCTCGCACCTTCGTTTTGGCGACCACCCCATCCGTTCGACTTATCTCGTAACGACGCCCAACTTCGTAGCCTGCCACGTGCAGACCTACATGCACATGTACGACGTGCTCCGAGGCATTCAGCCCAACGGCACCTTCCTGCTCAATACCATTTGGGAAGGCGAAGAGCTTGTCAAGAACATGCCCAACAAGGTGAAGCGCATTCTCGCCGAACGCAACATCACCTTCTACACCATCAACGCCACGAAGATTGCTCGCGAAATCGGACTGGGCAACCGCACCAACACGATTCTCCAAAGTGCCTTCTTCCGCATCACAGGAGTGATTCCCGTCGAGAAGGCTGTGGAGGAAATGAAGCACTTCATCGTCAAGTCCTACGGCAAGAAGGGACAAGACATTGTCGACAAGAACTACGCAGCCGTAGATCGTGGTGGCGAGTATCAGCAAGTGACAGTAGATCCCGCATGGGCACAGCTCACCGACAACGACGTGAAGCCCTCGACCGATCCTGCTTTCATCAACGACATCGTACGCGTCATCAACTCTCAAATGGGTAACGACCTCCCCGTGAGCGCCTTTAAGGGCCATGAGGATGGTAGCTGGCCTCAAGGTACGGCCGCTTTTGAAAAGCGCGGTGTGTCGCCCTTCGTGCCCACATGGACACCCGAAAACTGCATTCAGTGTAACAAGTGTGCCTTCGTGTGTCCTCACGCATGTATTCGTCCCTTCGTGCTCGACGAAAACGAAAAGGCAGGCTTTGCTCCCGACACGCTCGAAATCAAGGCGCCTGCTCAGATGAAGGGCATGCACTTCCGCATTCAGGTAGGCGTGCTCGACTGCTTGGGCTGCTCCAACTGTGTCGATGTGTGCCCCGGCAATCCTCGTGCAGGTGGCAAGGCACTGGCCATGTCGCCCCTCGAGAAGGAAATGCCTCAGGCAGCCAACTGGGATTACCTCGTGAAGAACGTAACCAACAAGGCTCACCTCGTAGACATCAAGCAAAGTCCCAAAAACTCGCAGTTCTCTCAACCTCTCTTTGAGTTCTCTGGTGCCTGCTCTGGTTGCGGCGAAACGCCCTACGTGCGCCTCGTGACGCAGCTCTTTGGCGACCGCGAAGTGGTGGCCAACGCTACGGGTTGCTCCTCTATTTACTCGGGCTCTATCCCCTCTACGCCCTACACCACCAACAAGGACGGACACGGTCCCGCATGGGCCAACTCCCTCTTTGAAGACTTCTGCGAGTTTGGTTTGGGTATGACCCTCGCCAACAAGAAGATGCGCGAACGCGTACAGCTCCTGCTCGAACAAGCTGCTCAGAGCGAGCACGTGAGCGAGGAGTTCAAGGCCGCCGCTCAGGAGTGGATCGAAGGCAAGAACGATGCTGTCGCCTCTAAGGTGGCAGGCAACAAGCTTAAGCCCATGATTGCCGAAGGCGCCAAGCAAGGTTGCCCCGTGTGCAAGCAACTCGAAGAGCTCGCTCACTTCCTCACCAAGCGCAGCCACTGGCTCATCGGTGGTGACGGTGCTTCCTACGACATCGGCTATGGCGGTTTGGACCACGTGATTGCTTCGGGCGAAGACGTAAATATCCTCGTGCTCGACACCGAGGTGTACTCCAACACCGGTGGTCAGTCGTCCAAGGCTACACCTGTGGGCGCCGTGGCCAAGTTTGCTGCTTCTGGTAAGCGCATTCGCAAGAAGGACCTCGGACTCATCGCCACGACCTATGGCTATGTCTATGTAGCTCAAATCGCAATGGGTGCCGACCACAACCAAACGCTCAAGGCGCTGCGCGAAGCCGAGGCCTATCCCGGTCCTTCGCTCGTGATTGCCTACGCACCCTGTATCGCTCACGGCTTGAAGGCAGGTATGGGCAAGTCGCAGGCTGAGGAAGAGCTCGCCGTGAAGTGCGGCTACTGGCACCTCTGGCGCTACAATCCCCTCCTCGAAGAGGAAGGCAAGAACCCCTTCACGCTCGACTCTAAGGCTCCCAACTGGGCCGACTTCCAGAGCTTCCTCGAAGGCGAGGTGCGCTTCCAATCGCTCAAAAAGACCTTCCCCGACCAAGCCGAAGAGCTCTTCTTGGCTTGCGAAGAGAATGCCAAACGTCGCTATCAGAGCTACGTGCGCATGAGCCAAATGGACTTCACGCCTGCTGAGTAATTTTGAACGCTCACAGCATTGAGCGTTCAAGCTCAAGGCTGTTTCTACACACCGTGTCAAGCTTTCCCTTATCAAGGGCAAGGCTTGACACGGTTGTTTTGTAGCGAAATGTAGAAGAATCTTTCATTCGCCTCCTCCGATGGGATTGGGATACCGCCTTTTTCCGTCGTTTTGCTTTGTCTATGCTGCAAAAAATTGTATCTTCGCTCCGAATTTTTTAACCAATGCAGCCTCTCGTATGTCGCACCTTGCCGATATTCGCCAGCTCTTAGAGCCCTTGCCCTCCATCTCGCTCGAGGAGATGAAGGGCATACGTCTGATGCAGCGCACCGACACCAAATTTGTGACGGACATTGCTACGCTCAAACAGCTCTTGGTTTTGGTGCGCGGGCAGTACTATGCGCAGGTTGTCGAGGGCGAGCGTTTGAATCCCTATACGACGACCTACTTCGATAGCTGCAACTACGAGTTTTTCCGTAGGCATCAGTGTGGAGCGCGCCCCCGCACAAAAGTTCGAGCGCGTGCTTATGAGAGTAGTGGCATGTGCTTTTTGGAAATCAAACGTAAGGACAATCACGGCAAAACTCGCAAAGTGCGCACGCCGGTTCCCTCTGTGAAGCACGTGCTCGAAGAGCGTGCAGGCGAGAGTTTCTTGCGTGAGCAGAGCGAATGGGATTTCGACCATCTGCACCCTACTTTGAGCAATTGCTTTCGTCGTCTTACGCTCGTCAATTTGGGCAAGACCGAGCGCCTCACCATCGATTTTGAGCTCTCCTTCTACAATCACGACAGCGCAACGAGCCATAAAATGGACGAAGCCGTCATTATCGAACTGAAGCGCGACGGGCGCGTGCCCTCTCCCATTTTGCCCTTATTGCGACAGCTCCGCATCAAGCCCGCAGGCTTCTCGAAGTATTGTGTAGGCATTGCCACGACCGACACTCCCGTGCCCATCAATCGCTATAAACGCCGCCTGCGCCGCGTGGCCAAAACGATTCACTCTCGTACCTAAAAATCTATTTTCCTTTCTTCTATGGCCGTTCTCAGCTCCCTTTCTAACATTTTTGGACTTGTAGCCGCCCTGCTTGTCAATAGTTTTGTGGTGTGGCTCATCGTGCACTTTTTTTACTACCCCAAGAGCCGTCGCCGCGACTACTATTTTACGTATATTTTGCTGAGTGTGAGCATTTTTATGCTCATCTTCTTGTTGCTCGGCAACAGCGCGGCCGATATTGGTATGGGAGCAGCCTTGGGCTTGTTTGCCATTTTCGGCATTTTGCGCTATCGCACAGAGAGCGTGCCCATTCGTGAGATGAACTATCTCTTCCTGCTCGTTGCGCTGAGCGTGATCAATGGTAAGCTCGCTCCCTCAGTGTTTAGTTTAGAAGGCGCAGTGATGTGCCTGGTGGTCAATGCTGTATTTTTGACTACGATAGCCGTCTGCGAGCGTTTGTTGCCCAATAATAAGGGCTGCAAGTACGTGCGCTACGACAACATCGAGCTCATTCGTCCCGACCGCGAAGAAGAACTCATTGCCGATTTGCGCCAACGCCTCGGCGTAGACGTGACGATGGTTGAGGTCGGTTCGGTCGATTTCCTACAAGACGTCACCATGATTAAGGTGTACTACAACGACTGCGGTACGCAAATCAAATCGGTGGATCGCGAGTTCAAATTTCCCGATCGAGAAAATCTCAAATAGAACGTTCTCGAGCTGCATGTTTTCCCGATTCTCGTTTTTCTTACAGCATTTCCCCTTTTTCTCATCTCCCTATCTCTCTGTCTCCTTTATGAAACGCATTCTCCCTCTTTGTCTTTTCCTCGCTGCACCTCTGAGTTCGATGGCCGAAGGTGGCCTTTGGTTGGAAGCCGGTGCCGAAAAAACGCTCAATAAAAAGTGGAGCGTAGAGATGTCCCTTGGCCATCGTCAAGAAAACAACCTGGCTCAGTCTACCCGCTGGAATGGCGCTTTGGCGGTGAACTATAAGGTGATGTCGGGGCTCAAGCTCACCGCGGGCTACCAGTATATCCACGATTACAAGGACGAGGAGGGAAAAATCAACTATACGAAAAAGGGCAATATCAATGGCTATAACGTCGATGCTGCTTTTTGGCGCCCGCGTCATCGCTTGCACCTGGATGCCACCTACAAGTGGAAGCCCAACAAGCGATGGGCTTTCTCCTTGCGCGAGCGTTACCAATTTACGCAGAACATGGAAGCTACCACCACCGAGTGGAAATACCGTGATGCCGCTGCTCAAGGGCAATACAGCTATCAGGGAGAGCGTTTCGAGCGCCTCACTTCCGAGCCCGAATTGAAGAAAGCCTCGTCCAAGTACTACTTACGTTCGCGTTTCAAGGCCGAATACAACATCAAAGGCTGCCCTCTCACTCCTTTCGCTACCTACGAAATTGCCAACAATCTGGCCGAGAGTTTCGACATCGTGCGTCATCGCTTCACTTTGGGCAGCGAGTGGAACATCAACAAGCAACACACGATTTCGGCCGCCTATTTGCACCAAATCGGTAGCAGCGACAACGACAACGAAGCTCCTCTGAACATTCTCGATATCAGCTACACGTTCAAGTTCTAAGCTCCCCGTCTTTCCCCTTCTCCTCGTGTGGAAAATGGAGCGTTGCAGTCGCGAGGCCAAGCCCTTCCGAGCCATGCTTTTTCGTTGGTTTTTCGCCTTGCGCGCCGTCTTTTTAGACAAAACAGGCCGTGTCAGAAAGTTCTGACACGGCCTGTTTTTTGAGATGAACGAGGATGATGCGCGATTTACTTTTGGTCGAGCACCGCGATGATTTGTTCGGCGTGCTCCTTGGTCTTGATTTCGCGGCCCGAGAATACCTGTTCCACACAGCCCTGCTCGTCGATGAGTAGCGTGGTACGGATGAGCCCCATCACCGTTTTGCCATACATCATTTTCTCGCCCCACACGCCTACGGCTTCGATGAGCGTGCGCTCCGTGTCGGCAATGAGGCGAAAAGGCAATTCATGTTTGGCGATGAAGCGCTCGTGGCTGGCAGCCGTGTCGGTGCTCACCCCAATCACTTCATAACCGAGAGCTTGGAGCTCCGTGTGCTTGTCGCGCAGCGAGCAGGCCTCGGCCGTGCAGCCAGGTGTGTTGTCCTTGGGATAAAAGTAGAGAATGAATTTGCGACCAGCCATTTCTTGCAGAGTGATGGTGTGGCCCGTTTGGTCGGTGCCCAATGTTTCGGGCAGGCGTGTGCCAGGAGTAATCATAGGGAAAGATTTAGCAATAGAATTTAGGCTTGCACCCACGTCCAGCGTGCTTCGCTGCTGTGTTCTGGGCGATAAACGAAGCCCTCGTACTCAAAGTCTTGCAAGGCCTCGGGCTGCGCGATGCGCTGTGTGATGAGCTGGCGCGTGGTAGCACCGCGCATCATTTTGCTGTACACGACCACCGTTTTCAAGCGGTCGCCCAGGTCGATGGCATGATCGATGGTGATGACGCGCACCTGCTTCGTGACGCGCTTCCAGTCGAAGAGGCTTTTCATCTCGGCCGAGGCCAGATAAATGAGCGTGCCATCGTCGGCCAGACAACTGTCGATGAGCACGTCCGTGAGGCGCGAGCGCCAAAACTGAAACATCGTCAGCCCCTCGTGGTCGGGCAGCACCACCTTGCCCTCCAAACGGTGGGTCTTGATGGCGTCCATGGGGCGGTTGAGGCCGTAGAGAAAGGAGCTTATCCACAGGTGCTCTTGCGCCCACTCCCAGTCCTGAGCGGAGAACTCTTCGGCACGCAAATGCTTATAGGCCATGCCCGTATAGGCCAAGGCTGCCGCCATGCGCGGTTCGGGATCGAGAAAATCGTGGAAGCGTCGTTTGTTGAGCGCTGCCAGTTGAGGATTGATTTTTAGCAAATCGGCCAATTCCTCCGTGTCGAGTTCGCTTATTTGCAGTGCGCAGCGCTCCGCTTCGAGCTGAAAGCGCGGCGTGCTGAGCCGAGGCGCTTGCACGGCAGGGGCATCGGTCATGTCCTTGGCGGGAGAGAGGAGTATTTGCATAAAGCTACTATTCGGGATAAGTCATACGTTCGGGCGTCATTCTGAGCAGCACCTCGTCCAGGTATTTGCGCGCCTCCCAACGGGCTATGTTCAAATCCATGAGTTGATAGTTGCCGCAATCGCGTGCGTTGGCGCCGGGAATTTCGCCCTCGAATTTCGCAATAAACTCGAAGGTCTCTGTGAGCAGAGGCAGCACTTCCTGTGGTGTGAGGTCGCCTTGCAGAATCAGGTAGTTGCCCGTGAGGCAGCCCATGGGCCCCCAGTAGATGACGCGCTCGGCCCAGGTGGGGTGATTGCGCAGGAAGGTGGCTGCGAGGTGCTCCATGGCGTGAATGGCATTGACGTGCAGTGCTGGTTCGCGATTGGGCGCTTTCATGCGCACATCAAAGGTTGTTACGATTTCGCTGCCCACGCGATCTTGGCGACTCACATAGACGCCGCGATGCAGGGTGAGATGATTGACGGTGAAGGAGGGTATCTTTTTCATGTTCTGTGTGGTAAAAGGAGAGATGGTGTTGAGGAGGAGGGGAGAGGAGTCCCAACCTTCGTTCTGCAAAGGTGGATCTCGCCACAGCCGCGCCCGCGCCCTTTCGGTACGACTCGCGTCTGGCTCAGTCCAAATCTTCGATAAACTGGCGCGTCACGCCAAAGGAGCGATTGGCCATTTCGCCCCAAAAGTCCTGATATTGATCCCAATGCCCCTCGACGCCAGGCGTGTCGCTGATGATGCGGAAACTCACGAAGGGCAACTGGTGGATGTGGCACACTTGGGAGATGGCGGCACTCTCCATGTCGACCGCCAGGGCTTCGGGAAATTGCGCCTTGATGTGCGAGAGCTCTGTGCGGTCGGTGATGAACTTGTCCCCCGTGGCGATGAGGCCAAAGTGAATGGGGGTGCTGCAAGCCTCGTCGGCCTGCAAGCGGTGGGCGGCTGCGAGCAACTGCTCGCTGGCTGCAAAGCGTTCGGGCATGCCTTGCACCTGTCCGTAGGCATTGCCCTCGCCACACCACACATCGTGATAGACGAGTTGGGTCGAAGCCACCACATCCATCACTCCCAGCACCGTGTCGATGCCGCCAGCACATCCCGTGCTCAGGACGGCATCGGGCTGGGCATAGGCGATGAGAGCGGTGGTGCCCACTGCGGCATTGACCTTGCCAATGCCACATTGCATCAGTGTGATGCGGTGGGGGCCTATGGTGCCTTGTGTATAGGTGTAGGCGCCCTCGGTGTGCTCGGAACGTTGAGCCAAAAGGGTGGCGATTTGTGCGTGTTCGACCGACATGGCCGTGATGATAGCGAGATGCATAGGGAGGAAAAGAGGTGAAATATGGGCGATGCAAAAGGGGCATCGCGTCGCACTATTTTTTTCTTCCCACGCAGGATTTTTGCGCTCCCACCTTTGTCGAAACAGGTAAGAACACGAGGGGACAGCACGCGCTGCAGGGAGGTTTAGGCGATGTCGAGGAGTTCGAGTTCAAACACGAGCGTCGAGTGGCCAGGAATGTCGCGCCCTGCACCACGTTCGCCATAGCCCGCTTCCGAGGGAATCACGATTTCCCAGCGTTCGCCAATGTGCATATTGACCAAAGCCACTTGCCAGCCCGTGATGAGTTCGTTCACGCGAAAGGCCACGGGAGTGCCTGCTCCGCGACGTGAAGAGTCAAACTGCTTGCCATTGATGAGGCGTCCTGCATAGTGCACCGTCACGATGGAGCGCGGTTGTGGGCAAGCTTCGAGTTTGCGGCGCTGTCGTTCGGTCGCATCGGCAGGAACGGGAGCGGCCTCTTGCAGCACTTTGTAGAACACACCGCAGCGCAATTCCCGATAGTCGGGCTTGCTCTTGAGCTGGCGCAAGTAGTCTTCGTTTTCTTGCTTATAGGCCGCAATGTCGGCGGCAGTGAGTTTCTTTTTGTGAGCCATGGGGTAGAGAATTTAAAAAGGAAGGCCGTAGGTCTCAGGAGTTTCATGGAGCGTCATCTCGGTGGAGGGTAGATAGCCTAAGTCTTTTATTTTTTTGCGATAAGTCTCTCTTATTTGGAAATTGTCCAACTCTATGCGACGTTGCATGCCCATGGTGAGAAACTCTTTTTCTTTTTCGATACCTAAATATCGACGTCCCAAGAGAGAAGCTGCAATTCCTGTAGTACTACTTCCTGCAAAAGGATCTAATATCCAATCAGAAGGGCGGGTGGAGGCGAGTAGAATACGAGCTAGTACAGACAGTGGCTTTTGAGTGGGATGCTTCCCGCAAGACTTTTCCCATCGTGCAATGGCAGGCAAGTGCCAAACATCAGTCATTTGCTTGTTGCCATTGAGCAAACGCATCAGTTCGTAATTGTAGTAGTGAGGGGTTTGCTTGTGCTTGCGTGCCCAAATAATAAATTCAGTCGAGTAGGTAAAAAAACGACAGGAAATGTTGGGAGGCGGATTGGTCTTTACCCAAGTAATTACATTCAAAATTCTGAAATTGTGTCGTATCAAGGCCTGTGCCACGCTAAATATATTGTGATAGGTGCCAGAAATCCAAATGGAGCCTCGATCCTTGAGCTTGGATCGACATAGAGCGATCCATGTATCGTTGAAGGCTTCTTGTTGCTCTATTCCTTGCCCTTTATCCCATAGCCCTTTGTCGACACAAACCACCCTTCCATTCTGACAACTTATTCCTCCATTGCTCAGAAAGTAAGGCGGATCTGCAAAAATCGCGTCAAATTGAAATTCAAATTCTGGGAGCAACTCGATACAATCTCCCTCTAGAAGAGTAAAGTCTCGGTTGGCCGACTTAAAAAAAGAGGTCATTGTTGCTCTTTCAAAGATTGTAAGAATGTTTCGATCGTGCTGAGATTATAGATGTGTGGAACGAATTTGAAAGCTTCTTGGAGTTTGTTTTTGGCACTGTACCATCCTTGTCCATCCGTAACCCACACAAACTCTAAACCTGGAACTGCATTTACTTTTGGGGCGATGTCTGTGTAAGAGCGTGCAATTTCGTTGAGTTTACTTCCTCCAGAACTATAAAAATTGACTTCAAAAAGATAGGTTTTTTGCTGGGTGGTTACGACAAAATCAAAGCGTTTCAAGTCATCGCCCAAAACCTCTTTGAGTTGTGGCCATTCTTTGGATTCTACTTCTTGTCGGAACGATAATCCCAGGTTAGTCATGTGTTGAGCAATGAAGTTTTGCATGGTTTTGCCCACCCTATTTTTTCGAGCATTGGTATCCATTCCTGTTTCCACTCCAAACACGTAATCAACTAAGTCTTTTACCTTTTGCTGCTGCAATACCTCAGCCAATCCTGTTTCTTCTAGAAATTGAATAATTTGAGTTGTGTTTTCAAAGTAATGACTTATTTTCTTGAGATTTCCTTGCCTGTCGAGTACAGCCTTATTGTCTTTTCTTCGGATAGCGACGAGGATGTCTAATACTTCAAAAGCATGTTTGTCTCGTTCCCATATAAGTTGTACAGCATCGGTAAGATTTTGAGCACCAATGAGACTGTTTAGTACACAGAGACTGAGTTTGATTTCAGCTACGTTACTTTCGATCTTATTAAAGTCGCAAATCGCATCAAGTGTCAAGTTGGTTTCTTGGAGCTGTTGGAGAAATTGTTCAAATCTTTCTGTTTGCTGTACCTGTTGCATAGTTTTTCTAATTAGAAGTTACACACGAGGATTTCTGTTATTTTACCTCGTCTACTTCCAATTGCATTCACATTTCTCGAAGCATAGACTCTATGAATGGAATACTCTTGGTAGAGTTGGTCAAAATAGGAAAGTCCTGTCTCTATGTCTTTGCTATCTGAATTACTCAGCATGAATGAATGCCCAGCTGTGGTTACGCGGTCGCAAAATCTTTTAAGTCGTAGTTGTGATTCGTCATTGAACACTTCTTTGGCATAATCGGTGAAAGAGGAAGACAAACTAATAGGACGGTAGGGGGGATCAAAATAAAAGAAGGTATGTTCTGTCGCCTGTTCGAAGGTGGCTTCAAAATCTCCCCTAAGGATTTCTACGTTTTGTAAAAGTCGACTATCGGCCAAAATTGTTTCTGGGTCGCATATCTTGGGAGAACCGTATCGGCCAAATGGAACATTAAATTCTCCTTTCTTGTTGACACGATACAGGCCATTGAAACAAGTGCGATTGAGAAAGAGAAAAAGTGTTGTATTTTCGATGGCAGGCAATCTCTTTCTATTGAAAACAATACGTTGTTGAAGAAAGAATTCTTTCCGTTCCTCCTCACTTCCAATTTTATAGTAGCTTTCTTCTATTTTTGCAAGAGCTTCCAATAATTCTTGGGGATGATCACGTACCGTTTTGTAACATTCAATTAGATCGGGATTGATGTCATTGATTACAGCCTTTGTTATATTGGGATAAGTCTGCAACATATGAAACAGCATGGCTCCTCCCCCGACAAA
Source organism: Bacteroidales bacterium (assembly GCA_030532685.1). Classification (GTDB taxonomy): domain Bacteria; phylum Bacteroidota; class Bacteroidia; order Bacteroidales; family Bacteroidaceae; genus Alloprevotella. The sequence goes on along the minus strand of JAUNKN010000004.1, from coordinate 18,052 downwards.
AGGCTCAATATAGGTTAACTCTTTTTGCTCTGTGAATAGAGGATTTACGTGCTCCATTAACTGAGGAAGAAGTTGTCCTTTTCCCCCAGCCCACTTGATAAATGGCTTGGCTTTAGTCATGAGTCTTTTTTTTCACGTAGGCGCCGTAGGCCGTGATGACGAGAAAACAAAATAGAGGAACGACAAAACCGAGCGCCATGTCGTAACGATCGGCCAAGAGCCCCATGAGAAGTGGAGCAATGGCACCCCCGACGATACTCATGATGAGAAAGGAGGAGGCCATCTTTGTGTGTTGCCCCACACCGCGCAGCGCGAGGGCAAAGATGGTGGGAAACATGATGCTCTCGCACAGGTAGACCACAAAGAGGGCATAGAAGCCCACGCTACCAGGAAACAGAACAACAAGGCTTGTGCCCACCGTGGCGCCCACACCGCAGAGTGCAAGCAAATGTTCGCTGCGAATGCGTGTCATGAGCCAGCTGCCCCCCATGCGTCCCAGCATAAAGAGCCCCATGCAGCCGAAGGCCAAAATGGTGGAGGCCTGATGGTCGCTCAAGCCGACGGCCTCGTGGGCATAGTTGATGAAAAAGCTGTTTACTCCCGTTTGGGCCGCGACGTAGAGGAAAAGCGCGAGCAGGCCGAAGAGAAAGGCTTTGTGGCGCCAAAGGGGAATTTTGGCCGTGGCTTCTTCCACCTCGATGAGGTCGTCGGTGCTTTCGGGAGCAGGTTCGATTTCGGGAAGTGGGATGCGCGCAAAAATCAAGGCGATGAGCAGCACCGCGCTTCCGATGATGGCATAGGGCAGGGTGATATTGGGCGTTTCGCCTTCGGAAAAGAGCAACCAGCCGCCTACCAGTGGCCCCAACATCCAGCCCAGTCCGTTGAACGATTGGGAGAAATTGATGCGCTGAGCCGCACCGCGCTCGTCGCCCAGCACCGTGACATAAGGATTGGCCGAGGTTTCGAGAAAGGTGAGGCCACAGCCGATGATGAAGAGCGAGCCGAGGAAAAACGGGAAACTCATGAGCTGACCGCCTGGAATGAAGAGCAATGCTCCCAGACCATAGAGCAACAGGCCTACGAGCACACCAGCGCGATAGCCCCAGCGGTCGATGACCGCTCCGGCAGGCAAGGCCATGAGAAAGTAGCCGCCGTAGACGACCATTTGAATGTAGGCCGATTGCGTTTTGGAGAGGGCCATCTCATTTTGGAAGTACTTGTTGAGCACGTCCAAGATGCTGTGGGCAAAGCCCCAAAGAAAAAACAAAGAGGTGATGAGTACGAAGGGCAAAAGATAGGAACGGCCCTCGCGCGATTGTACAAGTTGCATGCGTAGATCAGAAATTTATAGAGAGCAAAGGTAATAAGAAAAGAGGAGTTTCGCGATTTTTATCTTGCTTTTTGCTACTTGTAGCCACTTTGTGGCGCACTTTGTGCAAGATGAAGCTGGAAAATGTGTAGCTTTGCACAAGCAAATCTAAACAAATGACACTCAACGAAACAGAACAACAAGTGCTGCACCGCACGCGCCTCCTGGTGGGCGATGCTGTGCTGGAACACCTCGGCTCGCTGCGCGTTGTCCTCTTTGGCGTGGGAGGCGTGGGAAGCTGGTGTGCCGAGAGCTTGGTGCGCTCTGGCGTGAAGCAACTGACCCTCGTGGATAGCGACCGCGTGTGCATCAGCAATGTGAATCGCCAACTCATGGCTACGCTCCCCACTGTGGGGCGCGTCAAGGTAGAGGCCCTGCGCGAACGCTTGCTCACCATCAATCCCGAAGCCGAAATACGAGCCATTCAAGACATCTACAATGCCGAAAATTCCGAGCGTTTTGAGCTGGATAGCTACGATGTGATTGTCGATGCCATCGACTCTCTCGCCGAAAAGGCGCACCTCATTTTGAGAGCCACGGGGACGAAGGCTATCTTCGTTTCGTCCATGGGGGCCGCCTTGAAGCTCGACCCCAGTCGAGTGCAAGAGGCCGAGTTTTGGAAAGTCAAGGGCTGCCCACTGGCCCGCGCGCTACGTGCAAAGTTCAAGCGGGCCAAAACCTATCCCTCGCGCAAGTTTCGTGTGGTTTTCTCCGACGAGGTATTGCCCAATTTGGGCGAGGGCGATATGGATGCTCCCGAGCCCACGCTGCCCACGGCTACCGAATGTGTCGAGGGGCGTGCCGACCTCGCGCAGCACTCGTGGAACGAGCGCAAGGCTCAAATCAACGGTACGCTGGCGCACATCACGGCGATGTTTGGCATGATGCTGGCGGGCATCGTTTTGCGCGAAATCTATCAGCAGTGCACTAAAAAGTAGCGTTCGGCTCGCTTATCTGCGCGGAATTGCGTATTTTTGTCGCCAAATACACATATAAATATATCTTATACTGATCCCTACAATGCAAAAACTCTCCTACGCTCTTGGCCTTATCATTGGCCAAAACCTGAAAGGAATGAATATCGAAGGCCTTGATACGGCCGAATTTGCACGTGCCGTGCAACAAGTCGTAGCTGGCGAAAAGCTCGAAATGACTGAGGTGCAGGCCCAAGGCATGGTACAACAGTATCTCCAGGAACAGCAAGAAGCTGCTGGCAAGGCTGCGCGCGAAGCTGGCGAGAACTTCTTGGCCGAAAATCGTAAGCGTGAGGGCGTGACGGTGACCGAAAGTGGCTTGCAATATGAGGTGCTCACTTCGGCCATAGGCCAAAAGCCCACAGCTGCCGACCGCGTGCGCTGCCACTACGAGGGGCGCCTCATTGACGGCACCGTATTCGACAGCTCCTACCAGCGTGGTGAGCCCGCCACCTTCCCTCTCTCGGGTGTGATTGCGGGTTGGACCGAAGGTTTGCAGCACATGGCCATCGGCTCAAAGTTCCGTTTTTTCATTCCCTTCAACCTCGCCTATGGTGCACAAGGTGCAGGAGGCAGCATTCCTCCCTATGCCGCACTCATTTTTGACGTAGAACTGTTGGGCATCAACGAATAAACAAATCAAAACAACCATACAATGAAAAAAATCTTCCTCGCTACCTTCGTGGCAGCAACAGCGCTGTTGAGCGCCTGCGATGGCGGAAATAATCCCAAGCCAAGCCTTTCTAACGAAGTCGACTCTTTGAGCTACGCTTTGGGTGTGGCCAATAGCCCCACTGAGCAAGAAATTATCCAGTACTTGCTCCAGAGCGGTAGTGATTCGACCTTTGTAGACGACTTCTTCAAGGGCTTGAAAGATGGTATGAACGCCTCGAACGATAAGAAGGACATCGCTTATCGCCTTGGTATGCAGAGCGGTCTGCAAATCAAGCAAGGAATGTTTGCTCAGATTGAGAGCCAAGTGTTTGCGGGCGATAGCACCAAGCATCTCTCTGAGAAGCAATTCCTCGCTGGTATGCTCAATGCGAAGAACGGCAATAGCGGCCTCGTGATCGGTAAGGACACGATGACGCGCGAAAGCATTCAGCCCGTGCTCCAAGACATGATGAAGAAAATGAGTGCTGCGGCCAACGAAAAGCTCTTTGGCGAGGCCAAGAAGAAGAGCGAGGACTACATCGCTAAGATGGCCAAAACTCCAGGTGTACAAGAGCTCGCTGGCGGTGTGTACTACAAGGAAATTAAGGCCGGTACTGGCGCAACGCCCAAGGCAGACGAAGTTGTAGAGGTGCAATATGAAGGTAAGCTCATCAATGGCACTGTTTTTGACTCTTCGAACGAGAAGACCGTAGAGTTTGGTGCCAACCAAGTGATTAAGGGCTGGACCATCGCCCTGACCCACATGAAAGTGGGCAGCGAGTGGGAAGTATATATCCCTTGGAATCTCGCTTACGGCGAACAGGCTCAGGGCCCCATCCCTCCCTTCTCGGCGCTTATCTTTAAGATTAAGCTCGTTGGCGTGAAGCCCGCAGCTGCGCCCAGCAACCCCTAATATAGAATTTTGCACCATTTCCTCGGCCGCATCGTTGTGGTGCGGCCGAGGGATTGGTGTGTTTTTTTGAAATCTTACTACCTACGCATTTCCCTATGAAATTCCGTACACTTCTTCTTTTGGCGCTCGCTACCAGTTTGGGCATGGGCGCAGTGGCTCGTACGCCCAAGAAGCGCAAGCCTACACTTGCCGCAGCTCTTCAACCCGTATCTTCGCGCGATTTTTCCTATGCTATGGGCGTGGCCCAAAGCAATAGTTTGCGCCAGTACCTTGAGCAGCGTCACAACGTGGATTCCACGCAATTCGGGCACTTTGTAGAGGCCCTCAACGGCAAATATAGCGAAGCCGAATTGGCCCGTATGCGCGCCATCATCGCAGGAGTAGAAATCGCTGAGCAGAACAAAAATCAAATGGTGCCTTCGCTCAATGAGCAAGCTACGGGCAAGCGCGATACCAGCTACGTGGACAACACTTTCTTCACCCAAGGCTTGATCGACGGGCTCTATCATAAGGGCACGCTCGATGCCGATTCGGCTACGAAGGTGATTGAGCGTCAAGTCAAGTACCGCGAAGAGGTGCTCAAGAAGCAAAACACCGACTATTTGGCTCAATATAAGAAGCAGAAAGGTGTGAAAGCCACGCCCAGCGGTCTGCTTTATCGTGTGGTGAAACAAGGTACGGGTGCACTGCCTACCGACACGTCACAGGTCGAAGTGCACTACGAGGGTAAGCTCGTGGACGGCACCGTGTTTGATAGCTCCTACAAGCGTGGCGAAACGGCCACCTTTGGCGTAAATCAAGTGATCAAGGGTTGGACCGAAGCCCTCAAACTGATGCCCGTAGGTTCTGAATACGAATTGTGCATTCCCTACGATTTGGCCTATGGCGAGCGTGGCACGCGCGGCATTCCCGCTTTCTCTACGCTCATTTTTAAGGTAGAACTCAAAGCAATCAAATAATCGCGATAGGCTTCCCAAAGCCCTAACAGTAAAAGGCTGTGCTCAAACGAGTGTTTGAGCACAGCCTTTTTTTGAGTCCAACAAAGGAAGCTGGGAGCTTAGGGGAGCAAAACCTTGCGCGTTTGCCCATTGCTTTGGCGTTGAAGATAGAGTCCCGCAGGGAGCGATTGGCGCTGCACAGGCTGTCCCGAGAGCGTGTAGAGCTGCGACGAGGACTGAGCGCGCTCGGCGAGCGAAAGTCCGCTGGGGTCTTTTTGCACAAAGACAAGGTGAACTGTAGCTCCCTCGGCCTTGACGCTATACACAGTCTCGCCTTCCTCTTTGGAGACGTTCATCGTGTTGAGTGTGAGCGTAATTCTTGCCTCTCCCTCTTTGCTGGTGCTGCTGGCACCAGGCTCCTCGGCGAGCAACCATTCCAGATTCAAGGGGTGCTTGCTTTGAGGAGGCAGTGTGCCCGTTTGAAATTTATCTTGCGTAGGCTCAAAATACATGCTGCATTGCTGAGGAAAGCAAAAGGAAACAGAGCCTTTGGAAATCTTGGTGAGGTTTACCTTCACACCGATGGGCACTTCTGTTGCACTCGTGTTCTCGACAAAAAGGCCAGAGTGAATGGCTTCGTCGCCGAATTGGTCTGTTTCGATCTGATCGAGTGTGATGGTGCTTCCGCTGGGCACTTCCTTGCCCTGTTTGTCGACAAAGCGGAAAGTCGTGTCGAGTTTTTGAGCCAAGGCGCTGCCACCGGAGAGGAGCGCGAGGAGAAAGAGGGTGCTGAGTTTGTTCATAGTGATGGGGTTAAGGGTTAATGATGAGGGGAGCGGTGGCTACTTGTTCCACGCCTCCCTTGTGATAAACAAAAGCTACGATGCGCAGATGGCGAGGTTGCCACGCAGGGTCGAGCGATAGGGGATAGCTGCGGCTCAGCGTTTGCTGGCCTTGCAGAGCGATGTCCTCTCCCCATGTTCCATTGACCGCAGCGCGCAACACGTGTTGATGCACGTAGCGAAGTTCAACTTTTTCGGGGTAGCGTTGAGGCGCCACAATGTGGTCTTCTACGAGCCACACTTGGAGTTTGCCCTCAAAGGCCTCGCTGCTTTGCACGTCGATGTGCACAGCGCCAGGCGAAGTAGCTGTGGGCGCCGTGGGGCGCAGCGTGAGGTGGAGGGAAGTGGGCGTTTGCAAAGCCTCGTGCACGGCAGCACGCCAGGCAAATCGCGTGAGCAAACCACCGCGACGATTGATAAGTGCTGTGGGTTGCGACTCGACGCCCCAATGTTGGGCATAGGTATCGGCCAGTTTGGTGCGCAGTCCCACGACGCGGGAAGACGGCCAACGACCGTAGGGGCCAGAGTGAAGGCCTACGACAATCACTTTGTCGGCGCCGTAGTCCTTTTGCAACTCGTGGGCGAGTGCGCTCGCTTCCGGACAGTTGAGGCAATCCTGCCCTGTAAACTCTTCAAGCAGAATGGCTCGTGTGGTGTGTTGAGGCACCACCTCGATGAGCCGCTCTTGCTCATCGATAGGCGTGCAGGCCACCAGTCCGAGCGTGAGGAGGGCGAAAAGGTATGAGAAGTGCTTTTTCATAGTCAGAGAGGCTTAGAAGTTGCTGAGCAGAGAGAGGCGCAATCCTTTGCTGGCAGGAGTGTATCGACACACGCCGCCCGAGCAGTTGTAGCCCTCGATGGTGCGTCCATAGCTCAGCTGGACGCGATGAGAGAGGTGAGAGTAGGTGAGCGAGGCGAGGTAATAATGCTGTCGTGTCTTGCCCACATTGTACATGTCGCTCAGACTGATGAGCCACTTGCGAGCCAGCGAGAGTTCGGCCAGTGCGTAGCACCAATCGCCTTTGTCTCCGCGCACGGAGGCATATTGCAGTTCGCCGCGCAACACGAAGCGATTGGAAAACTTGTACGAGCCGTCGGCCACGAAAAACTGCGCTTTCACCTCATCGCCCTTGCCCTCGATGACGCGCTGGTTATAGAACAGCCGCGCATAGCTGAGCGAGAGTTTGAAATCGCGAGTCAAACGGCGGCTCACCTGAAAGTCCAAATTTTGATAATAGGTCTCGTCGCCCCATTGGAAAAAGCGAGAGGAGTAGCCCTCGCTGCCAGTGGGCACCTTGTAGCCAGGAAGTGAGAGCGGCTGCTGCTCGATGGCTTGGATGTGCGAGAGCCCGATGCGCAGGTCGGTGCCGTAGCGCCCGCCCCAACTTGTGCCTCGCTTCAGGCGGTAGGCCCATTCGGCTTGGTAGGCCCATTCGCCGTTGGGATGTGTGGCATAGGGATAGCGCGCTTGTAAGGCGTAGGTCTGCTCGCGTACGAAAGGAGGGAGATGGTTGAGCATAGAGGATGTACCCGTGACCGAACGGCGCGAGCGGAAGCCCATGTTGTCGCTTCGCTTCGCTTGGAGCAGTAAGCTCATGCCGCGTCGCGAGTAGGTCGTGGAGAGCATGGCCACGTGTCCAGGTCGATAGATGTAGCCATTGTCGAACGAGGGGTCTTGCCCCTTACCTGCATATTCGGCCAGCACTTGCCAGTTGTGCACCGAAAGTTTGGCACGCAGGCTTCCTGCCCACACGGTGGCGGGCAAGCGCAAACGATGGCGGCTGTCGAGCTGAATGTGGTCGAGCTCCGGGTCTTCGTCTTTGCGCAGCGCAGCTGCTCCCAAGGTGAGGTCGCTGTGCTGGCCGAGGCGCAAGCCCCACTCTGTCTCGGCGCCCGCTACAAAAGCAGGATTGGTGTCCCAGTAGTGTCGTTGCCGTCCTGCCAAGGCCTTGACGCTGAGGTTGGGGAGCAGCGGCAAGAAGAGGCGTGCGCCACGCAGCTGCTGGTCGATACCCAAGCTGCGGTCGGCATAGCTGCGAAAGATAAATCCAGAGCCAAACTGGTCGTAGATGCTGCCGAGGGTGAGGCGGAGCTTGCGATATTTTCCTTCGACGTAGAACTGTCCCAATCCCGAGCCCCGCAATCCTTGCTCGAAGCCTGGTAGCGGATGGGAGAGCTGTTCGTAGCTCACTCCTGCATCGACATATCGGCTGCCGAGGGAGAGGTCGAGATAGCTGTTGTGGAGCACTCGCTCCTTATAGTGCGGCGCACCGATGGCGGCATCGCTTTGAGGTAGGAGAACATCGCTTTGCAGCGTGCCCAACACGTAGAGCGAAGAGCGTGTAGAGTCGCTCTGGCTGGCCGCTGAGCTCGGCAGTGCGAGTAGCGCGGCGAGGAGAAAGAGAAAACGCATTGGGATTTAGGGCTGAAGGAGTTGACGCACTTTTTCGATGATTTCTGTTTCGGCCCCTTCGGTATATCCCGAGTGGCGATACACCACTTTGCCCTTGCCATCGCAGATGAGCACGAAGGGAATCATTTTCCCACCCATGGCTCTCAGAAAATCGCTGTTGGGATCGAGGAGCACCTCGTAGTCCCAACCATACTGGTCGACAAGAGGTTTTACTTTCTGTGCATTTTGTGCTTGGTCGATGCTCACGGCAATGAGTTTCACACCCGTTTCCTCGCGCCAGTCGTCGTAGACTTCGGCAATGGCTGCGAGCTCGCGCAGGCAAGGTTTGCACCAAGTGGCAAAAAAGTCGATGATGAAGGGTTTGCCCTCGTTCGAGAGGGTGCTGCTGTCTATGGTTTTCCCATCGGTCGTTTTCAGATTGACGCTGGGAAGCTGGGCAAAGGCCGTGCCGATGCAGGCCCAAAAAGCCAGGAGAAGAAAAGAAAGGTGTCGTCGCATAGTGTATAGAATTGATAGGGGATAACAAGGGAAAAGGTGCGCACTTCAAGGAGGAGCCGCACCCTTGGAGTGAGGCGCGCAAAGGCGAGTGCCCCTGCTCCTGCCTCGTGAAGGTATCTGGCCGATACACATCGTCAAGGAGGAACACTGGCCTCGCCCTTACGTGCAAATGGCATCGAGATTTAGAACGTCCACTTCACGGCAAGCGTGGGCAGGGCGTAGAAGGTTTCGTTTTCGAAGGGGAAGTTGTAGCTGATTTCGCACTCCGTACCAATCGAGAGGTTGAAGGCAGGGTCTACTCCCTTGAGTTTGTTGAGGTTGAACCACAGTTGGGGTTCGGTGAGCACAACGGGATAGAGTTTGCCCGTGTTGCGGTTGTACTCATGCCAAATGTCGATGAAGCCATTGAAGCAGAAGAGCCCATTGGCAAAGTACTTGTACCAAGTGCCCGTGAGCTGATAGCTCGACTTTCCGCCAGCCACCGCCAGGTGCTTGTAGAGTGCCATGGCCGAGAAGCCGCTTTGGAAGTCGGCAGCATTCCACGAGTAAGAGGGGCCCACGAGGTAGGCATCGCTCTTGGGACCAAAGGTGCCACCATTGTATTCCACGTGAGCCGAAAAGTCCGATTTGCCCAAGCGTATTTCACGGGCAATCTCCCAGTAGGCACTTTCTATGCCTTGCTCCTTGTGGTTGAGGTCGACAAAGAAGAAGGTGTTGCCCCACTGGTCGGGACGGAACATTTCGAGGGTCGTGGTCAGTGCAGGACGGCCCTTGAGGTTTTTGTTGGCATGTCCGAAATCATAGTGCAACTGCACGTTTTGGGCGGCTGTGCCCATGGCTACGAGCGCCAAGAGCGAGAGGATGAGTTTGCGCATAGCGAAAAAGGGGTAAGATAAGGTGTGGAAAAAAGAAAAGGCGCAGCGCGAAATCCTACGTGGGAAGGAAAATTTTCTACGTCCCACGCAGGATTTTTTCTTCCCACGTAGGATTTCGCGCTGCCCATCTAAAAAGTTTGAGGAGGGGAAGCACCCAGTGCGCGCGGCCTACATGAAGAGATAGCGCAGCATGAGCAGTGCCGAGATGACATAGAGCGTGGGCGTAACTTCCTTGTAGCGTCCCGAAAGGAGCTTGACGAGCGTATAGACGATGAGTCCCCAAGCCATGCCTTCGGCAATGCTATAGGTGAGAATCATCACGAGCACCGTCAGGAAGGAAGGTAGGGCCTCGGTGATGTCGTGCATGTCGATTTCCTTGATGCTGGCCAGCATGAACACGCCCACCAGTACCAGCGCGCCTGTAGTAGCTGCCGAGGGAACGAGCAGGAAGAGGGGCGAGAAGAGTAGGGCCAGGAGGAAAAGCAAGCTCGTGGTGAGCGCCGAGAGGCCTGTGCGTCCGCCTTCGGCAATGCCTGCACCGCTTTCTACGTAGGTCGTCACGGTCGAAGTGCCCAGCATAGCGCCCACCGAGGTGGCTACGGCATCGGCCATCATGGCGCCCTTCATTTGCTTCACATTGCCTTTCTCGTCCATCATTTCCGTGCCCGCAGCAGCACCGATGAGCGTGCCGAGGGTGTTGAAGATGTCGATGAAGACGAGTGCGAAAATCGTGAACCACATGTCTATACGAGTGAGCACGGAGAAGTCAAACTTCAGGAACGTAGGTGCTAAGCTGTGGGGCAAAGAGATGGGGCTGAAATCGCCAGGAAGCATCGTGACGCCAGCAGGAATGCCGATGAGCGTGGCAAAAGCAATGCTGAAAAACAAAGCACCACGCACGCGCAACTTGATGAGCACACCGCTCAACACGATGCCCAAGCAAGCCACAATGGCGGCGGGAGTGAAGCTGCCCAAGGTCACGAAGGTCACGGGGTGCGACACGATGATGCCTGCGTTTTTCAAACCGACAAAGGCGATGAAGAAACCTATGCCTGCCGAAATGGCGAAACGAAGATTATAGGGAATGCAATTGACAATGGCTTGGCGAATGTTGAACACCGTGAGGAGAATGAACACCAGACCTTCGACAAATACGGCGGTGAGGCTTTGCTCCCACGTGTAGCCCATGGCGCCTACGAGCGTGAAGGCAAAAAAAGCGTTGATGCCCATGCCGGGAGCTTGGGCAAAGGGGAGCTTGGCGACAAAGGCGATGAGCAGCGTGCCCACTGCCGAGGCCAAAGCCGTGGCGGTGAAGAGTGCGCCCTTGTCCATGCCCGTAGCCGAAAGAATGTCGGGATTGACGGCAAGGATGTAGCACATGGTCAAGAAAGTGGTCAAGCCAGCCACCATTTCTGTACGCACACGATGGCGCGAGGGGTCGAAGCCCACAAGACGATACAGGGATTGCATAGAAAAATGTTTGAGGTGAATGTTTGCAACAATCGAGAGGAGAAGGGAAAGAGGGCTCAGGGCCGAAGCCCTGGGCAGCCATGTTTTAGGGCTTCGCAGCCTCTTGTTCTTCCTTCTGTTGAGGGAGCAGCTGGTTGAGCACTACTGCCACGATGGCCGCAAGGCCTATGCCCTGCATCGAAAAGCTACCCAGCTCCAACACTGCGCCGCCAATGCCCACGGTGAGCGTGACGCTCACAATCACCAGCGTGCGTGCATTGCTCATGTCTACGCGGTGTTCGAGAAGATTTTTCACGCCAGCTCCCGCAATGGTGCCGAAGAGCAAAAGCATGATGCCGCCCAAAATGGCGGGGTCGATGCTGCGCAACAGGGCGCTCACCTTGCCTACCATGGAGAAAACGATGCCCGTCACGGCGGCAATTTGCAGCACACGGGGCTGGCACACGCGAGTGAGCGACATGGCGCCCGTTACTTCCGAATAGGTCGTGACGGGAGGCGCACCCACACAAGCGGCAAAAAGGCAGGCCACACCGTCGCCCGCTAAGGTGCGATGCAAACCTGGGTCTTTCGTGAAGTCCTTTTCGGCCACGGAGTTCACCACATAGACATCGCCAATGTGTTCAATGACGGGGGCGATGGCCACGGGAATCATAAATACAATGGGTTGCCAGCTGATGCTCTCGAGCGTGGGGAGCGTGAGTTGGGGGAGGGCAAACCAAGGAGCGGCGGCCACGCTGGCATAGTCTATCTCGAAGAAAGTGGCATCCAGCACGTAGCCCACGACTATGCCGCAAAAGATGGGGATGAGCTTCAACAAACCCTTGACATAGAGCGTCACGACAATGGCCGTGGCCAGCGAAGCCAGCGCGAGCCACCAGTTCTCGGCAGCCATCTTGACGGCTGCTCCCGAGAGCGAGAGCCCGATGAGCATAATGATGGGCCCGATGACGGCGGGAGGGAAAAGGCGATGAATGAATTTGAGGCCGAAGGCGCGTACAAGCCCTGCCATAAGCAAATACACCAGGCCCACTCCAACGATGCCGAAGAGCGTACCAGGAAGGCCGTAAATCTTGGTCGCGCTCACGATGGGGGCGATGAAAGCAAAGCTGCTGCCCAAGAAAATGGGCACTTTGCCTCCCGTAACCAAGTGAAATAGTAAGGTGCCGATGCCGGCTGAGAATAGGGCGGTCGAGGGGTCGAGCCCTACGAGCAGCGGTACGAGTACCGTGGCACCAAAGGCCACAAAAAGATACTGCACACCAACGATAATTTGGCGTGCAGGCGAGAGTTGAGGGGGAAGTTGGGACATAGAGCGAAAAATGTGTACAAGTTTTCCGCGTGCAAAAGTACAAAATCGCTGACAGCTGTTCAAGGAAATAAGGGGAAAAGTGATACTTCTTCCCATCGCTGAACGGCTGAATTTGAGCCTTTTGCCCCTTTGTGCGTTACGGGAAGTAGGGAAAACAGCTTCCTGCTCCGTGCAAAAAAGTGGGGACAAAGAAAGAGGGAACGCTCAGGGAAGCGCCCGCTGGGCTCACCGCTGCAAGCCTTCTTCAAGACCAAAAGACAAGGCCCAAGCGCTTGCTTGAGCCTTGTCCTTTGGCGGAGTGAGGGCAACGTTCTTTTTATTGGGTGAACTGCAAGCCCAGACGCATGCCCTTGTAGTTTTCCATCAAGGAAGCGGCCAAGCCTACGGTGCTATCGGTCTTGCCCACCAGCGTAGCCACACTGCGGGTCAAGGAAAGGAGCTTGTCGGCCTCGAAGAGGAAGGAGATGCCCTTGCTCGTGCGCACCACTTGAGGTTGGAGGGAGAAAAGTCCCATCAGAGCCGAGAGTTGCAACTTGCGCGTCTTAGGGTCGAGCATGTAGGTGCCGGAAATCTGACGTCCGCCCAGTGTCGCGGTGAAAGTACCATCGGGGGCAAAGGTGAAAGTGCTGCTCCCTTTTTTGAAGCCATACTTCGCCAGTTGCTGGTCTATCTTGCTTTCTACTTGCGCAGCCACGAGCACGCCACCTGCTTGGGCGAGGAGGTTTTCGCTCTCAAAGAGGCAGTCGCTACCCTTGTAGTGCCATTTGCCGATAAGGTCTTTTGGCGTAAGGGGAGTGTTGCCCATCACGCTGCTCACGAGGTGGTCGAGAATGGAACCGCCCGTTTGTGCAGTAGTCTTGGCTACATTTTTGCCGCCTCCCAAGAGCCCTTGGAGCAGAGAGGAGCCGATGTTGCTGTTGTTATTGCTCTGCGCCGTATCGCTGGGAGGGGTGCAAGAGGCGAGCGAAAGGAGCGCCGTGGCTTTCAGGGCGCGAAGAAAGTTTTTGCTCATAAAGATGAATAGAAAAAAGAAAAAGGCGAGCCTGCGAGCCTACTACTCGATGTGCAAAAGGAGAGTCACCATCGAGGGCGTGGCGCGGCCGATGCTTTGTGTGTGAATGAGCTGAGAGGGCTCGGTCAGATCGGGACGCTCATGCATGAACGCATCGAGAAAACCAAAAGAAAATCTCAGTTCGGGGCAGGCTTTGAAGTAAGGGAGGTAGAACTCACAGCCCAGCCCTATATCCAACGTGGGCTGGAAGGCATGTGTGCGCAGGGGGAGGCCTTTGCCCGTGTTGAGATCGACCATGAGGCTCATGCCCGTCAGCACGTAAGGGCGGTAGTTGTTGAAGCGCGGGGCATTGACTTTGAGGTGCAGCGGTAGCGCAATGTAGGAAGAACGGAGCTCTTGCGTGAGTTGCTGTCCGCTACTCTGCTCGCGGAGGGTGAAGTGTTTGGAGCCAAAATGCAGCGTGGGCGAAAGACGCAACTGCATATAGGGAGAGAGGCGCCAAGCAGCGAGTACGCCTACCGAAAAACCAAAGTTTTGAAAGTCGTTTTCGCTCACCCATTGCTGTCCCTCGGGGCCGATGTTGCCGCGATTGATGAGTTTCAAGGCCTGGTCGTGAAATCCCAACTGAAAACCATAGTGAAATCTCCTTACATCGACATAGGGACGATGTTGTAGCACACGACGTTGCGCCCCACTGGGAAGCAGGACGCAGAGAAAGAGTGCCACGAGGAGAAAACGAGGAAAACGGGGCATAGACATCAAGGAAGGAGGAGCTCAAAACCGAGGTCGTGCAAGCCGGGCAGGCTTTCGCGATCCATCAGATGGCGCACAGTGATGCGCCCATGCGCTCCCTGAGGTAAGGAGAGAGGAGGGAGCCGTAGCATCGTGGCTTGGAGGGCCAGCCCGTGTTGTCGTGCATCACGATGTAGCGGTAGGAGCGAAAAGCGCAAGGTGTCCCGGCGCATCGCGATGAGGCTGTCGGGGCTCGACACGGGACGGTGACGATGTGGGTGTAGCTTGGGCCAATAGCTGGGCTGTCGCTTTGCTGCTGTCGGAGCCGACGAAGGTGCTGTGGGGAGCACCCACCGCTGTTCCACCAGCACGAGGAGCTCGTCGTAGGGGTAGTGCGGAGCCGACAAGTGGCGCAGGTGCAAGCGAGGCACATAGGTCGCTGTGCGCGGGAGCGAATCGAGCGAGAAGCACAAACTGTCTTGGCGTTCCCACCCCTTCGTGTCGATGCCTCGGTATTGAGTGGGGGGGAGCTCATTGCCACAACTCCCACACAGTACCGCCAGCCCTGTCCAAAGCAGGGCTATCCCAATCGGCTGCATGGAGAAAAAAAACCACAGCCTGTGAGGGAACGAAAAAAAACGATGAAGATACATCTTGATAGGGGCTACGAAGAGCAAAAGACTACCGTGCGTTTTGGCTTTGCGAGGCCCCCTCGGCAGGTGTGCGACGAGGACGGCGCTCGTTGTTGGGGCGTTCGCCCTTTTTTTCGGCCGCATTGTTGTTGGTCTTGCGACGCTTTTTGCGAGGAGTCTTTGCCTTGTCAAATCGTGTCAGGTCGTCCTGCTCGGCCAAGTCGACGGGGCGTGCCACCTCGGGGTGGACTTCCAAGTCGAGCTGTTCGGGTTGCTCGCCCTTGCGATTCAGCTCGATGACTTCGTTGGCGCGCGTTGCACTGATAGTGGTCAAGTTGGCCGCGAAGCGCTTGTCGGTCGAGTAGGTGATGCGCTGACCGAGGATGTCGGTTTTGAAATGATACCATATCCCTTCGGTCGTTTCGAGCGGCTGGTTGCGAGGGGGCAGCGTGAGATGCGCCTCATTGTAGGTGTCGAGCTCGTAGTTCAAGCAGCATTTGAGTTTGCCACACTGCCCAGCCAACTTTTGGGGATTAGGCGCCAAATCTTGCTGTCGGGCTGCGCCTGTCGATACGGTTTGGAAATTTTTGATCCATGTCGAGCAGCACAATTCCCGTCCACAAGGGCCTACACCACCAATGCGGCCGGCCTCTTGTCGAGCTCCAATTTGTCGCATCTCTACGCGAATGGAGAATGCCTCGGCCAGTACACGTATGAGACGGCGAAAGTCTACGCGTGCATCGGCGATGTAGTAAAAGATGGCTTTTGCGCCATCGCCTTGATACTCCACGTCGCCAATCTTCATGTCGAGCTCGAGCTCTTTGGCGATTTGGCGAGCGCGTATCATCGTGTCCTGTTCGCGTTGTTGCGACTCGTACCATTTTTCAATGTCGGCCTCTCGCGCTTTTCGATAGATGCGTTTGAGATCTTCGATTTCCCGTTGTTGGCATTTTTTGAGTTGCAGAGGCACGAGCCCGCCCGTGAGTGTCACGGTGCCAATGTCGTGTCCAGGCGAAGCTTCTACGGCTACGATGTCGCCTTTGACGAGGTCGAGGCCATTGTCATTGCGAAAATAGGCTTTTCTCGTATTTTTGAATTGCACCTCTACCAGTTCGCTGCTGTTGGCATTGCCCGGGATGTCGGCCCAATAGTCGAAAGTGTTGAGCTGATGGCAACTACAGCCACAGCCACAAGCGGCAAATTCGCGCAAACTGGGATCGGTGTGGGTGGTATCGGTCATAGAAAGAGGTCAGAGGGTGGGAGAGAGGTGGGAGAACAAGTTCAGCAAAGGAACTTCTCGTGGGCTGGGGTTGGACTAAAACGCGCCTACCAGCACAACGCAGCGCGAAGAGCCCAATGTCGTACGGGACGCACTGTCGAGCGTGCGGCATCGTGCAGGGACACTCCGCTCGGGGCGATACACCTCTCTTATATGGAGCAGGGCGGACGGCAGCTGGCAAGAACTTCCTTAGAGAGTCGTGGCTGCACATTCACGCCAATATAATGTGCAAATGTAGCGATTTCTCCTCAAGCAGCCAAATCGCTTTGCCCTTTTCCCGAAAATGAACTCATCGTGCTCCTTCCCCTCTTTGTGTATCGAAAAGAAACTATCTCGCACGCAGAAAATCCTACGTGGGAAGGAAAAAATCCTACGTCCCACGTAGGATTTTCTACGTGGGAAGCCGTTTTTCCTATTCTGAGCAAAGGAGTCCCCATGTGTCGGGGGCTTCTCCGTCAGTCGCAAATATAGGTCGTCCCAAAGTATTGAGCGAGGGGTGTTTTGTTTCTTTTTTCGGAAGGCAGCAAATTTCGCTAATTTTTCTCCCTATTATATAGGAACGCGCGCACGCGAGGAATAGGCGAGGTGTCGCGAGGAAAATAAAAGAGAGTGAGCGGTCGATGGGAGTGTGAAGGAGCTTCTATAGGAATGTTGTGAGGCAATAAAAAAACGAAAAAATAAGAAACTCGAGAGGAAAAATTTACCTTTTCTCTTGGTTGTTTTCGGAAATAGCACTTATTTTGCACCGACGATATACGCTTCCCGACAGGGAATGTATATGTCTGTTTTGGACATAACTGACTGTTTTTTAGTCGTTTCTTTCTAATAATATATTAGGAACGATATAGAGAAATTGCCTTCCTATAGGCCGACGTTGGATGCTTATTCCTATGTCCAATCGAATTACTTGTAAATTTTATTCTTTCTAATTTTTAATTCAAGATGAAACTTAAATCATTTCTTCTGGCGATAGTAGCTGTGCTGCTATCGGGCTTCTACTCTTGCGCAGAGGTAGATGTCTTGATGCCTCCTGGCCCAAAGGGTGAGGACGGTAAGAGTGCCTACCAAGTATGGGTAGACCAAGTAAATGCTGGTACTATTGCTTGGCCCAAGGGCGAAGTGGCAGTAGTGGACTTCTTCCGCTATCTTAAAGGAAAAGATGGCGTGAATGGCAAGGATGGTCTCAGCGCCTACGACCAGTGGGTTGCTTATATCTCTTCAGGTACCGTGGCCAACCCTCACAAGCCTTCTGAGGCATGGCCCAAGACGACCAATACAATGGCCGACTTCTGGTACTTCCTCTCTGGTTCTACAGGCGAAAACGGTAAGACCCCTCACATCGGTGCCGATGGCAACTGGTGGATCGGTACGAGCAACACTGGTGTGCCTGCTCGTGGCGAAAAGGGCGACAAGGGTGCCGATGGTCAAAATGGTAAGGATGGCCTCACTCCCGCAATCGGTCCTGATGGCAACTGGTGGATCGGTACAACCAGCCTCGGCGTTCCCGCTCGCGGCAAGGATGGTAAGGATGCTCCTGCTCCCACCATCGTTGCCAACCCCGATGGCAACTGGTGGGTGAATGGTGTGAACACTGGCAAGAGCTGGAAGGGCGAAAAGGGCGACCGTGGTACGGATGCCGTTGCCCCCGTTGTTACAATCGGTATCAACGACAACTGGTTCATCAATGGTAAGGACACTGGTCACCCCTCTCGTGGTAAAGATGGCGAGAACGGCAAGGATGCCGCTTCGGCCACTGTCAAGGCTGGCGACAACGGCAACTGGTTCATCAGTACCGATGGTGGCAAGACTTGGGAAGATACAGGTAAGCCCTGGAAGGGCAAGGATGGCATCAGCCCTGAAGTTGTGATTGGTCCTAACAAGAACTGGTGGATCAATGGTAAGGACTCTGGCCACCCCGCTTATGGTAAGGATGGCTCTACACCCTACATCGGTAGCAATGGCAACTGGTGGGTAAACATCGACGGCGTAGACAAAGACTTGAAAGTTCCCGCAACTGGTCCTAAGGGCGACAAGGGCGATCAAGGTGTCACCGGCGAAACTCCTCACATCGGTAGCAATGGCAACTGGTGGGTGAGAATCAATGGCGTAGACACCGATCTCGGTGTTCCTGCTACAGGTCCT
>JAUNKN010000019.1 GCA_030532685.1 Bacteroidales bacterium | reverse complement strand
AGAAATGATAGCATGGAAAAATACAAGCCCCCTATTTCGTTTTTCCTTGTAAGCTACTCTATAACAATAAGTTTTGAAGCTGTCTTATTTTTTTACCGGACAGCAATATTATAGTATGTTTCGGATTTCCTCCAGCACTCCCACTTCGTAGGTGGGCGGGAGGTTGAGTTCGGCCTCGCGTCCCTGCTCGTTGAACCATAGCGTGTCCATTCCCATGCGTTGAGCGCCGACGATGTCGGTGGCAGGATTGTCGCCAATCATCAAGGTGCGGTCGGCTTGCGCTCCCGTTCGCTCGAAAGCATAGCGGAAGTATTGTTCCGAAGGCTTATTGGCACCAGCATCTTCGCTCAGTACGACAGTATCAAATCGGCCTTCAAGTCCCGAAGCAGCCAATTTGCGATATTGTACCTCACCAAAGCCATTGCTGCATAGATGCAAGCGATACCCCCTCTCAGCCAAATAGTCCAGCAAATCGTGTGCTCCGACGATGGTGCCAGGTTTGTCGGCATTGAGTGCAAAAAAATCGTCGCTCAGTTGCAAGCATTGCGCATCGCTAAGGCGAGCTTGCCCCGTTTGCTCCAGCGGACGGCGAAAGCGTTCGATGATGAGTGCTTCTTTGGTGATTTCATCGTGAGCAAAGGCATGCCAGAGTTCGTCGTTGATGCGCCAGTAGACCTCTGCGAATTTCTCAAATTCGGGATAGAAGCGTTCGAGCTGGTGCTGGTCGTAGAGTTCGCGCAGTGCTATGGTCGCATTGCCGCGTGTGTCGTAGAGCGTATCGTCAAAGTCGATAAAAAGGTCGGTATAGGGAAGGGAAGCCGTCATGAGTAGGAAAAAAGGAGGGGGAAAGGGTAGAACATATTTGTGCTGCTCCACGTGCGATGCCCTGAATTCCGGAAGAGCGAGGTCGCAGTTTTCAAGGAGAACAATAGCGCATCATTGTGCAGCGCAAGCACCTTGCAAAAATACGCATTTCTCCCCATCGTGTTCTCCCCTACTGTCGCTTTTCCAAGAAAAAGATGCTAAATTTGTGTCACAAAATCCTCCCCACTGCGTTTTACTATCAAACGAACCTTCATGAAGCCCACTTCTGCTCCTTCTCTCTCGAGTTCTCCCGCGCCCTCAGAGCGTGGAGGGCTTGCCGCTACTTTTCTGCGGCTGAGCGGACGGTTGCGGCAAATGTCCGCACAACTTTTGGGCAATGAGATGGAGGCCGACGATGCGCTCTACGAAGCCTTTGCTCGCTTGTGGCCGCGTCGCGAACAGCTGGCCACCACGGCCGATGAAGAAGCGCTGCTCACCACTACCGTGCGACACATCAGCATAGACACGTTGCGCCGTCGCAGCACACGCAGCGAAGTGTCGGTCGAGGACTATCCACTGGCCGAGAGCCCTCCCGACGAGGACGATGTCGAAGCCCGATACCATGAAGTGCAACGCCTCATCGCCCAGCACCTCACCCCTCTCCAGCAGCTCCTCCTGCGCCGCCGAGATGTGGACGATGCTCCTTACGCCCTCTTGGCCGAGGAGTTGGGCATGCAAGAAGCCGCCATACGCCAGCAACTCTCACGAGCGCGCAAGACCATTCGCACGCTCTATCTCCAACACCATTCCTCCTCATGACTACTCCCTCTCAGCCTTTGACATATTGGGTGGCCCTGACCGAACGCTATTTCGACGGGCTCACCACCGAAGCCGAAGAGCGCAGTTTGCGCCTCTATCTGGCTCACAGTCGTGAGGAGCACCCCACGATCCTGGCTGCGCGTGCTGTGATGGGGCTGGCCGCCGCTGCTCGTCGACATGCTACGGCTCCTGCATCTTTGCTTGCCGAAACGAGTTCGCCACTGGGCTTTCCACCCCCCGAATATCAAAGTGGGAAGGAAAAAATCCTACGTGGGACGCAGGATTTTCTACGTGGGACGCAGAATTTCCCCTCTCGCTCCTCTCGTGCCGCCGTTCCCTCGTCGGCGATTTCCTCCCGACGTTTGTCGTGGCACTCGTTGCGCCCTGTCGCAGCTGTTGTCCTGCTCGCTTTTGTTGTTGGGACAGGCTGGTGGAGCTATGACTATTTGAACCCTCGCAGTGTGGCCTACATCGAGGGGCATCGCACCACCGACCCTGCCCTCGTCGATGCCCAAATGCACGAGGCACTGCGCGACGTCTTGGCGACCGATGGCGCTGTGCCCAGCATGGACCAACAGCTTCACGAGGCTTTTTCCACCCTCGATTCCTCCTCCTCTTCTCCCTAATCCCTCCTCCCATGAAACGACATCTTCTGCTCTTCTTTCTCTTCTGGGTGTCGGTTGCCGTGTGGGCTCAAAAGGAGTTGCGCATAGCTCCTTATTTCGACACCGACTTTGCCCGTCAGCACAATGCGACTTTGGTGCGTCGTGAAGGCAAGGTACTGGCCGACTATCGACTCTCGCTCTTTCATAGCCTCACGGTGAAGCTGAGCGACGAGCAGAGCCGCCAGCTCGAAAATGCCCTACGCACCGACACGCGCACCGCCTTGCACCGCGAAGAAGGCTATAAGCGCACGCGCCTTTACTACGGCCTTTACCAATTGCCCGCGCTCACGAAGGGGCAGCACCGTTACCTTTTCTATCGCAACAATGGTTTGCGACAGGGTGCAAACCCACAAGTCACGCTCATCTATATGACGGGCAGCGCGACCCTTTCGGAACTCAAACAAACTTTTGGCACTCCCTAAACCTCTTTTCCCTATGAAACGCTTTGCTTCTCTCCTTGGCTGCGCAGCCTCGGCCTTGCTCCTTGCTGCGCAAACGCCCGACACCATTGCCCATGTGAAAGATGTGCGCAGTGTGCTCATCACGCAAAAAGACTCCTTGGTGGACATCAACATCCTGGGTACGACCAATAATCCTGACTATCATTTGCGGCAACGCATCTCTACTTCGGGCGACAGTTTCGTCGAGTCGGCAGCACGCAAATGGGACTTCTCGGCACCCACTATCCAATTAGGAAAAAACAAGAAGAATAGGGTGTTGGAGGTGTCTGGAAGTTTTCCCCCAGCGCTACAAATCGGTTTGTCTACTCCTCAAAGCATCCAGCTCCCAGCTCGTTGGGAGAGCAACTGGGACATCGACCTGCAACTCATGTCCATACGTCTGAAATGGACTGGCTACCCTCAGCATCTCCTCGCGCTCAACATCGGTTATGGTTGGGGCAAATATGTGATGGATACGCCCCATTACCTGAACCACAACAATGGGGTGGTGAGCGTGGGCGACTATCCTACAGGCACGCAACCAGGTCGCTCAGTGGCACGCTTCAATCGCTGGTATTACCAGTTGGGCTATCGCTATCGTTTCGACGCAGGCATACGAGTGTGGGCGGCCGTACAGCTCAACTCCCACATTCGCCCACGCCTCTACAATACTTACTATAAAAACGAGCGCAAGTATGAAGTGACGCACAAGGAAAACATTCGTCTGCGCTCGCTCACGGTGAGCTATCTGGCAGGTATCACACAGGGCGCATGGGGATTGTATGTGAAGTATACTCCCAAATCGGCTTTTGAGCAAGGCTATGGACCACAAGCCCCTATGCTCACGATGGGATTGTCGCTCAACGTGTTTTAAGCTCTCGCCTTACGCCAATTTACTACCTTTCTATATTGCAAAACCGCATCGCCCAGTCGTGAAGACTATGGCGATGCGGTTTTTTGAAGGAGGGAGGAGACTGTTTATGGACGGTAGCGACGCAACTGCTCGGCGTGGAGCTGGGCCGAAGCGTCGGGCAGGCCGAGTTGTTGGCTGTGCACCGCGCCCATGTGATAGCGTCCAGCGGCGCAAAGCACGAGAATGCTGGCGCGCAGGTTGGGCACGGCAGAGAGCGTGCGCAGCAAGCTGCCTATGGTGGCGCCTACCGTGATGACATCGTCTATAACGACAACGTGGCGGCCTGAAAGCGCGGAGGAATCGCTTAGGGAAAAGATGCCCTCGACATTGGCGAGGCGTTGGTGGGCATCAAGGCTCGTTTGGGAGGGATTGTCGATGTGGCGTACCACTGCTCCTTGGACAATGGGGAGTCCTGTGGCGCGATTCACGCCTTCGGCCAGCGCAAGGCTTTGATTGTAGCCACGTTGACGATAGCGCTGTTTCGAGAGCGGCACAGGGAGTAGTGCGTCGGCGGTGGCAAAAAAATCACTGTCCGCGAGCTCGTGGGCCATGACTTCGCCCATCAATAAGCCCAAATCGTAGCGACCGCCATATTTGAGTGCGTGCACGAGCTGTGCCACGGCATATTCGGGTTTGTACCACAAATAGGCAGAGGCAGCTACTACACGTGCATCGTCCCAAAAGAGGCGGTCGATAGGATTGCCGGCATAAGCTCGAAGGTGGGTGTAAGGGAGAGAAAGCCAGCAGGACGGACACAGCTGGCCGCCACGCAAGGGAGTGCCGCACATCACACAATGTTCGCCTGCCAAGAGGGCAAGCGCGGCACGAGCTGCTTTGCGAAAGGAGGCCAGCATAGCGCGAGGATTAGAGGAAACCGAGGTCCAGTTTAGCCTCTTCGCTCATCATGTCGCGATCCCACTCGGGCTCGAACGTGAGATTGATGCGCACATCTTTTACGCCCTCTACGCAGGAAGTCTTGATGCGTGTGTCTTCGAGGATGAAGTCGGCTGCGGGGCAGTTGGGCGCAGTGAGGGTCATGTCGATTTCAAGCAGGCCGTCGTCGGCCAAGTCTATATTATAGATGAGGCCAAGATTGTAGATGTCTACGGGTATTTCGGGGTCGTAGACCGTTTTGATGGCTTCGACGATGCGTTCTTCGATTTGGAGTTTTTCTTCGGGAGTCATGTTCTTGTGTTTAGAAAGTTGAGGAAAAAGCAGTGCCAGGCGTCGCGAGGCAGTGGAGTTGTTGAGCTCACAAACGCCCTTCTTCGGCATAGCTATAATAACCTGTGTCGGCAAAGATGAGATGATCGACCATGCGAATGCCGACCACTTCGCAGGCTTGTTGGATTTTCTGGGTGAGCAGGTCGTCTTCGGTTGAGGGCTGTGCGTGCCCGGAGGGGTGATTGTGGCAAAACACCAAGTGCACAGCTCTCGATAAGAGGGCTTCGCGCAGCAATACGCGTATGTCGACCAAGGTTTGATTGATACCGCCGCGCGTGATGAGTGCACTGCGGATGAGCCGCAACTGGTTGTCGAGGAGTAGCGCGTGGGCTTCCTCGACATGGGCATCGGTAAGGTGTTGACGAAAGTAGCGATAAATGAGTGCGGCATTGTTCATCACTTCGCGCTCCACTCCCTCCGATTCGCGCCGCCGCCCCAATTCGCAGGCTGCGAGTATTGTGATGGCTTTGGCGGGTCCTATGCCCTTGTATCGACATAGCTCGGCGATGCTCATGCGCCCCAATCGTACGAGTTGGTCGTCGCAATCGTGAAGGAGGCTGCGCATCAATTCGACCGCGCTTTGTTCGGGCGTACCGCTACCTATGAGAATGGCCAAAAGCTCGGCCTTGGATAGCGCAGTAGCTCCCAAGGCTTCAAATTTTTCACGAGGGCGGTCGGCTTCGTTCCATTCGTGGATGCGCAGCCGTTGGGTAGGCCTTTCGTCGGAGGTCATTGATAGAAATTCTTTTTGAAGGCTTCAAATTCACCGCGACCGAGCACCATGCGCGTCCACCACGCACGTAAAAACCCCGTGCCATAGCCCATGAGCTGAACGAAGGAGGCCACAATGGCACGCAGGCCCACGTGGAGAGAGCGCTCCAAGCGCGTGGCATCGAGCCCCACAAGCAGCGCATAAAGCAACAAGGGTAGGAGTGGCACCCATGCCCAAGGGCAATGTACAATCGCTGCCCAGCCACTCGCCAAGACCAGCGTGATAACCCCCAACGTGAAGATGGCTGGCAGCAGGTGCACCAGCTTGAGCGTGCCTGGGTGACGCAAGGTCAGGTGTATGCGTGCGATACCGCTGTTGTGCACTTGCTTGAAAAACTTACGTAGGTCGGTGCGTCGCTTGTGATAGACCCATGCTCCGGGCATCAAGCGGCAGGAGTAGCCTTCCTGAAAAATGCGTGTAGAAAAGTCGATGTCTTCTCCAAAACGCATATCGGAAAATCCACCCAACTGACGATAAACCTCGCGGCGCACGCCCATGTTAAAGGAGCGTGGGTAGAATTTGTCCAACTTCTGTTGGCCACCGCGTATGCCGCCCGTGGTGAAAAAGGAGGTCATCGCGTAGTTGATGGCCTTTTGCGTGGGGGTGAAAGAGGGATGCGCGCGGTCAGGCCCACCGAAGGCATCGCAAGCCTTAGTTTGGAGTTCTGCATGGATTGCGGCGAGGTAGCCCGAAGGCAATACAACATCGCTATCTAAGATGAGTACATAGTCGCCCTCGGCACGTTCCACTCCATAGTTACGCGTTTGCCCAGGTCCCGAATTAGGCTTGGAGAAGTAGCGTACGGGGAGTCGGTTTTCGTAGCGAGCCACCACGTCACGACAGGGGAGGCTGCTACCATCTTCAACGATGAGCACTTCAAAGTCTTTGATTGTTTGGTGGGTGAGGCTGTCCAAAAGTTCGTCGCACTCGTCGGGGCGATTGTACACGGGGACAATGATTGAATATTTCATGTCGTATGCAGTTGTGGGCAAGAGGATGATAAAACGGGGTTCTCTCCCGACTATTGGGTCGAAGAGCTCGCGGAGTGGCACACGTAGATGGAAGAGGGGCAGGCGCGAGGCAACTCTCACTTAATTATACGATTCTGATGTCGTAGATGAGCGTATGGCCGATAGCAGTGTTCAGTTGGCCAACTAACTGTTGGCGCATCATGAGCAATTGAGAACGTAGTGCAGGAGTGTGCACCCGTACCCATAGCGCTTGCTCTTTGATGTGGAGCGCCTCGGTGTGTTGCGCGATGCGTTCGCCTACGATGGTAGGCCAGAGCTCTACGAGGCGATGCTGCAAAAGTGGCGTTTCCAAACCACTGCTTCTTAGAAATTGAGAGAGTGCAGCATCGAGGGTTTCCGATTTACGTCGTTCCATAGTCCTAAAACGATGAGGCAACTATTCTTGAGCCAGCAAAGCACGCACTTCTCCCTGCTCTACTTCAAAAAGTCGGTAGCTGCGATTGGTCGTGGCTAAGATGCTGTCCAGGTGTTCGCGATTGGTGTCGGTGATAAAGATTTGCCCAAAGTCTTCTCCGCTCACGTAGTCGACGATACAGGCCACGCGATGTGCATCGAGCTTGTCGAAAATGTCGTCCAAGAGAAGGATGGGCGTGCGGCGCTCACCGCGCGTTTTGAGGTACAGAAATTGGGCCAACTTCATGGCAATAAAATAAGTTTTCGTTTGCCCCTGACTACCTTCTCGGCGCACGTCGTAGCCATTCATGAGAAGTTCCAGCTTGTCCTTGTGAGGCCCATAGAGCGTGTAGCCTACGATGCGCTCACGGTTGCGTCCTTCGCGCAGTAAAGTGGCCAAATCTCCTCTTGTGGCATGACTTTCGTAACGCAAGTCTACCTCCTCGTGTTCTGTACTACACAATCGGCGATAAAGGTCTTGGAAAATGGGAACATAGCCTTCGAGCATTGTGGCTCGCTCTGCGTAGATAATGTTGGCGTCGCAGGCCATCATGGTTTCAAGCACCTCAAGAAGTCCTTCGTCGGGCTGTTCTTCCTGTTTGAGCAGGGCATTGCGCTGTTGCAATGTCTTGTTGTAGCGCATCAGCGCTTCGAGATAGGTACTTGAGAGTTGCGACAGCACGACGTCGAGCAAGCGTCGGCGCTCCTCGTTGCCTCCCGTGATGAGCAGACTGTCGGAGGGCGAAATCATGATGAGCGGTACGACGCCAACGTGTTCGCTCAGTCGCTTGTAGTCCTTGTCGTTGCGACGCATCCGTTTGCGTTGTCCGCGTTTGAGCGAACAGCCGATGCTTTCCTCCTCTCCTACAGCATTCAGATATTTACCTTGTATCATCAAGAAGTCGGCTTCGTGGCGCACGCACTGCGCATCGGTGAGCGCGTGGCTGCTTTTGCCAAACGATAAAAAGTAGACCGCGTCGAGCACGTTGGTCTTGCCCATACCGTTGCGTCCGATGAAGCAATTTACATTGGGCGAGAGTGTGAGTTCGGCCTGCTCGATGTTCTTGTAATTGAGGAGAGAAAGTCGTTGGAGTATCATAATGCAAATTTACGTTTCTACACGCGAAAAACGAAGTGCGAGGCTCGCTTTTTTGGCGATAAGTGAAAAAAAGTAGGCATTCCTTTCGCCAATCACCTACAAAGTAGTAACTTTGCGCTCGACTCGTGTGCCGAATTTGAATCGAGGCACGCCGCTTTTTGAAAATAAAACATACAGCATATCCCTATGAGCCAACAAAATCAGACCCTCGATGTGAACGAAACCATCGCTAAGTCAGAAGCTTTTATCAACAAGTACAAGAAGACCCTCATCATTAGCATTTGTGCCGTAGTCGTAGTGGCTGCCGCTTGGATTGGTGGCGCGCAATACTTGAAGAGCCAAAACGAGAAGGGACAAGCCGAGTTGGCACTCGGGCAGCAGTATTTTGCTGTTGCCGAGTGGGACAAGGCGCTCAAGGGTGATGGCGCACAATTTAAGGGCTATGAGAAGATTGCCAGTACCTATGCACTGACCGATGCTGCTAACCTCGCCCACATGTATGCCGGCTTGGCCTATTTTAATAAGGGAGAGTACAAGAAAGCCATCGAGCAGCTCGAAGATTTTTCTCCTAAGGGCGATGTAACGATTTCGGCCAACGCTATTGCAGCTTTGGGCAATGCTTATGCTGCCGAGAAGAAGCTCGACAAGGCGGTGAGCCTGCTCAAGGAAGCTGCCGACCATGCAGACAATCCCGCTCTCTCTCCTCTCTATCTGATGCAGGCAGCACAGATTTTGGAAAGTCAGAGCAAGAAGGAAGAAGCTCATAAGCTCTATACGCGCATCAAGAGCGATTACCCCACGGCTCAACTCTCCTCTGTGAGCTATCAGAATGGACAACTCGTAGGTGCAGAAATCGATAAATACATCGAGCGCACCAAATAATTGTAAAGCACAACATTTGCGCTGAGGAATGAGGATAGCCTCCTGCCATCCACATTCCCCAGCGTTTTTTCATACCCCCACCCTTATGTCTACCTTTTCCTATGCCCAGCATCAGAGCGACACTGTACCCGATGCCAGTTTTATGCGCTTCGGCATTGTCGTGACCGAATGGAACGCCCCCATCACCGAAGCCCTCCTGCGTAGTGCCCTCGACACACTTGCTCAGTATGGCGCTTCCGATACGAGTATCACCATTCGTCGTGTGCCTGGTAGTTTTGAACTCGTGTATGGCTGTGCGCAGCTGGCCGATAAAGGCTACGTTGATGCTATTATTGCCATTGGTTGTGTGATCAAAGGCGATACGCCCCACTTTGACTACATTTGTCAAGGCACAACGCAGGGATTGGTGCAGCTCAATGCTTGCGGAAAAATCCCCGTAATCAATGGTGTTCTCACGGTCAATACGGAGGAACAAGCCTTGGAGCGTGCAGGGCAGACGATGGATAAGGGGCGTGAGTTTGCCTTGACGGCCATTAAGATGGTCGATTTCATGAAGTCGTTCGAGTAGCTTTTACGAGAAAAGTCGCAATTTGCTTGTTTATACCAGAGGAATTCCTTACCTTTGCACTCGCAAACCGCAAGGAAGCACCTTCGGGCAGTTACCAGAGTGGCCAAATGGGGCAGACTGTAAATCTGCTGGCTTACGCCTTCGGTGGTTCGAATCCATCACTGCCCACTGTTATTGAGCGCACCGCAATGAGCGGTGCGCTTCTTTTTTCTCCCTTCGTACGAGGGCAAGGTTTCAAAAGTCGTTCGAGAGTGAGCGGAGGGCGAAATCAAAGAGAAAAAGCTCTGTGCTCGAAGGGAGGAGTTGAGGTCTTGAACATTTAGGAGATAGGGGAGAGCTTCGTGTTGAGTGGCGAGGTGAAAAAACACGTGCGTCGGAGCAAATCCTACGTGGGAAGGAAAAAATCCTACGTGGGACGTAGGATTTTCTACGTGCCACGTAGATTTTTCGCGGTGGGAAGGAGAAAGAAGTGCCTTCCTTGGCGCACGCTCAATACTCGTAGGCGAGTATTTTTCAGCTCGATTTTCCTTCTCTCCGTTCCTCTTTTTCTCCTTCTGAGGCTCGAAATATGTTTTTTCGCCCTTGTGGGCAACTTTTTCTTGCCGAGGTGTTTTAGCGTTTTCACAAAAAGCTGTATCTTTGCACCCGAATATGTTCGACCGACAGCCCTATACCGTCAATCTGCGCGAGGCTCAACACAATGATGTCGTCCTGCGCTATGTGCTCGACAACGATTTCTTTGTCGATATGACCGATGGCGAGTTGTTGGGTGGCCGTCTTGACGTGACGCTTCGCGTGCGTTTGGGCTCGGCCGATACTTATGCTTTCCGCTATGCAGCATCGGGCATGGTACAAGTGCCTTGTGATCGCTGCTTGGAACCTGTCGAAATACCCATCGCCTTTGAGGAAACGCTTCATGTGGCCCATGGCGATGACAGCGATGCCGATGGCGACCGCATTCTCATTCCCTTCTCTCAGCTTAGCTACGATACGGCTTGGGACATCTGCGAGCTCACGATGCTCAATCTCCCGCTTCAACGCGTACACCGCGCGGGCGAGTGCAATGCCGATATGCTTGGCCGCTTCTCCATCGAGGAGGATTCCGACGAGGATGTTTAGCCGCTACCTTCGGCCGAAGTTTGGAGGACTGCCGCCCCCACCTAGTTCGCGGGGCAATGAGTTGGCACTTTTTGGGTAGCCCGCCGCTTCATCCCTTTCTATTGGTACTCTTCTGCGTCACGACGCACGCGAGGAAGGCTCCACGGAGTTTTTCTGCAAGTCCAGACAAAGAAACCGACTGTTGATAATAAACAAACAAAACATATAACAGAACAATGGCACATCCTAAAAGAAGACAATCGAAGACTCGTACCCTCAAGCGTCGCACCCATGACAAGGCTGTAGCTCCTACGCTCGCTACTTGTGGCAACTGCGGTGCTTTCCACATCTACCACAGCGTATGCCCCACCTGCGGTTACTACCGTGGTAAGCTGGCCATCGTGAAGGAAGAAGTGGCTGAGTAATCGTCCCAACATCAACATGCGGTTTTTTGGCCCACCCTTATTTGTGGCCAAAGACCGCATGCTCGTTTTTCTCCCCTCTGATCTCCTTTGGGAAAGACAGAGAGGTAGAATTTATTTTACATTCTCCAAGGGTTAAGCCCCGATACCCGCACTGCGCACAACAGTAGGATT
Source organism: Bacteroidales bacterium (assembly GCA_030532685.1). Taxonomy (GTDB): domain Bacteria; phylum Bacteroidota; class Bacteroidia; order Bacteroidales; family Bacteroidaceae; genus Alloprevotella. The sequence continues at coordinate 25,670 of JAUNKN010000019.1, read as the reverse complement.
GACCCCTCGAAGGCCTCTTGGCCTGCCCACATGCTGGGGCGACGAGAGAGGTCATTAGCTCCTGCTCAGCACAACGACAAAATCGGGACACACACCAATTTCCCCATACTTCCCACTTATGGAAAAAATCAATGCAGTAATCACCGGAGTCGGTGGTTTCGTGCCTGAGTATGTGCTCAACAACGAAGAACTCTCGCGTATGGTCGACACCAACGACGAGTGGATTATGACCCGCATCGGCATCAAAGAACGCCGCATCCTCAACGAAGAAGGATTGGGCACCAGCTACATGGCGCGCAAAGCAGTGAAGCAGCTGCTCGAAAAGACGGGCACCAGCCCCGACGAGATAGACTGCCTGATTATGGCCACGACGACTCCCGACTTCCCCATCCCCTCGACCTCCAGTATCGTGGTAGGGCGCTTGGGCATGAAGAATGCTTTCTGCATCGACATCAATGCCGCCTGCTCGGGTTTCCTTTATGGTATGGACATGGCTGCTTCCATGATACAAAGTGGACGCTACAAGAAAGTTGTGGTGTGTGGTGGCGACAAACTCTCGAGTGTCGTGGACTATAACGACCGTGCTACCTGTCCCATTTTTGGCGATGGCGCTGGTGCTGTGCTCGTAGAGCCTTCGACCGAAGAGCTGGGCTGGCTCGACAGCCACTTGCGTGCCGATGGCAAAGGCTTGCCCTATTTGTGCATCAAGGGCGGAGGCTCGGCTTGCTCGCCTTCCTACTTTACCATCGACCACAATATGCACAAAATTCACCAAGAGGGACGCACGGTCTACAAGTTTGCCGTGACCAATATGAGTGATTCTTGTGCTCTCGTGGCTGAGCGCAATGCCTTGAACAAGGACAATATCACTTGGGTCTTGCCTCACCAAGCCAACGTGCGCATCATCGAGGCCGTGGCCAATCGTCTTGAAATTCCTATGGACAAGGTGATGCTCAACATTCAGAAGTATGGCAACACTTCGGCAGGAACGCTTCCTTTGGCCTTGTGGGACTATGAGTCGCAACTCAAAAAAGGCGACAACATCATCCTCACCGCATTTGGCGGTGGTTTCACTTGGGGCGCTGCCTACTTGAGGTGGGCCTACGACGGCAAGTAATTTCACTAAGACACAACGTAGCGGCTCTCGGTCTCACAAGAGGCCGAGAGCCGCTCCCTCATTCATACCAATAAGATATGCACAAAGCTGGTTTTGTGAACATCGTGGGCAATCCCAATGTGGGAAAATCCACCTTGATGAACCTACTCATGGGCGAGCGCATCAGCATCGCTACCTTCAAGGCGCAAACCACTCGCCACCGTATCATGGGCATCATCAACGAGGAAGAGGCACAAATCGTCTTTTCCGACACTCCTGGTGTGTTGAAACCCAACTACAAGTTGCAGGAATCCATGCTGGCCTTTTCCGAAAGTGCACTGCAAGATGCCGATGTGCTGCTCTATGTGACCGATGTCGTAGAGAAGCCCGACAAAAATGCCGACTTTATTCAAAAAGTACAGCGCATGCGCGTGCCCATCCTCTTGCTCATCAACAAGATAGACCTTTCCAATCAAAAGAATTTGGAGCAGCTCGTGGGCGAATGGAAAGAGGTGCTCCCCACGGCCGAAATCTATCCCATATCGGCACAAGCCAAGTTCAATGTCGACAATGTGTTGCGCCGCATTAAGGAATTGTTGCCCGAATCGCCTCCCTATTTCGACAAAGACCAATGGACGGACAAGCCGGCACGCTTTTTCGTGACCGAGATTATGCGCGAGAAGATTCTGCTCTATTACGACAAGGAGATTCCTTACGCTTGCGAAGTCGCCGTAGAGAGCTTTAAGGAAACCGACGAGCGCATCCACATTCGCACCATTATCTATGTGGAGCGCGAAAGTCAGAAGGGCATCGTCATTGGGCACAAGGGCGTAGCTCTCAAAAAGGTATCGACCGAAGCGCGCAAGACGCTCGAAAAGTTTTTCCAAAAGAGCATTTTTCTGGAAGTCTACGTCAAGGTCGATAAGGACTGGCGGCAAAACGACCGTCGCCTCGAAGCGTATGGCTATCGCCAAGAATAATTCCTAACGACATTTATGATTTCTGTCGAACAACTGAAAGTTGAATTTTCTGCACGTCCGCTATTCTCGGAGGTGAGTTTCGTGGTCAATCGTCGCGACCGCATCGCTCTTGTTGGTAAAAACGGAGCGGGCAAAAGCACCATGCTCAAAATCATTGCAGGTCTCCAACAGCCCACTGCGGGGCGCGTGGCCGTGCAGCGAGAAGTGAGTGTGGGCTACCTGCCACAAGTCATGGTTTTGAGCGACGAAACCACCGTGCTGGCCGAGGTCGAAAAGGCTTTTTCGCACATTCATACACTACGAGCCCATGTCGAACAGCTCAATGCCGAACTGGCCGAACGCACGGACTATGAAAGTGCCGATTACATGGAATTGGTCGAGGCGTTCTCGCGCGAAAGCGAGCGTTTGCAGCTTATGGGCGCCGACAACTATCGTGCCGAATTGGAGCGGACGCTACGTGGCTTGGGCTTTCTCCCTGCCGATTTGGAGCGCCCTACGCGTGAGTTTTCGGGCGGTTGGCGCATGCGTATCGAGCTGGCCAAACTCCTGCTTGCGCAGCACGATGTCTTGTTGCTCGACGAGCCCACCAACCACCTTGATATAGAGAGCATTCGTTGGCTCGAGCAGTTCTTGGCACGTAGCAGCAGTGCCGTGATGCTCGTGAGCCACGACCGTGCTTTTATCAACAACGTAACCACACGCACCATTGAGATAAGTTGCGGAAAAGCGGTGGACTATCGTGTCAAGTACGACGAATATCTCCAGCTTCGTGCTGAGCGTCGCGAAAGCCAGCTTCGTGCTTATGAAAATCAGCAGCGCGAGATGGCCGAAATCCGCGATTTTATTGAGCGATTTCGCTATAAGCCCACCAAAGCTGTACAGGTGCAGAGCCGCATCAAACAGCTCGAAAAAATGGTGCCTATCGAAATCGACGAGGTCGATACGGCGTCGCTCCACCTCAAATTCCCCCCCTGTTCGCGCTCAGGCGACTATCCCGTCATTTGTGACGAAGTGGGCAAGGTTTATGGCGAGCACACGGTGTTCGGCAATGTCAATCTCACCATTGAGCGCGGCGAAAAAGTGGCCTTTGTCGGGAAAAATGGCGAAGGCAAATCGACCCTTGTCAAGTGCATCATGCAGGAGATAGAACACAGCGGTGCACTCCGTCTTGGGCACAATGTCGAGATAGGCTATTATGCGCAAAACCAAGCGCAGCTGCTGGACGACGAGCTCACGGTGTTCGATACCATCGACCGCGTTGCCAAGGGCGATATTCGCCTCAAAATACGCGACATCTTGGGAGCTTTTATGTTTGGCGGCGAGGCCTCAGACAAGAAGGTCAAGGTCCTTTCGGGCGGTGAGCGTAGTCGTTTGGCCATGATCAAACTCCTACTCGAGCCCGTCAATTTTCTCATTCTCGACGAGCCGACCAATCACCTCGATCTCCGCACAAAAGATGTGCTCAAGGAGGCCATTCTCGCTTTCGATGGGACGGTCATTGTCGTGAGTCACGACCGCGAATTTCTCGATGGCCTCGTGACAAAAGTTTATGAGTTTGGCGGTGGGCGTGTGCGCGAACATATTGGCGGCATCTACGACTTCCTACAAAAGAAAGACTTAGAAAGCCTCGATCATCTCGGCACGCAGATGAGCAATGGTGGAACGACGCCCAGTGCAAAGGTTACTGCTGTGCGCAATGAAGCCCCCTCCGAGGGAGCACTTTCCTACGCCGAACAGAAAGAACAGGCCAAACAGCGCCGTCGATTGGAACAAGCCGTCAAGGAAGCCGAAGCGGCAATCGAAGCGCTCGAAACTCAAATTTCAGCTATAGAAACTCAACTTTCAACGCCCGAAGGAGCCACCAATGCTGAGCTATTTACGAAGCACGGCATGCTCAAAAAAGAACTCGATGACGCCGAAGCTCGTTGGGCCGAGGCCGTTGAGGCTTTGGGGTAATATTTTCCTTTCTTTTTCTCTTATGTTGCATACTTTTCTACGTTTCGTGATTCGCATGAAACAGCACTTCGATCTTTCCCAAGAGCGGGACGACGAAGCCGCCATTATCGAGAATATCCGTGCAGGCATCAATTTCCGTGGTTCTAATACTTGGGTGTTGATTTTTGCGATTTTCATCGCTTCGCTCGGGCTCAACGTCAATTCCACAGCCGTTATCATTGGCGCGATGCTCATTTCCCCACTCATGGGGCCTATTTTGGGCATAGGCTTTTCGATAGGGACCAACGATTTTGAGCTGCTCAAGCTCTCCTATCGCAACCTCTTGGCCGCCACGCTCATCAGCGTTATCACAGCCATGCTCTATTTCTTGATTACTCCCATTTCGGAGGCACAAAGTGAGCTTTTAGCCCGCACTTCTCCCACGATTTACGATGTGCTCATCGCACTTTTTGGTGGCGCGGCAGGTATTGTGGGTGTCTCGATGCGTGGCCGAGGTGGGAATGTCATTCCTGGAGTCGCCATTGCCACAGCACTGATGCCGCCACTTTGCACCGCTGGTTTCGGTTTGGCCACGGGCAACTTGGGCTACTTCTTTGGAGCCTTCTATCTCTTCTTTATCAATACCGTATTCATTTGTCTGGCCACTTTTGTAGGGGTGCGTCTCATGAACTTCACTCCCAAGGCTCAAATAGACAAGGCCAAGTATTTGCGTGTGCGTCGCACCATTATTGTGGTGGTCATTGCGACGATGATTCCCGCAAGTATCATTACGGCAGGCATTATTCGCGACAGCATTGTCGAGGGGCGAGTGAACAGCTTCATTAAGGGCGAACTCAACTTTGCAGGTACGCACATCCTGTCCAACTCGCTCGATGAGCAGTCACAAACGCTCAACATTGTTGCTGTGGGGCGTGAAATCACCGATGCCCAGCAGCTCGAAGTGCAGCAAAAGATGGAGCTCTACAAACTGAGCGACTATAAACTGCACTTTATTCAAGGCACACAGAGCGACACTTTGCTGGCCGAACGTAGCCGCACCTTTGGTAGCGAAAGCGCTCATCAGAAAGAACTCTTGGCCAATCAAGCCGCCCAACTCAAAGTCGTGAACGAAGAGGTGGAGCACTACAAGCGCCTTGAGCGTCTCACACCCGATGTGGCCCGAGAGCTTCAACCCCTCTTCCCTGCGGTGCGTAGCCTTGCGCTCACCCACACGGTCGAATCGCGCACCGATACTTCTCTCTCCACTCGTCCTTATGTCGTTGCGCTTGTCACTTTGCGCGAAACCGAGGATTTTCCCCCAACTTCGCGCCGCGCTTTGCGCCAATGGCTCAAAACGCGTATCAAGACCGATAGTGTACAAGTGGTCATCAAGTAATCTCAACACAACAACAATATGAAAATCAAATTGACCCTCGCTGCTCTCGCCCTCACGGCCAGTGCAGCTTTTGCTCAGTCGCTCTCTTCGGGCATAGATCGCGCCAATATGGATTTGAGCAAGAAGCCCGGTACCGACTTCTACGAATATGCCGGTGGTGGATGGATGAAAGCCCACCCCCTCACCGATGAGTATTCTCGCTATGGGCAGTTCAACGCTCTCGAAGAGGAAAATCGCAAACAGCTTCTCGCACTTATCGAGGAAATGGCGGCTAAGAAAGATGCCCCCAAGGGAAGTCTTGAACAAAAGGTAGGCGCCATCTATCGCCTTGCTATGGACAGCCTGCGCCGCAATCGCGAAGGCTACACGCCCATCAAGCCCCAGCTCCAACAAATCGCCGAGGCTCAGGACAAGCGCACGCTTTTGCATCTTACACAGCGCCTTGGACGCATTGGTATTTCCGACATGATTGGCGCCAGCTGCGGGGCCGACTTGCGCAATGCCAAGATGAATCTCGTGAGCGTGAGCCAGGCAGGCATCTCTATGGGCAACCGCGATTATTATCTCGAAAACGACGAAGCCAGCGTCAAAATGCGCGAAGCCTACAAGGCCTATGTCAAAAAGCTCTTCATGATGACGGGCAGCGACGAGCCCACTGCCCAGCGCAACATGGAGACAGTGCTTTCCATCGAAACAGCTTTGGCCAAGGAGCACTATTCCAACGTTAAGCTGCGCGACACCGAGGCCAACTACCACAAGATGAGCTACGCACAGCTCCTGCGCGACTATCCCGGTTTCGACTGGAATGCTTTCTTCTTCCTGCAAGGCTTCCCCTATTTTGAGGAAATCAACGTGGGGCAACCCGAAGCCATTCGCGCGGCTATCCAGCAGCTCAACGACCGCTCGCTCGACGAACTCAAGGCTTACTACACCTTCCAGCTCATCAATGGTGCTGCCGCTCAGTTGAGCGACGAATTCCGTGAGACTTCCTTCGACTTTTATGGTCGCACCATGAGCGGAGCGCAGCAAGACCGCCCACGCTGGAAGCGTGCCGTTTCGGCCGTCGAAGGAGTGCTGGGTATGGCTTTGGGTAAGCTCTATGTGGAAAAATACTTCCCCGAAAGTTCAAAAAAACGCATGCTCGAACTGGTGAACAACTTGAAGACGGCACTCGATCAACGCATTGACCTGCAAAGCTGGATGAGTACCGAGACCAAAAAGCAAGCCAAGGAAAAGCTCGCTACCTTCTACGTCAAGATTGGTTACCCCGACACTTGGCGCAGCTATGAAGGGCTCAACATCGATGAGGAGCTGTCCTACTACGAAAACATGTGCCGCGCCACCACCTTCGACATTGACTACTACATCACGAAGAATGTGAACAAGCCCGTGGATATCCACGAGTGGCACATGACGCCCCAAACCATCAATGCCTATTACAATCCCACGACCAACGAGATTTGCTTCCCCGCAGGCATCCTGCAGCCTCCTTTCTTCAATCCTGCGGCCGACGATGCAGCCAATTATGGCGCCATCGGTGTGGTGATTGGTCACGAAATGACGCACGGCTTTGACGACCAAGGCGCACAGTTTGACAAGGAAGGCAACTTGCGCAACTGGTGGACCGAGGCCGACAAGAAGCAATTTAAGTTGCGCACGGACAAGATGGTGCATTTCTTCGACAAAATCGAGGTTCTGCCAGGCTTGAAGGCCAATGGAGCGCTGACTTGTGGAGAAAATATAGCCGACCATGGTGGCTTGAAGTTGGCCTACCAAGCTTTGCAAAATGCAACGAAATCGGCTCCTCTCCCTGTCAAGGACGGTTTCTCGCCCGAACAACGCTTCTTCCTGAGCTATGCTCTCCTGTGGGCAGGCAATGTGCGTCCCGAATACTTGCGCATGCTCACTAAGAACGACCCTCACTCGGCTGGTCGTTGGCGTGTGAATGGCGCGTTGCCTCATATTGACGCGTGGTACAAGGCTTTCAACATCAAGAAAGGCGACAAGCTCTACCTGCCCAAATCGAAGCGCGTAGACGTGTGGTAAACAATAATAGCCCACTCTGAAAACAAGGGGCGTCGTGCTGCATACGGCTTCCCATACGATGTTTCGTAGGACCTAAAAATCCTGCCTCCCACATAGAAAGTTCTAGGTGGGAGGCAGGATTTTTTCGTAGGATGCGGAAGTTTCCTACGTGGGTAGGAAAACAGCGATGGAGGCAGCACTCTATTTGAGGAAGGGTGCACGAGGCTCGTGAGTGCTATGTGTCCTTTGGGCTCTCGTCGATGGCGCGCCACTTGGGCCAATAGCGTTCCATGCGCTCTTGTTGCACGCGCTCTTGAGCACTGTCGCCAGGAAACCAAAAACGAGCTTCACTGCAAGATTCGGGCAAGTATTCTTGCGGAGCAAAATGTTCGGGGTAGTTGTGAGGGTAAATATACCCCCCGCCATAGCCCACTTCCTTCATGAGTTGGGTCGGGGCATTGCGCAGGTGTAAGGGTACGGGGGCATTGCCCGTTTCCTTGACAAATTCCAAAGCCTGGTCGATGGCCAAGTAGGCACTGTTGCTCTTGGCCGAGGTGGCCAAATAGACCGTAGCCTCGGCCAGAGGAATGCGCCCCTCCGGCCATCCTATCTTTTGCACCGCGTCAAAGGCGGCATTGGCCAGGAGGAGTGCGTTGGGATTGGCCAAACCGATGTCCTCGGCAGCCGAGATGACCAAACGCCGGGCGATGAATTTCGGGTCTTCGCCCCCCGCTATCATACGTGCCAACCAGTAGAGCGCCGCATCGGGATCGCTGCCACGAATACTCTTGATAAAGGCCGAAATGATGTCATAGTGCATTTCCCCTTGCTTGTCATAGGCCATGGGGTTTTGCTGCAAACGCTCTGTTACGCTGGCGTTGTCCACGACGATGGGCCCTGAGGGAGTCGCATTGACCAAGAGGTCGAGAATGTTGAGTAGTTTGCGAGCATCGCCCCCTGAATAGCGCAGCAGAGCGTCGGTTTCGCGCAGGTCTACGGTGCGCTCTTTGAGCACGATGTCGTGCGTGATGGCGTGGTGCAAGAGAGCCAGCAAATCGTCCTTGCCCAGCGCCTCCAATATATAGACCTGGCAGCGAGAGAGTAGAGGACGAATCACTTCGAACGAAGGGTTTTCCGTCGTGGCCCCGATGAGGGTGATGTCGCCCATTTCGACAGCAGCGAGCAAGGAATCTTGCTGTGACTTGGAGAAACGATGAATTTCGTCGATGAAGAGGATGGGTTGCCCCGTACCGAAAAAAGCCCCATTCTTGGCCTGTGCAATCACGTCGCGCACATCTTTCACTCCGCTGCTCACGGCCGAAAGCGTGTAGAACGGACAGTCGAGCTGCAAGGCCACGATCTTGGCCAGTGTCGTCTTGCCCACGCCTGGAGGCCCCCAGAGAATGAAGGAGCTGATGCGTCCGCTCTCAATCATGGCGCGCAACACGGCCCCAGGCCCCACAAGGTGGCGCTGTCCGAAATAGGTGTCGAGCGAGGTGGGACGTAGGCGTTCGGCAAGAGGTTTCATAGGGCAAAAAAGGGCTGAGAAGATGGTGACTGTTCTTGCTTGCAAAGGTAGCCATTTTGCCGCAGCTGAACAACCCTCGGCCACTTTTGCTACTCGCAGGCTTTGCCTGTTGCTCGCCTTGCAGGAACAGCTCGGAGGGCGAGTTGCGTGGATGTTGAGCACGTGGACTTTGGTCGACGAGGAGGGCTTTGCCCTTTTCCCATAAGGGCGAAGAGCTGGGCAAGCGTAGACAACTGCCTGTGTAGTAGCGACTTCCTCACTGCGAACTCCTTGGGACGATTCTTGGCGAAGGTCAAGAAAAATCCTGCTTCCCACCGCGTTTTATTATTTCCGCGAGATTATTTAATTATTCCCGCGGAGAAATTTCAATAACTCCGCGGAAATAATCTCATAACTCCGCGGAAATAATAAATTGCCTTGGGAGGCCGAAACGTGAAGCCACGCATCTTCTGCATTTTCCTTGGAAATGGGAGTGCGAGGGGCTGAGTTTTCGCCTTGAACGGGCTTTGTCAGGCGGAGAGAAAGGCGTATTTTTGCAGCAAAATAAAGACGAACAAAGATATGGCAAGAAAGAAAAAGGCACTCCCTCTACTCGAAAATATCACCATCACCGATGTGGCAGCCGAAGGCAAGGCTTTGGCACGAGTGGAAGGGCTGGCCGTGTTTGTGCCCTATGTGGTGCCGGGCGACGTGTGCGACCTGCAAGTGCGCCGCAAAAAGCATAGCTATGCCGAGGCCGAAGCCGTGCGCATCCACAAAATGAGCGAGGTGCGCGCCACCCCCTTTTGCAAGCACTATGGTGTGTGCGGAGGCTGCAAGTGGCAGGTGTTGCCCTATGAGGAGCAGCTGCGCTACAAGCAAAAACAAGTGATGGATGCCTTGACACGCATAGGCAAGGTCGAACTGCCCGAATGCTTGCCTATCTTGGGCTCGCGACAAGATCGAGAATACCGCAACAAATTGGAGTTTGGCTTTTCCAACAAGAAATGGCTCACCCTCGAACAGGTGCAGAGCGGCGAGCGATTTGAGCAGATGAATGCCCTGGGATTTCACATCACGGGCGCTTTCGACAAGATTCTCGACATCGACGAGTGCCACCTGATGCGCCCGCTGAACAATGAGATACGCAATGGGTTGCGCGACTATGCTCTGGCACAAGGCTTGGAGTTTTACGACCTGCGTCAAAATCGCGGTTTGCTGCGCAACATCATGCTGCGCACGGCCTCCACGGGCGAGGTGATGCTCTTGGTGCAATTTTGCATCACGACCGATGCCGAACGTGAGCAAGCGCTGGGCGTGATGGCCTACCTCAAGGAGGCACACCCCGAAATCACTTCCTTGCTCTACGTGAACAACACCAAGTGCAACGACACCATAGGCGACCTCGACGTGGTGACCTATGCCGGTAGCGATTTTATCTACGAGGAGATGGAGGGTTTGCGCTTCAAAGTTGGGCCTAAGAGCTTTTACCAAACCAACTCGGAGCAGGCCTACGAACTCTACAAGGTGACGCGCTCTTTTGCCGAACTTACGGGCGAAGAGCTCGTTTACGACCTCTATACGGGGACGGGAACCATTGCCAACTTTGTGGCCAAGCAAGCCCGATTTGTAGTCGGAATTGAATATGTGCCCGAAGCCATCGAAGACGCTAAGGTGAACGCACAGTTGAATGGGCAGGCCGACAAAACGCTCTTTTATGCTGGCGACATGAAAGACATACTTACCGACGACTTCATTGCTGAGCATGGTCGCCCCGATGTGATCATCACCGATCCGCCTCGTGCGGGCATGCACACCGATGTGGTCAATGTGATTTTGAATGCTGCGCCGCGTCGCATCGTCTACGTCTCGTGCAATCCTGCCACCCAAGCTCGCGACCTCGCACTGCTCGATGCCAAATATAAGGTGGTCAAGGTGCAACCCGTCGACATGTTTCCGCAAACGCACCACGTGGAAAATGTCGTGCAGCTCGAACTGCGATGATAGCCACAGCGACACTGCGCAGCCGCATAGAGGAAATGGTCGAAAAGCGGGCCTTTGCCGCACTGCTCGACTACGTGCAGAGTTTGCGCACGACCGACCACCGCACGGCTTCGACCATACTGAGCGAAGCGCGCACTTGGCGCTGGCTGAACGAGGAAGAGTGGTGGGAGGTTTTTGTCTTGATGGTTGCCAGCAGTGCACGCGCCTACTTGGGCACCTTGCTCAAGGCCGCTACGGCACGTGGCAGGCGCGAGGAGTGGCATTTTGAAAGTGCAGTTTGGAGCGACTTTTGCCGCAATCGCGCCACCGATATAGATCGTCGTAAAATGCTCGAAGCCTTGCTCCCCTTGGCCACTACGCCCGCCACGATGGAACGTTTGGTGCAAGGGCTACGTCTCGAGGAAGAGAGCGAGACGCAGCAGGCACTGTACTACCTGAAAGCCGCAACCCCCGTGGCCTACCATCGCTTGTTTTTGACTTTGCGGCGCATGGAGGACAATGTGCCGCTGATTCGCCGCTTTGCTGTCGAGTTGATACGCAAGGACGAAAAAACGGCTTTCAACCTTGCCGCAATTCTCGCTGCCTATTTTGACCTGGGCAAGTTGCCCGGTACTTTCTCCCTGGCCCTCCCTCCGCATCAGCTTTCGCGCTTGGAGAGCGATTATACCGCTTTTTCTTCCATTCTTTTGCAATGACCGCTATGACCACTCCGCTCGACGATTTTGCCACGGCGCTTTTGACCTATGCCCAAGCGGCCCTCCGTACGAGTGGCGAGCAGGCCGACTATTGCCAGGAGGCGGTGCGCATTCTCGATGCCCGCAATCATTTGTTTGCCTCGGCAGGCGTGCACCGCACCGACGAGGAGCACGGCATTTATGCTCTGCGCGATCTTTGTGCCCTCGACGAGGACACGATGGAGCTGCGCCCCGATCGCCTGCGCTGCCTGAGTGTGGGACGCGATTTCGGTTTGCAATAAAGGAGCACGAGTGGTACGACAAGCATAAGGCTTTTTCCTTTTTCTGCATCCCTATTATTTACCCCGCAATTCATGGGAGGGGCTCCTGTCTCCCCCTATTTTACGATTATGACCGATACCTTTCGTCATCGCACCCCAATACAGATTCGCTTCAACGACTTGGACGCTTATCGCCACGTCAACAACAATGTTTACTTCTCTTTCTATGATTTGGGCAAAGAAAGCTATTTTGCCGATGTGCTGCATAGCGAGTTTAGCGTGCAACGCGTAGTGCCCATCGTAGCCAGCATCTCGGCCGATTTCATAGAGCCCATTTTTTATGGCGATGAGATTGTGATAGAAACACGAGTGAGTCATCTCGGCACAAAGAGTTTCACGCTCCAGCAGCGTGCCGTCAATGAAAAGAATGGGCGAGTGGTGTGTCAGGCACAGACGGTCATGGTGTGTGTCAATGTACAGACGCAGCAAACGAGCGAAATCCCAGAAGAATATCGTGCTTCGATAGAGGCCTACGAGGCCATCGAAGATTAAACATAGCCCCCTCATGCAGCACATTCTCTACGCCCAAAACCTGGTGGCCGATTTGCGCGAAGCTGTGGCACGCACGGCGCAGCCCGACCGCATCGTCCTGCTCACTGATGCCACGACGCATGCCCTGTGTGCTCCTCTCGTCCGTGAAGCGCTCCCAGAGGCTACCGACATTGTGATCGGAGCGACCGACGCTCACAAAACACTCGATACGTTGGCTTCCGTGTGGCAAAAACTGCAAGCCGCAGGCTGCACCCGCCACTCCCTCCTCATCAATCTTGGGGGCGGTATGGTCACGGACTTGGGAGGTTTTGCCGCAGCGAGCTTCAAGCGTGGGCTGCGTTTTATCAATGTACCCACCACTTTGTTGGCCATGGTCGATGCTGCGGTGGGCGGAAAAACGGGCATCAACTTTGGAGGTCTGAAAAACGAGATTGGTGCATTTTGTGAGGCAGAAACGGTGCTTGTTGCCGCCGATTTTCTGCGCACACTCGACGCGCCTAATTTGTGTTCAGGCTATGCCGAGATGCTCAAGCATGCGCTGCTCGATAGTGTAGCGATGTGGGAGCGGCATTTAGCCTTCGACTTGCAACAACCCGACTTTGGTGTGCTGCAAAGTTTGGTGGCAGAGAGTATCGCTGTGAAACAGCGCATCGTGCAGCAAGACCCTCACGAGCGTGGATTGCGCAAAGCGCTCAACTTAGGGCACACCACGGCACACGCCTTTGAGAGCCTCATGCTGCACCGCGACACCCCCGTGTTGCATGGCTATGCGGTGGCTTGGGGCATGGTGGTCGAATTGTTTATGAGCGCAGTGAAGCTGGGCTTTCCTACCGAGCGCATGCGACAAACGGTGCGTTACATCGTGCAAAACTACGGGCGTCCTAACATTACTTGCGACGACTATGAACAGCTCTATGCACTCATGCTCCACGACAAGAAGAACGTGGCTGGGCACATCAATTTCACTTTGCTCTCGGATGTGGGAGAAATTGTGCTCGACCAAAGCGCCGACCGCGCTCTGCTGGACGACGCGCTGGACTTCTTGAGAGAAAGCTAAATTCTTACCTTATGCTTCAAAACAAAATGAAGACGGGCATCGTGCTTGGGCTGCTCGCTGCCGTTTGCTACGGATTTATTCCACTTTTCACCAAACCGCTGCAAGATGCGACGGGAGCAGCGCCGATGTATCCCTCGACGATTTTGCTCTATCGCTTTGGAATTGCCGCCTTGGTCGTTGGGGCGATTATGCTGTTGCGTGGCATATCCTTTCGCATCAGCTATCCCGAATTTCTCAGACTCTCCTTTTTGGCGCTTCTTAGCGATGGGGCGGCGGTATTTCTCATTGCAGGCTACCCCTATATGAACAGTGGCGTGGCCACAACGATACACTTTATGTATCCTGTGATGACGGCGATTCTGATGATGACCTTTTTTCATGAACCTCGTAGGCTCTCGACGCTGCTGGCTGTGGCCATGGCCGTACTTGGCGTGGGGGTGCTCTCTTGGAGCGACTCGGGGCAGGTGCAAACCATCGGCATTGTGCTTGAGCTGATTTCGGCACTTTGTTTTGCGCTTTATCTCATTCGGGTGAACCATTCTGTACACTTGGTCAAGATGAATGTGCTCAAACTGACTTTCTACGTCATGGCCATTGGGGCGCTCATCTTCGGTGCATTCATCGTCTATCAGCATTCTGTGTTTCCTGAGGGCACTGTATTTACGCTCATACCCGTAGGGCGCGATTGGTGGTTGCTTCTCGCTTTGGCCTTGCTCTGCACGGTGGTGACCAATCTTGCGCTGGTCTATGCCGCCAAATATGTGGGGCCCACCGTTACTTCGGTGTTGGGAGCCCTCGAGCCGCTCACGGCTATTCTCATTGGCACCTTGTTTTTGGACGAAGCGCTCACACCCACCATTCTCATAGGTATTGGCTTGATTTTGCCTGCGGTGCTAATCATTGTATTGCGGGCAAGACGCGACCAGTCATAAGTCGCTTCGAGAAGCATCGGCTTCCTTGCTGAGCAAAGAAGAGTGCGATGGAGAGAAGGCTTCTACACACTCTGATGCTCGGTGCACCTTATGGCGTGAGAAAAGTGTCGAGACAAAAACTCCGCGCTCCCTATCCACTCGAGTGGGTAGGGAGCGCGGAGTTTTCATGAAGTAGTGGAGGAGAACGCTTTGCGGACTACTGCCACGTTACTTGGCGACCGAAAGGGGTGAGAGCGAAGCCTGCAAGTTTGAAATGCTGCAAACCCCAAGGTAAGCCGACGATGGTGAGGCAAAGTAGCAGACCAAAGAGGAGGTGCATGAGCATCGTCCAGAAACCTCCGAAGACGAACCACACCACGTTGAGCACAAAGCTCAGGCAACCATTGCTTTGCTGATCGCGGTGCACTTCGGCGCCGAAAGGCCAGAGGCAAAGCAGTCCCAAACGGAAAGTTTGCCAAGCTAAGGGCAGGCCGATAATCGTGAGGGCCAAGGCTAAGCTCCCAGTGAAGTAGCCCAAAGCGGCTTCTAAGCCACCAAAGATGAGCCAAACGAGATTTGCTAAAATACGCATAAGAGTTGGGGTTTAGGATTTACGTTCCAATTCGTTGAGATTCTCAAGGCGACGCGTTTCGAGGAAGTCGTAGATACCGCCCAAATGCTCGCGCACACGCTGGTGTCCAAACTCATAAACCTTTGTCACAAGTCCGTCTAAGAAATCACGGTCGTGGCTCACGACGATGAGCGTTCCGTCGAAATCCTGCAAGGCCTGTTTGAGTACGTCTTTGGTGCGCAGGTCGAGGTGATTGGTCGGCTCGTCGAGAATGAGCAGATTGAAAGGCTCAAGCAAGAGTTTTAGAATTGCCAAACGTGTTTTTTCGCCACCCGAAAGCACTTTCACTTTCTTCGTGCTCTCTTCGCCGCCAAACATAAAGGCACCCAGCAAATCGCGAATTTTGAGGCGAATGTCGCCCTTGGCTACCTCGTCGATGGTGTCGAAGACGGTGAGTTCTTCGTCCAGCAACGAGGCCTGATTTTGTGCGAAATAGCCAATCTGCACGTTGTGTCCCAGTGTGAGCGTTCCTTCGTGTTCAATTTGTCCCATGATGCACTTGACCAGCGTAGACTTTCCTTCGCCATTGCGTCCCACAAAGGCCACTTTGTCACCGCGTTCCACCATCAGGCTGGCGTTTTTGAACACCACGTGTTCGCCGTAGGTCTTGCCCACACCGTCCATCGTGACGGGATAGGTGCCCGAGCGTGGCGAAGGAGGGAACTTTAGGCGCAGGCGGCTGGTGTCCTCTTCGTCCACCTCGATAAGCTCCAGCTTTTCGAGCATACGCACACGGCTCTGCACCTGATTGGTTTTGGAATAAGTCCCTTTGAAGCGTTCGATGTAGAGCTTCGTTTCGGCTATCATCTTTTGCTGGTCGTCGTACTGCTTTTGCTGTTGCTCGCGGCGCTCGCGGCGCAATTCGAGATATTGAGAATAGGAAGCCTTGTAGTCGTAGATGCGCCCCATGGTTATCTCGATGGTACGCGTCGTAATGTTGTCTACAAATTTGCGGTCGTGCGAGATGACCACCACAGCCTTTCCAGAGGTCATAATAAAGTCCTCGAGCCATCCTATACTCTCGATGTCCAAGTGGTTTGTGGGCTCATCGAGCAGGAGAACATCGGGATTTTGCAGGAGTAGTTTGGCCAGTTCGATGCGCATGCGCCAGCCACCCGAAAAGTCGCTGGTGGGGCGGTGAAAATCGCTGCGCTCAAATCCCAAACCAAGCAAGGTCTTCTCCACATCCTCCTCAAAATGCGTGAGGTCGATGGCGTAGAACTTTTCGCTCATTGAGGCCACACGCTCTATGAGTGCCATGTATTCCTCGCTTTCGTAGTCGGTGCGCGTCATGAGTTCCTGGTTCATCGCTTCGATTTCGCCCTCCAGCTCTTTTAAGTGGGCAAAAGGCAAACAAGCTTCCTCAAACACCGTGCGACCGTCTTCGGTCATGAGATGCTGTGGGAGATAGGCGATGACCGTTTCTTTCGGAGCCGAAACCTTGCCGCGAGTGGGTTGTCGCACTCCTGCAAGAATTTTGAGGAGCGTCGATTTTCCAGCACCGTTTTTGCCCATTAGGGCGATGCGATCTTTTTCGTTGATTTGGAAAGAAATATCTTTGAAGAGGGCAGAACCGCCAAACTCGACGGTGAGTCCATCAATAGAAATCATAAATAGGGAGTTGAAATATGGAAGATACGTGAGAGAGGTGCGCTCTGTGAGCCCGAAGTAGGGTGGTGAATCCTCAAAGGTGGCGCACCCAATTGCTATAAAACGTAAGGGCTGCTTGCTGCCAAGAGAAGTCAATGCCTGCTTCGGGAGCATCGTGGTGATAATAGCCCACGGGAGGAGCGATGGGCAAACCCTTGTTCAGGTCGCGGCGATATTCGCGGTCGAGCGTGTCGAGGGCATATTCTAAATGGCCCGTGTCGAAGACTTGGCGTGCAAGCTCATCAATGGCCAATCCAATGCCAGAAATAGGACTTTCGGCCAGCACCTTGACCGTTGGAGGGAAATCCTCTTTGCGCACCTCCGTGTGGCGGCTGTGCGGCATAGGGAATTGAGGCGAAAGCCCCTCCATGAGCGGGTGATGCTCGTCCTGCACTTGGTGTGCAAAGACGCCAAACATCTTTTGTGGGATATCGTGTTTAGGTACGCGATGGTGATAGTAGAGGGCTGCTTGCGCTGCATAGCAAATGTTGAGCGTGGAGCCTGCATGCGTCTTGCTCCACTCCATGAGTTGGCACAGTTCTGGCCAATAGCGCACCTGCTCAAAATCCATGTGCTCCAATGGCGCACCTGTGAGAATGAGACCATCGATGTGCTGGTGCATGGCCTCGGCATCGAAGTCCATATAGTGTTCCTCCACGTAGGCTTGTGGCGTGCTCTTGTAAGTCTGCCCTGGAAACTTGATGAGTGTGAGATTGATGGTTTCGCCCGACGCCGCGAGCATGCGACAGAGATCGGCCTCGGTGTCTTGTTTTAAGGGCATAATGTTGAGCAACCAAATGCTCTTACCCTCGGAGCAATGTCCCAGTTTCAAGGGGAGGCCCTCACGAAGCAAAGTGTCGTAGCAAGCAATAGGGGTGGAGAGATGTAGCATGTAAGAATGTTTGGATACCGCAAAAATACGAATTTAATGCCATCTGACCATTCTCCCTCTCGCATAGACTCATCTTGTCCGTTGCTTTTGTACTGCTCTGTCCATTTTTTTCTTTTGGGTCTCGCAAGAAACTTGAAAATGAGGCTTGCAACAATCGACACATTGAGAGGGGTAAATCCTACGACGCACGTAGAAATTTTTTCTTCCCACGTAGAAAATCCTGCGTCCCACGTAGGATTTTTTTCTTCCCACGTAGGATTTCGCACACGCATAGCCCATTTGACCAGCGACTTTTTAGAGAGTATTTTCTCCTGCTTGTGGAGTCTTGAAGGCTTGGGCGGTTGGAACCTATGGGAGAGAAGAAGTCCCCCTTGGAAGAGGGAGAGCGGACGAGCAAGGTTATGAGCATCTTTTTGCCACGAGTCATCTTCTTATTATTGCTTCTCGCTCCCCCAAAGAGGAGGAACTGGAGGCTCGCAAATGGATTTGGGCAGCATGCGCAAAGTAGGGCGCTTGCAAGCAATGCAAGGAGAAAGCCGAGGTAAGCTTTTTTTGTCTTTGCAGAGGAGCGAAACGAAAAGTTTTTCGTAACTTTGTGGCTCAAATAGCAAGCAATTCAACTACATTACAACTATATCATCATGACTATCGACGCTTGTAACTTCGCTGGCAAAAAAGCCATCGTTCGCGTAGACTTCAATGTGCCCCTCAACGAACAGGGACAAATCACCGACGACACTCGTATCAAGGGTGCACTGCCCACGCTCAAAAAGGTGCTGGCCGATGGAGGCTCGCTCATCATCATGAGCCACATGGGTAAGCCCAAAGGCAAGGTAAATCCTAAGTTCTCTCTCGGACAAATCAAGGACGCTGTCGCTGCTGCCCTTGAAGCTCCTGTGACTTTTGCACCCGACTGCGCTGCTGCCGATGAGGCCGCTGCCGCTTTGAAGCCCGGCGAAGTGCTGCTGCTCGAAAACCTCCGCTTCTATGAAGAAGAGGAAGGAAAGCCCGCAGGCCTTGATAAGGCCGATCCCGCCTATGCCGATGCGGCTAAGGCTGTGAAGGAACGCCAAAAGGACTTTGCCAAGAAGCTCGCCTCTTATGCCGATTTCTATATCATGGACGCTTTTGGTACGGCCCACCGCAAGCACGCTTCGACGGCTGTCATCGCCGACTACTTTGATACCGACCATAAGATGCTCGGCTACCTGATGGAGAAGGAAGTAACGGCTGTGGACAATATCCTCAACAACATTCGCCGTCCCTTTACTGCTATCATGGGTGGCTCTAAGGTGTCTACGAAGATTGGTATCATCGAAAACTTGATGGACAAGGTAGACAACCTCATTCTCTGCGGCGGTATGACCTACACCTTTGCTCGCGCTTTGGGTGGCGAAATTGGTCAGTCACTCTGCGAAGAAGACAAGCTCGATCTCGCTCTCGACATCATTGCCAAGGCCAAGGCTAAGGGCGTGAACCTCGTACTGGGCGTAGACTGCGTAGCTGGCGACGATTTCAAGAACGATTGCAATACGCAGATTTGCAACGTGAAGTCGATTCCTGCAGGTTGGGAAGGCTTGGATGCTGGTCCCGAAAGCCGTAAGGAGTTTGCCAAGGCCATCGAACCTGCACAAACCATTCTTTGGAATGGCCCTGCTGGTGTGTTTGAGATGGAAAACTTTGAGGCTGGCTCTCGTGCCATCGCCGAAGCGATTGCTGTGGCTACCAAGAATGGTGCTTTCTCGCTCATTGGTGGTGGCGACTCGGTGGCTTGCATCAACAAGTTTGGCATGGCCGACCAAGTGTCCTACATCTCCACTGGTGGTGGCGCTCTGCTCGAAGCTATCGAAGGCAAAGTGCTGCCTGGTGTAGCTGCCATTAAGGGCTAAACCTGAGCCAAGGCATCACTAAATCGCAGCGTGGCGAAAATTTAAGCTCCGCGTCGCGCTGGGAGGCTGTGTCGAAACGTGAGTTGCGACACAGCCTCTTTTCTTCTTGCTCGAAAGGGTAAGAACTCTTGCTGGAGCACAACCCCTATTGTTTTTCGCTTGTTGTTATGAAGTTTCTTTTAGCTCTTCTTCTCTCCTCCTCCCTATTGGCCTTGACGGCCTGTGGTGGGCAAGCAACCGAACAAGGCACACGCAATGCCCCCGACGATAGTCTTTCGCTGCGTGTGGCGATATTGCCCACGCTGGGATGCTTGCCGCTGATTTATGCCGTGGAGAGTGGCATCGCCGATAGTTTGGGCTTGCCGCTGCGCTATAAGCTCTATCGCGCGCAGTGGGATGCCGATACGGCACTGTTGGGAAAAACGGTCGATGCAGCCTATCTCGATGCCGCACGTTGGGCATACTATCAGAACCAAGGGAAATTGAAGGGAACGACAGCGCTCTTGCCCATCTCTGAGCAGCATAGTCTACTTGTGGGAGGGCATTTGCGAGTGCGCAAAGTGGAAAAAATCAAGCTCCGCACGCTGGCCGCTCCTCGTTACACGCAGCAGGAGCGCTATCTGCACCATCTGCGCGACAGCATGGGCTGGAAGCAGGACGATATCTTCCAGCCTCAAATCAATAGCTATGAGATAGCCACACGCATGCTCGTGAATGAGCAATTAGATGGCGTGGTGCTTCCAGAACCTTGGGCAACACAAGCTGCTCAGCAGGGGCAACGAGTGCTGGCAAGGGCACAAGAATTTAAGGAGGCAGCTATTTATGTTCGCCCTTTCAAGACTACACAAACGCGCAAGCAAAAGCAATCTTCCCTCTTGAAGCAGGTTTACAACGCGGCCGTGGAGCAGCTCAATGCCCAGCGAACTCCCTTGGTCGATTCCTTGCTCACGCAACACTATCGTATTACCCCCGAGGCGGCTCGTGCTGTGCAGTTGCCTCGCTATACGCTTCTAAAATAAATTCACATTGTCGATGAATACGACTACCTACTTGAATTTTCGCGATAGCGCGCTCGAACATTTGCACAAAGGGCAACTGCTCGATGCGCTCACCAGCATAGAGGGGCAGATCAACTTCTCTGGACAATTAGAATTGCGTGATCGGCTCATTACCTTGCGCGAGGACTATCGGCTCCTGCTGAGCTATTACAAGCGCGGAGTGAACGACCCAACGCGTCATGGGCAGCGGCAGCAGCTATTGGCCCGTGCCTTTGAGCTTTCTCAGTTGTTGCATCATCATCGACAGATGCAGGGCGATACCTATCGAGCCCTCACGCACCGTTTGGCGATGGGAGAACGAGAGGAACGCGAGCAACTGCTGCGTGTGTTGCAAGAGGAGCACCAATACGAGGATATTTTCAATGTAGTGTGGAGCAGCTATGGTTGGAGTGCCGATATTGATGCCGCTGCTACGGCTTTTCTCTTGGATGGAGCGCAGCCTTATCATCGCAAAACGTCGCTGGTAGCCGCCCTGATGCTTAGCATTCTGTCTACTTTTGAGGCCGCTCGTTTGTCTTGGATGGTGTCTATGCTCATCAACATCGTAGACACTCCGCTCTACGACCGCTTGCTCACGGCAGTGGTCTTTGCGACCATTCACCACGCAGAAAGTTTAGCCTTGTATCCAGAGTTGGCGCGTCGTATCAAGAATCTTTTTTTTGATCAGCGCTACGCAACACGCATCAGAGAGTTGCAGCAATTGCTCGTAGGGGTCTTGGAAACTCAGCGTTTCACGCAGAAGATGCAGACGGAGATTATGCCTCAAATGGAAAAGGCTACGCAAAACCTTCCTCTGCCTGAAAATATGGAAGAGATGGTGGAGCTGGCGCAAACTCCCGAGCATAAGGAGTTTTCGCAAACGATGATAGCGGTGTTTCAGATGCACGTGAGAGGCGTAGATACTTCCTATCTTGCCTTTCAGCGTTTGGCCGAGCGAGAAAGGTTTTTCCGCCACGCGGCTCATTGGTTTGGGGCCTACGAACCCACGCACCCAGAAGTGCAAGCCTGCAAGGCCGAGCATGAAATGTTGAATTTTGTGTTACAAAGCAAGTCGAGCGATACCGATCGTTTAGGAACGCTCAAACTCTTTGAAACTGCACAGCAGCTTGCGGCGCAACACAGAGCCTCTCAAGAGGAAGAAGGGGCGGAAGCCGAAGAAAAAGAAGCCTCTCCCGCTCTCGAAGATGCTCTTCCCAAACTGCCTCCTCAATTTGTGTTTGAAGTGCAAGAAGAACAGGACTCTGCTGAGCCACAAACCCTCGAAGAGAAAATGGCCGAACAGGCTGCACAACAGCGTAAGGAAGATCGACAAAATTTGTTGGGCTATCTGCACGACTTGTATCGTTATTTTCATCTCTTTGTCCATAGGTATGAGGGAGAGAATCCTTTCCGCGATAATCTATTGTTGCTGGAACATCCGCTTTTTGCCAAAGTATTTGCCGAGGAGCGCTCCATCGTTCGCCTTTCCAAGGCCTGTTATGCCTTGGAACAATATGCTACGGCTTTGGCCTTGATGCAGAGATTGCCCGAAACGGAGAAGTCTTTGCGCTTCATCGCTCATTGTCAATATCATTTGGGAGAGCGAGAAAATTGCGTGGAGAGCTGCCTGCGTCTGCTACAAATCAAGAGCGACGATGAAGAAACCTTGCGCATGCTCATTGCGCTTTATTTGCGTTTGCAGCAAGAGGAAGAAGCCTTGGTGCATCTCATTCATTTGGAAAGCCTTCTTCCCGACGACTTAGACCTTGTGTTGCGCACAGGTTTAGCCTTTATGCGTATGGGGCTCTACGAAGATGGTTTGGAACGGATGTACAAAATCCTTTATCACGAGCCTGAACGACGCGACGCCAAAGTCTGCCTGGGCTGGGCCTTGCTCAATCTGCGCCGTTTGGACGAAGCCGAACCCATTTTGATGGCGCTGCTCAACGACCAACCTACCGACAATGATTATTTCAATGCAGCCCATTTGGCTTGGTTGCGTGGGGATATTTCGGCGGCTGCAATGCTGTATGCTGAAGCTTTGAAACTGAAAGAGCAAACTTATGCTCCCGCCGATTTCTTTGCGACGGACGAGAAAGAACTGCGACAATTAGGATTTGCCGACGAAGACTTTGCGCTTATGCTCGACTTGATCAATGCCGCCATTTAACAAAGAGCCGCTTGTACTGGACGTCTGGGCACATTCTTCTCCCAAGTAGATACGACTATCCCCCAAGTTCTCGAGAGAACTTGGGGGATAGTCGTTGCTGTCTCTTAGAGGACACCGACAATCTCGTTGATGTCTTTCACGCCATGGGCATCGCACCACTCGTCGATGCCGTCGATCACTTTCATCGTCACGGCCGGGTCGATGAAGTTGGCCGTACCTATCTGTATGGCACGTGCTCCGCACATCATAAACTCAATGGCGTCGGTGGCATTCATGATTCCTCCCAAACCAATCACGGGAATCTTGACGGCACGTGCTACCTGGTGCACCATGCGCAAGGCCACGGGCTTTACCGCAGGGCCAGAAAGTCCCCCCGTGCCAATGCTTAAGTTAGAGCAACGGCGCTCAATGTCGACACTCATACCCATTAGCGTGTTGATGAGCGAAACGCTGTCGGCACCTTCGGCCTCTACGGAGCGAGCAATGTCGGCAATGTCCGTCACATTGGGCGAGAGTTTTACGATGAGCGTTTTGTCGTAGGCTTCGCGTACGGCTCGTGTTACAGCTGCTGCTCCTGCACAAGTTACCCCGAAGGCCATTCCTCCATCGTGTACATTGGGGCAGGAAATGTTGAGTTCAATGGCTGGCACATTTTCCAAATGAGCCACACGACGCGCACACTCTGCATAGTCTTCGGGTGTCGAGCCGCTCACATTGACAATGGCGGGAGCGCGAAAGTCCTTAATCTGCGGATGAATGTGTTCCACAAAATAATCTACTCCCTTGTTCTGAAGGCCCACGCAGTTGAGCATGCCCATAGGGGTCTCGGCCATGCGAGGGTAGTCGTTTCCTTGCCGAGGAGCAAGAGTCGTTCCTTTGACGATATAAGCCCCTAAGCGATTGAGGTCGATGAAATCGGCAAACTCCAAGCCGTAGCCAAAAGTTCCCGAGGCCGTCATCACCGGGTTTTGCAGCGCCAATGCGCCTATTTGTACACCAAGTTGTGCCATTTGATTACCAAGTTAATTCGTCGGTATTAAACACAGGGCCTTCTGTGCAAACGCAAACATTGCCCTTCACTGTTTTTTCCACGCAGCATAGACAAGCGCCGATTCCGCAGGCCATTAAGTTTTCGAGCGACACGTAGCACGGCCATTGTTTCTCACGTGCCATTTTGGCCACGGCCACCATCATGGGCTGAGGGCCGCAAGCTGCTACGCTATCGAACTGTTCGCTCCAAATCCAGTGATGGGTGACAAAACCCTTTTCGCCCAGCGTTGCATCTTCTGTGGTGATGCACACCTTTCCTAATTTTTCAAAGCGGTCGAGCTGTAGGATGTCGCGACTACTGCGACCTCCTAAGAGAAACACGGGCTCGTGCCCTGCCGCGCGCAACTGCTGTCCGTAAAGCAGCATGGGAGCGGTGCCTACTCCTCCACCCACCAAAAGAAAGCGTCGACTGCCCTGTGCTCCGTCGGGCACTGTGAAACCATTGCCCAAGGGATAAATGCAGTTGAGCTTATCGCCAGCTTTCAGGCGAGTCAGCGCGCGAGTTCCTTCGCCCACGGCATGGATGAGCAAGTCGAACTCTCCTTTCGCCTCGTCACAATAGTTGATAGAGATGGGGCGGCGCAAGAAAGTATTGGGAGAACCCTCTACGGCAATCTGTACAAATTGCCCCGGGAGCATTTGTACGGGCTCGCCATCAGGGTCGGCCAATCGTAAGAGAATGTAGTCCTCCCGCAAAAAATCTACCGCTCTTACGTGCAGGTCCTTGACGTATTTCTTCATGAGTGTAGTTAAGTCTTGATTTCTCTGCAAAAATACAAAAAAACTCCCTCTTCCCCTCTCTTTTTCTCCTTGCAATTACTAACTTCGCTCGGCAAACTTCTATTCTCTTGTTTATGGCGCTTCTTGAAATTTGTTGTGGCACGCTCGATAGTGCCATCACTGCACTGTGTGCAGGAGCTCATCGTCTGGAACTTTGTTCTGCTCTCGACGAAGGAGGGCTTACGCCCAGCCACGGCCTGTTGCGGGCTGTAGGTCGTTTGGAGGGTATCCAAAAACATGTGCTCATTCGTCCACGGGGAGGGGATTTCCTATATACTGCAGCTGAGCTGGAAGTGATGGTGAACGATATCGCTATCGCCAAAGACGAGGGCTTTGATGGCATCGTCGTGGGAGCGCTTTGTGCCGATGGAAGCATAGACATCGAAGCCTGTCGCACCTTGATACAAGCTGCTGCGGGGATGAGCGTCACCTTTCACCGCGCTTTCGACCTCTGTGCTCATCGTGCCGAAGCCTTGGAGCAAATTGTCGAATTAGGTTGCCAGCGCATTCTCACTTCTGGCGGAGCGCCCACAGCTTGGGAGGGGCGTGCGGTACTGGCTCAACTGGTCGAGCAGGCTGCTGGTCGCATTGTGATAATGCCTGCTGCTGGGGTAAAAGCCAGCAATGCTGCCGAAATACTTTTGCTGACAGGCGCACAGGAAATTCATGCTTCGGCGCGTGCCCCCCTCGCCAGTTTGATGGACTTCGTGCAAGACGGAGTTGCTATGGGAAATCCTCAACGCGATGAGTATGTGCGCTATGAAACTTCCTTTGATGAAGTTGCTCAAATCCTTGCTTGCTTATCTTCCCTGAAGTCTTGATTCTTTTTCTACTTTCATTCTTATTATATGTACCGATATTTCAACATTGAAATGTCGGTATTTCTCTTTTATATTCTTTGTTTTTCGTGTAGAGTTGTCCGATTTATTCTTGTATTTCTGATTTGTCTTCTTGTTATTCTGTTCGAGGTGGAGAATGGTTGGGAATTGTGCTATCTGTGGGCTGTTTATGGCGCGTTTTTTACCCTGTTGTTCTTGCGATTTTTATACATTTGTGTGGTAGGGTTGTTCAGGTTAGGGTAGAGCTCTTTGCTGGAGGCTCAGACTTCTTGCCCTGCAGCAGAAGCATGGGAGAGGTTTTTATTATTTCCGCG
>JAUNKN010000003.1 GCA_030532685.1 Bacteroidales bacterium | reverse complement strand
TGAAAGATTTTACCCCCAAATCTCTAACCTCTTAAACTTTACCGGACAGCAATAAAAACAAATGTAAGCGCCAACCCAAAGAGCTCTCCTATGTTGTTGTCCAACGCTACGCTCAAGCCCCCCATCATCGCGACAAATTACCCTCTAAAAAGGCTTATCCCTCCATCTATCATACAGAAGAATAAGCCCTGTTATTTGAAAAAACACAACACTGTGCCTGGCAGCTATCGCTTAGTGGTGAAGACAAATTGGCTACCCTTCTTGACCACCAATTTTTCGTTGGCTTCGTGCCCTCCACGAGTATGGAGCACCACATCGTTAGTAAAATCCACGCGCATCGTTTCAGACTTGGCCGAGGAGGTATAGTCGCGCTTCAAATGCTTGATGTGAACATCGCAACCACCATCAATACAGTTGTACTCGAAAGTTTTCCCTTCAAAGGTGATGCGCAGGCGGTCGGCCCAGGCATATACGGCATATTCCAACTTCACCTGTTCATGGTTCATGGTATAGCGCTTTTCACTGCAATCATACACATTCTCCTCGTCGGGCACAATGCTCAGCATACCCTCGACATTCGTATCGACACGCAGCACAGAGGACTCATCCTGCCGCATCAAATCCAGTTTCCAACTGCCCAACGAAGGATGCTGCGCCGCCGTGCATACTTTGTAGAATACCGACTGCTCGAAATTGGGCTTCGCATAGGCTTCGCCTTGTTTTTTCTCTGTCTGGCTCATAGCAGGGGCGGCACTCAACAAGAAGAATGCTGCCAAGATAGCAAATGCTTTCATGATGATTGAGGAATAAAAGATGGATGCTCTCCCCATCGCAATTACAAGGAGAGTGGATTTTGACGACAAATGTAAGTATTTCTTTCATCAATCGCAATATCTCGTACAAAAGAAAGATTATTTAATACCTTGAAGAAGAGATTTTCATACTAAAAACACTTCAAAACTGTATCTTTGCGACAGAAACTTTCGCCCAATCCTATTGCCCACTCTTTTTACTCACTTTTCCACCTGAATACTATGAAAAAGACGCCCTATCTCCTTGCTCTACTCTTTCCTCTTTTCGCTTGGGGTGAAACCGTGGACGGCATCAACTATGCCCTCGACCATCCAAAAGGGGAGGCAACTATAATCCGCCTGGAGAACAAGGTTAAATATGCTGGCGATATTGTTGTCCCCCCCACGGTAAACGTTCAAGGCAAGACTTATCAAGTGACGAAAATGGCGGATGTCGTGTTCTATCAATCCCCTCAGCTCACCTCTGTCGTCCTCCCGGAGGGAATAAAAACGATACCAGTAGGTGCCTTTGCCGAATGTCCTAAGCTACACCGCATCGTCCTCCCCCCATATCTCGCCACCATAGAAGCTGAGGCTTTCATGAGTTGCACGGCTCTTGGAGAACTCATCCTTCCTCCGAGTGTGAGTAGAATCGAATATGGAGCATTCAAAGAATGCAAGGCTCTAAAACACGTTGCTCTCCCTGAGGGAGTGAAAAGCGCCGAAGAAAATCTCTTTTGGGATTGCAGCAAGCTGCAAACCATTCATCTCCCTGCGAGTTTACGAGAAATCCAAGTTTTCGCATTTTTAGGATGTAATGAACTGCGCAACATCGTCGTCGGAGCTTCGACTCCACCAGAGACTTGGGAGAATGACGCCTTTGAAGACATCTACGACAAAGCCACAGTATGGATACCTCAAGGCAGCTTGGCAGCCTATCAACGTGCCCAAGGATGGAAACGCTTCAAGCACTTTCGAGAGGGCAAGCCCACAGGCATCTGCACAAGCTCTCTCTCCTCTTCTCGCCCCACCACCTATGATTTGTATGGACGAGCACAACAAGTTCAAGAACACCCACTCCTGCATCTGCCCAAGGGGGTCTATATTGTCAATGGTACAAAGCAGTTGATACCATAGCTACCCTCTTCCACACGTCGATAGCGGCTCGATAAACCTAACAAGATGAGGTTTATCGAGCCGCTTTTAGGCTTACTCGTAAACGTCTGCACAAGTCCTCCTTCTGCTCTCTCGCCTTTCCTCGCGCGCGCGTATTTCCACTATACGAAGAGTTCTTTTTGCTTCCACTACTTCCACCGATACGCATATTCGTCTGATAAAAAGAACATTACGATATGGAAGCAACATCGCTTTTGCTTCCACTACTTCCACACGAGAACCCTAATCTGTGGAAACAAGGCTCTATGGGAAATGTACACACCAGAGAACGTCACCTCCAGCACCTATCGCCCTACTTCTCAGGCACTTAACCCCTCTTATGGAAGCAATGGAAGCCAAAAACAAACATATAGAGAGGAAGAATACGCACGCGTAGGAGAGGCCCAAATCTAGGTGGGAAGGAATTTTTTCTGCGTGGGACGTAGAAATTCCTACGTGGGAAGCCCGACACTCTCCTTGCGAGAGTAGGAACTGTGCCACAGAAACGAGCAGAGCGAGAGGGCGAAGAGAAATGTTAAAGTTGAGTTAAAGCCGCGCGCAAAGCGGCATAAATTCGTTGGTGAGGTATGTATACCCTTGAAAAGGAGGTTCCAGGGAACGTTGTCACAAAAAAACGGAACTGACCCATGCTATTGGTATCAGTCCCGTTACGCGGAATACTATTATTTGACAATGAGGAGATAGTAGTTCTTCTTCCCCTTTTGGGCCAAAAGATACTTGCCTCCGAGGAGGTCGTCCTCAGTGAGGGTGCGATCGAAGGCTTCGAGCTTTTCCTTGTTGATGCTCACACCGCCCCCCTGTGTCAGCTTGCGCATTTCGCCCTTAGAGGGGAAGCACTTGGTGGTTTCGGCCAGGAGGTCTACGGCCTTGGCACCCACCACTTGCTCGCGAGCCACTTCAAACTTCTCGACGCCATCGAACACGGCCAGCAGCGTGGCCTCGTCGAGTTTCAGGAGGCTGTCCTTGGTGGCCTTGCCAAAGAGGATATTGGTGGCTTCGACTGCCATTTCGTAGTCCTCGCGGCCATGCACCATGATGGTCACCTCCTCGCCCAAGCGTTTTTGGAGCTGGCGACGGCCTGGATCCTGACGATGCTCGGCAATGAGAGCGTCGATGGTTTCTTGTGTCAAGTCGGTAAAGATGCGAATGTAGCGCTCGGCTTCTTCGTCGCCCACGTTGAGCCAGAACTGGTAGAAAGCATAGGGGGTGGTGCGCTCGCGGTCGAGCCACACGTTGCCCTGCTCGGTCTTGCCAAACTTCTTGCCATCGGCCTTGGTGATGAGGGGGCAGGTGAGGGCATAGGCCTCGTTGTCGCTGCCCAACTTGCGACGAATCAGCTCGGTACCGGTGGTGATGTTGCCCCATTGGTCGGAACCACCCATCTGGAGCTTGCAACCCTTGGTTTGGTAGAGGTGCAAGTAGTCGTAACCTTGGAGGAGCTGGTAGGTAAACTCGGTGAAGGACATGCCCTCGGCAAATTCGCCATTCAGACGGCGCTTCACGCTGTCTTTGGCCATCATATAGTTCACGGTGATGCACTTACCGATTTCGCGCGCAAAGTCGAGGAAGGAATAGTCCTTCATCCAGTCGTAGTTGTTCACCAGCTCGGCAGCATTGGGGGCATCGCTCTCGAAGTCGAGAAAGCGCGCCAGCTGGGCTTTGATGCAATCGACATTGTGACGCAGGGTTTCCTCGTTGAGAAGGTTGCGCTCGGCGCTCTTGCCCGAGGGATCGCCAATCATACCCGTAGCCCCCCCCACGAGAGCGAGGGGCTTGTGGCCTGCCTTTTGAAGGTGGCGAAGCATCATGACACCGCACAGGTGACCGATGTGCAGAGAATCGGCCGTGGGGTCGATGCCCACATAGGCCGTGACTTGCTCCTTGTCAAAGAGTTCTTCGGTACCGGGCATCATTTGGTGGAGCATGCCGCGCCATTTGAGTTCGTCTACAAAATTCATATCGATGGTTGAAATTATTTTATACAATTAGGAAGAAGTTGCCCAAATTGAGCGCCCCCCCCACATGACTCAAAAAGATAGGGGCTATCGAGGAGGCATAGCAGCTTGCTCAAAATTGATCGTAAAGAAAGTATCGCCAGCTTGGAGCGTATATTCAAAGCGACGTGCTTTCCCTGTCGTATTGGGAGCAAAAGCTACATCCCATTTTCCATTCTTCACGACGATGGAGTGTTCCTTAGGAAGGGGAAGATATTTGCCATCTTGGGCGATACTGTTCACCCAAAAGTATTCATAGTTGGCACAAGCAAAGTGATAGCTCGCGCCTGCAGCTGGCACTTGAAAGATTTTCCCATTGCCTATGCGCTCGGTGGTCATGCCTATGCGATACATCTTCATAGAGTCCCATTCTCCAATCCGAGGCTCTTCGTGCTCCGAGCAGGAAAACAGCATGACAAACGAGCCTAAAAGGCAGAGGAGAGCGCAAAGCGTACGCATAGACTTGTTTCGTTAGGACTATCTCGCCTCGCGAGGTATGTTGGGGTTGTTTTGAAGTTGTCGCAGAGCTTCGCGCACGGTGTCGCTCTTTTGATTGATGAGACGGAAATACTCGTTGCGATCCCACACATCATAGGCGATGAGCGTCTTGATCATGAAACTCAAATCGGGGAGCGTGGCTTTCAGTTCGGCCTCGTCTTTGGGCTCGACCTTCTTGCGCTTACCCTCGGCAATGATTTGGTCTATGAGCGATTGGGGAACTACAAAGTTACGCTCAAAATCGTCGAAACGCTTGTACTTGCGACGCAATTCGGCACGGTGCTGGTCGATGTAGCGGAGCGCTACGGTATTGAACAGATTGTGGCGACGCAAAGATGCATAATACTTGGTATAGGCCGTCGTATCGAGCGGTACAAACACATCGGGCATAATGCCTCCTCCACCATAGACCTTGCGAGCGTCCTTGAGGGTGTGGTGCACTTGGGTGCTATCCAAGCGTATCGAGTCGAGGTGCAGCAATTCGCCGTGCTTGTAGCGGTTTTCAAGATCGAGGGCATAGTCGTCTTTCTTCCCCTTTTCGTAGGGCTTCTGAATGCAACGACCAGAGGGAGTGTAGTAGTGGCTGGTGGTGAGGCGTATCATCGAACCATCGGGAAGGTCGATGGGACGCTGCACAAGACCTTTACCAAAGGTGCGACGACCTACAACAAGACCGCGGTCGTGGTCTTGAATGGCTCCTGCAAGAATTTCGGCAGCCGAAGCACTAAACTCATTGACCAACACCACAATGCGCCCTTGGCGGAACAGTCCTCCGCCCTGAGCAGTAAACACCTGCTTGGGCTGACTACGCCCTTGCGTATAAACCACCAAATCGCCTTCGTTGAGGAATTGGCTTCCCACTTCAAAAGCTGCCCCTAAATAGCCTCCGCCATTGTTTTCCAAGTCGAAGATAAGATCGCGCATGCCTTGTTTCTTGAGGCGTTTGATGGCTTCTTTTACCTCTGTACCAGAGGTAGCACCGAAGCGATCGAGCTGAATGTATCCCACACCTGGAGCAATCATGTAGGCAGCACCAAGGGTATTGACGGGGATTTTGTCGCGCGTCACGGTGAAGTAAATCAAATCGGGCACTCCACGTCGTCCTATCCCCAATTTGACCTTCGTTCCTTTAGGCCCGCGCAGCTGACTCATGATGCTATCGCGATCCATCTTTACTCCTGCTATGCGGCGTCCATCTACGGTGATGATGCGGTCGCCCGAGAGGATACCCACCTTTTCCGAAGGCCCTTTGCTCACCGTCTGTACAATGACAAGCGTATCCTCAAGCATATTAAATTGCACACCGATACCCTCAAAATTGCCTTCGAGGGGTTCGTTGAGCTTCTTGGTTTCCTTCGGGCTCGAATAGGAAGAGTGGGGGTCGAGCTTGGCAAGGATACCATTGATGGCATCTTCGACGGCTTTCTTTTGGTCTACACTATCGACATAAAGCTGCGAGATGGCCAAATGTGCCATTTGCAACTTACGAAGCTGCTCTACATCAAGACCTTCTGGCAACATATTGCGCTGAGCCACCGTAGGCAGAGCGACAACAAGGAGGAGAAGACAAGAAAGAAAAAATTGTTTCATAGCAAACGGCAATGAAAAGGGCTATTGAATGAAGAGGTTAGGGAAGAAATGCACTCACGTCTTTGCCAAAAGAGATCAGTTCGCGCACGACGGTCGAGGAAATATCGGCATACTGGGGCTCGGTGAACAGCAAGACAGTCTCAACGCCCGAAAGACGCTGATTGACGCTGGCAATATCGCGCTCGTACTCAAAATCTTTGACGGAGCGAATGCCACGAATAATGTGGTGTGCTCCTTCTCGCACTGCGAGGTCAGCCGTAAGATCATCGTAGGCCACGACGCTCACACGAGGTTCACCAGCATAAACGCGGGTTATAGCCGCCACGCGCTCGTCGGGGGAAAAGAGCGAACGCTTATTGATATTGTAGCCCACGGCTATGACAATGCGGTCGAACATCGCAAGCGCACGACGCACAATGCTCGCATGCCCGATGGTGAAAGGATCGAAACTTCCTGGGAAAAGGGCGATTTTGGGGGCATTCATCTTTTTATAAGGAAATAGCTATGCCTTGTGGCTAATGGTGGACATACCTGCATCAGCGAGTAGCGTGCAAACATTTATGGGCAAAGACTATTCGTTGCCTAAGTCTTCTTCGACCACCAAATTTTCAATGATAAAGTTTTGGCGCTCCATGGTGTTCTTGCCCATATAATAGGCTAAGAGTTCTTTGACTTGGTCGCCCTTATGGAGAGTCACAGGTTCAAGACGCATATCGGGACCAATGAAATTTTTGAACTCATCGGCCGAAATCTCTCCCAAGCCTTTGAAGCGTGTGATTTCGGGATTGGGCGAAAGACGCTCGATAGCGGCCAAACGTTCCTCCTCGTTGTAGCAATAAATGGTTTCGTAGGCCGTACGAGAACTGGTTTTCTTTTTGGCTCCTTGCCCCTCTTTGTTCGTTTTTTTCTTGTTGCGCACACGGAAAAGCGGGGTTTGGAGGATATAGACGTGTCCTTTCTTGACCAAATCGGGGAAGAATTGTAGGAAAAACGTCATCATGAGCAAGCGAATGTGCATCCCATCGACGTCGGCATCAGTGGCAATAATGACCTTATTGTAGCGCAATCCGTCAAGGCCATCTTCGATATTGAGAGCGGCTTGCAGGAGATTGAACTCTTCGTTCTCGTACACCACCTTTTTCGTTAACCCATAACTATTAAGGGGCTTACCGCGCAGGGAGAAAACAGCTTGTGTTTTGACATCGCGGCATTGCGTGATGCTCCCCGAGGCCGAATTACCCTCGGTGATGAAAATGCTCGAGTCCTCACGCAAATCTACGACTTCCTCTTCTTTTTGGCCACGCTTGGCCTTGGGAGGATCGTCGTTGAGGTGAATGTGGCAGTCACGCAGTTTTTTGTTGTGCAAATTCGCTTTCTTAGCCCGCTCACGAGCCAACTTTGTGACACCAGCAATGGCCTTGCGTTCTTTCTCGCTCTCTTGGATTTTTTGTTGCAAAACCTCTGCCACATCGGAATGTCGATGCAAATAATTGTCGACCTGCTCTTTGATGAAATCGCCGATAAACTTATTGACGCTCACTCCTGAGTGGAGAAAAGTATTGCCCTTGGCATCCTTCTCGGGGGCCATGACGAGCGAGCCAAGCTTGATTTTCGTTTGCGATTCAAACTGTGGCTCTATCACTCGCACAGCAATCGCAGCCACCAAGCCATTGCGCACGTCCTGCACTTCATAATTTTTCGAGAAGTGTTCTTTGATTGTTCGCGCAATGTGTTCTTTGAGCGCACTTTGGTGCGTGCCGCCCAAAGTAGTGTGCTGCCCATTGACGAAGGAATAGTATTCTTCGCCATTTTGTGCCACGTGGGTAAAAGCGATGTCGATGTAATCCTCTTTCAGATGCACCACGGGATAGAGGGCTTGAGCCGTCATATTGTCGGTAAGCAAATCCTCCAAGCCATTGCGCGAGAGAATGCGGCGACCATTGTACATAATGGTCAGCCCGCTGTTGAGATAGGTATAGTTGCGGAGCTTCGTTTGGATAAACTCGCTTTGAAAACGATAGCCTAAGAAAAGGGTCGGGTCGGGCTGAAAGTAGATGTAAGTACCATTCTCCTCGGTAGTTTCTCCTTCATGGTCGGCTATCAATTTGCCTTCTTCAAAAATGGCTTCACGATAGCGGCCGTCACGATAGCTGCGCGCGATAAACTTGCGCGAAAGGGCGTTCACAGCCTTCAGACCTACTCCGTTCATTCCCACGGAAGCAACGTACTGGTCGTTGTCAAACTTTCCGCTAGCGTTCAGTTCTGACACTGCCAAAATCAAACTACCATGCGGAATGCCTCGCCCGTAATCGCGAATGGAGACCGCCGAATCGTCCTGCACATCGACCTCTATGCGCTTACCAAAACCTGCACTAAACTCGTCGATCGAGTTGTCTATACTCTCTTTGAGCAGCACATAAATACCATCCTCGGCATGCGAACCATCGCCCAAACGACCGATGTACATACCCGGACGACGACGCACGTGCTCCAAACCTTCGAGCTTGGTGATGGCATCTTCGTTATAATCGGCCACTTGTTGAAAAGCGGTAGGAGTATCTAAGAGTTCGGACATAGCCAGAGGAAAGAGAGGAGGAAAGGAGGAAAAGAATAAGTTTGCTACGCTTAGAGTGTCTTTTGGTAGCAGCGACGTTTTTTATGAATTTCACAGTCGAGGTGTGCCCACTGCGACTGACTTTTGTCGTTGGTTTCAAGCTGCGGATGGCTTTCGCCCCATTCAAATCCCATCTCTGTTGCGATGGGAATAATGTCGGCAAAGAGCATGGCATTGACCCCCTTGCCTTGATATTCGGGAGCCACAGCTACGAGCAACAAATCGATAATTTTGGAGTGCTTCCATTTGAGTGATTTGAGCAAATGGAACCAACCGAAGGGAAAGAGTTTGCCCTTGGCCTTTTGCAGAGCGGTAGAAAGGGAGGGCATTCCTACGCCGAAAGCAACGACTTCGCCCGCTTCGTTTTCGACCACAGTCACCAAACGCATATCGAGCAAGGGAAGATATTGTGTGGCATACTTATCCACCTGTTTGCGCGTCATCTCGCTATAACCAAAGAGGGGAGAGTAGGCTCGATTGACCAAATCAAATATTTTGTAGACGTATCCGTCCTTGCGTATTTCCTTGGCATTCTTGAATTTGCGAACGCGCAAATTGGAGCGTTGCTTCACAATCTCGGCAATGCGGAAATACTTCGCTTGATTGGCTTCGTGTCCATTTCTGGGCACGAAGATTTTGCGTTCCACCCAATCTATCTCCTTAGCATAGCCATGCGCCACCATGTGCACAGGATAGTAGGGATAATTGTAGATGCTGCTCATCGTCGAGAGCTGGTCGAACCCTTCGATGAGCATACCTTCGGCGTCAAGGTCGGTAAAGCCCAGCGGTCCTATCAGTTTGTCGCAGCCCTTGCTGCGTGCCCAGGCTTCGGCATGGTCCAGCAGAGCACGGCTCACTTCGAGATCGTCCACAAAGTCGATCCAGCCAAAGCGGGCGTTGTTGGTGTTCCAAGTCGTATTGGCCTTGTGATTGATGATGCAAGCCACGCGGCCCACAATCTCCCCGTCGCGCCAAGCCAAGAAGAGGTCGGCCTCGCAAAAGTCATAGGCGGCATTTTTCTTCGGGTCGAAGGTTTCCATCATATCCTCCAAAAGGTCGGGCACGGAATAAGGATTTTCCTTATAGAGTTCATAGTTGAAGCGAATGAACTGCTTGCGCTCCTGCTTCGTGGTTACTTGGCGTATTTCGATGGGCATAATAGCTACTTTCTGAGAGGGAATGCATTGAATTCATAGAGGAAGCATCGGGCTTTGCTCACCAATACCGCCTCGTTCTATCAACTTGCAAATATACGCCTTTCTGGCGAATTATGGGCTTTCGTCTCGATTTTTCTAAAAATCCAAAATCGAAAAAAATCCCCCTTGCACAACATGGGTGCAAGGGGGAAAACGAAAATATCGGAATGCGTCAAGCAAGGTGATTACTTGATGCGCTTGTAGCCGTACACTGCGAGTTCGCCGAGCTCTTCTTCGATACGGAGGAGCTGGTTGTACTTGGCCATACGGTCAGAACGGCTGAGTGAGCCAGTCTTGATTTGACCAGAGTTGGTAGCAACAGCAATGTCAGCAATGGTTGCATCCTCAGTTTCGCCCGAGCGGTGCGAAGTAACAGAGGTGTAGCCGTGACGGTGAGCCATCTCGATAGCATCGAGCGTTTCGGTGAGCGAACCGATTTGGTTCACCTTGATGAGGATAGAGTTACCGCAGCCGAGTTCGATACCCTTGCGAAGGAATTCTACGTTGGTCACGAAGAGGTCGTCGCCTACGAGCTGGCAACGGCCACCGATAGCGTCGGTGAGCTTCTTCCAGCCATCCCAGTCGTTTTCGGCCATACCGTCTTCGATAGAGTCGATGGGATACTTCTCAACGAGTTCGGTGAGATAAGCCACTTGCTCGTCGGCAGTGCGCTTCTTACCTTGTGCACCTTCGAACTTAGAGTAGTCGTAAACGCCATCCTTGAAGAATTCAGAAGAAGCGCAGTCGAGACCAATCATCACGTCCTTACCGGGCTCGTAGCCAGCGTTCTTGATGGCCGTCAAGATGCTCTCGAGAGCTTCTTCGGTACCGCCAGCGAGGTTGGGAGCAAAACCACCTTCGTCACCTACGGCAGTAGAAAGGCCCTTGTCGTGGAGCACCTTCTTCAAAGCGTGGAACACTTCGGCACCCATGCGGAGACCTTCGCGGAAAGAAGGAGCACCTACGGGACGAATCATGAACTCTTGGAAAGCAATGGGAGCGTCAGAGTGGCTACCACCGTTGATGATGTTCATCATGGGCACGGGGAGCGTGAAAGTGTTGGTACCACCGATGTAACGGTAGAGGGGCACACCAAGATATTCGGCAGCAGCCTTGGCCACGGCGAGCGAAACACCGAGAATGGCATTGGCACCGAGGTTAGACTTTGTCTTCGTGCCGTCGAGCTCGAGCATAGCCTTGTCGATAGCGCGCTGTTCGAGCACAGAGAAACCTTCGAGAGCAGGAGCAATCTTGGTGTTCACGTTTTCTACAGCCTTGAGCGTACCCTTACCGAGGTAACGACCCTTGTCGCCGTCGCGGAGCTCGAGAGCTTCGTGCTCGCCCGTAGAGGCACCCGAGGGAACAGAAGCACGACCGATAACGCCGCTTTCGAGGATTACGTCTACTTCCACAGTGGGGTTGCCGCGCGAGTCGAGGATTTCGCGGGCCACGATCTTTTCAATTCTCATTTTCTTAGAATTTTGATTGTTGGATGAATATGTTGAACAATTAGTTGTCTTCATTGCTTCGTCGTTGGGACACAAGAGCGCACCTCTCCTACTCGGTGGGAAAACAGTCGAAAGGCGGCCAGTCGAGGACATTTGCACAGCGCACGAGGTCCTACCGACATCGCAAAACGACTAAATGCTCTTCACCCATTCGGCGATGAGTTCGGCATTGTTGCTGGCATTGTCGTCGAGGGGCAAGCCCAAGAACTGACCATCGCGGCAAGCATCAGTATCGGTAGCATCGAAGCCCGCTGCATCTACTTGACCCACGAAAGTGGCACCGCTATCGGCCAGCACATCATAAATTTGTGCGAGGGCACCTACGAAGGTGTCGCCATAGCCTTCGGAGTCGCCACAACCAAAGAGGGCAATTTTCTTACCATTGAGGTCTTGCGCTTTCAGACCGTCGAGAAAATCGTACCAGTCGTCCTGCAAATCGCCACATCCCCAAGTTGACGAACCGAGAATGAGCGTATCGAAACCGGCCACTTGGCTGGCGTCGGTAGTACCTACATTAAACACGTTGGCAGCATCTACGCCGAGAGCAGCTGCAATGTCGTTGGCGGCAGCTTCGGTATTGCCCGTGGTGCTACCATAGAAAATTCCAATCATGGTGTATTTGGTTTTTGAGGGTTACAGAATTTGTGGCAAAGGTAGCACAATCCTACAATTCCTACAATCACCAAAAATAGTGATATTTACACTGCTCTCATTCACCAAGCTCAGCCCACGCCAAGCCTGTTCAAAAGCAGCACGCTCTCACCATCACCATTTGTGGGTATGATATTTCTCGCGCGCGTGCGCACGTTCCCTACTATACCGCTGTGTTTTTACTTCCACAAGTTCCACAAAGACCATATCTCTCTGAAAATTGGCGTGTTACATTGTGGAAGCAAACTTCCTTTCACTTCCACTCCTCTCTCAAGGAGGTCTCAACTTCAGCAGTGTTCACTTCCAGCCAATGGAAGGAACACCCATTTTTCCCTCCACAAGCTATTACACTGTTTTTCAACACTTTTACCACACACCGTGGAAGGAGTGGAAGAAAAAAACGCATCCATCATACAGGATACACGCGCGAACTCTTCGACAAGAAGAGAGTAGCGATAACCCAACGGAATGGGAAGCAGTGGCATCTGCGTGGGAAGGAGAAGAATCTGCGTGGGAAGAAAAAAATTCTACGTGGGACGCAAGATGACGCCCCTCCCAAGCAAGTGGTTTCCTACTCCACCCTGCCGCGCATAGCCCTCCCAACGACGGCAAACCTACTCCACCGAGAGAGGGAAATGTTAAAGTAGAGTTAAAGCCTCGTGCAAAGTGGCATCATTTCGACGCTCAGGTATGTATACCCTCGAAGCCCTCTCTTAATAGGCCAAGGACACAGAAAGTCCACGACGCATTTGGTCAGTTTGTATCGTTTGGAGGCGTTGCAAAAAGTCGTCGTAATGACGACGGTGCTGAGGAGTCCAGCACACCTCGGCCAATGCTAAAGCACGGGGAAAGGCCTGGTAGTAAATGCGTTCGGGCGTGTTGATGCACTCGCTCCACAGCGTCCCTGCACACCCGAAGATGTGTTTGCGCTCAAACTCCTCGCTGCGTCCCCAAGCAGGGTTCAGTTCGTAAGTTTTGCGCAGAGTGGTCGTAGGCATGCCCCAATTCACCTCGGGCATATCGCCACGAGCCATGGGATAGTCGAGATAGCAGTGCTCTCCGGGACAGAGCATGACTTGAGCATTGTTGCGAGCGGCGGCATCGAGAGCAGCCCCTGTCAAGCCATGTCGCCAAGCGAAGGTGATGCAACCGGGCTGTATTTCCTTGAAGTCGGTTTCGTACCAAAACATGGGAGTCTTGCCCAAGCGGTCGCGTAGATGAGCGATGACACGGTCGAACATGTGCTTTTGCAACTTCCAGTTTTGCTTCATGTCGTCGGCAGGTACGCCCAGCTGTTGTTTGAGGGTCTGGCATCGTGCACAGTTGTTCCAGTTGGCCAGGGGAGGAATGCCGGCTTCGTCACCTCCTAAGTGTACATAGGGCGAGGTGAACACTCGTGCCAACTCATTGAACACCGTGAAGAGAAATTCGTAGGTAAACTCGCCCGAGGGGCAAAGCAACTCGTTGCTCACCCCACAGGTTGTGCGGATGGGCACCTGCTGGGCATTGCAAGTCAGCTCGGGATAGGCATGAATGGCTGCCACTTCATGGCCCGGCATCTCGATTTCAGGAATCACCATCACGTGATGACGTTGGGCAAAGGCCACGAGCTCTTTCATCTCGTCTTGCGTATAGAAGCCAGGCGAGGTGTAGCGCATATCGTCCATCGCAGGACGCTGACTGCTCATGCCCACCAGATGGGGATAGGCCTTGATTTGGATGCGCCAAGCTTGGTCGTCGACCAGGTGAAGATGCAGAGCATTGAGCTTGTAGCGAGCCATCTCGACCACGATGCGCTTCAATTCCTCAAAGGGAATAAAAGTGCGACAGGGATCAAGCATCAGCTCGCGCATGCGCAAACGGGGGGCATCGGCGATGTGAAGTGCTGCGATTTCGCGAGGCGAAGTGAGCAGGAGTTGTTCGAGCGTCATCAAGCCATAGAACACACCTGCGGCGCTTCCTCCTTTGATTTTCAAGCCCTTAGCATCTACATCGAGCGTATAGGCCTCGGCATTGCTCAAAGTGGGATCGATCGAAAGTTCCACCACAGCTCGGCCTCTCAACACGGGCAGTCCACTGCGCTCGCGCAAGATGCGACGCAAATGAGCGGCCTCGTTGTGCAAAGCACGCGGAGCGACAATGCGACCTATCTGCGCCACGGCCAGCGCCTTTCCTGCGCGCTGATTCACCACAGCGGGGAGTGGAATGAGTGCTTGTCCGCCAGAAGATGCGGGGATAGGGATTTGCAAGTCGGCAATGGGCACAGCATGAAAAGCCAAAGCACCCAGTTTGGGACGCTTCCCTTCAAACACCACCTCTTTCAAATTGACACAACCATTGAAAGCCGCCGTTCCAATTTCCTCGACAGAGGCAGGAATCACGATGCGTTCCAAACCTGAGCAAGCAAAAAAGGCTTGCGAACCAATGCGACGTATGCCCTTGGGAAGCTGAATGCTTCGCAACTGGCGACGCGAGTGAAAAGCATTGTCGGGAATCTCAGCTACGGTGGCAGCAGAGAGGTCGATATGCTCGACTTGGAAAGCCAAATCACGCAGCTGACGAAAATCGCTATTGCCCTTGGTACTGAGTTGACCCGTGAGCGTCACGCTCTTCAAATAGGGTTTGTCTTCAAGACGAAGACTGTCCATGCGCTCTACCTTGACCGTAGAAGCGGGAGTGTAGGGCGTTGTTTTTTGTGCGACCAACTGCAGGGCCGCAAAGAAAAAGGCCAAGAAAAATAGACGCGACTTCATGGCAGATAAAGGCTTCGGGAATTAGACTTCAAAAGTGATGGTACGCGTACCGTCGGCTTGCTCCACGATATCCACTCGCACCGCGCTCTCGGGGAGGAGCGGTTCGATGAGCTCGGGCCATTCGATAAAGCAAGGATGTCCCGAGTAGAAATAGTCGTCGGTACCGATGTCGTAGGCTTCGCTCAGCTGCTTGATGCGGTAAAAATCGAAATGGAAAATCGGAGCATCAAGCCGCTGGCTATGGTACTCGTTGACGATGGCAAAAGTGGGCGAATTGACCACATCGTCCACCTCCAGCGCCTCGCACAAAGCCTTGACAAAAGTAGTTTTGCCCGCCCCCATCTTACCATAAAAGGCAAAAACGTTTCGGCGAGCATTGCTCAAATCGACCGCTGCCAAAAAATCCTCGGCAGCTTGATTGATAGTATCGAGCGATAAGATTTTGATTTCCATGCTGCGAAGATACAAAGTTTTGCACGAAAACTACGCTTTTCCACGATAAAATGCGCGAGGCGAAAGTGGTTTTTGGCCAAGTCGGCTTTTCTTTTTAATTTTGTAGGCCGCATATATTCGTCGCATGAACATTCTACTCGTGAACACTGCCGAGAGCCAGGGAGGGGCGGCCATAGCCACCTCACGTCTGCTCCACGCCCTCCGCCACGAGGGGGTGCAAGCCACGATGTTGGTGCGCGATCGGAGCAGCGACAGCCCTCATATACACACCATCGGAGGGCGCTGGAGAGGTCTTTGGAAGAAGGTTTGGGAACGCTTCAAGATTTGGCGTGCCAATGGCTTCAGTCGCCAAAATTTGTGGCGTATTTCCACCGCCTCGACAGGCTTTGACATCACCCACCATGCAGCTTTCCAAGCGGCCGATGTGGTGCATCTGCATTGGGTGAACCAAGGTATGCTCTCGCTCGATGCGATCAAGAAAATCGTAGATACGGGCAAGCCCATCGTGTGGACGCTTCACGACATGTGGCCGCTGACGGGCATTTGCCACCATGCTTACGAATGCGAACGCTACCAAGAGGCATGCCATGAATGCCCTTTCTTGCGCTATCCTGGTCCTTCAGATTTATCTACGCTCGTCCACGCCCAAAAACAGGAAGTCTATGGACAAGCTCAAAATCTGAGAGCTATCGCCGTAAGCACATGGTTGGCCGAACGGGCTCGCCGTAGCGCACTATTTATCAACAAGGACATTCGTGTCATTGCCAACGCTCTGCCCGTCGAAGACTTCCAGCTGCTCGATGCTGCAACGTGCCGAAAGGCCTTGGGTCTTGCTCCTGAAAAAAAAGTGCTACTCTTCGGAGCAGCACGCATCGACGACCCCATCAAAGGGTTTGCAGCATTAAAACAAGCCTTACAGCTTTGGGCTGCTCAATATCCCCAACAAAAAGAAGAGTTACATCTCTTGCTTTTTGGCGACCTTAAAAATCCTCACATGCTCGAAGATCTCCCTGTTTCGCACACTCACGTGGGGGTGGTGCAAGGCGCGGACAGGCTTTCCCAACTCTATTCGGCGGCGACATTCACCCTTTCGGCTTCGCACTACGAGACATTCGGACAGACTCTCGCAGAATCCTTGGCTTGCGGTTGCCCGGTCGTAGCCTTCGACGGCAGCGGCACAACAGACATCGTTCGCCACAAAGAAAATGGTTTCTTAGCACAACGCCTCAATGCTCAGCATCTTTGCGAAGGGATTGCTTGGATACTGGAGCAAGAGGCCGGAGGAGGTTTTGACCGTGATGCACTACGAAACGATGTCGTGCATCGCTTTTCGGCTCAACACATCGCTCGCCAACACATCGCCCTCTATCAGTCTTTGTTATGATTCGATTTACCATCGCCACCGTTTGTTATCAAGCCGAGCAAACCATAGAGCGCACCTTGCGCAGCGTGGCCGATCAAGATTATGCAGCCATAGAGCACCTAATTATCGATGGTGCCTCGACCGATGCAACGCTGGTGCTCGTCAAAAAATATCTCCCCAACAACCAAGAGGGTATCGCCGCCCACGAGGGAGGAATTTCCTCCCCTCACCTCCGCCTAATTTCCGAACCCGACAAAGGACTCTATGATGCAATGAACAAGGCACTTCGTTGGGCACAGGGCGACTACATCCTCTTTCTCAACGCCGGCGACACTTTCCACCGCAACGACACCTTGAGCAGCATTGCCGCTCAGCTTGACAAGCAGAAACTACCCGCCATACTTTATGGAGATACGGATTTGGTAGATACCATGGGGGTATTCCTGCGCCACAGACGTCTTTCGCCTCCCGAACGACTTACCTGGAAGGATTTTCGAGCAGGAATGTTAGTGTGCCATCAGAGCTTTTTCGTGCGCTGCGATCTCGCTCGTACCCAGCCTTACGACCTGCGCTACCGTTTCTCG
Source organism: Bacteroidales bacterium (assembly GCA_030532685.1). GTDB lineage: Bacteria > Bacteroidota > Bacteroidia > Bacteroidales > Bacteroidaceae > Alloprevotella. The sequence continues at coordinate 110,190 of JAUNKN010000003.1, read as the reverse complement.
GCCGACTATGACTGGTGCATTCGTCTGCTTCGACAAGCCGAACAGCAAAACCTCCCGCTCCACAACACCCACCTCATTGTCTCCAACTACTTGGCCGAGGGCATGACCACGCGCCACCACCGCGCCTCTCTGCTCGAACGCCTCCGCATCATGGCTGTGCACTACGGATGGCCACGCGCCATTGCTCAGCATCTATGGTTTGTGGTACGCGCTTTCTGGAAAAAATAATCGACCATGGCCAAACGTATCACCGACCTCTCCAGCGCTCTGCTTTGGGCCACCGACCGCTGTGCGCGGCGAGAATGTTGCCGCAAGGAAATTGCCCAAAAGCTGCGCGAAACTCCGCTCCATCACGATGAGATAGAGGAACTGCTCTGTCGCCTCGAGGAGGAACGCTACATCGACCACGAGCGGTATGCCCACGCTTTTGTCCACGACAAACTCGCCTACGAGCGCTGGGGTCGCTTAAAAATCGTACAAGCTCTGCGCCTCAAAGGCATCGACCGTGAACTCATCGACCGTGCACTCGCCGACGAACTGACGGAAGAGGCCTACCGCGACTCGCTTGCCGAACTACTTCGCCAAAAGCTACGCACCCTGCGTTTCGATGCCAACGATCGCCACGCGAGCTATTTGGCCCAACAAAAATTAGTACGCTTTGCCGCCTCTCGGGGCTATGAGGCCGAATATATTTTCGACGAAATCGACCATCTTGCCCTTCATGATTAGACGCTTTTTCTTTTTTCTTCTTTTCTGCTGTGCTTTGCCTGCAGCCGCACAGTCTTTCTCTCCTTTTTGGCCGCTGGCTCCTGCACAACGTGAGGTACGGGCCGTTTGGTTTTGCACGCTGGGCGGCATGGATTGGCCCGGCAAGCAGTATGCGCAAACGGAGTACAAAGCCGAATTGCAACGCGAGCAGCTCCGCCAGACCTTCGACCGCCTGCAAGCCGCTGGCATCAACACCATACTTTTTCAAACGCGTATTCGTTCCACCACGGCCTATCCCTCGGCCTATGAGCCCTGGGATGGTGCTTTTTCTGGCACACCAGGCGTCGCTCCCCCCTATGACGTGTTGCAGTTTGCCATCGACGAGGCACACCGCCGCGGCATGGAGTTGCACGCCTATCTCGTGGCCTACCCCATTTGCTCCGTAGCTCAAGAACGGCAACTCGGTCGCCAAGCCCTGCCACGTCGCCGCCCCGACCTCTGCGTGAAATGTGGAGATCGCTGGATGATGGACCCCGGTGTGCCGGGGACGAGCGACTACCTCGCCACACTCTGCCGCGAAATCGCCGAGCGATACGACATTGATGGTTTGCATCTCGACTACATCCGCTATCCCGAAAAGGAAATCCCCTTCAACGACGCACGCACCTACGCTCGTTATGGTCGCGGGCAGGACAAAGCCCAGTGGCGCAGGGACAACGTGTCGCGCACCGTTCGCGCCATTCACGACGCAGTGCGCAGCGTACGCCCGTGGATCAAACTTTCTTGTTCGCCCATCGGCAAATACAGCGACCTCCCGCGCCACCACTCTCGCGGTTGGAATGCTCGCGATGCCGTGTATCAGGACGCTCAGTTATGGTTGCGCGAGGGCTGGATGGACATGCTCTTTCCTATGATGTATTTCGATGGCGAGCACTTCTATCCTTTCTTGGCTAACTGGCTTCAAAAAGCCAACCAACGCCCCATTGTTCCAGGACTGGGCATCTATTTTCTCTCGCCCAGCGAGAAAAATTGGGAGGCCGCCAAGATTACGCGACAGATGAACACCTCACGCCACCTTCAGGCAGGTGGACAAGCTTATTTTCGCTCGCGCTTCTTGCTCGACGACCACAAGGAAATACTCCGCTATGCCACACGCTTCTACCAGCAGCCAGCTCTCCCTCCAGCCATGACTTGGCTCGATAGCGTGCCTCCTGCCTCCCCCGTGGTGAGCCGCACGCTCCACGCTTCGAGTCTCACCCTCCGCTGGGAAGCCGTGCAGGACGAGACTCCCATTGTCTACAACATCTATCGCCTCACGCCCCACGGCCCTCAGCTCCTCGTGCAGCGTTTGCGTTCCACCTCCCATACTTTCACGCCTGCGCTTCCAGCCTTGCTCCATGCCCAATATGCCGTGGTAGCGATGGATGCTTATGGCAACGAATCCCCTCTTCCTCGCTATGATGCAACGACTCTTTCTTCTCACGCTCGTTTCGTGGGCTACCCTACTGCTCGGCGCGCAAAACGCGACCGATAGTTTGGGCTTGCCTCCCTCTCGCAGCGTGCGCAGCACCACCCTTTTGGGCACGGGTACGGCCCACCTCTTTGACGCCTACCTCTCCCCACTCGACTACACGGGCCTCTCCACCAGCATCACCCAGCTCTCCGACCGCCGACTTTCTTGGTGGAAAGGACGCGTGAGTCAGCAGCGCTTGGCTTCCTTGCACCTCGCCCAAACGAGCAACCAAGCTCAAACCGCAACGCTCTACGACCTCGAAGGCTCGCTCGCTTTGGCCTATCACTACCACTTCCTGCCGCTCCGCTCCTTACGGCTGAGCATGGGCCCCATGCTGGGACTACACGCTGGCGGAAGCTATGCCACGCGCAATGGCAACAATCCCGCTCAAGGGCGTCTGGCTCTCGACCTCTCCCTCTCCCTGCGCGCCGACTATCGATTTCGTCTGCTACGCCAAACGTGGCGCTGGCACTCGCAACTCGACATGCCGCTTCAAGGCCTCATGTTTGCCCCCCACTTTGGGCAGAGCTACTACGAAATTTTTGGGTTGGGACATGGGCAGCGCACCGTTGCCTTCACCACTCCCTTCAATGCCCCCTCGCTGCGCCTCATCAGCACGCTCTCGCTGCCCTTGTGGCGCGGGCAATTCTCGCTGGGCATTCAGAGCCACATCCGCCAAAGCCTTGTGCACGACTTAGGTCGTCACGCTTGGCACCACCACCTCGTGCTGGGCTATACCCGCACCCTCCAACACCTTGACCCATGATGCGCTTGCTCCTTTCTCTTTTGCTCACCTTGGTGCTCTCCTCCTGCATCACCAGCGAGGACTATGGGACCACTCCCACCGAGGATTTTCGCGCCCTCTGGACCATCATCGACGAGCACTACTGTTTTTTCGACTATAAGCGTCAAGAATATGGCCTCGACTGGGACGAAGTGCGCCGTCGTTATGCCGCTCAAATCGACGATGAGATGCCGCGCCAGGCACTTTTTGAGGTGCTCTCCAAGATGTGCAACGAACTGCGCGACGGGCACGTCAATCTTTGGGCCTCGCACCATACGGGACGCTACACCAATTTCTACGAAGCCTACCCAGCCAACTTTGCCGATTCTTTGGAGCGCAAATACCTCGGCAGCAGCACTGAACACCGCTTAGCAGGCCTGCTACGCTACCGCGTGCTCCCCTCCAACATTGGCTACCTGCGTTGCTCCACTTTCTCGGGCGAAATTGGCATCAGCCAGCTCAACGAAGCCATGCGCTACTTGGCCACGGCCGATGGCCTCATCGTCGATGTGCGCAACAATGGCGGAGGGCTTCTCACCAGTGCCGAACGCTTAGCCTCGGTGTTTATCAACACGCCCAGCACGGTGGCCTTCATCAGCCACAAAACGGGGCGTGGGCATCAGCAGTTTTCGGCCCCTCGCCCCATCAACCTCTACCCCTTTGTCGGTTTGCGCTGGCAAAAACCCGTGGTCGTGCTCACCAACCGCCGCACCTATAGTGCCGCCAATGCCTTCGTGGCCTACATCTCGTGGCTACCCAATGTCGTCACCATGGGCGATCGCACAGGCGGTGGCTCGGGCTTGCCCTTCAGCAGCGAGTTGCCCAGCGGCTGGAGCATTCGTTTCTCGGCCTCACCCATCTACGATCGCAACATGCAGCACACCGAGTTTGGCATTGCCCCCGATGTCCCTGTGCACATCACGGCCGAAGACTATCAGCGATCGGTCGATACCATTATCGAACTGGCCATTGCCCACTTGCGTGCCCAAAAAACAGGTCTCCCATAGGTATACATACCGAGCAATCGATTTTATGCCATCTTCGAGGCTGTTTTAACCTTAAATAACTTCTTACATTCGCTTTCCCATCACAGAGCGACTGGCTCCCACAACGTCTTTTCTACGTCCCACGCAGAAAATCCTGCGTCCCACGAAAATTATTTTTCTTCCCACGCAGGATAGTCGCCTCGCCCTCTCGTACGCGCACACGAGTATTTCCCTACTATGGGCAACAACTTTCGCCTCCATTGCCTCCACAAGAGTTCACGACATGCTCAATATCAAACACATAAGCAGTGGAAGTGACATTTCCGTAGCTCCAGTGCACTTCTCACTATTCCGCCCCGCCTCCATGGGCATTTGATGGAAGTAGTGGAAGTAACTTCTTCTCCGCCTCCACGCCTCATCTCTCTCACTGACAAGAAGTTGCACCCACTGTGGAAGCAATGGAAGCAAAAAACAAATCCCTTATGGGAGCGTGCGCGCGCGAGGAAAACGGGGGCACGCCATGGAAAGCCACTGATTGCAACACGCTCTTCTCTATGTCTCTCATCGAAACCGCTCTACAACAAAGCCCTCGTCTCATGCGCGACAGCAGCGAAAGCCACGGACAGGCCGAGGGCATGATAGACTACGTCTTGTCCTGGTGTTTGCGCCATGCCGAAGACCGCTATCAAGAGGGCAAACCCATTTTGCACGCGCAGTGTCGCCACATTCTCTTCACGCTGCTTCGCAGTGCGCTCCCTCCACAGGCCGAGGTGCAGGTAGAGAAGGTAGAAACGTGGAAACAATGGAGAAAAATAGACCTCTGCGCCGAGATAGAACTCAGCGTCGATGGGCAAACGCAACACTATGCTCTGCTCATCGAAAACAAGTATTACAGCAACGTGCGTGTGCACCACGATGCCGCAGGCCACGTTTGCACGCAGCTGGACAGCTACAAAGCGCTCTTTGAGCAAACCTATCGGCACAAGCCACATCGTTTGGTCTATGCTCTCTTCACCAGCCTCGAACGCGAGGACGAGGGTTTTACCCACCAAGAGCGGCTCGCCGAGGCCTCGGGCTATGACATTTTCTCTTTCTACGACGTGCTCCCTCCTGTCGAGGAGCGCAGGCTGACCGAGAGCGACATTTTCAACGAGTTTTGGCTCTTTTGGTCGGACGGCGAATAAATCCCACATGACCCTTTCCAATGGTACGCATTCATCCCTCTTGGCACAAACAGTTACAGAGCGAATTTGAAAAACCCTATTTTGCCCAGCTCACCGCCTTTGTTCGCTCTGAATACGAGCATTACCTTTGCTTTCCTCCTGCGGGCAAAATCTTTGCCGCCTTCGATGCTTGCCCCTTTGAGGCGGTCAAGGTGGTTCTCCTCGGTCAAGATCCTTATCACGAACCCGGGCAGGCCGAGGGTTTGTGCTTCTCCGTGCCCGATGGGGTGCGCCTCCCTCCCTCACTACTCAACATCTTCAAGGAAATCAAAGACGATTTAGGCCAAGAGATGCCCAGCCAGGGGAGTTTGCTGCGCTGGGCTCAGCAGGGTGTACTGCTTCTCAACGCCACGCTCACCGTGCGTGCCCACCAAGCAGGCAGCCACCAGGGGCATGGTTGGGAGGAGCTGACCGACGCCGTGATTAGCCAACTTTCCACACAGCGCGAGGGCCTCGTGTTCATTCTTTGGGGAGCCTATGCCCAGCGCAAAGGACAACACATCGACACCGCGCGCCACCTCGTGCTGCGCAGTCCGCACCCTTCGCCTCTCTCTGCCCATCGCGGTTTCTTTGGCAATCACCATTTCTCGCTGGCCAACGACTATTTGCAGCGACAGGGCAAAACGCCCATCGCTTGGTAGCGCTCCCAATCTGTCCTCCTCGGCCTATTCCCCCTCCTTCACGCGCACAGCGTGCCTTTTCTCCCGCGAGATTTTTCCAACGAACAGACATAGACTTCACGCTCAACGCTTACTCCACACCTTATGCTATCCATTCTCCAAGTGGGCGACGTATTGCTCTCGTCCGACATTCTGACCGAACATTTCTGCTGCGACCTTGACGCCTGCGGTGGCGCCTGCTGCATCGAGGGCGATGCGGGTGCGCCCATCACTAAAGAGGAGGAGAGAGAATTGGAACGCGTGCTCCCTGCCGTGTGGCACGACCTCGACCCGCGAGCACAAAAGGTGCTCAACAAGCAGGGCGTGTCCTACCGCGACCCCGAGGGCGAACTCGTCACGAGCATCGTGGGGGGCAAGGACTGCTGCTTCACCTGCTACAACGAAAAGGGCATTTGCCTCTGCGCCACCGACCGCGCTCACCGCGAGGGGCGCATCAACTGGTCCAAGCCCATCAGTTGCTATCTCTACCCCATTCGCGAAAAGAAGTTGAGCAATGGCCTCATCGCGCTCAACTACGACCGCTGGACGGTATGCCACCCTGCTGTCAAATTGGGGCGCGAACTACAATTGCCCATCTATCAATTTCTGCGCGAACCGCTCATCCGCCGCTTTGGCGAGGCTTGGTATGCCGAGCTGGAGCAGTTGGTCGCTTCGCTCAAAGAGGAGGGAGTGATTTAGCTCAAGGCCTCTACAACGAAAATAGCTTATAGCCCATTCTTACGAATGCAGCTATAAGCTATTTTGTTTTGTTGGGAAGAATCGCTATCGATTACTTCTTGCCTTGGTTGGCCACAGCCTCTTGGAGCTTCTTGATTTCTTCGGGATCGCCGAGGAAATAGTCCTTCACGAGGTTGAGGTCGTCGTCAAACTCGAACACGTAAGGAAGAGCCGTGGGGAGGTTCAGGCTGATGATGTCCTTGTCGCTGATGCCCTTGAGGTGCTTGATGACACCGCGGAGGCTGTTGCCGTGAGCTACAACGAGCACATCGTCATAACGCTTCAAGGTGGGGAAAATCACAGCAGTCCAATAGGGCATGGTGCGCTCGATGCAGTCCTTGAGGCTTTCGGTGCGGGGGAGTTCGGCATCGGCAATTTCGGTGTAGCGAGCTTCATACTTAGCGTTGCGTTCCTTGTCGTCCTCGGGAATGGGATCGGGAGCGATGTCGAAACTGCGACGCCACACGAGCACTTGCTCTTCGCCATACTTGGCAGCCGTTTCGCTCTTGTTCAAGCCTTGGAGCATGCCGTAGTGCTTCTCGTTGAGACGCCAGCTCTTCTGCACGGGAATCCAGTCGAGGTTCATCGCGTCGAGAGCCGTGTTGAGGGTCTTGTTGGCGCGCTTGAGGTAGGAAGTGAAGGCCATGCCAAACTGGAAACCTTCCTTCTTCATCGTTTCGCCAGCCTTGCGAGCCTCGCCGATACCCTTCTCAGTGAGATCTACGTCGGTCCAACCTGTGAAGCGGTTTTCGAGGTTCCATTGGCTTTCTCCGTGACGGAGGAGTACGATTCTTTTCATAGGAATTGATGCGTTTTGAATGTTGTTTTTTGATTGCCCTACAAAGTTACGCCACCTGGCTCAAATAGCCAACGAATAGGCCCTAAAAAGCGGAGCATTCGTCCATATTTCCGAAATATGCGCATTTTCTTCTATTTTGTGCAGGCTTCTTGCGGTCGGGCAGGAAGAATGTTGTACTTTTGCTTCAGAAACCATCGAACATTTCCAGCATGCCCATCTTTTGTCACCTCTCCCAACTCATTCAACGTTCGGCCGAAAAACGCGGCGAAAAAACTGCTTTACGTTATCGCGACTACACCCGCGGACAATGGCGTGCCATCACATGGCGACTCTTTGCCCACCGCGTGGACCAAGTCGCACAATCGCTCATCGCTCTCGGGGTAAAAGAGCAAGAAAACGTGGCGATTTTTTCGCAAAACAAACCCGAAAGCCTTTTTGCTGAGTTTGGAGCCTTTGGCGTGCGCGCAGCCATCACCCCTTTTTATGCCACCAGCTCAGGAGCACAGGTCCAATACATGATGAACGATGCGGCAATACGCATCATTTTCGTGGGAGAGCAGCAACAATACGATGCCGTATGGAGCGTGCTCAACCTTTGTCAAAACCTGGAGCACATTGTTCTCTTCGACGAGAGCATTCAGCGTAACGAGGCCGACAAACTGAGCATCTCTTTCAGCGAGTTTTTGGCATTGGGACAAACCGAAGCGCGCAATAAAGCCGAAGTAGAACGTCGTCGCAGCGAAGCAAAAAGCGAAGATGTGGCCAACATTCTCTACACTTCGGGAACAACAGGGCAGCCTAAAGGAGTGATTATCCTCCACACGCAATACGAAAGCCAAATCCGTACGCATCTCCAAATGCTTCCCATGGGCGAAGGCGACATCAGCATGAGTTTCCTCCCCTTCTGCCACATCTTTGAGGGCGCTTGGGTCAAGGTGTGCCTCTCTGCTGGTGTAGAAGTGGCCGTCAACCAGCGTCCACTGGACATTCAGCAGAGTCTGCGTGAGGTGCGCCCTACTTTGATGTGTGCTGTGCCGCGCTTTTGGGAAAAGGTATATCAAGGCGTATTGGAGAAAATCGAACAATCCTCTCCCCTCCAGGCTCGTCTCATGCGCGATGCCCTGCACACGGGAGTAGAGGCTTGGGAAAAATACACTTCACAACTCCAGCCTCTCCCCTTTGGTCTGAAGATGAAATTGCGGTTGTACAATTCGACGGTGATTCGCCTGCTACGCACCACCTTAGGGCTCGATCGCATCAATTTCCTCCCCGTAGCGGGTGCTACGGTTTCGCCTGCGGTGGAGCGCTTCGTACATGCGGCCGGCTTCAACTTGCTCGTAGGCTATGGCCTCACAGAAAGCTGCGCGACGGTCAGCTTCGACCAGCCTGGCAAACCTATTGCGATCGGCTCCATCGGGCGCCCTATTCCTGGCGTCGAGGTGCGCATCAGCGAGGGAGGAGAAATCCAAGTACGTGGTGGCAGCATCACTCCGGGCTACTACAAAAAACCACAGGAAACTGCCGAAGCCTTTACCCCCGATGGTTGGTTCAAGACGGGCGATGCGGGCTATATGAAAGATGGTGAGCTCTACATCACCGAGCGCATCAAGGACCTTTTCAAAACGTCGAATGGTAAGTACGTTGCTCCACAAGCCATTGAAGGAAAATTGACCATCGATCGCCATTTTGATCAAGTGGTCATTGTGGCCGACCAGCGCAAGTTTGTAGCTGCACTGATAGTGCCCAACTACTCTGTGCTCGAAAATTTCGCACGACAACACGACATCGCTTGGGACACTCACCAACAGCTGTGCGAGCATCCTGCTATCGTTCAATACGTGACCGAACGTATCGCGACCTTACAACAAGAGCTGGCTGGATATGAGCGCATCAAGCGTTTCACACTTCTCCCTCAGCCCTTCACGATGGAGAACGGCGAACTGACCAATACGCTTAAAATCAAGCGTCGCGTGGTGTACGAGCACTATGCCAGCGAAATTGAAAAAATGTACGTCGAAGCCTAATATACGGTGCTGAAACCTCATTGGGATAGATACATTCCAATAATATTCTCCATCAGAGAATCTCTTTCCATTTTCTTTCCCAACCTTTTCCTAACAAAACAAGAACTCTCGCCACTGGGTATATGAAGCCCAATGGCGAGAGTTCTTGTTTTATGCCCAATGATGCTTAAGAACGCACAGCCGTTTCAAAGAAGAGATAACTACCTGCTCGAACGAGGAGCTTTTCTCGTCCTCCCCCCTTCGCCAGCAGCGTAAGGTCTCGGTCAAAAGTGAGCAAGAAAAGCTCTTTGCCGCGGTGATTGACAAAACGAGTCGTTACCCCCAATTGTAGTGGTTGTTCTTTCAGGGAAAAAGTCGTTTTCCCATAAGTCATTTCCAATATCGGAGCTGTCAAAAAGGAGAAGGAAAACTGTTTCAGAGCTCCCTGCTTGGGCACCCGCCAGCGAGTAAGCGTCTGTGCTTGCTCCTCATGAAAATCAACTTCCAAATTTCCTTGGCTCCGCACATATTGTAGCGTATCTTCCTTTCCGTCGTACAAGAGCGCCAAACTCCCCGTAACGGGAGCAAGCAGTCGAAAATCTTCACGTGCAGTGCCATACATCGAGCTGTTGCTCTCTGCTGTGAGCGCAGCCATCTTCGCTGAAAATAGCTGCAAGGCTTCCATACCTGGAAGTTCGCCTTTTTCTTTCCAATCTTTTTTGTTCAGTTCTTTATACAGCTGAGATACCCTCTCTTGCGTGCGCTTCCACTCTTCTTCTTGTTGCTTCGAGAAGAAGTATTCTCCATATTTCGCGGCACTCTTGGCCATAAAATCGCTCCATTTGCCTTGCTCAAGCTGATTCAAGTAAAAATCCAAGCGCTCAGCATATTCTTCAACATTTTTCGGTTGTCGGGTGAGCAAATCGGGATTTTTGAAAACCGAGATACTTTCGATATCCTCGGGGGCGAACTTCTTCATTTGTTGTCGGCCCTCCTCCGTTCCCATATCGATTTCGAAGTCTCCCTTTTTGGATTTGACAAACACGAGAGGAGCACGAGAAGAGGAGGACTCCTTTACGCGGGAGCTTGCTTGCCCCAATTCTTTGGGGCGCTCTATGATATAGAGACTTCCTGTGATTCCAGCCTCACGCCGAGCATAATCAACGATAGCAAAGAGGTCGTGCGATTCACGCTTAGGAGAGGCTCCGCGCACGAGCATTAAGCCAGACTTTCCTCCCACAAGCAAAGGTTTTTCACTCTGTGCATAGGCAATGGAATGAAAACGGCGATTGTTTTGAACGGACTGGTGCTGGCCACGCTGCACGAGGAGAGAACGAGCTGGAAGAGGAGTACGCTGTGCTTCTTTTTGGTAAGCTTTCTCCAACATCTTAAAGAGTGAAGTTTGTCGGCCTTTTAATTCAAATTCGTAGCGCGCAAAGGTGTAATCGTCCTTGTTTTTTTCGTTGGGCGTTCCACTTTGCAGCGTACTGTAAGTAACGACTTCGGGGTGCTGCTGTACCCAATGCTCAATCGTTTTGGACAAATGAACTTGTGCCTGTGTGGCCAAAGCTGAAAGCGCAAGCAGAAGAAGAGAAAAGCGTTTCATATTGAGAAGTTATTAAAGGGAAGTAATCATATCGGCAGCAAGACTATCTTGCACGGTACGGTAGCGTTGGTATTCTGCCTCCAACAACAATTGGAAATAGAGCTTTTCTTGTTGATGCAGACGATAAGCCTGTTCCAGTTCAGAGAATTCTGCCTCAGCGGGAGCTAAAGAGGACTTTGCGGGAGCAACGGCAGCAACGTCTATCGTAGCAGAGGTAGCTACCCGAGGTGAAATTTGACCGCGAGGAGAAGAAAGCTCCTCTTGAGTGGCGAGGAGCGATGCTTTTTGAGCATTCGCTGCCGACGGAAGAGACAAAGCCGTTGAAGCAAGCTCATTGCTTGGAGCTGTCCTCGTCCTGGAAGAAGCAACAACGGAACGATTCGGCGAATGGGCAATCGGAGCTCGCGTACTCTCTTTCTCCAAAGGCATTGCCCACCACGTGGCCAGCATGAACAGAAGGACCACCGAGGCTACAGCTGTCCATCGAATCGGAACAAGCCTCCATCTGCGACGAATGGACGATGACGAAACAGGAAATGTGCCTGCTGCGGTAACTTCTGACGATTTTGAAAGTGTAGGGAGAGGAGCTGCAGAGTATTCTTTCCCTTGTAGCAGTTCCTCAAAGGCTATACATCCCTCTTCGCTCTCCCACTGCTCCTCGAAAGCCACAGGCTTGGACAACATGAGTAGAAGAGCCTCTTCCTCGGGCCTACGTTTTTCCTGAGCGGCGAGTTCTTCTCGCCACTGTTGCTCCTCGGCATGCGAGAGCATCCCCTTAAAATAGCGATGTAAACGAGCGTTCATTGTCGAGAAAGGATAAGTTGATAGATTTTGCGTTTCACTTTGGAAAGACTATTGCTCACGCTGGTCGATTTAATGCCAAGCGTAGCGGCTATTTGCTGAATATCCATAGCCCCTTCGCTCCACAGCCTAAATATGCGCGCTTCACGGCGTGGGAGCTGCTCCAAGGCCCATTGCAGGAGGCATTCGTTTTCTTGATGTTCAAGGGCTGCTGCGGTGTCGGTGTTGCTTACAAACTCGGGGAGTGCATTGTGACAAGGCACAGCTTGTAGCTGTCGTCGTTTCCATTCGTTGACGCAAAGGTTCTTGGTAATACGCGTACCCAGCGCCAAAAAATCCTGCTCGCTGGCTATGCGTTCGCGGCCTATCCATAGTTTTAGCAACGTGTCCTGTGCGATATCGTCGGCTTGCTCCACTTCTGAAAAGAAGCGGAGAGCAAGGCGCTGAAAATGGGCGCGGTGCAATTGGACGAAATGGCAATAGCTGCTGGCGTTCATATCTATATAACAAACGAAAGGCCAATTGTTGGGGAAATCTATCCCAAAAAATATCTCCGAGCACCACTATGATGAACTCGGAGATAAAGAATAAGGGAGAAATTACTGTGCAAATTGCTTCAAACCGCTTTGCAAGAACTTGACGTAGGCATCGATATCCTCGTCGTAGCTGCGGCTGGGTGCCAAGGGTTTACCCTGCGCGTCGAGCAAGACATAGAAAGGCTGTGCATTGGCTCCAAACTTGACGCGTTGCAAGTAGCTCCAACGATCGCCCACAGTGCGGAGCGTGGTGCTCTGTCCATTCTCCTCAACAACGAGAGGTTCGGGAAGCTTCGTCTTATCGTCGACATAAAGCGAAATGAGCACATAATCCTTGTTGATGATGTCGCGCACCTTGGCATCGTGCCATACGGACATCTCCATCTTGCGGCAGTTCACACAGCCAAAGCCTGTGAAGTCAATGAGCACGGGCTTGCCATTGGCACGGGCATAAGCCATACCTGCCTCATAATCGGTAAACTTGGGTTCCACCTTAACATGGTCCAAATTGAAGTCTTGCGTGTTCATGGGGGGAGCAAAAGCACTCACCGCCTTGGTAGGAGCACCCCAAAGTCCAGGCAACATATAGATGGCGAAGGCCAGGGAGATGATACCCAAGAAGAATTGTGGTACGCTCGTGTTGCGCTCGTCGGCATCGTCGTGAGGGAACTTCACGAGTTTGAAGAGATAAAGCGCCAAAAGGGTGAAGAGCGCAATCCAAAGCGCGAGGAAAGTTTCGCGGTCGAGCAGCCCCCAGCCGTAGGCGAGGTCGGCCACGGAGAAGAATTTGAGTGCAAAGGCCAGTTCAAGGAAACCCAACACGACCTTCACCGTGTTCATCCACGAGCCGCCACGACTCGTCTTTTTGAGCAACGTGGGGAAGAGTGCAAACAAGGTGAAAGGAAGCGCCAAGGCAAAGGCAAAGCCCAACATTCCGATGGTTGGAGCCACGGCACTACCGCCCGAAGTGCTCACTTCGACCAGCAAGAAGCCGATGATGGGCCCCGTGCACGAGAAGCTCACCAAAGCCAGAGTAAAGGCCATGAGGAAAATGCTCAACAGACCCGTGGTCGAAGAGGCTTTCTGATCCACCGCATTGCTCCAAGAAGAGGGCAGAGTGATTTCAAAACCGCCCAAGAAAGAAGCACCAAACACGACCAGCATCAAGAAGAAGATGATGTTGAAAATGGCATTGGTCGAGAGGTCATTGAGCGCAGAGGCCCCAAAGATAGAAGTAATGATAAGTCCCAAAGCGACATAAATCACGACAATGGAGATACCATAAGTGATGGCCTCGCGCACCGCCTTGCTACGATCGCTATTGCGCTTGAGGAAGAAGCTCACCGTCATGGGAATGATGGGCCACACACAGGGGGTAACCAGTGCCAACAAACCACCAATGAAACCCAATCCGAAGATGAGCAAGAAGCTTTTATTGCCCGTGCCATGGTCGTCGCCACCAAAGGCTTTCAGCTCATCAATCACGGGCGTCCAGAGGTCTTGTACGCTGGCACTATCGGTGGCTGCCACAGCAGCTTGAACAGGGGCCAAACTGTCGGTCTGTGCTTCATCATGATGCGTGGTGGCTCCCGTTGTCGCTTCGACAGCCGTCATCTCGGCTCCAGCCTGTGCAGGAGTAGCGGCGGTAGGAGTGGCCGCAGCGGCAGCAGGACCATCAGAACCTTTGGCCACTGCATCGACGCTGGTGGGAGGCAAGCAACTCTCGTCGTTGCAAGCACCATAGCGCAGATAGCCCTTCACCTCATAGTTTTTCTCGGTCAGTTCAATGCGCTGGGTGAAAGTAGCCGTGCCTTCAAAGTAGGTCACGGGCATTTCAAATATCGGGTCTTGCTTGCGCTTCAAGCCAGGGCCTTCTTTCAAGCCTCCTTTGAGGCGCGCTCCTTTCAGCACATCGGTACCGAAAGAGGCTGCTGTGGGGCCACCCTCGGCAATGTCCTTGCCATAGATGTGCCAACCAGCACCAGCTTTTCCCGTAAATATTATGTCGATTTCTGTCGGGCTCACTCGCTTATAATTGACGCTAAACGAGACCTGCGCCCACGTGCCGAGCGATACGGCGAGGAAGAGGAGGAGAGAGAGCGTTTTTTTCATGGAGTTGGGGCTTTGTAAAAGTGCCTATAAAAAGAGCGATACGTTCTTTTTATAGGCCATTTTGAATGTTCAGAGTTCCTTGGGCTTATTCGCCGTAGATTTCCTTAAGTTTTTCGGCCAATTCTTCGGCACGCAGGCCTGTGGCCACAATTTTGCCGTCGGGGCCAACCAGCACTGTGAAGGGAATGCCCGAAATGCCATAGGCTTCGGTGGCTGCAGATTGCCAGCCCTTCAAGTCGCTGATGTGGTGCCAGGGGAGATTCAAGCTCTTAATGGCCGTGGTCCACTTGGTTTTGTCGTCGTCGAGGCTCACGCCCACGATGTCAAAGCCCTTGGTCTTGTTGTATTTTTCGTAGATGGCACGCAAAGCGGGCATTTCACGACGGCAGGGACCGCACCAGCTGGCCCAGAAATCGACGAGCACGTAGTTGCCCTTGCCGCAGAAGTCCGAGAGGCTCTTCACTGCGCCCGTAGGAGTGGGCATTTTCAGGTCGGTCAGCGGGCTGCCCACACTGCGCTTGCTCAACGCCTCGAGGCGAGCCTTGATGGGGCGCAAAATTTCGGTCTCGAAAGCCGCCCCCTTCATGGAGGCCAGCTCCATGAGAACTTCCTCATCGAGGGCTTGGGCAAAGTTTACGATGTAGTGAGCGGGGAAGATGTATTGGGTATTTTCCTTGGTCACCTTAGCCGTAAAGTCGGCGATGGCCTGCACTTTCTCTTGATAGCTTTGATAAGCGTTTACAAAACTCGGATCGTTGCGGTCCACATTGTCCTTGAGCAGCTTCGAGGCCGTTTGGCTGGCCGCACGCAAGGCTTCGTAGTGAGGCTTAAACTCCTTTTGTGCAGCATTGAGTCGCACGTTTTCCTCCGAGCCCGAAAGTTCTTGCTGTTCCAAATCGAGCTTCACGCTACCATTGAGCACGACAGGCATTTCCTTTTCCATGCTGTAAAGAATGGCAAAGGGCTTTTTCTGTGCGTCGCCCTCAAACTTGAAACTACCATCGGTCGCCACGGCTACCGAGTCGATGTGTTTGGGCGTTTGGAGATTGGTCATGTACACTTGCTTAGCACCCTTAGGAGCTTTGCCCACGATGGTGTAACGCTGAGCGGCACCAGTCATGGCCGTTGCGGCCAGAGAGAGGAGGAGGAGAAATTTCTTCATATTCGGATGTTGCTATTTTTTTGAGTCGAACACAAAAGTAGTCCATTTGCGCGAACCCTCCAAACCTTTTACGCTTTTTGTTTTTGTGTAGATTTTGTACGGTATAGATATGCCCAATTATTCACTATCGCTCTCTCGTCTTCGCCTGTCTTCGGGCGTTATTTCAAAGGCTTCGGGATTGTACACCGCTCCAAAACTCAGGTCCAATCCAGCCGCGAGCAGCTGTCGCGCCAAGGCAGCCCCGCCGCGAAAACCATGCACCGTCCAAGTTTGTCGAGGGCGCAGCCGCTTGCGCACGGAGAGCAGCACATCGAAAGCGCGCACCACATGGAGCGTCATGCCCTTCTCGTAGGTTTCGCTCAGCTCCACTTGCGCCTCCAACACCTCCACCTGACGAGCGAGCTCGGCACCTCGCAGGCGGTCAAGCCCACACTCCCCCACTTGCACCACTTCGGGCTGATCGAGGAGTTGGCGCAAGGCCTGCAGATAGCGGTCGAGCTGAAAGTCGACATCGGCCGTCCACCAGGGGTGTATGCCCGCAGCATAGAGTCCTCCCTTTGCTGCTTGCCAAGAATTGGGGTTCAGCACGAAGTTTTGAGGAAGACTCACGATTCCCGTACCAGGAGGGGTGTCGAGTCGATGGGTATGAAAATCGAACATGGTGTAGCGGTTGAACAAAATATCGTTTTGAGGGCTTAGGGCACAGGGTCATAACCATGACCGCCCCAAGGATGACACCTCAAAATGCGACGTATGGCCAAATAGAGCCCCTTGAAGGGGCCGTGTTTCTGCAAGGCTTCGATAGCATAGGCCGAACAAGTGGGCTGATAGCGGCAGGAGGGAGGGGTCAGGGGGGAGATAAACTGCCGATAGAACTTGATGGGCAAAATGAGTAAGAAAGAGAGAAATCGCAACATATTGGGAGAGGATAAAGAATGATACACTGCGCGCGCGTACCCCTATAAGGGCTTTGTTTTTTTGCTTCCATTGCTTCCACAAGAGGAGGTCTTCGCCTATCTATCAATAACTTTCGGTGTGGAAGCAAAGAGATTTCACTTCCACAAGCCTCAACTGTAGGAATGCAAAAAAATGGAAGTGGGGCACACGCTCAATGCAGTGAAGTTTTGCCGTTTCTTCCACCATTTATCTTTCTGATTTTCAGCAAAAACTCATATCTGTGGAAGCAATGGAAGTCAAAAACAAAGCTATAAAGTGGGAAGCGCATGCGTGCGCGCGAGAATCGGTAGGCGGTCTGCGAGAATGGGACGTAGAAAATCCTACGTGGGAAGCCCACAAAACTACGTGGGACGAAAAAATGCCTACGAGAGAGTGCGTTGAACCGAGGAGGGAGAGAAAAGCAGGTGGGTTATTTTAGGTTAAAAACGCGACTCTTGGGGGCATAAAACCACAGCTTGGGTATGTATACCCTTAGGAGGGCAACACGTAGGGCCGTTCGGCCAATCGTTGCAAGAGCGTAATCATGCGCTTGTGCACCAAGCGAGAGTCTTGCGCCTCGGGACTAATCCACACAAAGGCCAAATGCAAAGCACACTCAGGGGGAAGGGCTTCGAGCAATAGGTGCTTGTTGAGACGATAGGCCTCGCGCACTTGACGCTTGGCACGATTGCGATCCACAGCGTGCTTGAACTTGCGCTTCGACACGCTGATGAGCACTTGCACCTTAGGCCCTTTGCCGGCATAAGCAACAGGGCGCACCAACACGCGCAGCGGAAAAGCCACGATGCTTTGACTCTCGGGGGAGAAGAGCGCATCGATGTGTCGTTGCAAACAGAGGTGTTCGGCTTTGGGAAAAGTGTAGCGCATGGGAGAGAGGGATAAAAAAGCAAAAGCCCACCACACCGTCCCGCGGTGGGCGATGTGATGGGGCTGGTAAGGGGGAGGAGAGAACTATTTGGAGTTTTCTTCGCGAATGTAGTTGCCCAAGCTCTCGGCAATCGAACCCGAGATTTTGAGGTCGACCGTGAGGCCTGCTTCCTCAATGGCTTTGGCCGTGGCATCGCCAAAGCAGGCGAGGCGAATGTTGTCCTTGGCAAAATCGGGGAAATTGCTGAGGAGGGTTTGTACACCCACGGGGGTGAACAAAATGAGGAGGTCAAATCCCTTGTGATAGTCGGTATCAAACTGCGTTTGCACCGTGCGAAACATGGCACACTCCGTGTGGTTGAGTTTCTTGGCATCCAGGAGCGGGGCGACCTCGTGCGTGCTACCCTCAGAGAGCGGAATGAGAAATTTCTCGTTCTTGTGCTTCGTCATGGCCGTGATGAGTTCGGGCCAGCGATTGGAAGTGCCGAAGAATACCTTGCGCTTGCGATAGTGCACATACTTCTGAATGTAGAGAATCACTTGCTCGGAAATTCCGAAATACTTCATCTCTTCAGGAAGGGTGATGCGCAATTCCTTGCAGAGTGCAAAGAAGTGATCGATGGCATGGCGCGAATTGAACACGATGGCCGTGTGGTCGAGCACATTGATTTTCTGAGCGCGAAACTCGCGAGCCTCAATGCCTTCTACTTTGACAAAGGGACGAAAGGTGAATTCTACGCCCAGCTGATGAGCCAAGTCATGATAAGGGGACTTCTCTGAAGGCGGTTCGGGTTGTGATACGAGTATTTTCTTAATCATCACGATAGGGACAGCGGAGGGAGTTGGGATTTAGAGCAAAGTGGCCAACCAGTGAGTGCTGGCCTCCAGGGCTATCCATAGCCCTAAAAGGGGTACCACTTCAAGGGCGCAAAAGTACAAAATTATATGCAAAATGCCTATCAAAGAGTCGAAAAAGATGCGTTTTGTCTTGTAAAACAGCAGGCTTTTGATAAGCATCATAAGCAAAACGTAGCTCAAAATCATCGCTTCGGGAGGGAGGGCAAAGAAGACCACCAGCAAGGTGAGCGGTACCAAAGCTGTGCCCATACTGAGCACTGAAATGAACCAATGATTGCCCCACTGGCGACGAGGTTCGGGTGCAAAAAAAGTGGCATTGACCCACTTGTAGAGTAGAATTTTGAGCAGATAGTAGGCCAACAGCACAAGCAAATGATTGGCCAAAAGAACATAGGGCGAAAGCCGCTCGAAGAGCTCGGGCAGAAAGTGGCGCACGTACTCGAAATAGAGTATGGACTGCAAAAAGCTCGTTTGCAACAGCGTGTACCCTCGACCACGGAGCATCGTGTCCTGACGGTCGGTAAAGAGATTGGCTCGCGTGCGTTGACGAAAAAAATCCTTGAAGGCATCGCGCAAAAAGCTCCAGGAGCTAAACACAATCCACATCATCAAGAAGATGCTCAGCAGGAGCGTGCCCAATATCATATCGTCGTCGCGAAGGCTATAAGGGCGTGGGGTGCCCGCCTCCCCTGCACGATAAAACACTTGGGAGCTCACCAAGCTATCGCCCTGTTGGGCAAAATCACGGGTCGTGCGCCCCCAAAATGCACGATAACGCGCTTCGTAGGCGGCATCTCGAGGAAGGGGGAAGTACACCACACGGGGCTTAAAAGTGGAGCATTCTGCCGTGGCAAACTGGCGTAGCACAGCGGGCCGACCCTGGAAATGGGCCTGCAAGGCAGAATCGGCTGGAGCAATCACGAAAGTACTATCGGCCGATGCAGCAGAGGGCGATATGTAAGAATAGCTTTTTATAGGGCAGCGTATTTGCGCACTTCTTTCGACCAGAGAGGGGTGCTCTCACACAGAGCAATGGCTTCTTGAGGGCTGTGGGCCACTTGCCAAATGGCACAATGGTCGGGACGCATAAAGCGCTCTTCTACACAACGTGCAAACTGCTCCAAGAGAGGAGTAAAGAAACCCTCGATATTGAGCATAACAATGGGCTTGAGATAGAGTCCAAGTTGCTTCCAGGTGATGACTTCGAGCAGCTCTTCGAGCGTACCCACTCCTCCTGGACATGCGATACAGGCATCGCTCATCGTGGCCATCGTCTGCTTGCGCTCGTGCATGTCGGGGGTCACGATAAGACGGCTCATCTGTTGGTGCTCCCAGCCCTGTTCTATCATAAACTGAGGAATCACCCCTATCGTCGCACCTCCTTCTGCGCGAGCTGCATCAATGGTGGCGCCCATCAATCCCGTGCGCCCAGCACCATTGATGAGCGTATGACCGCCCCGAGCCAGGAGTGTTCCCAGCTCGGCGGCGGCTTGCTTGTAAATGTCAGGAACTTGCCCCGAAGAGGCGGCATAGACCGTAATGTTCATGCGGCTTGCTGTTTAGAGATTGAAAGCAGCCTTGATGTCGTCCACCCGATCGAGTTTTTCCCAAGTGAAGAGCTCCACGTCAATTTGTTGGGGGGCTTCGCCACGTTGGGCAAAAGTTTTGGTGATGACTTCGGGTTGGCGACCCATGTGGCCATAGCGAGCTGTTTCCTCGTACATGGGCTGGCGCAAACGCAAGCTGCGTTCGATAGAAGCGGGACGCAGGTCGAAGAGTTCTTGGATGCGTTCGGCGATTTCGCCATCGCTCAGCGACACGTGGCTACGGCCATAGGTATCGACAAAGACGCTCACGGGTTCGGCCACACCAATCGCATAGGCCAACTGAACGAGCATCTCGTCGGCCACACCAGCGGCCACCATATTCTTCGCTATGTGGCGCGCTGCATAGGCTGCCGAGCGATCCACCTTCGAGGGGTCTTTGCCCGAGAAAGCGCCGCCACCATGTGCTCCTTTTCCGCCATAGGTATCCACAATGATTTTACGGCCAGTCAGTCCTGTGTCGCCGTGGGGACCACCAATCACGAATTTGCCTGTAGGATTGACATGATACTTGATGTCGCCCTGTTCAAAGAGGGCCTTAATCTCGGGAGTATTCACACGCTCGGCGAGTACACGAGGAATGAGCACTTCGATAACGTCGCGACGAATTTGCGCCAGCATTTGCTCGTCGGCAGCCTCTTGGCTTCCGGCTTCCTGAGCGGTGATAAAGTCGTCGTGCTGCGTGCTCACCACGATAGTATCAATGCGTGTGGCACGACCATTGTCGTCATATTCGACAGTAACCTGGCTCTTGGAGTCGGGGCGCAAATAGGTCATTTGCTGGCCTTCGCGACGAATATCGGCCAGCGTGATGAGAATATCATGGGCCAAAGAGAGGGCGAGAGGCATGAGAGTGTCGGTCTCATTGTTGGCATAGCCAAACATCATTCCTTGGTCGCCAGCTCCTTGCGCATCGGGATCGCTACGCTCCACACCGCGGTTGATATCGGCACTTTGTTCGTGAATGGCCGAAAGAATACCACAGCTATCGGCATCAAACTTGTACTCGGCCTTGGTATAACCAATGCGACGAATGGTGCGACGCACCGTTTCCTGCAAATCGACATAGGCGCTGGTCTTCACTTCGCCTGCCACCACAACTTGTCCCGTGGTGACGAGCGTTTCGCAAGCGACCTTAGACTGAGGGTCGAAGGCCAACATTTCATCAAGAATAGCGTCGGAAATTTGGTCGGCAACTTTGTCAGGATGTCCTTCTGATACGGACTCGGAAGTAAAGAGATATGACATAACAATGAGATGTTTTGAAATAAAAAAACTGCCTTCGTCAAAGTGAAAGACGAAAGCAGAACGAGCAGATAGATAGCGTGCCACGCGGCGCAAAAGCGCGAAAGTGTTTTAGCATTTTTTTCTGAGGTTGCAAGCAAATTCAAATCTGTCCTCGTTCGTTTCAAGCGCAAAGGTACGCGTTTTCTCCACGGCAAACAAGCCAAGCCTTACTTTTCTACACAATGATTAGCTTTTTTAATAGAAGTTCCTCCATATAAAGGAGACCAATTGAGGAGTTGATTGTACAATACGGAGCACATCTACATAGAGATATGCAAGAAGTAACATAGTTTTTTGGAGAGAGCCTCGGTCAAGTCCAAAATAATTTGCTACTTTTGCTCAAATTACACAAACTCTATCTTTATCCATGAGTGCACTACGCGTCATTATCAGCGGAGGAGGTACGGGAGGACACATCTTCCCCGCCATTTCCATAGCCAACGAGATTCGTTCTAAACGCCCTGATGCCGAAATTTTGTTTGTCGGTGCAGAGGGGCGAATGGAAATGCAACGTGTGCCTGCCGCAGGCTACGAAATCAAAGGGCTTCCCATCGCGGGCTTCGACCGAAAGCGCTTGTGGAGAAACTTCGGCGTACTGCTCAAGATTTGGAAATCCAAACGCATTGCCAGACGCATTGTAAGCAACTTTTCCCCTCACGTCGCTGTGGGAGTGGGGGGCTATGCAAGTGGCCCTACGCTCAGTGTGTGCGAAGATTTAGGTATCCCCACACTGCTCCAAGAGCAGAACTCTTATGCGGGAATCACCAACAAGTTGCTGGCCAAACGCGCCAAACAAATTTGCGTGGCCTATGAAGGAATGGAGCGTTTCTTCCCCAAGGAACGCATACTCTTGACAGGCAACCCTGTGCGGCAAGCCCTGCTCAGCTCGTCGCTCCATCGCAGCGAGGCTTTCCGTAGTTTAGGGCTGGACGAGGGTAAACGCACGATACTCATCATCGGCGGCAGCTTGGGAGCAAGAACGCTGAACGAGGCAGTACTTTCTCATTTGGCTACGATTGCTGCCACAGAGGATGTTCAAATTCTTTGGCAAACTGGTAAGTTCTATGCAGCAGAAATTGCGCAACGCCTCCAACAAACCACTTGCCCTTCCAATCTCATCGTAACAGAGTTTGTCAGCGACATGGCAGCGGCCTATGCAGTAGCCGATCTTGTCGTGAGCCGAGCAGGAGCCTCCAGCATCAGCGAACTTTGCCTATTGGGAAAGCCTTCCATCTTAGTGCCTTCTCCCAATGTGGCCGAAGACCACCAAACTCACAACGCCATGGCATTGGTAAAACAAGAGGCCGCAATGCTCGTGAAAGACACCGAAGCATTGACTCAATTGCTCCCCACAGCCATACAGCTGGTGCGCGACACGTCCCGCCTGCAAGAAATAGGGAAGCAGGCTATAAAACTCGGCAAACCAAACGCAGCTAGCGACATTGCAGATGCCGTTATCGCTTTGGCCGAAGGAAAGAAACTTGGCAATTAGTTTCCTCATTCTCTTTCCGACCCAGCAACCACATTTTTCTTTTCTATTTATAGTAAGAGGTATATCTATCACGATGTTTTGCGGGCGCAATGCTTCCCCAGGGCTCAACTCAACCGAGCAAGCCCACCTCACTCATCGTTCTCTTTTTTCAAAAGCAATGCAATTTCACTCCGTATATTTTCTTGGCGCTGGCGGCATCGGCATGAGCGCCTTAGAACGCTACTTCAACAAACAAGGCTACCGTGTAGCTGGTTACGACAAAACGCCCTCCGCCTTAACCAATGCATTGCAGGAAGAGGGTATCGAACTGCATTTCGAGGACAACCCGGAATTCATTCCCGCATACTGTCGAGACAAGTCCACGACCCTCGTGGTCTACACACCCGCCATTCCTGCCGACCATCAAGAACTAGCTTGGTTCAAGAAAGAAGGGTTTACCATCCAAAAGCGCGCAGAAGTGCTCGGGACGCTCACTCGCACCAAACGAGGCCTTTGCGTGGCAGGTACTCACGGAAAAACCTCCACCTCGGCAATGCTCGCCCATCTCTTACACGAGAGCGAAGTAGGTTGCAATGCTTTCTTGGGTGGCATTGCCAAGAACTACGGCACCAACTACCTCATCGCAGAAGAAAGTGATTACGTTGTTATCGAAGCCGACGAATTTGACCGCTCCTTTCACCATCTGCATCCCTATGCGACAGCCATCACCAGTGCCGACCCCGACCATTTGGACATTTACGGTACCGAAGAGGCTTATCGCGAAAGCTTTGCCCACTACACCAGCCTCATCCAACCAGGAGGAGCTATCGTCGTGCATCGTGACTTAGCCATACAAGAACGACTGCAGGAAGGAGTGCGCCGTTACGACTATGCTCGTCATGAAGGCGACTTCCACGCAGAAAACATTCGCATCGGAGGTGGACGCATCCTCTTCGATCTCGTTTCTCCCACCGAGCCTATTCACGACATCGAACTGGGAGTTCCTGTGAGCATCAATATCGACAATGGCATCGCTGCTTGTGCCTTGGCTCAGATTGCAGGAGCCAGCAGTACGCACATTCGTCAGGCCATGGCCACCTTCGGAGGCGTAGACCGTCGCTTCGACTTCAAAATTAAGAACGAGCGTTGCGTGTTCCTGAGCGACTATGCTCACCACCCTGCCGAAATACGCCAAAGTATTCTTTCCTTGCGCGAGGTGTTCGATGGCCGCAAGCTGTCCGCCATATTTCAGCCACACCTATACAGTCGCACGAGAGACTTCTACAAGGAGTTTGCCGAGGCCTTATCCTTACTCGACGAGTTGATTCTGCTCGACATTTATCCCGCTCGCGAACTGCCGATAGAAGGAGTCACTTCGCAGCTCATCTTTGAGCGTTTGCGCCCCGAAATGCAAAAACGCAGAGCTAAGCTGGAAGAACTTCCCGAAATCGTGTCTCATGAAGATTTCGATGTGCTTGTCGTGCTCGGTGCTGGCGATGCCGACACCTATTGCGCCCAGCTCACCGACATTCTCAACAACAAATAGCCCTTCCCCATAGTTGTATGAAAACTGCGCTCAAAATTCTCCTCTTGCTCGCCATGACGAGCTACCTTATCTTCGTGGTGATTCGATTTTCTACCCACGAAGAGCAAGCGCAGTGTCGCAAGGTAAACATTGTCATCGCCGACAGCGCACAGGCCACACTCATCACTGCGCCCGACATCGAAAAGATGCTTCACAAGCACAATCTCTTCCCCATAGGGCGGCCCATGAAAGACATCAGCGCACAGGAAATTGAAAAGCGCCTCAATGCCGACCCTTTCATCAAACACGCCAATTGCACCAAGACGCCTGGCGAAAACGTAAAAATCTACATTGCTCAACACCTGCCCTTGTTGCGCATCATGGCCAACAATGGGGAGGACTACTACATCAACGACAAAGGCGATCCTATGGCGGCCCGAGGCTACGAAGCCGACCTGGCTGTGGTAACGGGAGAGGTCGATGCTCATTTTGCCAAGAAATATCTCGTTCCGCTCGGGCTCATTCTGCGCGATTCTCCTTTTTGGAACGCTCAAATCGAGCAAATACATGTGCAACCCAATCGCGACATCGACTTGGTGATGCGCGTAGGCGAACAAACAGTACATTTTGGGAAACCGCAAAACATGGCGCGAAAACTGCGTAACCTTCGAGCCTTCTATGACAAAGTGCTCCCCAACGTTGGCTGGCACCGTTATCGGGCCATTTCTGTGGCCTATGAAAACCAAGTCATCGGCATCAAATAGCAAACAAAATAGCAACACAATATGGCGAAAGAACAAAACAACAGCAATTTCGTTGCGGCCATCATACTTGGCTCCTCCAAGATGACAGGCATCGTGGGGCGCAAGGAATCTACGGGTTCCCTCACGGTCTTGGCCCATACCGCTGTACCCTCGACCGACTTCATCACCAAGGGGCGGGTGTACAATGTCGAGAAGATGATGGCCAGCCTCAAGAGCATCAAGGAAGCCCTCGAGGAGAAGACCAACCGCAGGATTTCTCACGTCTACACGGCCATTGACTGCATGGGCATTCGTTCCATTCCCAATACCGTTGAGAAGATTTATCCTCAACGCGAAACGATGACGCAAGAAATCATCAATTCGATTCTCACCGACAATCGCGAAAAAGGCACGGAAGAGCGCATCATTCTCGAAGCCATTCCGCTCGAATATCGTTTAGGCTCCATCAACACCACCGAGCCTATCGGTGTCATGTCCGACAGCATCAAAGCTCACTTCCTCAACATCGTGTGCAACCGCACCGCTATTGAAACCATCGAAAGCTGCTTCAACAAAGCAGGTATCCTCATTGCCCGTCAAACTCTCGCGGCCACTCAACTTGCCAGCATCGTAACCACCGAGCAGGAGCGCAACGCAGGTTGCGTGTTTGTAGACATGGGTAGCGAAACCACCTCTGTGGCCATCTACAAGGGCAAATCCTTGCGCCATTTAGCCGTCATCCCGTTGGGAGGCGCCAACATCACCCGCGACATCGCCAATGTCTTCAACTGTGACGAGGCCGAGGCCGAAGACCTCAAGCGCACCTATGGCTACCCCGACTTTGAGTTTCTCGAGAAAGAAGGAAACGAACCCATCCATCTGCGCGATGGAGGCCGCAACCGCTCTCGCCAAGAACTGGCCGAAATCATCGATGCACGCGTCGAGGAGATTGTGCAAAACATCAAGCACCAGGTCGAAGCCTCGGGTTTCAACAGCGAAAACCTCGTCAATGGCATCTATATTATTGGCGGAGCTGGCCAGCTGGGCAATATCGGCCAGTGTTTCGAGCACCACTTCAAGGGCTGGAACACGCGCATTCTCAAGACCCCCTCTCGCATCAAAGTCGAAGGAGCCGACTATAACTTCAACGAAACGGGCCTCTACAACGTAGGGCTGGCCCTCATTGAAAACGGCGACCTCAATTGCAATGGTGGCGAGCGTCCCACTGCCCCCACCGATCTTTTTGCTCAGGAAGAAACTCCCGAGCCAGAACCCACCGAAGTGCCCACCAGCCCCCTCGAGCCCTCCGTGCCCGAAACGCCTCAGGAGGAAGAGGCTCCTAAGCCCGCTAAGCCCAAGGGGCCAGGATTCTTCACCCGCGTGGGCAATTTCCTCAAGAATCTCGTCTCGGAGGACGAATAGTAGAACCCTCAAACAACGCTCCCGACCATGGCTACACCACTTCCCGACCAAGAGCTGCTCATTGAAATGGGTTCCACAGCCACCACGCCCAACATCATCAAGGTGATTGGCGTAGGCGGCGGCGGCGGCAATGCCGTCAATCACATGTATCGTACAGGGATGCACGATGTCAATTTCGTCGTGTGCAACACCGATAGCAAGGCCCTTATCGACTCCCCCGTGCCCGTACGCTTGCAGCTCGGCACCGAAGGCTTGGGCGCAGGCAACCGCCCCGAGCGCGCCCGCATCGCCGCCGAAGAAACCATCGAAGGCATCCGCTCCATGCTCAACGATGGCACCAAAATGGTGTTCATCACCGCCGGTATGGGAGGCGGCACAGGAACGGGAGCAGGCCCCATCATTGCCCACGAAGCCAAGAAGCTGGGCTTGCTCACCGTAGGCATTGTGACCATCCCCTTTCGCTTTGAAGGCAACAAGAAAATCGACCAAGCTCTCGACGGCGTCGAGGCCATCGCCAAGGAAGTCGATGCCCTCTTGGTCATCAACAACGAGCGTTTGCGCGAAATCTACCCCGACCTCACCATTCGTTCGGCTTTTGAGAAGGCCGACAATACGCTGGCCGTGGCCGCCCGCTCCATCGCCGAGATTATCACCATGCACGGCATCATCAACCTCGACTTTCAGGATGTGGGCACCGTGCTGCGCAACGGAGGTGTAGCCATCATGTCCACAGGATATGGCGAGGGCGAAAACCGCGTCACCAAAGCCATTGAAGATGCCCTCCACTCTCCTCTCCTCAACAACAACGACATCTACAACTCCAAAAAAATTCTGCTCTCCATCACCTTCTGCGATCAAAGCGAGGGCGACGAGGGCACCAGCACTGGGCTGATGATGGAGGAGATGAACGAGGTGCACAATTTCATGTCCTCGTTTCGCCACGATGTCGAAACCAAGTTTGGCCTCTCCACCGACGCCTCGCTGGGCAAGAAGGTCAAAATCACCATTCTCGCCACGGGCTTCGGCATCAATGCCGTCACAGGCATGCAAGAAAAACTCGATGCACAGGCCGAGGCCGAAAGCAAAGCGCAAGCCGAAAAGAAAGAGGAAAACGACGAGCGTCGCGAACTCTTCTACGGGCTCATTCAGCCCAACGGCCTTCAGAAGCGCACCCGCCGCATTTTCCTTTTTGATCTCGACGACACCGAAAATGAAGAAATCATTTCGCTCGTCGAAGCCATTCCCACCTGCCGCCGCACCAAGGAGTATCTCTCCGACATCAAGAGCAAGGCCGCTGCGGCACGAAACCTCGACACCCCCTAACCTATGACCGACGAACTCCTTATTGATAGCTCTCTGCCCACGAGCCACTCTCACCACTCTGCCACTTCCAACCATGCCGACATCATCAAAGTCATTGGCGTGGGCGGTGGCGGTGGCAATGCCGTGAGCAATATGTATCGCGAAAACATCGAAGGCGTACGCTTTCTCGTGTGCAATACCGATAGCAAAGCCCTCGAGGATTCTCCCGTGCCCGACCGCCTGCAACTGGGCCCTGGCTTGGGAGCAGGTGGCGACCCTTCCAAAGGTTGCCAGCTGGCCGAGGAAAACATTGAGGAGATACGCGCCGCCCTCGACGACCGTACCAAGATGGTGTTCATCACCGCTGGCATGGGCGGAGGCACAGGCACAGGAGCAGGCCCCATCGTGGCCCGCGAAGCCATGCGCAAAGGCATTCTGACCATAGGCATCGTCACCATCCCCTTTCTCCACGAGATGCGTCGCAACATCGACAAAGCCCTCGATGGCGTAGAGCGCATGGCCGAAGCCGTCGATGCCCTTTTGGTCGTCAACAACGAGCGCCTCAAGCAGGTCTACTCCGACCTCTCCGTGGCCAATGCCTTCAAAAAAGCCGACGACACGCTCACCAAGGCCGTCAGCTCCATCGTCGAAATCATCACCATGCGCGGCACGCAAAACCTCGACTTTTGCGACGTCGAGACCTGCTTGCGCGGAGGAGGAGTGGCCATCATGTCCAGCGGTTTTGGACGTGGCGAGAAGCGCACCACCAAGGCCATACAAGAAGCCCTCAATTCGCCCCTGCTCAACGACAAGGAGGTCGAAAAGTCCAAATCGCTGCGCATGGCCATATTCTTCCCCCCCGACGAGACGGGCAACGGCATGATGATGGAAGAACTGGGCGAAGTGTCGGCCTTCATGGAGAAGTTCAACGAAGACGTCGACACCAAGTGGGGCTATGCCGAAGACCCCTCGCTCACCGACGAAATCAAGATCACCATTCTCGCCTCGGGCTTCCGCTTGAGCGACAGCGAGAAGGAGAGCACCACGGTCGAACGCCCTCTCACTCCCGAAGAAATCGAGCGCGAGCGCGAGCGCAGCAAGCGTCGAGACGATGCCTATGGCGACACCAAGCAACGAGTGCGCTACCACCGCGTGCACCTCTTCTCGCCCGAGGATTTGGAGAACGAGGAACTCGTGGCCAGCCTCGACGCACGCCCTGTGTCCAAACGCACCGACAGCGACACGCGCAATTTCCGCTCGCTCTCCAACAAGTCCACCCCTATAGAATTGCTCGGAATCTAAAAGTATCATTCCTCTAAGCCACATTCCTATGCTTTTTGATCAAATCAGTACCGATATTATGGCCGCCATGAAGGCCAAGGACAAAGTGCGCACCCAAGCCCTGCGCAACGTCAAAAAATACTTTATCGAAGCCAAAACCGCCCCAGGCAACAATGGCGAACTCACCGACGAGGCTGCCCTCAAGATTCTCGCCAAACTGGCCAAGCAGGGACGCGACACCGCACAACTCTACACCGAGCAGGGACGCCCCGAACTGGCCGAGAGCGAACTGGCCGAGGTAGCCGTCATCGAGCAATACCTGCCCCAGCCGCTCACCGACGAGGAGCTCACCACCGCGCTGCGCGACATCATTGCCCAAGTGGGTGCTACCACCGCCAAAGACATGGGCAAGGTCATGGGCGTGGCCTCCAAGCAACTCGCAGGTCGTGCCGATGGTCGTGCCATCAGCGCCAAGGTCAAGGAACTCCTGGCCTAACTCATAGGTATACATACACAGCCCACGAATTTATGCCACTTGAGGCTCGTTTTTTAAGTTTATTTATACCTCCCATGCGTGTGCGCTCATGCCTACACGCACTCCCTGTATAGTATCTTGCATTTGCCTCCACCCTTCCACGATGTCCTCAATTTCCTGATGGACAAGCGATTGGAGAGTGGAGGCAAATGCTTTTTCATTGCACCCTCCCTTCCATCTTTTTCCTTTCGTTGTCGCTCGCCACACGGCCTTCCCTTTTCCTCCATTCTTTCTCCTTGAGCAGCTTCCACTCCTCTCGGCTTCCCCTTCCACAGTTTGCTCGCTGAATATCAGCCCCTTCCACGCCATTGTGGAAGAAGTGGAGACAAAAAGCACAATTTCCTAAGGAGTGCGTGTCCACATGCGCGCGCGAGGCATCGGAGTTTCCCCCTCCTTCACACTCTCGCTCACGAAACTCGCAGCGAGAAAATTCTACGACGCACGCAGAAAATCGTTCTTCCCAACACAATGAAAGAATCTACCGGATTTCATAGCCCAATGTTTTGTGTATTTTATTTTTAGTTGTATTTTTGTCGAGAATTATATTTTTTTCAATTTTAGAGATTATGAAAAAGCTCTTTGTTTCTTACGCAACAGTTTTTCTGTTTAGCCTTTTCCTTTCTTCGTGTACGGATTCTATTTTTCACAGGAGCTACGTAGAAGCCTATCTATCCGATATTGATGGATTTCTCTTAGAACCAACTAACGAAAAAGATGGAGACACTCCCGTTTTTTCCATAACAGCTTTAGCGAAAGAAGAGATAAGTGGAGCCAGTTATGCCTCTAAAGAAGAGCAAGTCAAGTTTGAAAAAATAGCGGCTAAAAACGGAGACCTCAGCTATAATAGAGAATTTGAAGAAAATAGCGAGCAAGAACTGCTTCGTAACCTTCAAATGTTTCTCGCTCAACCCATCGTGCGCATCAACTTTAGTAGCAATAAAGCCTGGGACGAGGCACATCCCGCAGGAGCGAGCCTGAACGATGTTCTTATGTGTTACACTTCGAGCCCCGACGAGTACATTCGCAAAGGCTACCAAGCAGATACCCAACAACTCTGGGAAAAACTTCGCCAAATCAAGTCGGCTACCACACGTAAGTTTTGCCAAGACATCGTAACCTCCTCCAACTATACAGCAACGCCCATCGTTGGCAAATTTAGTGAAATTGACTTCACCCAATATCGGCTCATCGGTCGCAACGGTGTGATATGTTGGATAAGTTGGTTGCTCCCTCCTCCCCAAGATGCTAACTTGACCATGGAGGTCGAGTTTGAAGATGGCAAGAAAGTAACCTCTACTTTCGATTTATCAAAGAAATAAAAAGACGACCACTCACCCTCTTCCACCACAGAGAAGTGAGTGGTCATTCTCTGGCCATAAAGAATAGAGGTGGCAACCTACTCCCGCATTACCACTGCACAAATCTATCGGCTTTGCGCAAAAAAAAGCACAAATGTTTGTTTATCCGAAGAATAAGCCGTATTTTTGCACCCGTAAATCATTCCAAAAAGCGAATTACAAACCCAAAACATAATCACAACTATGTCTGAAATTGCAGAAAAAGTAAAGGCTATCATCGTTGAGAAGCTCAGCGTTGATGCTGCTGACGTGAAGAACGAAGCAAGCTTCACCAACGATCTTGGTGCTGACTCTCTCGAAACTGTGGAACTGATGATGGACCTCGAAAAGGAATTCAACATCACCATTCCTGAGGAAGAATCTGAAAAGATTGGTACCGTAGGCCAAGCTATCGAATATATCGAGGCTCACGTATAATCAAAACCTCACTACCTCTCATCGCTACGGTGGTGGGAGAGTGCTGAATTGTGCTAATGTGTTGGTTGGCCCCATGCGGACAAGAACGCATTAGCACAATTTCAGTATTTCCACAAGCATTCACGCCCCCTCCCTTCCCTCAAAAGGTTTTTCCTACCGCACAAAACGCCTAATGCGGCTTTTGCGCCAGCGCAGTGAGAAAAACCTCCGTTAAAAACGAACCCGTCATTTTCCTCCCCTGTATGGAACTCAAACGAGTAGTTGTCACCGGCCTCGGTGCCCTTACCCCCGTGGGTAACAATATCGAACAGTTTTGGAACTCACTTGTGAATGGACGCAGCGGTGCTGCTCCCATCAAGGGGTTCGACCCCTCGGCTTTCAAAACCCAGTTTGCCTGTGAAGTGAAGGACTTTCAGGCCGCAGATTTCATTGACAAAAAGGAGATTCGCAAAATGGACCTCTACGAGCAGTATGCACTCGTAGCAGCAATGGAAGCTGTGAAAGACAGCGGCATGGATCTCGACACCATCGACAAGAAAGAGGTGGGCGTGGTGCTCGGTGTGGGTATCGGCGGTATCCATACCTTTGAAGAGCAAATCGGCGACTACGCCCTTAACAAGGAAAAGGGCCCTCGTTTCAATCCCTTCTTCATCCCCAAGATGATTGCCGACATTGCTTCGGGACGCATCTCTATCCACTACGGCTTCCACGGGCCCAACTACACGACGACCTCGGCCTGTGCTTCGTCGACCAACGCCATTGCCGACGCCTTCAATTTGATTCGTTTGGGCAAGGCCAATGTTATCGTAACGGGCGGTGCCGAAGCAGCTATTACTCCTGGTGGTGTGGGTGGCTTCAATGCCATGCACGCGCTCTCCACACGCAACGACTCTCCCACCACGGCCAGCCGTCCCTTCTCGGCCAGCCGCGATGGCTTTGTCATGGGCGAAGGAGCGGGTATCCTCATTCTCGAAGAACTCGAACACGCCAAGGCTCGTGGTGCTAAAATCTATTGCGAAATCGCAGGTACGGGTATGAGTGCCGACGCGCACCACCTCACCGCTTCGCACCCCGAAGGACTCGGCGCCAACCTCGTGATGTCGCGCGCTTTGAAAGATGCAGGCATGCAACCCGAGGACATCGACTACATCAACGTGCACGGTACTTCTACGCCCGTGGGCGACGTGTCAGAAGCCAAGGCCATCACACAAGTATTTGGCCAGCACGCTTACAACCTCAACATTTCTTCGACCAAGTCTATGACGGGCCACCTCTTGGGTGCTGCTGGTGCTGTAGAATGCATCGCTTGCTGCCTGTCGGTCAAGAACGACATCGTACCTCCCACCATCAACCACGAGGAGGGCGACAACGATGAAAACATCGACTACAACTTGAACTTCACTTTCAACAAAGCACAAGAGCGCACCGTGCGCGCCGCCCTCTCCAACACCTTTGGTTTCGGTGGACACAATGCTTGCTGCATCGTGAAGAAGTACAACGACTAAAGCTCCACACTCCCCTGCATCCATCGGGGTGTAGGCCTACTTTTGGACAAAGCTTTGTACGCTTTGCTATTGCCTCTTGCAATGGCAAAGCGTACAAAACTTATTTTCGTGTCTGTGGGTCATTAGTCTTATTTCTCCCCACATTTTCTCATGAAAAATTTATTTGATAGAGCAAAACTCTTTTTCTCGAAAGACCGCGAGTTTCGCTCTGCACTTTATGCCATAATGGGGTTCTATCCCCACAATATCGACCTTTATCGCACAGCTTTTGCCCACAAGTCGCAGGAGTATCGCTCCAAGCGTCTCGGCAACAAGCCTCTCAACAACGAGCGCCTTGAATTCTTGGGCGATGCTGTGCTCGAAACGGTGGTGAGCGATATCGTGTTTCGCCACTTCCCCAACAAGCGCGAGGGTTTCTTGACCAACACTCGCTCAAAAATCGTTTCGCGAGAGAGTCTCGGCGCGCTGGCCAAAGAATTGGGCATCGACCGCCTAATCCAAAGCCAGACCAGTGGCCGCTCACAAAAATCCTACCTTCCAGGCAATACCTTTGAAGCCCTGATGGGAGCGATTTACCTGGACCGTGGCTTTCGCTACGCTTATCAATTCATCGAACAGCGCATCATCGGAGCCGCGCTCGACCTCAAAGCCGTGGCCGAGAAAGAGGTGAACTTCAAGAGCAAGTTGCTCGAATGGTGCCAAAAGAACAAGATTCGCCTCGACCTCAAGGAAAAAGGCGGACAGGGCAACAACGAGCAGTTCCACACGACCATCGTCATCGAAGGGCTCTATGCAGGCGATGGCCGCGGCCTTTCCAAAAAGGAGAGTCACCAGAGTGCCGCCAAGGAAGCCTTGACGCGTATGCGCCGTGAAGTCGACTTCATTGACCAAATCTTCCGCGCCAAGGAAAAGCGCACCGCCATGGAGGCCAACGAAGTGTTCTGCCTGCCTAAGATTGCCGAAATTGAAGAGGAATTGGCCAAAGAAGGCGCTACTCCTCGCAAGGAGCGCAACAAGAAGGAGAGCAAAGAGCGCAAGGAACGCGAAATAAAGCGTGAAGAAAAGCGCGAAGAGAAACGCGAAGAAAAGCAAGAGGAGAAACAGGAAACCAAGGGCACAAAGAAAAACGAAAAGAAGAGCGAGAAAAACGCGAAACAAGAACGCCCTGACTCCTCCTCACGCAAGGAGCAAAACACAGCCGCTCAAGAGCCCGCGGTCAGCGACACGCTCAACGAAGAACGTCCCAAGCGCGAACACAAGGAGCGCAAAGAACGCAGCGAGCGCTCAGAGCAAGCCGAGCAACGTGCAGAACGCTCGGAACGTCGCGAGAAACCCGCACAGCCCGAAGCCGCAGAAAAGGCAGTAGGAAGCACTCAAGCTCCTGCTCAGGCCGACACTGCGATTGCTTCTCAACCAACTATCGTTGCCGCCGAAGAGCAAACCACGACGACCGAACACAGCTCCAAGGCTACCAACAATGCTCATCGCCACAAAGTTGCCGCGGTAGCTACGCCGCTGCTACAAGTGGTCGAAGCTCTCGAAACAGCTCACTCTTCTCATCCTGAAGAAAAGGAAGCGCGCAACATCGAGAGCGCAAGCCGCACGGAGCAAGTAGTCCCTGCACAAAGCACGACGGTAGCGGGCCAAGAACCTTGCCCAACGGAACAAACGTTCAGCGAAGCCTGCGCTGCTCCTGTCGTAGCTTGTGAAGAGACGACTCCCGCCCCCGTCGTAGACTCCTCCACACAGCCTCTTCAAAGCACAGCAAGCACCGCTCCTATCGAGCTACTTCCCCCTCACGAAGAAGCTGCACAAGAAGCACCTGCTGGCCGAGTCCAACAGGAGAAACTCCAATCAGGGGAAGAGGCCATCGAAACGCTTTCTACTCCCTCTACCCCTGCCGCAGCGACGACAGTTGCTCAACCTTCTACCTCTAACAAGAACGCCCCAACACGCAAAATCAAGCTGGCCTACCCTTGGCCCGTAGCGGTCGAAGAGGAAGAAGAGGACGCCGCGCAGGAAGAGCCTGTAGCCGCAGCAGAGAGCGCTACAAGCCAAGAAGAAACGACTCTCACGGAAAGTGCTCCACTCACCGTGCTTCCCCCTGTAGAAGACGCTGCAACAGAGAGTGAAAAGAGCGAAAAAACTCGCAAAGGTCGCCGTGCAGGTACTCGTCAAAACGCGAGTGCTTTCACCAATACGACTCTCCCTCCTGCCGAGCAAAGCCATCGCGCGGAGAAACACGAACGCAAGCTTCAGGAAGCTCGCGAACAGCGTGCCATCGAGCGCGCCCGCAAACTCCTGGGCGAAGAGGAAATCGTGGAAAATCCCATCGTAGAAATTGCTCTCGAGCCACAAAGCTCTCTCCAAGAAACGCCTGCGAGCAATGACGAGCGCAGCGAGAAAAATGCTCGCCGACGTCGTGGAGGCCGCCGTGGTGGCAAAAAGAGAGGAGGCGATGCGGCACAAACTGCAGCCTCTTCCCAACAACCTCAATCTACCGATGCTTCTCGACGCCCCAATAGCGAAGCATCTCTCCCTGAACCATAAAGACAACAATCCAATGGCTTATATGACCCAAGAGGGCTACGACAAGCTCGTGGCTCAACTCAAACAAATGGAACAATTTGATCGTCCTGCGGCCTCGGCTGCCATCGCCGAAGCTCGCGACAAGGGCGACCTTTCTGAGAATGCCGAATACGATGCAGCCAAAGAGGCACAGGCTATTCTCGAAACCAAAATCAATGAACTCAAAGCGGTGATTGCTACGGCCAAAATCATCGACACGACCAAAATACGCACCGACATCGTGCAAATCCTCTCGACCGTCGAGATGAAAAACGTCAAGGTGGGTGCGGTGATGAAATACACCATCGTGTCCGAAAGTGAAGCCGACTTGCGTGCTGGAAAAATATCGAGCACCACGCCCATCGCTCAAGCCCTCTTGGGACACAAAGTTGGCGATGTGGTCGAGGCACAAACCCCTCGCGGCCCCATCACACTCGAAATCATGAACATCAGCGTCGACTAATTGTCGTTTAAACAAGTAAGCATCGCGAAACTTCTCAAAGAATATCAAATTCTCGAGAAGTTTCGCGTTTTTCATCATCATTTGCTTGGTCAGTTGTGGTGTTTGCTATACATTTGCTCTTGTAACCCCGAAAAAACAATGGATATGAAAAAGATATACCCTCTTCTTCTCTTGCTCCTCTCGGCCCTCAATTTTGCCGCTTGCGACATCTATGTAGACGACCCCTACTACGACGAGAGAGGCACCGACCGCTCCCGCGCTAACATCATCAGCGGGCAGTGGAAAGGCGACTTCGGTATGTTCTATTCCGCACGCCACCCCCACACGGGACAATGGCAACAATTCGATGCCGACTATAGCCACATCATTTTCTACAGCGACTATTACGGCGCACGCTCGGGTACGGGCAAGCAGGTAGACTTTTATCGCTACGGGCCCTACGAATATCAATATCACGCTTTCTATTGGGAAGTGCGTGGAGGTACCCTCCTCATCAACTATCCCCACGATCCCAACTTGAACGTCGAGATCTACGACTACTCACTCACCCCCTACAATTTCCGTGGGCGCATCAACGGTTCCAACTTTGTGTTCAATCTCACCAAACTCTCTCATTGGAATCGCTGGAATCACTTCTCGGGCAATTATATGTTTGGCGAATTCGACGCTTGGTCTTGGCCCTCCTACAATGCTCCTCAGCGCAATCTCCCTGGCTTCACGCCCAAGGCTGCGCCCAGTGTCGGTCAGCGCATCGTCAATGGACGTCGCGCGGGTAGCCCTACACTCCAATAGCCCACAATGTGTAGCTCATTCTACCGAAAAAAGATTCACCTCCTCTATCTCGCAAGTTCGTTGAGATAGAGGAGGTGAATGTTTTTCTACAACTCCTTGAGCAATTTATCGACCGACGGCTCCAAGCGGAAAGCCTCACGAAGTTTTGCCAGCTCGGTCATATCCTGCGAGGCCGTGGTCAGCTCGAGCTGACGGCCCTCCTCGTCCAGCCAGGTCAACACTTCGCTCACGCGCACTCTGTAAATGTCTGTATCGAGCTTATAAACACTGTCGTGCTCCTCTTCAATGTGACAAAGCACCCCGACCCGCTCCAAGCGCTGCAACTCCTGGCGCACCAATAAGGGAGAGAGCAAAGCCTGTTCGGCCAGTTCAAAAGTAGTCAAACTTTCCTTGCCCGCGAGGAAGCGGCGCACAATTTTTTGCAACAGCGTCAGCGCGACGAGATCGCGTGTGTTGTGCGACAAGGTGTCGACCTCACGCTGATCAAGATATTCGGCACACTGCAACACATGCGAGAGCAATACTCCTCCCAGCCCTATGGTCCAAGTCAAATAGAGCCACATCATGAGCAAGGGCAAAAGGGCAAAAGAACCATAGACCGCATTGTAGCTGCTTAAAAACAACTGGCTCTGAATGTAAAACTGCTGCAAAAGCGTAAAGAGCGTGCCTGCCAAAAGTCCAGGAAAGAGTGTGTTGCGCCAGTGTACACGCGTCATCGGAATGAACTTGTACATGAGGATAAACAAGCCTCCGCTCGTCAGACATTTCCCCACAAAAATCAGAAAGGGCATGAACGATTCCAGGAGTTCATAAGGAGGCAAATACTCCAAGAGTCGCAGCACCGTGATCCACAGACCGCTCAGAAAGACCAAGGCAAAAATCAAAAACACCACCAGCCCCAAGTAAGAGAGGGAAAACGAGAGCAGCGAGCGCGAGGTCTTTATGCCCCACAGGGCATTGAACTTTTCCTCAATGTTATTGACCAAGGAAATGAGCGTAAAGAGCAACACGAGCAAGCTCACCCCGACAATCATTCCATCCTGCGTGCGAGAGATGTAGCTATTGGCAAAAGTCATGAGCTGTTCAATCACTCCCTCCTGCACGTTCAAGTTGGCTCTCAGCTGCGCCTCGATGTAGTGCTCCAAACCAAAGCCGCGCCCCAAGGCCAGCGTCAGCGCGAGGAGAGGCACCACCGAAAGCACGGTGGTATAGGTAAGGGCAGCCACATTGGTCGAAAATCGCTTTTCTTCATAGGCCTTCCACATGAGCAGGGCAATGCGACGCAATCGTTGATAAGAGGGAAAAGAAAAAGACATAGGTAAAATAAAATTCAAAGTACTTGCAGCCAAAGGAATCTCTGGCTATGCGCTCCAGCAAAAGGGACGCCATCACAAAAATACACTTTTCTGTCGAAAGCGAGAGAGTCGAGTGGGCAAAAAGCATCGCGATGCTCGATATTTTGTTCTCCTCCTTCCCTTTCAGTAGGACTTCCACACGAAGCCATCTTTCTGCGCGCTGCATGGGTATACATACCTGGCAAATCTTTTTATGCCCCCTTTCGGCCAAAGTTTAACATAAAATAAACACCCAACCCTTTTCGCCTCCTCCCATAGCTTGCTCTTTTTCCTCCCGAGGCTCTTCAAGACTTCGCTCTCCCACGCAGCATTTCCTACGTCCCACGTAGAAAAATCTACGTGGGACGCAGAATTTTCGACAAGGCAAGCTCAACTTTCTCCCCATAAACTCCACACTTTCTGTGGCTTGTCCCTCGCGCGCATACGTGTCTACTCCCTTACAACACGCTTTTCACCTCCACGGCTTCCACTGCACGCACTAAATAATTGATTTTCAAGGCAGAGGACGATGGAAGCAAACACTCCGAAGTACTCTCGCTCTCCTTCTCACACTCCACGCTTGGCTTCCGCAAGACAGTGGAAGTGTGGAAGTAAATCGACGGTTTCCTTCCACACAGCAAGTTCCTATATTCCAACCACTTAGCACACATCATGGAAGCAATGGAAGCAAAAAACAGCAAGCTATTAGGAGGTACGCGCGCGCGAGGAGCAATCTGCCAGGCCATCGCTTTCTTCTTCAAAGCACTCCACCCCACAACAGCTTCGCTCCTGTCAACTCAATCTTACCTTTCCACAAATGTTTGAGAAAGAAGATTGGCATCTGCTTGCTCTATCGGGCAACGATTTCTCCTCAATTCATTCTACCCATAAGCGTAGAGATTCAAATTAACACACATTCTTAAATACTCATCCTAATTATGGCAGGAAAAGACAAACTTGAAACAGCAAAGAAAGTTGTAAACACAGCTGGTACAGTGCTTGCCGCAGCTTCTGCGATCGCAGCAATCTTAGGGAAAAAGAAATAACTACTTTTGTCAAACCCATTTATTCGTCAAAACTTATGAGCTGGTTAGATACTATTGGTGAGATTGCTTCCGCCGTGAGCGAAGTGATCGAAAATGTACAAGATGCGATGGATGGCGACGACGAACAATAGTTGTCGTTATGCCTCAACTTATCCCTCTCGGACGTGAGCTACTGCGTATCAATTCGTCGAAAAATACCATAGAGTATTCTGCGAACG
Source organism: Bacteroidales bacterium (assembly GCA_030532685.1). GTDB lineage: Bacteria > Bacteroidota > Bacteroidia > Bacteroidales > Bacteroidaceae > Alloprevotella. Next base: position 71,007 of record JAUNKN010000003.1, on the reverse strand, counting down.
GTGGTCGATCGTGGCTCACGCGTTGCCCTAATCCCAGTTATGGAGAGTGGCGTGACCTCTTGCTGTGGGGCAAGGAACTATTGGCCGTGAGCAGCAAGGGAGTGTATGTCTCGACCAATGCGGGATACTCTTGGGTGTGTCGGGCACAAAACAACACCATAGGCGGAGCTGAATTTTATGCTCTCCAAGATGGCGGTGCGCAACTCCTGGCCGACACCTCTCGGGGACTTCAATACTCGACCAATGCTGGCCGCTCATGGTTGCGCCGTCTATGACGGTTTGGCACCGAAGCGAACTGCCCTAAAAGAATCGAACATCCCCCACTGCTACCGCAAGCCTATTGGGCTGTGCAGTAGCAGTGGGGGATGTTCGATTTTGCCAACCGTGCGAGGGTTTATTTCAACACACCCAGCTCCTTGCCTACCTTGACGAAGGCAGCAATGCAGCGGTCGAGCTGCTCGCGATTGTGACCAGCAGAGATTTGCACACGAATGCGCGCCTCGCCCTTGGGCACAACGGGATAATAGAATCCCGTCACGTAGATGCCTTCTTCCTGCAAGCGTGCAGCATAGTCTTGAGAGAGCTTAGCATCGTAGAGCATCACGGCGCAAATGGCGCTCTGTGTGGGCTTGATGTCGAAGCCTGCAGCCAGCATCTTCGTGCGGAAGTAGTCTACGTTCTGCACAAGTTGGTCGTGCAAGTCGTTGCTCTCGTCGAGAATGCGGAAAGTTTCGATAGCAGCTCCTACGACCGAGGGGGGGATGCTATTGGAGAAGAGATAGGGCCGAGAGCGCTGGCGCAGCATATCGATGATTTCTTGGCGGCCCGTAGTGAAACCACCCACCGCACCACCAAAGGCTTTGCCGAAGGTTCCGGTATAGATGTCTACACGACCATAGGTTTGGAAAAACTCCGATACGCCACGGCCCGTAGCTCCCACCACGCCTGCTGAGTGACTTTCGTCGACCATGACGAGAGCATCGTATTTCTCGGCCAAATCACAAATCTTGTCCAATGGAGCCACATTGCCATCCATCGAGAACACACCGTCGGTCACGATGATGCGGAAACGTTGCTCTTGGGCGGCTTGCAGCTGACGCTCGAGATCCTCCATATCAGCATTGGCATAACGATAGCGCTTAGCCTTGCACAGGCGCACACCGTCGATAATAGAGGCATGATTGAGGGCATCGGAGATGATGGCGTCGTCGGCCGTGAGCAGTGGTTCAAACACACCACCGTTGGCATCGAAGCAAGCGGCATAAAGAATGGCATCGTCCGTTTTGAAAAAACGGCTCACAGCGGCTTCCAAATCCTTGTGCATATCCTGTGTGCCACAAATGAATCGCACGCTCGACATACCGTAGCCGCGCTCGTCCATGGCCTTTTTGGCCGCCTCAATGAGACGAGGATGGTTGGAAAGTCCCAAATAGTTGTTGGCACAGAAGTTGAGCACGGAGCTGCCGCCTACACTGATTTCGGCCTGCTGAGGGCTGGTGATGAGTCGTTCGCGCTTGTAAAGGCCTGCTTCTTCGATAGCAGCCAGCTCGGCTTGGAGATGTTGTTGAAATTTGCCGTACATGGTGATAGGAATAGGTATAAGGGATTGTTATTTTGAACGAGCTAAAGCGTCAGCCTCCCTCTCACTTTCGAGCAAAGCTCCACAGGCAAGACGCAGCACTGACTCTCGGGAGCAAAGTTAGTGGAAAATCTGCATTCGCTGCGTTTTTTTGCATAAAAAGTGCCACCTAAGCACCGATAAACGGGCGTTTTACGATTGCTTTTTGCATAAAAATAAAAGCGCAACAGATTGCTCAAAAAAAGGGATAGAAAACTTTTGTCAATCCCTCTACGTGGTGTAACTTTGCCCACACATTTGAGACCCGCGCCATGCAAAAAGCTCGCCAGCGAGCAGACCATAGCGCACAAATAAAATTCCTCTAAAACAGCTCTACAAGCAACAAGGACGTATGAAGAAAATCTTGGTGATTGGTGCGACAGGACAAATCGGTTCTGAACTCACCATGAAACTCCGTAGCATCTACGGCAATGAAAATGTGGTGGCAGGATACATTCCTGGAGCCGAACCCAAAGGCGAGCTCCTCGAGACGGGACCTGCCGAGGTGTGCGACGTGACCAATGGGGAAGTGCTCACTGCTGTGGTCAAGAAGCACAGCATCGATGCCATCTACAACCTTGCGGCCTTGCTTTCGGTGGTGGCCGAGCAAAAGCCTCAACTGGCTTGGCACATCGGTATCGATGGCTTGCTCAATGTGCTCGAGGTTGCACGCGAGCAGGGCTGTGCCGTAATGACTCCTTCGAGCATTGCCGCCTTCGGTCCCGACACTCCTGCCGTCAAGACACCCCAGGACACCATCATGCGCCCTCGCACCATCTATGGTGTAACGAAGGTGACGACCGAGCTCCTCTCGGACTACTATTGCAACAAGTATGGCGTGGACACTCGCTCGGTGCGCTTCCCCGGCCTCATCAGCTATGTGACGCCTCCTGGCGGCGGTACAACCGACTATGCCGTAGACATCTACTATGCGGCCGTGCGTGGCGAGGAATTTGTTTGTCCCATCGGTGCTGGCACCTATATGGACATGATGTACATGCCCGACGCTCTCGATGCTTGCGTAAACCTCATGGAGGCCGATGCCTCGCGCCTCGTGCACCGCAATGGCTTCAACATAGCTGCCATGAGCTTCGATCCCGAAGAAATCTTTGCCGCGATCAAGAAGCAACGTCCTGACTTCAAAATGAGCTATCAGGTGGATGCCCTCAAGCAGAGCATCGCCAACTCTTGGCCCGACAGCATCGACGACACTGCCGCTCGTCAGGAATGGGATTGGGTGCCAAAATACGACTTGGATGCCATGACCACCGATATGCTCGCCCAACTCACTCCTCGCTTGAAGGGATAAATCGCTCGTCATCGCTGGGATTGCGGTGGCTCGTCTCCACAAAAAAACGCCAATTCCTCCTCCCTCAGCAAAGGAGGGAAGATGGCAAAGCCACCACCCTGTAAATATTTGGAACCGCCTCGAAACGTTTGTGCGTTTCGAGGCGGTTTCTTATGGTTATCTTCAAAGAGGAAAACGCAGAAAAAGGAGAACGAAACTCTGTGGTTTCGTTCTCCTTTAAGACATCGCAACAAGAGGGAAGAAATCATTCCAAATACGTGTAGCCATAAAGGCCTGCACGATAGGTAGAGATGAACTCTTTGCCCTCCTCGATTGTAATCTTTCCTTCGGCCGTGGCACGCGTCACCCAAGTTTCGAGGCGACGCACGAGGCGTTTGGGGTCGTACTGTACATATTCGAGCACATCGGCTACAGTTTCTCCGTCGATGGTTTTATCAATGCTATAGCCCTCTTGACCCACAGAAATGTGTACGGCGTTGGTATCGCCAAAGAGGTTGTGCATATTGCCCAATATCTCCTGATAGGCACCTACGAGGAATACACCAATATAATACTTCTCGCCCTCGCGGAAAGTGTGCAGGGGAACAGAGCTAAGCTGTTGGTTGTAATTGACGTAAGTCGAGATTTTCCCGTCCGAATCGCAGGAGATATCTTGAATGGTGGCGTTGTGTGTGGGACGCTCATCCAGACGCTGAATGGGCATGACGGGGAAAAGCTGGTCGAGAGCCCAAGAGTCGGGGAGCGATTGGAAAAGGGAGAAGTTGCAGAAGTACTTTTCCGACATCATCTTATCGAGCTTTCTCAATTCATCGGGAGCGTGCTTCATGTTGTGTGCCAAAGCAGCTACCTCCGAACAGATGCTCCAATAGAGGCTTTCGATTTGGGCTCGGGTGCGCAAATCGATAAGACCGTGACGGAAAAGGTCGAGGGCTTCCTCTCGAATATCCTCAGCATCGTGCCAATCCTCTATCATCGAGCGCGTAGAGATTTTCTCCCAAATATCATTGAGGTCGTGCACATGCTTGTGGTCTTCCTCCGTCGGAGTAAAATCCTCAGGCATGTGTGGAATATCAGAGGTCTCGAGCACTTCGAGAATGAGCACGGCATGGTGAGCCGTGAGCGAACGTCCTCCCTCTGTAATGATGTTGGGATGCGGAATGTCGTTCTTATTGGCCGCCTCGGCCAGAGTATAAACGATGTCGTTCACATATTCCTGCACCGAATAGTTCACCGAGCTTTCGGAGTTGGACGAGCGCGTACCGTCGTAGTCCACGCCCAAACCGCCTCCACAGTCGACAAATTCGATGTTAAAGCCCATCTTACGCAGCTGCACGTAGTATTGCGCCATTTCGCGCAACGCGATACTGATGAGACGAATTTTGGGAATCTGGCTACCGATGTGGAAGTGAATGAGACGAAGGCAATCTTGCAATCCCAATTCTTCAAGACGCGTGAGCGCCGTGAGAAGTTCGGCGCTATTGAGACCAAATTTTGAGGCATCGCCTCCTGAGCTTTCCCACTTCCCTGTGGCTCGAGAAGCCAACTTGATGCGCACACCAAGGTTGGGACACACGCCCATTTTTTCGGCAGTACGAGCTATGATTTCCAGCTCTGGCAACTTCTCGATGACGAGAAAAACACGCTTTCCCATCTTCTGAGCCAGCAAAGCCAACTCGATAAAGTTTTGGTCCTTATGGCCGTTGCAAACGATGACGCTGTCGGAATCCATATTGGTAGCCAAAACGGCATGCAGTTCGGGCTTCGACCCACATTCCAACCCCAGATTATACTTCTTCCCGTGAGAAATAATTTCCTCCACCACGGGACGCATCTGATTGACTTTAATGGGATAGATAATGAAGTGCTCGCCCTGATAGTCATATTCCTTCTCGGCACGCTCGAAGCAACCTGCCGTTTTCTGAATGCGATTGTCAAGTATATCGGGAAAGCGCAAAAGAACGGGGGCAGGAATGTCGCGATTGTCCAGTTCCCGCACCACCTCATGCAGATCCACTTGGATATCGTCCTTGCGTGGACGTACGTAGGCATGACCTTGGTCGTTGATACCAAAGTAGTTCACCCCCCAGCCCTTGATGTTGTAGAGCTCTTCGGAGTCTTCAATGCGCCATTTTCTCATGTTGATGGTTTGCTTATTTTATCGTTGGCTTTGTCTTTAGCAAAGATATCGCTCTTTCTCTGTACGTCAGGAACAAGAGCGGTTATAAATAGAATGGAAACGGAAAGAGACTCACTCCTCCGTGGGCAGCTTCTCCTTGATCATTTCGACCACATCCTTGACGCGGTCGAAGCTATCCAGAATATCGACATTGATGCAATGCTGGGCACACTCATAGAAGGGAGAACGCTCTTGGATTTGCTGCGTAACATGTGCTTCCAAGGCTTCTCCTTGTAGACCTTCGAGCAGTGGACGCTCCCCTTTACTCATGGCCAGATGCGCACAAATGGTATTGGGAGAGGCTTGCAGATAGAAGGTGTGCCCCACACTGTTCATATAGTCCATGTTGTCAAAGAAGCGAGGGGTACCTCCTCCACAAGAGAGGACAATGTTGTCAAATTCCGCCACTTCGTGCAGCATAGAACGTTCCATTTCGCGAAAGCGTGCCTCTCCTTCCTCGGCAAAGATTTGAGGTACTTTCTTACGGAAGCGCGTTTCGATGTACCAATCCAGGTCGTAAAACGTGCGCCCTAATTCTTTGGCCAATGCTTTTCCAATGGTCGTCTTTCCGACACACATATAGCCAATCAGAATGATGCTCTTCATGCTTCGCTCTTTTTAGAAGCTGTCGTTTTCTTGGCAGCAGCTTTCTTGGTCGTGGTTTTCTTGCTGGCGGCTGTCGCTTTGCCTCGGGCAGGCTTTTCGCCTTCGGCCTTGACAATGTTCATACATTCCGCCAAAGTAAGCTGTGCCGCCTTATCGTGCTGTGCCTTGGGGATTTTATAGTTAGCTCCCTTGTAAATGATGTAAGGCCCCCAGCGACCTGCACGCACTTCGAGCTCGGGCTCTTCGGCAAAGGAGGCCAAATGGCTGGCAGCTTCCTTGGCACGCTTTTCCTCAATGAGAGCAACAGCCCGCTCCAATTCGAGTGTCATGGGGTCGTCCTCTTTGGGGATAGACACGTATTTGCCAGCATGCTGCACGTAAGGGCCAAAGCGACCTGCACCGACTTTTACCTCTTTTCCTTCAAACTCTCCCAACGTGCGAGGCAGTTTGAAGAGGTCGAGAGCTTCCTCGAGCGTAATGGTGGTGATGCTTTGTGTGGGCTGAAGCTTGGCAAAACGTGGAGCTTCCTCCTCCTCGCCTCCGCCCAATTGAGCCATCGGGCCAAAACGGCCAATTTTCACACTCACAGCCTTCCCCGTGGCTGGGTCAATACCCAGTTGGCGTTCTCCCACGCGGCTCTCGCTGCGCTCGGCCATGACTCCCTCTACTTGAGGGTTGAGATGATGATAGAAGGTGCTGATGAGCTGTGTCCATTGCTTGTCGCCTTCGGCCACACGGTCGAAGTCCTGTTCCACATTGGCCGTGAAATTGTAGTCCATAATTTCAGGAAAACTCTGCACGAGGAAATCATTGACCACGATGCCCGTATCGGTCGGCACGAGTTTGCCCTTGTCGCTCCCCGTGCGCTCGCTGCGCAGCTCATTGGTGAGTTGCTCCTGGTCGAGGCTCAGGAAGCGATAGTTGCGCATTTGTCCTTCGCTTTCGCCCTTGCGCACGTATTCGCGCTGTTGAATCGTCGAAATCGTAGGAGCATAGGTCGAAGGACGACCAATCCCCAATTCTTCGAGCTTGCTCACGAGCGAGGCTTCGCTGTAGCGGGCAGGAGGCTGAGAAAAACGCTCCTGAGCCGTAATCACTTGGCGAAGCAAGGACTGCCCTTCTTGCATGGGAGGAAGCAAACCGCTTTCGTCGTTTTCGTTCGTCTCGTCTTCTTGACTCACGCTGTACACGCGCAGAAAGCCATCGAACCTTATCACCTCGCCCGTGGCCACGAAGTTGTGCTGGCTACCACTCACTTCGATGCTCACCGTGGTACGTTCGAGCTGGGCATCGGCCATTTGCGAAGCGATCGTGCGCTTCCAAATCAGGTCGTACAGACGTTTTTCTTGGCTCGTGCCCTCTATCTTCTGCTGGTCGATGTAGGTGGGACGAATAGCCTCGTGTGCCTCCTGTGCCCCTTTGGATTTGGTCGTATAGTTGCGACGCTTGTGGTACTCCTTGCCCATCGTTTGCTCAATGGCCGTGGCAGCCGTATTAAGACAGAGCTGCGAAAGGTTCATCGAGTCGGTACGCATGTAGGTGATGCGACCACTCTCGTAAAGGCTCTGTGCCACACGCATCGTCGTGGCTACGGGGAATCCCAATTTGCGCGCAGCCTCTTGCTGCAAAGTAGAAGTCGTAAAGGGAGGCGCTGGCGAACGCTTGGAAGGCTTGGTGGCAATCGTAGCTATCTTAAAGTCGGCGCTCTGACAGTGGCGCAGGAAAGCCTCGGCCTCCTCTTGCGTGTCAAATCGATGGTTCAACTCGGCCTTGAAACTACTCTTTTTCGTGCTACCTTCGGGGAGCGCAAAATGAGCCACCACACGATAGCTGCTTTGACTTTGGAAAGCCTGAATTTCGCGCTCGCGCTCTACGATGAGCCGCACCGTAACACTCTGCACACGCCCAGCCGAAAGACTGGGGCGTACCTTGCGCCACAAGACGGGGCTAATTTTGAAACCCACCAAACGATCCAACACACGGCGAGCTTGCTGAGCATCTACCAGATTGAGATCGATGGTGCGCGGATGCTCAATGGCGTGAAGAATGGCAGGTTGCGTGATTTCGTGAAACACGATGCGACGTGCCGATTTAGGATCGAGCTGCAAGACTTCGGCCAGGTGCCAACTGATGGCTTCTCCCTCGCGGTCTTCATCGGAAGCCAACCAAATGGTCTCGGCTTTCTTGGCCGCGGCTCTCAAATCCTTGACCACAGCGGCCTTTTCTTTGGGTATTTCGTATTTGGGCTGAAAACTATTGAGGTCTACTCCAAAATCTTTCTTCTCTAAATCGCGGATATGCCCATAGCTCGACATGACGCGAAAATCCTCCCCGAGGAATTTCTCAATGGTCTTGGCCTTAGCGGGGCTCTCCACAATCACTAAGTTCTTTTGCATAGTCGGTGTATTTGGGTGCAAAATTACAGCACAAAGGGCGAAAGGCCAAGCCTTTCACCCTTTTTTAATAGATGTGTGCAGATAAAGTAAGTTTTCGTCGTGTAGAGTGAAAAATGTGGTGTGTAAACACAACACTTTCCCCTGCACGCACTGCGACTCAATCCTGTTCGTGTTCTTGATTTTTGAGTTCGTTGCGGTTATAGATGTAGAAACAGAGTCCTCCAACGCAGGCGATCACGATGAACCTAACAGCCATGACAATTGCGCCCGTATCATTTTCTGCTTTTGATGTTGTTTTTTCTTGACTTGAGGACTGTCCTCTTTGGGAGCTTTTGTGAGCAATAGCCCGATAAAGGGTGTACTCCATACAGCCAATAGGGTGCGGACATAAAGACGCCACTCTCACCCTTCAATATCACTGAAGAGGGAGGACAAGAGCACCGCAGTGGCCATCTATTTGGCGATGTTCATCAACCATTTGCCTCATTCCTTTCTCGTGCGATGAGACTTTTAGAAAACACCTCATGTGGGCAAGTGTACAAAGAAATTTTCGTACGCCCAAAACGATATAGATTTTGTCGGCGATTGGCTTCAAATTATCTCAAAGCCAGAGCTTTATTCTCCTCCTGTTCCATAATCTCGCGTTCTCCAGGGCCTTTGTCGTTGATTCCCACGAGGTGGAGCACCCCATGTATCAAGACGCGGTCCAACTCTTCTTTAGGGTCTTTTCGGAACAGCTCAGCATTGCTCGCTACGGTTTCGAGCGAAATGTAGAGGTCGCCCGAAAGAATACCACGGGCCGAATAGTCAAAAGTGATGATATCGGTATAATAGTCATGCTGGAGGTAGCGGCGATTGATATCGAGAATTTCCTCGTCGGTGCAGAAAATGTAGTTTACATCGCCCAAAACAAGGCCATGACTTTGCACCACGCGACGCACCCAAGCCGTGGTTGTGGATTGAACAATGGGGGGGAGTGGAAGGGAAAGGCTATTGTACGTAATCATCGAGAAAGAGAAAGAGAAAAAGAAGAAGGCTTCGCGCGCGTGCGCGCTACCTTTTAATATCGTTGTTTTTTACCTCCACTACTTCCACAAACGACACAAGATTCTAAAAATCAGAACCTTAAAGTATGGAAGCAAGCGTAATCACCTCCATCCTCCCTCTTGCACATGGAGCATGGAAGGATGTAGCTTTGTGGAAAGAAATTTTGCTTTCACTTCCACAAGACATTTCGCTCACTGTCAGAACATTAAGCAAAAAAAATGGAAGAAAGAAGCCCAAAAACACACTTATTAGGTGGGAAGCGCGCGCACGCGCGCGCGAGAGATGAAGCATGAAGAAGCGCAAAGCGTGCTACACTCCTCACAGCTCCAAACATCGACCGGAGAGTGGGACACTGCGATTTCTTCGTGGGAAGAGGAAAATCCTGCGTCCCACGCAGAATTTTCTGTGTGGGACGCAGAACGAGGAGCGAGCCACATGGACAGCTCCAAGACTACTCTACTCCGAGCAGCTGGTTCAGTTCGGGACAATTAGACAAACGACCATTCACCACCGAAATGATATCGGTCTTGGCTCTCACGCAGAGCACCTCCTTGGCATAGGAGGGGTCTTTCTCGGCGCGTTCGGGATCGATGGTGCGCACGATATCTTGATGGAACACATAGCGCAGGCCTTGCTTTTCGACGGCCAAGCGCACCTCGAAGCGATCGCGAGGACGCAATGAAGCCTTGTAGCGCATTTCGAGATTGGCCACCATCACATCGATGCCCTGCTCGTGGAGCGCAGCAAAGGAGATGCCGAGGCTTTCGATAAACACGTGACGGCAGTGCTCAGTGTAGTGTTGATAAATGGCATTGTTGACGATGCCTTGAATGTCGCATTCGTAGTCGCGCACGCGCATGGCATGCGAGAAGGTGTGTTGCATAGTTAGAATGTTGTGAGGTCATGAAAATTGAAGAACAAGCACAGTGCCACTCTCGCCACAGCAAGAAAGGTGGAGGCCGCTGCTCGTCGAGAAAAGACTCATCGGATATTGGCTACCCACTTGAAACAACGCTCCCAACGAATTTTGCCATTGGCCAGCGAATAGTCAGGATTGAGCGAGAGCCACACAAAGAGAGGTTTGCCCACGATGTGATCCTCGGGCACGAAGCCCCAGAAACGGGAGTCGGCCGAGGCATCGCGATTGTCGCCCATCATCCAGTAGTAGTCCATTTTGAAGGTGTACTTCGTGGCTTTCTGCCCGTTGATGTAGATGTCCTTTCCGCGCACCTCGAGTTGATTTTTCTCGTAGACGGCGATGCAGCGCTCATAGAGCGGCAGATTGGCCAGCGTGAGGTCGATAGAGGCTCCGCGCTTGGGAATCCACAGAGGGCCATAGTCTGAGGTGGTCCACTTCTTAGCCATATTCAGGGGGAAGAGCCAAGCGTCGTAGCTGGGTTCTTTGCCCAAGACTTGGCAGAGCTGAGGTTGCTTCTCGAGCGTGCGCTTCACGGCTTTCGTGAGCGGCATCGAAACCACTTGTTCGGGAGTGGCACGCGAGAGGTCTTCCTGCGTGATGCCCTGCTCTTTGAGAAAATCTTCCGAGGGAACTTGCTTGAAGCGTACGGAGTAGGCATACTGCACATTCTCGGGCTCGGGTTGCGCTTTTCCGTCGAGATAGACGATGTTCTTGCGTATTTCGAGTGTCTGCCCAGCCTTACCCACGCAGCGTTTCACATAGTTTTCACGACGGTCTACGGGACGAGAGATGATATCGCCCACCCCCGTCGAAGGGTCGCTCAGAATTTGGCGCCCTGCAGCATAGATTTGTGCGTAGAGCTGGCGCTGCGTGATGGCATCGAGCGAGTCGGAGGGTTCGTTCACGCCAAGTGCTTGCGCCCCAGTGCTGTAGACCATGCCGTAGAAGTCCTGGTTCTGATAGTTGGTCGCAACGGTATCGCCCGAGGGGTAGTTGAACACCACAATATCGCCCACTTCGACCTGTCCCAAACCAGCTACGCGGCGATAGTCCCACTGTGGCCACTCAATGTAGCTTTTTCCTCCCCCCAGCAAAGCGGGAAGATTGTGCTGTGTGAGCGGAGCGGTGAGCGGAGTATTGGGAATGCGAGGGCCGTAGCTCAGCTTGGACACGAGCAAATAGTCGCCCGTGAGCAGTGTTTTTTCCAAAGAAGACGAGGGAATAACGAAGTTTTGGAAGAAAAACTGGTTGATGAAATAGATGGCCACCAAGGCAAACACAATGGCATCGACCCACCCCATGAGAAAACGCGTCACAGGATTTTCGGCCTCACGCCACCAGCCCCAATTGATGCGCTTAGAGATGTAGACATCATAGATAAAAGGCACAACGAGCAGCCCCCACCAAGATTTAACCCAAAGGAGGAAGAGCAGGTAGAGCAAGGTGATGAAAGTAAATTTCAGCCACTGGCGACGGGTCGGTTTAGGACGAGGATTGGACATAGCGGTTTTTCAAAAATGGGCGGTTTCATCGAGCGCGAAGACAAGAACGCAGGTCGATGAAACCGTGAATTTCAAGAATTAAAAGTCAAAAAGATCGTCGGTCGTGAGCAGTCCGCTTCGCGAAGCTGTAAACTCGGAAGCCAAGACAGCACCGAGCGCAAAGCCCTCGCGGGTGTGGGCATCGTGGGTGATGGTGATGCTATCGGCTGGCGAATCGTAGGTGATGGAATGAATGCCTGGCACCTCATCACGACGAATAGCGTCGATGCGCAAAGCTTCGGGAGCACAAGTCGCAGAACCGGTGACGCTGCCATCAGCTTCGTGCACCGTCCCCTTGACCCAACTTGTCTTGCGCTCCAGATTCTCCACGATTTGCTCACCCAAAGTAATCGCCGTTCCAGAGGGAGCGTCGAGCTTGTGAATGTGGTGGGTTTCGACCATAGACACTTCGTAGTCGGCAAAGCGATTCATAATCTTAGCCAGATATTTATTGACCGCGGAGAAGATGGCAACGCCCAAGGAGAAATTGCTGGCCCAGAAGAGCGTTTTGCCCTGCTCGCTACAAGCGCGACGCACGTCGGCTTCGTGATGCTCGAGCCAACCAGTAGAGCCGCTCACCACCTTGACACCTTGTGCCCAAGCACGCTGGTAGTTGGCATAGGCTGCTGTGGGATTGGTAAATTCGATGGCCACTTCGGCCGAGCGGAAAGCCTCGCTCTCAAAATCCTCTTGGTTATTGAGATCGATGATGGCTACAATTTCGTGACCACGGCCGCGGGCGATGCTTTCTATCATTCGTCCCATTTTTCCGTAGCCGATGAGTGCAATTTTCATATTCTTGTAGTTGTTTTGCAAGCAAAATTACTTCATTGCCTCCACTGCTCCAAAAGTTTAAGGCTTTTTGTGGACAAAACACAGCTTTTCCTCGACGTATGTTTGCCCAATCGCTCCTTTAATCGTAATTTTGCTCCAAATATACAAGATTAGCAAGAAAGCAATGAGTTTACAATGTGGTATCGTCGGCCTGCCCAACGTGGGCAAATCGACCCTCTTCAACTGCCTCAGCAATGCCAAGGCGCAAAGTGCCAACTTCCCCTTCTGCACCATCGAACCCAACGTGGGGGTAATCACGGTACCTGACGAGCGTTTAGCCAAGCTCGCCGAACTCGTGAAAACCAATAAAATCATTCCCACGACGGTGGAAATTGTAGACATCGCGGGATTGGTCAAAGGGGCTTCAAAAGGAGAAGGGCTGGGCAACCAGTTTCTCGGAAACATCCGGGAGACCGATGCCATTATTCACGTGCTGCGTTGCTTTGACGACGGCAACGTGGTGCACGTCGATGGTAGCGTAGACCCCGTACGTGACAAGGAGATTATCGATACCGAATTGCAACTCAAAGACCTCGAAACCATCGAAACGCGCATCAAGCGTGTAGAAAAAATCGCTCAAGTAGGTAGCGACAAGAACGCTAAGGTGGAATACGAAGTCTTGAAAGCCTATCGCGAAGCCTTGCTCGAAGGCAAGAATGCTCGTAGCGTGGAGTTTGACACGAAGGACGAGCAGACTGCTGCTCGCAACCTTTTTCTCCTCACCTCGAAGCCCGTACTCTACGTTTGCAACGTAGATGAAGCAAGTGCTGCCACAGGCAATGCTTACGTGGAGGCTGTACGCGAAGCTGTGAAGGATGAAAACGCAGAAATTCTCGTCGTTGCAGCGCAAACAGAAGCCGACATTGCCGAACTCGAAACCTACGAGGAGCGCCAAGAGTTTTTGAAAGATGTGGGCTTGGAAGAAAGTGGTGTGAACCGCTTGATTAAGGCCGCCTACAAGATGCTCGATCTCGAAACTTATATCACCGCAGGGCAGGTTGAAGTGCGCGCTTGGACTTATAAGCGTGGTTGGAAAGCTCCCCAATGTGCAGGTGTCATCCACACGGATTTTGAGAAGGGCTTCATTCGTGCGCAGGTCATCAAGTACGACGATTTCATTCGTTTGGGTAGTGAAAATGCGGTAAAAGAAGCTGGACTCATGCGTATCGAAGGAAAAGAGTATGTCGTACAGGACGGCGACATCATGCATTTCCTTTTCAACGTGTAGAACCTACTCCCCCTCAAAAAGTAGCCTGTGGTTTATTTTTCCCCGCTACCTCCTTTCTTTTATTCCCTCTCTCATTCTGATTGTTTAGCACCATGATTACCTGGAATCCCGATCTCGTCGCCCTACAACTGGGTGGTTTTGCATTGCGTTGGTACCCCCTTTTATGGGCCGTGGGTTTGACACTGGCTTACGCCATCGTCTACCGCCTTTATAAGGCGCAGCGCATCCCGCAGGAGAAGTTCGATCCGCTCGGCTTCTACGCTTTTTTTGGTATTCTCATTGGCGCACGCCTTGGTCACTGCCTCTTTTATGATCCTGCTTACTTCCTCGCCCATCCGCTCGAGATGGTGCTCCCCATGAAGCAAGACGGTGCTGGCGGTTGGCATTTCACAGGTTTTGCAGGCCTTGCCTCTCATGGTGGCACACTCGGCATTATCATCGCGCTGTGGCTTTATGTTCGCAAGACGGGAGTAAGTTTCATGCGTGTGCTGGACAATATCGCGCTGGCCACACCTATCACAGCGGCTTCTATCCGCTTGGGCAACCTGATGAACTCCGAAATCGTAGGTAAGTTCACAGGGACAGACTATGGCTTCGTCTTTGCCCGCTTGGGCGAAACTCAACCTCGCCATCCCGGGCAACTTTACGAAGCAATAGCCTACCTCCTTTTGCTGCCTATCGGCCTGTTCCTTTATCGGAAGATGCCTCAACGTGTCGGCACGGGCTGGTTCTTCGGCTTCATTCTGACTTTCATTTTTGCATTCCGCTTCTTCGTGGAGTTTTTCAAGGAGGTTCAAGAACCTTGGGAGCTTACCATGCAAGCGACTATCGGAATCAATCAAGGGCAACTGCTTTCTATTCCCTTCATCGCCATCGGGCTATATTGTCTGCTGGGCGGAAAACTCACCCGTCGTTTGGGCGACACGGGCTACACTCACTAATCTCAAAGAACAAGCAACTAAAATATAATACGATTATGAAGATGCACCTCTTCCTCGGCTTCGCCCTTGCTGGTACAGCCCTTCTCGGTTCGTCCTGCTCTTCGAAGCTCGATGCGCTCACGGCCGACAACTTTGTGGTAACTCCCTCTCCTCTCGAAGCCATGGGCAACCAAGTTCCCGTGACTATCAACGGGCGTTTCCCCGAAAAGTACATGAAGAAAAAGGCCGTTGTGACCGTTACGCCCGAGCTGCGCTATGCAGGGCAAACAGCCATGGGACAAAGCGCAACCTTCCAAGGCGAAAAGGTGGTGGGCAACGACCAGACCATCGCCTATAAGGTGGGTGGAAACTACGTAATGAAGAGCAGCTTCCAATACGTTCCCGACATGGCCGCCAGCGAGCTCTACTTGACTTTCAATGCCCGTGTAGGCAAGAAGCAAGTAAAGATTCCCGCAGTCAAGGTTGCCAATGGAGTCGTAGCCACTTCTCAACTCGTGTATCAAACAGCCGCTTCGGCCAGCACAGCCACCGCTGCCGATGGTTTCCAACAACAAATCAATCGCCAGCAGCAGGCTCAGATCAAGTATCTCATCAATCAAGCTCGTGTGCGCACCAGCCAACTCAACACCACGACCGTAAAGGATTTCGTCAAGGTGCTTCGCGACATCAAGGCCGACCAAAAGGGCTTGGCGCTCGACAACATCGAAATCTCTGCCTATGCTTCTCCCGAGGGTGCCCTCAATTTCAACACAAAGTTGGCCGAAGGACGCGAGAAGTCGGCCGCTCAATACGTAGGTCAGCAGCTCAAGAAAACCAAAATTTCCACCAACGTCGACACCAAGTACACGGCCGAGGACTGGGAAGGTTTCCAAGAGCTCGTTTCGCAGAGCAACATTCAAGACAAGGAAGTGATTCTCCGCGTGCTCTCCATGTACAAAGACCCTCAGGAGCGTGAGCAACAAATCCGTAATCTCAGCCTTGCTTTCCGCGAATTGGCCAACGAGGTGCTCCCCGAGCTTCGTCGTGCTCGCCTCACCATCAACTATCGCCTCATCGGTCGCACCAACGAAGAGATTCAGCAGCAGCTCAAGGCAGAGCCGGGCAAACTCTCTATCGAGGAAATCCTCTATGCCGCCACACTCACGCAAGACTTGAACGAACGCAAGAGCATCTTCGAACTCGCCACGCAAATCTATCCCAACGACCGCCGTGCCTACAACGGCCTTGCACAAGTAGCCTATGCTCAGGGCAATCTCGCTGCCGCCAAAGCCGCGTTAGCACAAGCCGGTAACAGTGTCGAGGCACAAGCCAATGCTGCCCTCATCGCTCTGCGCGAGGGTCAGCTCGACCAGGCCGAGTCCCTCTTGGGCAAGGCACTCACCGCTCCCAACTACAACGAAGTGCTCGGCAATCTTCAGATTGCTCGTGGTCAATATGCCCAAGCCGCCCAAAGCCTGAGCGGCATCAAGACCAACAGTGCTGCCCTCGCCCAGCTCCTCAACAAGGACTACAATGGCGCTCTCAACACACTGGCCGCTGTGGCTCGTCCCGATGCACAGACCGACTATCTCTCGGCCATCGTTGCTGCTCGTACAGGTCAGTTCGACACGGCTGTCCAAGCCCTCCGCAAGGCTATTGCCAAGGATAGCACTTTGGCCAAGCGTGCTGCCAGCGATCTTGAGTTTGTGAAGCTCGCCAGCAATGCAGCTTTCCGCACGCTCTTGAAGTAAATCCGCATTTATCACCCAACTCTACGGGGCTGCGTCAAAATCTCGCTTTTGGCGCAGCTCCTTTGAGCTTTATGCGATGCCCGAGCACTCCTCACTGGGTGCGAAGACTTTCGTGTTTCTTTTGCCTATGCGTTTCTCCTTTCCCCTCTTTCTCTTTTTTCTTACCCTCGCCAGTTGCGGCCCCGATAGTAAAACCGTGCGTATCAAGGGCGAACTCAAGGGTATCGATCAGGCCGTAATCATGGTGCATAGCGACGATGCTCTCGACACCGACGGTGGCGGTTTCGACAGCATCAAGGTGAGCCGCGGAGCTTTCAGCTACGACCGTCCCATCGAGTCGCCCCAGTTGCTCACACTGGTCTACCCCAACTTTTCCACCACCACCGTCATTGCCCAGCCTGGCGCCACCATTCACCTCACGGGCGAAGCCAACCGCTTGAAAGAAGTGCAAGTGAGCGGTACCTCCGACAATGAGCTACTCACCGATTTCCGTTTGCGTAGCCAGCGCATCGCGCCCAGCAATGTGCGCATGGAGACGGCCTCTTTCATCCGCTCCAATGCCCAAACGATGGCCGCAGTAGCACTTTTCCGTCAAGAGTTTGATGCCGATGAGAAACGCAGTCTACAACCCCATCTCGGCCTGCTCGACGCTCTCATCAAGGCACAACCCGACAATGTGCTCCTGCGCAACATCGACCAGCGTCTGCGCCCTCAGCTACTCACAAGCGTGGGAGGAAAACTCCCTAATTTCAAGGCCAAGAGCCTCAAGGGAGAAGAAATCACCTCCTCCTCGCTCAAAGGGAAACCCACTCTGCTCCTCTTCTACGCCACTTGGGATGGCGAGTACTACAACCTGCGCCAGCAACTGCGTCGTTTGCGCACGTCCTATGGGCAACGCCTCAACCTCGTGCTCCTTTCGCTCGATGGCAATTTGTCCGACTGTCGCACCACCGCCCAGCGCGACACGCTGCGCAATGTCATTTATGCCCCAGGAAGCCTCAGTGCTCCACTAGCCCGTCAGCTGGGCGTACGCTATGTCCCCGGAGGTTTGCTTCTCGATGCCAAAGGCACCATTGTGGCGCGCGATGTAAAAGTAGAAGAGTGGCACGACGAAGTAAAAAAACTGCTCAAATAGTCCTTTTGCACGTGCCTTTCCCTCCCATTGCCCCCTCTTTCTCCTCTCCTTTATGCAACTTCTTTTCGATTTCGGCGGTGTCATCGTCGATTTGCAGCGCGACGCCTGCCTTTCGGCCTTCGACGCTCTCGGTTTTGACCTTCGTCCCTACCTCGGCACTTTCCAACAAGGCGGGGTCTTTGCTCTCTTGGAAAATGGCGACATCAGCGTAGCCGATTTTTGCCAAGAAATACGCCACTTGGCCCAACAGCCGCAACTCGCCGATGCTCAAATCATCGCTGCTTGGGAGGCCTACCTACAAGGCATCCCTCGTGAGCGATTAGCCCGTTTGCGCAACATTCGCCGCCACTATCCCACCCACGTGCTCTCCAATACCAACCCCATTCACTGGTCGCAAAGCCTACGACTATGGTTTGAGCACGACGGATACGACATTCATCACTACTTCGACCAGCTTTTTCTCTCCTACGAACTACACCTTCAAAAGCCCGACCCACGCATCTTCCACCACGTTGTGGAGCAACTGGGCGGTTCGGCCAGCGACATTCTTTTTCTCGACGATTCGCCCGAAAATTGCCAAGTAGCGCGCGACTGTGGCCTGCAAGCCATTGTCGCTCCTGCTCAAGGCGCATGGTATCACCTCTTTGACGACAATGGAAAACTCCTCTCTCCCGCTTTTTGAGCGCATAGCTCTCGATGAAACCGCCCATTTTTCTCATTTCGCAGCGGCCATTGGTTTCTTCGATGGGCTTCACCGTGGGCATCAATACCTGCTCTCTATGCTGCGCCAGCTTGCTCAAGAGCGGCATCTCGGCACCCTTGCGGTGACCTTCAAGGAGCATCCCCGTCGCGTATTAGGGCACCCCTCTGCTCCTGCCCTGCTCACACCGCGCACCTCGCTCCCCCTGCTCCTCCGCGAGCAAGGCATTCAGCAGTGCGCTCTGCTCCATTTCACTCCTCAAATGGCAGCCATGAGTGCGCAAGAGTTTATGGAGCAAGTGCTGCACGAGCAGCTACAAGTGCGCACCCTTCTCATAGGCTACGACCACCATTTTGGACGGCCCCGTCAGGGCGAAGGTTTTGAGCAGTACCGTCAATATGGCGAACGCTTGGGCATAGAGGTCCTTTGCGCCGATGCTTTCCGACTCACCCCTCCTCCCGATGTCGCCGTTCCCAAGGTCTCTTCTTCGTCCATCCGCTTGCTCCTCCAGCAAGGGAATGTGTGCCAAGCAGCCGAACTTTTAGGGCGACCCTACCGCTTGGAAGGGCATATCGTGCGTGGGCGACAAAATGGCCGAAAAATCGGTTTTCCCACGGCCAATCTTTGTTTGAACATCTCTCACCAACTTGTACCTCAGCTCGGGGTCTACGCCACACGCACTTGGATAGATGGCAAACCGCATGCTTCCATGACCAATATAGGCCGACGCCCCACCCTCAACAACGGCGACGATGTGAGCATCGAGACCCATGTGTTCGATCTGGAACAAGACCTCTACGAAAAGAAGATTGCACTCGACTTCATCGAACGATTGCGCGACGAGCATCACTTCGAAAGCCTCGATGCTCTCATCGCACAGCTGGGTCGCGATGCTCTGCAAGCTCGCCAAGTGCTCAAAGCGACCGCTCTCTCCTCCTAAGGGTATACATACCTGGGCCATGAATTTATGCCCTTTCCTGACCCAACTTTAACATAAAATAAATCCACCCTCCTCAAGAGGGAAACCCGTGTTCTTGCTCCTCCCGCTTGCTCTTCTCGGCTCCGCGGGAGCATCCTCTAAGTTGGTGCCACACAAATCTTTCGAGCGACGAAAAAAATCCTACGTCGCAGCAAAATCTTTTTTCTTCCCACGTAGGATTTTTTCCTTCCCACCTTCGCCAATCTCCTCCCCTCGCGCGCGCACCTACACACATCCTCCCCCTTATAGGATTTGAAATTTCCCTCCACGCCTCCACAAAATCCACATAAGTTCCAGAAAATCAAAGGGCAGAACAATGGAGGGAATATCGCTTCCCCATTCCACTTGTGGATGCCTACGATTCCACGCTCTACGCTGAGATTGTGGAAGCAATGGAAGAAGAACCTCTCCTTACCAACACCGACAACCCTCTCAAAAACAACAAGATAAGCTCCTCGTGGAAGCAATGGAGGCAAAAAACACAAATCCTTTGTGGGACGCGCGCGCGTGCGCGATATTCTGCCTCTCTTCTCATCTTTCCCAGCATGCTCAAATCTTTTTTTCTACTCCTCATCTTGCTTTTGGCTCAGTTTATCGCTGCGATA
Source organism: Bacteroidales bacterium (assembly GCA_030532685.1). GTDB lineage: Bacteria > Bacteroidota > Bacteroidia > Bacteroidales > Bacteroidaceae > Alloprevotella. The sequence goes on along the minus strand of JAUNKN010000003.1, from coordinate 51,243 downwards.
TGCCATCTGCTTTTCCCCTCTATTTCCTTGGGGACGTGGTTTTTTGTAGGCGTTTCGACCTCTCTCACCACCCTTTATTTCTTCCCTCTCAGCGAGCCCCTTCGATTGTCGGCCGTTCGAGGAAAAGACGCAGGCCTGATTGTAGGTATGTTGCTGGTCGGGACAGGCCTTTCGTTATTGCTCACTCCCTTCAATTTGGAAAGTGAACTGGCCCTGGCACAATTCCGACAAATCGCAGATTCCTATTTGGGCTTGGCGACGCTTTGCTTTATGGGGCCTCTGCTGGAAGAAATCGTGTTTCGCGGCGGCATCCAGCAACATTTGAAGCGCACTGGACTCTCCCGCTGGTGGGCCATTCTAATCACCTCATTGGCCTTTGCTCTTGTGCATGGCAATGTGATGCAAGCGCTGCCAGCGATGTTGCTGGGAGTGGTGCTCGGATGGTTGTACGAAAAACGAGGATATCACGTAGCCGTGATGGCTCACGTAGCCAACAATATCATCGGAGTCATCGGGCTGAAGTATGAAAAAACATTTGAATTCATCGAGTCCTTTCCCACTTCCTACCTCCTCCTCTTGGGGGCTGCATTGACGGCCTTAGGCTTGTGGGGAGTCTACCAACTCATTCAAAAATCATGAAGATACGCAATATCGATCTTGGCAATCGCCCTGTGGTGCTTGCCCCTATGGAGGACGTGACCGACATTGGTTTCCGTCTGCTTTGTCGCCAACTCGGAGCCTCAATGGTCTACTCCGAATTTGTGGCCGCCGACGCACTGGTGCGCATGGTCAATAAAAGCCTCGACAAACTCACGGTGTGCGACGAGGAACGCCCCGTCGTGATTCAAATCTATGGCCGCGATCCTGGTGCAGTGGCCGAAGCTGCCGAAATTGTAGTCGAAAAGGCACGACCCGACGTGCTGGACCTCAACTTTGGTTGTCCCGTCAAGAAAGTGGCAGGAAAAGGCTGCGGTTCGGGCATGCTGCAAACTCCCGACTTGCTCATCGAGGTGGTCAAGGCGGTGGTCGATAGAGTGAGTGCTCAGGTGCCTGTGACGGTCAAGACCCGCTTGGGCTGGGACTTGGAGCACCTCATCATTGAGACGCTCGCCGAGCGTATCCAAGATGCTGGTGCCGAGGCACTCACCATACACGGGCGCACACGCAGCCAGATGTACACTGGCGTGGCCGATTGGACACTCATCGGCGAGGTGAAACGCAATCCACGCATGCGCATTCCTATCATTGGCAATGGCGACATCACTTCGGGAGAGGAAGCCAAGGAGGCTTTTGAGCGCTATGGGGTGGACGCAGTAATGGTGGGACGAGCCACCTTTGGCCGCCCTTGGATTTTCAAAGAAATTCGCGATTTCATCGACGAAAAGCCCTTTGAAGTGAACGGAATCATCGATTCCCCTCATGCCCCGCTTTCTCCCGACTGGCAGCTTGATGTGCTCAAAGAGCAAGTGCGGCAGAGCGTTGAGCGCATCGACGAGTATCGAGGCATCTTGCACACGCGGCGCCATTTGGCCGCCAGTCCTTTGTTCAAGGGCTTGCCCAATTTTCGACAAACGCGCATCGACATGCTTCGGGCCGAAACTGTCGCTGAACTCTATGAAATCATGGAACGCACGCGACCCCTCATTCAGAAGATGTAGCACCCTTTTAAAACTTGGACTATGAACACGCTTATCTCTTCGCGCATCGAAGCCTTGCGCCAATATATGATAACGGAAGAGCTCGATGCCTTTATCGTTCCTTCGACCGACCCTCATTATAGTGAATATCCTGCCGCCCACTGGAAATGCCGTGAATGGATAACTGGTTTTGATGGGTCGGCAGGAACAGCCATCATCACGCTCGATAAGGCTGCATTATGGACCGATAGCCGCTATTTCCTCCAAGCCGAACAACAGTTGGAGGGTACCCCTTATGTCTTGATGCGTGAGGGAGAGTCCGATACACCTACCTTTGTGCAATGGCTGGAAGCCTTGTCCGAGAAAGCATCCCCCGAACGGACTTGGCGCGTGGGCTTTGTCGAGGACTGTATGCCTTACTCGGTTTTGCATTGGGAGTTAGAAGGCAATCTGAATCCTATCCCCTGCGATGATGTTTTTGCAACGATTTGGCAAGACCGTCCCTCCCTACCCACGACTCCCATCACGATCCAACCACTCAAATATGCAGGAGCTTCTACCAGCGAAAAAATCGCTCAAATCGTGCAGTCGGGAACGGAAGATTGGGATTTCTACATCATGAACGACCTTTCGGAGATTGCTTGGACGCTCAATCTGCGTGGCAACGATATTGAGTACAATCCACTCTTCATCAGCTATTTCCTCTTGTCTCGTAAAGGAAGCGGCATACTTTTCACCGACGAAAGCCGAGTGAACGACGAAGTGCGTAAGTATTTGTCAGAGCATCAGGTGGAAGTGCAAGCCTATGATGGTTTGTCCGATTTCATAGCCACTCATTCCCCCTCTCACTATGCTTATCATTTCTCCCCCTCCCTCTCGATGAAGGTTTTCCGCCTTCTGTTCGACAACCTCGACCACAATCTTCCTTGCCATATCGAATCCCAAACCGACTTTTCTCCCCATGCGCTACCCGTCGACGTGCTCCGTGCGGTGAAAAATAGCGATGAAATCGAGGGATTTCGTCAAGCCATGCGCCTCGATGGTGTAGCCTTGGTTAAGTTCCGCCGTTGGTTGGACGAGCGCATCAGCAATGGACGCATCCGTAAGGAAACGGAACACAGCGTGGCACAAAAGTTGACTGCGCTACGGGCCGAGAGTTCCGAATTTCGCGGTTTGTCCTTCGCCACTATTGCGGGCTATGGCGCCAACGGAGCTATCGTGCACTACGAGCCCACAGCGACACAGCATGCTCAGCTCGATGGTTGCGGCCTGTTACTACTCGACAGCGGTGCGCAATACAGCTGCGGTACGACCGATATCACCCGCACCATTGCCTTGGGCGAGCTCACCGAAGAGCAACGCCACGTCTACACGCTCGTTTTGAAAGGGCACATCGCCCTTTCTCGCGCCCATTTCCCAGAGGGTACAACAGGCATACAACTCGATTTGGCCGCGCGCTACGCCATGTGGCAAGAGGGCTACGACTTCGGCCACGGCACAGGACATGGGGTGGGTAGCCACCTCTGCGTGCACGAAGGACCGCAGCAAATTCGCAAAAACCTGCGCGCCTGTACCCAACAAGCCTTCCTGCCAGGCATGACTATCACCAACGAACCAGGTATCTACGTGACAGGAGAATTTGGCGTGCGCATCGAGAACGTGTTGCTCTGTCGTCGCGCCCAAGAAACTCCCTTTGGTCGCTTTCTCGATTTCGAAACGCTCACCCTCTGTCCCATCGACACCGCTCCCATCGACATGACGATGCTGGACGATACGGAACGAGAATGGCTGAACAGCTATCATCGCAAGGTGCGCGAACAGTTGCTTCCCCTACTTTCCGAAGCGGCCGACCAACAATGGTTGCTCTCGGCCACGGCCGAAATCTAAACCTTTCGGGCAAAAAAGAAGCAGATACTCCGAGCCTTTGCGCAAGAAAGTGTATCTTTGCACTTGTATTTAATCCTTAAAACATAACATCTTATGAAGAAGTTTTTACTCTCTCTCTTCGTGGCTATGGTAGCCACGGTTGGTGCACAAGCCCAAAACCTGCTCAAAAATGCCGATATGGAAACTTGGGCCGATGCTCTTCCTTCAATGTGGGATAAGATGGAACAAAAGACCACAAACGTAACCGTGAAAGAAGTAGCTGCAGGTCATGCCGGCAAGGCCGTCGAAATTCCCCTTGCTAGATACAAGGGAGAGCTGAGCAATGCGCGCCTCTGTCAAAAAGTAGAACTTAAGGCGGGCACCTATGTGTTGTCTTTCTGGGCCAAAGGCGCTGTAGAAGGCAAGCATGCAGTAGCTGGTCATATGCACATTGACGAGAACAACAAGAACAAGTATGAATACAGCAAAGAAAAGGTTTCCCTTTCTACTACAGAGTGGAAACAGGTAACTTACGAGTTCAGCGTTGATAAAGATAGCCCCATTTGGGTCGTTCTCCGCAATGACAGAGGAGCCGATGGTTCTATCTTTGTAGACGATGCGAGCCTCACTCTCAAGGGTACAACTGCCGTTCAAACTCTCTCTACCAACGCAGCTACAACAACGGCTTTCGACCTCTCTGGCCGTCGCGTGTCTCCCTCGCAAAAGGGTATCGTTGTTGTCAATGGTGTGAAGCGCATGAACCGATAAACCCACCAAAATGGGACAACTCCACTTGTCCTTTTTACCAACTACCGCCGCAAAGCATTGCTACTTTGCGGCGGTAGTTCTGTTTTTACCCCCTTGAACCTTTATTTTTGGGGGGAGAAAAAGGAGAAGTAAAGAAAATGGCCACCTTCCGCTGAAGGCAGCCAGTTTTCGAACATAGACATAACAATTTAAATTCTTACTCTGACGGCGACATTTTCGCAAACATCTTTGCTATCAGATTGCACTGCAAAAATACGGACTTCTGCCACTGTGCACAATACCTATTTGCAGTGATTTTGTTATGCCAAAATGTGGTGATTCGTGGGTAAAAACCGACAAAATGTATAGAATTTGTGATTTCGATGCCAAAAAGTGGGTATCGACGAGGGAAGAAAAAGAAAGCGTGAAGCCCAAAAGCTCGTTCCTCTCTCGCTATTCTCCCCAAGTGCTGCGATCCAAGTTGCGATAAGAAATGGCCTCGGCGATGTGCGCAGACGTAATCACATCGGAGGTCGCCAAGTCGGCTATGGTCAGCGCCACCTTGAGGATACGCTCATAAGCACGGGCCGACAAACCGAGTCGCTGCATGGCCGTTTGTAGGGCACGGCTGGCTCCTTCATCCAGCTGTACAAACTGCTGAATATGCCGCGCATCCATCTGCGCATTGCAGTGAACTCCCGGACAATCGAAAAAGCGAGCCGATTGCCGAGCACGAGCCGCGATCACGCGCTGACGGATTGCTGCCGAGGGTTCTCCCTCGGGGGCTTGTGCGAGTTCGGCTACGGGAACGGGCGTCACCTCGACCTGCAAATCAATGCGATCCAACAGCGGCCCACTGATGCGACTCATATAGCGCTGCACCTGACCAGGCCTACAACTACAAGCGTGGGTCGGATCGTTGTAATAGCCACAAGGGCAAGGATTCATGGCCGCGACGAGCATCACAGAGCAAGGGAGCGTCACGGTGTAGCGAGCACGGGATATGGTGATTTGGCGGTCTTCGAGAGGCTGCCGCAACGTTTCGAGCGCATTCTTTGAAAACTCGGGAAACTCATCGAGAAAAAGCACTCCATTGTGCGCCAAACTCACCTCACCTGGTTGCACCTGTGCTCCGCCCCCGATGAGTGCCACGTCCGAAATGGTATGGTGCGGTGCACGAAAAGGACGAGTGGAAATGAGCGTATCGTTGCGCTGCAGCTTTCCTGCTACAGAATGGATTTGGGTCGTTTCCAAACTCTCGGCCAGCGAAAGCGGAGGTAGGATAGAGGGCATGCGCTTTGCCATCATGCTCTTGCCACAGCCAGGACTTCCCACCAGCAAAAGATTGTGCCCGCCAGCTGCTGCCACCTCAAAAGCCCGTTTGGCGAGCAGTTGTCCTTTGACCTCACGAAAGTCGTGGGCAAAATGGCTCTGTGAAGCATAAAACTCCGCTCGCGTATCGACCACCGTGGGCTTCAACAGCTGCTTTCCCTCCAAATGTTCCACGACTTGGCGCAGCGTACTGGCTCCCAGCACGGTAATATCATTGACCACAGCGGCTTCGCGAGCATTCTCCTCGGGCACGATGAGCGTTGTATACTTCAATTTCCTCGCCAAGATAGCCGCCAACAAGACGCCTCGCACAGGGCGCAAATCGCCATTCAAGCCCAACTCACCGAGCAGCAGGCACTGCTCCATACTTTCGGGAGCAATCTGTGCCAACTGATGGCTCAACAAAATACCAATGGCCAAGGGCAGGTCGTAGCTACTTCCTTCCTTTTTCACATCGGCTGGCGCGAAATTGACCGCCGTATCGCCTACTCCTCTCAACAGATAAGCACTGTTTTGAAGAGCCGAACGCACACGAGTGCGACTTTCCCGCACTGCATTGTCGGGCAATCCCACCATGAGAAAAAGCGGTTCCATGCGTCCTGCAGTGGGAGGAGTTACGTTCACCTCGAGCAGCACGCGCGAAGCTTCAAGCCCATTGATGGCCACGGTGTGAATGGTGGAAAGCATAGGCAAAGGGAGTAATAATCAGGAAGACAAAAGTACGTTTTTTTGCTCAATTTACCAAAACAGCACTCGAAGATGTGTGCCCACTTGCTGAAAAAGCAACAATAAGGCCAGCATTTCTCTCCATCCGAGGAATGCTGGCTCTTCTATGTGAGGTTTAGGGATTTTTCTCTTCCCGCACACTTATCGCCGCTATGTTGCGTGTCAATCCCTCATATTTGGCGCGCTTCACCGCCGATCCGCGGAACAATTCGCGATACTGCTCCAGCGTGAGCGCACGCCAATCTTCCTGCGTCATGGCCAAGAGTTGGGGAGAGGGCTGGAAAGCATCCTCCAGCGTAGGGCGCGCCAAACGATTCCAAGGGCAACAGTCGGCACAGCGATCGCAGCCATAAAACATATCGCCCATTTGCTCGCCCGTTCCTTCGGGCAGCGTGTCGCCTCGATGCTCAATGGTCAGATAGGACAGGCAGCGGCGTGCGTCCAAACCGCGCTCCACGCTCAAGGCACGCGTCGGGCAAGAGCGAATGCACTTGGTGCAAGTGCCGCAACGATTGGCGGTGGGTGTGTCGTAGTGGTTGGCAGGAAGTGGCAAGAAGAGTTCGCCCAGGAAGAAGTAGCTCCCGGCACCTGGAATGATGAGCTGCGTATTTTTGCCTATCCAGCCTAAGCCTGAGCGCCAAGCCCAGTATCGCTCATCGACAGGAGCGGTATCGACAAAGCAACGTGCGCCCTCCAGAGCTGCCTCCCCATAGCGTTGTACCAGCAAGGCCAAAAGCTCCTGCAAACGCTGACGCATCACGTCGTGATAGTCCTTGCCGCGCGCATAGCGAGCTATGGGGATGTGGCAGGGCTGGCCATCGGGAGTGGTGGTGGGCGTGAGTGTATAGTAGTTCATCGCCACCGAAACGATGGTGCGCACGCCTTCCACAAGCAGGCGGGGATCTCGACGCTTTTCTTCGTTGCGCTCCAAATAGGCCATGGCTCCATGGCATCCCTCGGCCAACCACTCTTGCCTACGTGCCACCTGCGGCCCCTCCATCGGAGCAGCCTCGGCCATGCCACAAGCAAAAAAACCGAGGCGGAGGGCTTCGGCTTTCAAGTGGGCGGCGTCGAGCAGGAGAGATTCGGACATGGAGGAGGAAAATGAAGAATCGGCAAAAAGACTTGCCTCGTCGCACTCCTCTCAAAAAAAAAGAGGAGTAGCGTGAACAATCGGCCAGCGAGAAGGATTTCCTCGCGCACGTGCGCGCATTCTCTACATAGGCATCGGTTTTTTCCTTCCATTGCTTCCACTCGGAGCAATAAATGGCTCTATTTTAACCCCTTAGCGTGTGGAAGAGAACGACAATCTCACTTCCATCGTTTCCATTTCCTGCAACGGGAAACAGGCCTTTGCTTCCACACGGTGGAAAAGAGCGAGTGCCTTTGCTTCCACACGCTATCCTACTATTAGACAAGGAGATAGAGAGCTGTCGTGGAGGTAGTGGAGGGAAAAAACAATGCGCTACAAGGGAGGCATGCCTACGCGTGCGAGGGCTGGAGCAAAGGAGCAAGCCTGTAGGGGAAGAAAAGCAATCTACTTGCGTCGTAGGATTTTCTGCGTGCGTCGTAGGATTTTCTACGTGGGAAGAAGATTTCTTTGTGTGGGGAAAACGTTTCCTCCACTTGAAAGTCGGCAAACTGAGGAAGCAACTCTCACGAGGGGCGAGCCCCTACCCTCAAACCGAGAGGAGATGGACAAGCGAATCATCGGGAAATGGGCAATTGCAATGGGGGCGGAAACGAGCAGCAGAAGGTTATTTTGAGTTAAAAAACGAGCATAAAGTGGCATAAAACGAACGCTCGTGTATGTATACCTTTGAAGCGGCATGATTTCTCGAAAACGAGGGGGAGCGGGAGCGGGGGCATCAACTCAATCGAACACCTTGAAGGCATAGCCCTCTTGTCGTAGCCATTGCAGGGCACGGGGCAAGGCATATTGGAGTTTCTCGTAGCTTTTGAGCGAGTCGTGAAAGGTAATGATGCTACCTGGACGGGCATAGCGCTGCACATTGCGCAACACGTCGCGCCCATCAAGACGAGAGGAATAGTCGCGGGTGACGAGATCCCACATGACAATGCGGTAGTGGTGGCGCAGGGCGAGATATTGGCGCGTCTTCATCCAGCCACGGGGCGGACGAAACAGGTCGGTGTGCAGCAATTGCTGGGCCAGGGCAACATCGCGCAAATAGCTCCCCACACCGTGCAGGTGGCCTGCAAGGTGGTGGTAGGTGTGATTGCCCAAGCGATGGCCGCGCTCCACGACTTGACGAAACACTTCGGGGTGCTTGCGCACATTGTCGCCCACCATAAAAAAGGTGGCCTTGGCATCATATTGGTCGAGCACATCGAGCACCCAGGGCGTGACGATGGGAATAGGGCCATCGTCGAAAGTGAGGTAGACAGCACGCTCCTCCTTGTCCATGCGCCAAAGGGCACGTGGATAAAGCCAACGGAGGAAAAAAGCAGGTTGCTCGATGAACATGAGGAAAGGGAAAGGAGAAAACGAATGCAAAACGCCGCAAACTCGCGAAAACGAAATGTGCTGGCTCAAAAGCGAGGCAAGCAGCAAACTGCTGAGGAGGTGAACAGCAGGGTGTTTTCAGGAGTTTGCGGCGAATCGCGCAAAGCAGAAAGAGGATGACGCGCTTACTCAGGAAGCTGCATACCTTGGGGCAAGTCGGAGCCTACTTGACGCTGGCGTTCGCGCAGCTGTCGCTGCATGAGGCGCGAGGCAAGCAGTTGCCCTGCGGCAGTGGTCTCAAACTGCTGGAGATAACGCTTCAAGGCGGGCACTTGTTTCGAGCCGATTTTCTCCAGACCTGTCAGGCAGGAAGCCAGGAAGATATAGCGGCGTTCGATTTCCAAGCCGTAAGGCATCATTTGTCGTTCGGACAGCGTGTTGTACCAATCCATGTACTCACGTTGAGTCTTGGCAATGCTGGTGAGCACTTCCTCGGCCTTGGCAGGACGCCCCACTTGACGCCACTGGTCGGCCAGGCGAATTTTGCCCGAATCAAAGTCGTAGCCCACCGACATCATGTCGTAGGGAATGTTGCGGCTGGGCAAGACTTTGTCGCACTTTTCAAGTGCCTTGAGTGCTTTGTCCTTTTTGCCTTCGCGCAGGAGTTGTGCCACGAGATCGACAAACTTGGTGCGATGGGTGTAGCACATGCGCATCACGGTTTGGTCGATGTAGACGCCCTCGCCACCGACATTGCCATACTGGAAGCGCTCCATCATGTTGCGATACATACGCTCGGAGTCGATGGCGCGTTCGCCCTGTCGGAAAGGAGTGACACGAGCGGCCAGTCCCTCGGTGATGAGATGCTGGCTCAAACCAGCCTCATTTTCAGTGCCGAGAGTGGAACTCATGTAGAGCGGACGCGTCCAGTTGTGACGTGCCAACATCTCATAGACCATCATTTCGTTTTTCATCAAACCGCGCTTGCCACGCAGTGAGAGAACGAGGTGGGAGGGGATACTATCGCCTTCGGGCAGCTTCATACCACTGCGGCGCACGGCTTCCTTGTCGATAGCCATGACGATAGAGTCGGTGGGAATCACGCCAATTTCGGGATTGCGCACGAAATGGTCGATGATGTATTTCAACTCAAAGGGGTCGTCGGTCTTGCCCTGCTTCTTAAACTCTTCTTTGAGCAGCAGGAGTTGGTCTTTGAGTTCAGGACGAATGTAGACGATGTCGCGCCCCATATTGTCGACATATTCCCAACGATTCCACTCGATAGGCAAAGCTGGACTCTTCCAGGCAGGACGACGCATCTGGTCGATGTACCAGTCGGTGTTGAGGTAAGAGAGGTTGCACACACGTGCATCGGTGCGCTTGCCCTCGACGTCCTGTCCATACCAGAGGGGGAAAGTATCGTTGTCGCCATTGGTGAAGATGATGGGGTTGCCCTTCTCATCGAGCGAGTTGAGATAGTTCTGTCCAAAATCGCGAGCAGCATAGCGGCCAGAGCGGTCGTGGTCGTCCCAAGTTTGGCTCACCATTTGCAGGGGAATAGCGATGCCCACGAGCGAGGCAATGACAGCGGCAGCCATGGGGCGCTGGCGCACATACCGCTGGGTGAGTTCGGCCAATGCGGCTACGCCCAAACCAATCCAAATGGCAAAGGCATAGAACGAACCTGCATAGGCATAGTCGCGCTCACGAGGCTGCTGGGGCGTTTGGTTCAGATAGAGCACAATGGCCAGTCCCGTCATGAAGAACAGGAAGAACACGACCCAAAACTGCTGAATGCCCTTCTTGCCACGATAGGCCTGCCAGAAGAGGCCGAGCAAACCGAGAAGGAGCGGCAACATGTAGAAGACGTTGTGCCCCTTATTTTCCTTCAACTCGGTGGGGAGCTTAGACTGGTCGCCATAAAGAGCGTTGTCGATGAGGGGGATGCCCGAAATCCAGTTGCCATGCTCAAGCTCGCCCATACTCTGAATATCGTTTTGTCGACCAGCGAAATTCCACATGAAATAACGCCAATACATGAAATTCACCTGATAGGAGAGGAAGAAGCGGAGATTGTCCCACTGGCTGGGCATCTCACCATCGACGGGAAACTCCTTGCCATCGACTTCGGCCGTGAAGCTCACAGGACGAGTCTCCACACCGCCCAACCAATCGTTGTAGGCTGCGGCGTGGGCACGCGAGTGCATGCGGGGCAGGAACATCTTGAGCTGCGAGGGATACACCAAACCTGCCACTTGTTCCACAACGTCGTAGCGATCAGGCTCGTTGGGATCTTGCTTTTCGTGGCGCTGCACCACCTGGCGACGCTCATTGTCGATGGGTTCGGAGGTGAAGGCCTCGCCATAGAAGAGAGGACGGTCGCCATACTGCTCGCGGTTCAGATAGGTGCCGAGTGAGAAGATGTCCTCGGGCGAGTTCTGATCCATGGGCGTGTTTTGTGTGGAGCGAATCACGATGACGGCATAGGTCGAATAGCCAATCATGAGCATCAACATAGCCAGCAAAGAGGTGTTGAGGAATCGCTTGCGAATGAGGTATTGCCCCTCGCGCTTCCACATGAGCAGTACGGTGAGGGCCGAAAGCAACACGACGCCCAGCGTGAGAGGAAGCGCATAGCCTTTGCCATAGAAGGGGATGCCCAACATGGCAACACTGGCTACATAGAGAGCCACGGTGCGCTTGCGATGGTTGCGCGTGGTGGACCAAATTGCGGCGCTTACCACTGCGATAAGAGCAAGAATGTAGAAAACCATTCCGCTGTTGAAGGGGAGGCCAAAGCCATTGACAAAGAGGATCTCAAACCAGCCACCGACTTTCACAATGCCAGGCACAACACCATACAGCACGGCAGCAACAAGAATCATACTCACACCAAGGGCAAGCAACGAGCCGCGCAAATTGGCCTGAGGATTTTTCTTGTAGTAGTACACCAAGGCGATGGCAGGCAAGCAAAGCAGATTGAGCAGGTGCACACCGATAGAAAGGCCCGTAAGGTAGAAAATCAGAATGAGCCAGCGGTCGCTCCCTGGCTGGTCGGCACGTTCCTCCCACTTCAAGATGAGCCAGAAAACCAAAGCGGTGAACATCGAGGAGTAGGCGTAGACCTCGCCCTCGACGGCCGAAAACCAAAAAGTATCGCTCCAAGTGTAGGCCAAAGCCCCGACAACACCCGCAGCAAGAATCGTGAGCAGTTGAGCAGACGTCTCTACCACGCCATCGGTCGTGATGAGACGGCGCGTAAGGTGGGTGATACTCCAAAAAAGGAACAGGATACAAAAGGCAGAGAGCGTGGCGCTCATCATGTTGATCCAATAGGCCACCTGCGTGGGGTCAGAAGCAAAATGGGTGAACAGATTGCCTGTGAGCATGAAGAAGGGGGCACCAGGGGGGTGACCCACTTCGAGTTTCATTGCCGTAGTGATAAACTCGGGGCAATCCCAAAAGGAGGCAGTGGGTTCGACAGTGAGGCCATAAGTAAGCATGGCCACGGCAAACACACACCAACCCACAATGTTGTTGAGGAGCTTAAAAGTTTTCATTCGCTGAGGATGAGAGTATATACTTTATCGTGCAAAAATACAAAAACATTTCAAACCGCTCCCCCACTCCCACGAGAAAAAACAAAAGCTCCGCCACCCCTTGGGGCAGCGAAGCTCATTATAGTGAAGACAGAGGAGGAAGAGATTATTCCCAAATACTAGGATTCTCGCTCTTGCCTTGGTTCAATATCTCTGCCTGGCTCTTGATCGTGAGTTGCTCATCGACTCCAATCGAACCAGCCAATAAGCCTTCGGAAGAATAGCTCACACACTCCATTTGAGGAGTAATATATTGTTGTTTCTTCATAACACTACAATTTATTTAGAAGGAGATGTGGTACATATTATTGAACAACAACCTTTCTTCCCCCTTGAAGATAGATACCGCCCTTTTGGGGAGATTGTACACGACGTCCAAAGAGGTCAAAGAAAGGAGCAGGAGTACCCAACTGTTGGAGCTGTTGCACGCCCGTCAACGTCGAATCAATGCGAAGGTTAAGTTCATTTACACCTGCATTATTTCCAGTTTGTGTGTAAAAAGCTCGGAAAGGAATGGGAGAAATGCCATTCTCCAAACGAGCAAAGACTGCGCTTCCTTCGGTATTTTTCGTCAAGCCATAAACGGTACCCGTAAATGTTGATTGCTGACTATAATCCGTGAAGCCCTTCAAGACATTTTCTGCATTTGCAGAGCCTTGCTCTGTTTTCACTGTGAGTTGACAAATACTGGCTTTAGTGTCTGTGCTAGGAGCACCCTTAACAATGAAAGCAGTTCCTGCAGGAATAACTCCCGTGAGAGGAATCAATTCGAGGTAATCTGCACCATCTTTCTTCTTTGCGGCAAAAGCTTCATATCCTTCTGCAACCTGCACAGCAACAGGCAAACAAAGCGTAGCATAGCCTGTAGAGCCAATTCGCACAGGAATAGACGTTACCTTGTGGAGCATAAAATGACTCCATCCATCTTCATCATAAGTACTTGTAGCATTAGTTGGAGCACCATTCCCCGTACCATTATTGGCATCGGCCTTGAGGTAAAGTGCACCTACTTTGAGACTATACTTTTGCGAGCCTGTTGTACCAAATTCAACGGGATCTCCAGATTCATAGTAACCTGTCTGAATTTGTGTCCCAGAAGCTTTCAAACTGGTCCCAGTACCCAAACAAATGAGTTGACCAGATTTGAAATAGAAAATTGAATTGAGTTCTGTAGCCTCAGTGCGAAGCACCATAACAGAGACTTTCTGGGTAGAACCGACGATACGACTATCTGTGGTCGTAGCATGGAAATTAGGTTGAATTTGCAGAAGCATACCATCAGCTGGGGGCACAAGCTTATAACCCTCCTTGGCAATATAGGAAAGAACAGCATCGTTGATGGCAGCCACATCCTCGCTCGTTTCAGCAGCTTGCTGCACTTGGGTGATTTGGTGAGTAAATTGTCCAAACTCCGTACCAAGATTTTCATTTGCCTTAATCTTAGCGCGATTTAGGCGATCTTTTGCAGCGGTAAGAATTGCAGTAGAAGTAACACTGGCAGGCTCTACAACCCATTGGGAAGCTGCACTCTCCGTTGCCTTCCAAATCACAACAGGAGCCTCTGCATAGTTAGGAGCGCCATCGCCGCTTGCGTGCAAAGCCGGTTCTCCTGGTTGATTATTGGAAGTAGAAGAGAACACCACATAAGTCATATCCCCTTCCTTATCAAAAGAAAGACGATAGGGCTGATCATTTTTGTCGGTGCCGATTGCAACATTATATTCTGTAGAAGCTTTAGCTGTTGTTCCTGTCACGACTGACTGAATCGCAAATGTTTCATCAGTCAACTTCTTAAGCTGGAATACGTATTCAGCTTCTTGTTTATCACCACGATGATCGTGCACAAGAGTACCATTCAAGGCGATGCTCATGTGGGTAGAAGTCGTACCGCTCTTGCGGTCCTTATTCTTTAACTTGAACTGCTTACCAGCGGCCTTGGGAAGAAGAAGGCCTACGGCAGCGTCTACTTGCGCTTTGGCATTATTGTACGCTTCTTCGCTCGTAACGCTTGCAGGAACTCCTGCTTGTGTTTTAGCCTCATTGACATCTTGCTCGGTAAAGAAGACCGTAACCCCCTTCATCGCGTCAAGCTTTACACTGTACTCTTTCAGTTTTCCTGTCCAGAACTTCTCAGCATCTGCATCTTTAAACAAGATACGAGAGCCTGCATCGCCAGCCACTCCTCCTTGATTGTCATTAATCGCATTAGGATGATTCCAAGTAGAGAGTTCGTCTGGACGATTTTGTCCACCTCGGCAGTTCACATAGTTGTTTTCTGTTCCATCCAATAAGAAGAACCATTGTCCTCCTCTAGTCTTCAGGTGCCAGCGAACAGGTGTCCCTGTAAGATTGAAAGTGGCGTCATCACGAGTTTTGTCCGCAACGCTCAATGCATGGTTTCCTCCAAACTGCTTATTATAAACTAGAAAACCAGACACAGGGTTTCCTACAAATTGAAATTTATAGTCATCGTTCAGAACAACATCTGTTCCCAATCCAAAAGCAGCGGCAGTGCTTCCGTTCCCTTTATACTTTGCAAACTTTTCTTTTACCTGGAGCGTATAAAAACTCTTGGTTGGCTGATAATCTGCATAATAAGTAAACGGATATTTTTCTTCAGGTTTATCTACGTAAACAAATTCTACGATTTGGTTAGCAGTAGGCATTACATTCAAATCGGTTGTTGTACTTCCCGTAACTCCATACAAAGTAGGAACAACAACTCCTTGCTGTGCTAAAGTTCGCTTCTCAGAGAAAAGCATTTTCCTTTCCGTTCTAGCTACGCTGTTTTCGTAACTATAATTGAAAGTAACCTCAACCAAAGGTACTTCTTCCGTAATTTCCCAAACCGAATTATTATCTCGCGCTTCCCAAAAAGAGAGAGTTTTTCGTGAAAATCCACCTGTGATATTCCAAGAGGGACGAGTACCCGAATTATCTGTCTTTTTGGAAGCTGGAACTATATCCCAAAAACCAGCTCGGGCATCGTTTACCAAAATCCAACGATGACGAATATTATTTTCTTGAGGAGTTTCTACCAACGTGAGCTTGTTATAGCCACCACTAGGATTCTCATCAATCGTGGCGATATAGCGCTTGGAGTCCACATTGTAAATGTAGTACTCATCTGCAACCGTAGTTCTGATGAACTGAAATTTCCCCTTAGTCTCAGGATTGGGTAAAGCCTGAATAGAGGTAGTTCCATTACCCACCAAATAATAATTGGGGTCAGCTCCATTACGGATTACAAATTGAGGAGCAGTTTGGATATCGTTTCCAATCAACAGACTTTTGTCTGTGACTCTAAGATACCCCGTCTGCTGTGCCCATGCTTCGGAAATACCGATAGCCACGAATACCATCAAACAGAAAGAAGTGAAAAGATTTCTCATAAAATAACGGTATTGAGATTAAAAAGATTTATTCAAAAGCCTATGCGCATCTTCTTTTTTTAAAAAGTTCACAAGAAGGACGCCCGGCAAAGGTAAACAAAATATCATATATGACATACTTTTTCTGTATTTTTCTTAGCTTAATACAGAAAATCCACAAGAAATCTCAAAACTAAACAGGCCGCACCAAGATTGTTGGTCTTGGTGCGGCCCTATTTTCTATGAACTATCTTAGGAGTTTATTCCCAATAAGTACCCTCTACGTCAAGTTCCTTATCTTGGCTATAGATGTTCGCTTCGCCTGAAATAACTGTATTCTCGTCTATCTGGAGGCCGCTAGCAGCCAACAAACCTTCAAAACGAATTTGCATACACTCCATTTGAGGAGCGATATAGCGCTGTTTGTTCATATATCGATGAAATTAAGAGAGATGTATTGAGAAATGATTACTGAGCAATAATTTTCTGACCATTCTGGATGTAAATACCTCCCTTTGCAGGAGAGGGAACACGACGACCAGAGAGGTCATAGAGGGGAGCAGCTTCATTATCACCCTTGAGGGGGGCTACTCCTGTGAGCGTGGATTTGAAGCTAAAGCTCATTTCATTGACAGGATTCACCGTGTTGTTGATATAGAAAGCACGGAAAGCGATTTGCTTCACCTCTGCAGAAACCTTGCCGAACACAGCTTCGCTCTCACCCTTCTTGGTTAGGGCATAAGCTGTTCCTTGAATAGCTGTTGTTTCCACACCTCCAGAAAGGATATTCTCACCAACTTCCACCCCAGCATCGTTCTTAACGACAGTAAGCGTACAAGTTGTGTTAGTTTCACCCTTTACCACGAAGGCGGTATTGGCAGGAATAGTTCCTGTAATCTCTGTAAGAACAAGAGAATTTACATTCTCAGGATCCTTGGTAGCCTTATAGGCTGTGTATCCTTGTTGTACCGTCAAAGCAACAGGAGTATAGAAGCTCGCATATCCAATTTCTCGAATTGGGAGAGGAATCTCTGTAATTTCCTTCACTTCAAACTTGAAGTCTTGTAAGTGGTCAGGCAATACAGAAGAAGCTCCATCGAGATTTCCATTATCGTGAACGTAGGTAAAACGCTCTCCTACCTTTACAGCCGCTACATCCAAATTATCTGCGAAAGCCGCTCCAGACACAGGCAAACCAGCTGTTCCATACCCCAACAACGCAGCATTCGTATTCAATCCTACATTCTTACCCTCCTTGACAGAAGTCAGCATTCCACCTTGGGCATAAAAAACATTTCCAAGGGTCACATCTGTTGTCGTCTCAAGAGCCTTTGTTGTAGTTGGAGCAAAAAGATATCGATTAGCCTGAACAGCCTTAAAGGTATAAAAAGCATTGTCTTTCAGCCCATTGATTTCTGTAAGGCTGGCCAAAGCAGCTTCGATAGCTGCAACAGCTTCCTTGTATTCATCTTCGGTAACGACAGCAGAGCTCTCTTTCTGATCTACCTCTATAATTTTCGCCAAAGCAGTCGCAGAAGCTTCGGTGGGCTTAGCACAACCAAACTTGTCGGCATCTATAGGAGTTTGTTGCAAACGTTGCTTTACAACATCATAACGTGCTTTTTCAAAAGCAGAAATGGCTCTTTGAACATCATCTTCAGAGATAGGGCTAGACTCTATTAGCCATTGAGAAGCAGGAGAGCTGGCATCCCAACCCACTACGCCTGAATTTTGGTGTGGAGCAAAGTGGAGGAAACGATAGTTTCCTGTGCCTTCAACAGAGAAAAACACACCAACATTTTCTCCTGCTAGAACACCTGCAGCTGGATCCAAACGATAATTTTTCGCTTCCTTACCCGATTTCACGACAGCCGACTGACTCGCCACCTGTACATAGTTTCGAGCAACACTGGAGTACAACTGGAATACACGCTGACCTTGATAACGCAGTTCATATTGATTTGCTGCCTCCGCTGTGGTTTTGCGAGCATAAAGCCCTCCTTCCGCAGTGTTCTCCATATACTCATTCTTATGGTGATAAGTTTTACCCCCTGAAGAATATGTATCCTGAGGAGCACGATTCTTTATAAGAACCTTTACCACCTTAGACTTGCAACTCTCCTCATATTCTTGAATTGCTGCATCCACCTGTTGCTTTGCGGCGACAAGGGCATCTGCAGTAAAAGCAGTCAGAGAAATAGCTTCGAGTTTGGTTTCAACACCTTCCACTCCTGTGAAAATCGCAGGAAAAGTCTTATAATAACCCAACTTTCCCTTTTTATAATCACTCAATTCGTTCGTATAGAAAGCCTGATCTGAAGCAGCCTTAAAGATAATACGTGAACCTGGGTCATTCGTAGTGATTGCTAACGGACTATCCCATGTAGAGAGGTATCCATCACGGTGATTGATATAGTTATTAGCTGTACCCTCTACGAGAAAGAACCATTCATTTTGGTTTCGCTTCAAGAGGAGGCGAACTTCTGTTGCGTCCTCTTTCACATTAAGAGTAGCATTGTTGGCCGTCTTCGAGACCATTCGCAAGGCTTTCTCCGTACCAACCGCCTTGTTATACAACAAGAAACCACGAATGGGATCACCCACAAATTGAAAACGATAATTGTCACCAAGAACAAAATCATTTCCTAACGAAAAACTACGAGGACTATCGGCTTCACCCGTATATTTGGCATATTGCCCTTTCACCTGAAGCGTATAGTAATCATTTTGAGCATTTACTTGAGAATAGAACTTAAAAGGATGAGGAAATTGAGGATCATCCTCGTAATTAATCGTCAAAACACCTCCAGATATCGGATTTGATGTCAAAGCAGGAGTAGCGGCACCAACGACTCCATAATAGGAGGGAATGGTAACACCTTGAGAAGTAAAAGTTTGGTTAGGATTAAGAGTAAGGCTCACATCCTTCCCTTCAATAGGAACTCCCTTATAAGTATACTTGAGCGTCACATTTACACTCTCAACCTTATTCACTTGCCAAATGTAGAAAACAGTCCAGCCTCTATCGCCACCTCGCCATCCTGCAGGAGAATTCGGGCCTTGGCAATTAAGAATATAACGACCAACCTTGAAGCGATACAAAGCTCCCACTTCTACATTTGCTATCAAATTACCTGTAAAAGTAGTAGCATTCGCTTTACCATCGGTTCCATCAGCCTTAGCTACAGTCATTTTTGCGGCCGCAGATATATCACTTACAAACTCCAAACCGGTATTTCCTGTAGGATTTTTCAAATAAAGTCCAGAACTCACTTGCTTGAAAGAAATGGTTGATGCACCCTCTTCTTTTACAATTTCGTAGACGGTGCTACCATCATTCCGGAAAGTTGCAGACACAGGGCCAGTTCCTCCAAAAAAGCCACTATTGTTGTCGCCTGTGGCTTGAATCGTAACCAATGTACCAGCTGTAAGCTGTTCGGCTGTTAGTTTTGTATTGGTTTTTTCATACACAAAACTATTTTGTGCCCACGCACTCGCCGCCCCTACTACTGTGAGGACAGCGACACAAAGAGAAGTAAAAAGTTTTCTCATGAAGTGAAGGGTATAAAAGGGTTTTAATAATTAAATGTCTTAGACAAAGGAAAGTCTGTAAAAAAAACCGAATATTGAATTTTTGCAAAGCAAAGATAGAACAAACAAACTATACTGCCAAAAAAAGTTCTAAAATTTTGCTTTCAAGATAGCAAAAAAGGGGTAAAGAACACAAAACAACCGCAGCGCGATGTGCACTGCGGTTGTTTATTGGATATGGAAAACAAAGCTCTTCGCAATTAGTTTTCCTCCCAGCTTGTATCCCAATTCTTACCAGAAGAAAGGCCATCGTTGGCATCGACAGGGCCGCTAGCCCCTGGTTCACCAAAAACAGGCATCGAAGATGTGTCGGAGCCGTTACAAATCACTCCTTCTACGTGGAGCTGAATGATAACCAATGCGGGAGCTGTATAGTTTTTTTTCATTAGGAGAACAGGGATATATTGATTAGAGGTGTATATTCAAGGAGGTGTATTAGGCATCGACATTCGCATACTTAGCGTTGCGTTCGATAAAGTCACGGCGAGGCTCTACATCGTCGCCCATGAGCATAGAGAAGATATGGTCGGCCTCGGCGGCATTCTCGATCGTGACCTGCTTCAAGAGGCGCGTCTCGGGGTTCATCGTGGTTTCCCAAAGCTGAGCGGCATTCATTTCACCCAAACCTTTGTAGCGTTGCAGGGTGATGGAGCTTTCGCCCTTGGTGGCATCGCCATACTGGGCAATAAACTCGTCTTTCTCGCGGTCATTGTAGCAATACTGCTCGACCTTGCCTTTCTTGCAGCGGTAGAGCGGAGGCATGGCGATGTAGAGATGGCCCTGCTGAATCACTTGTGGGAAGTAGCGATAGAAGAGCGTCATGATGAGTGTAGCAATGTGCTGACCATCGACGTCGGCATCGGCCATAATCACGATTTTGTGATAGCGCAGTTTGTCGATGTTGGCCTCCTTGCTGTCTACCTCGCCCGTTTCGCCCTCTTTTTGGATGCCGAAGCGGATGCCGAGTGCCTGGATAATGTTGTTGACCTCATCGCTCTCGAAGGCTTTGTGCCACA
Organism: Bacteroidales bacterium; assembly: GCA_030532685.1. Lineage (GTDB taxonomy): Bacteria > Bacteroidota > Bacteroidia > Bacteroidales > Bacteroidaceae > Alloprevotella. Next base: position 30,894 of record JAUNKN010000003.1, on the reverse strand, counting down.
TGGCTTTCTCTACGTTGAGGATTTTACCACGCAGGGGGAGAATGGCCTGTTTGGCGCGGTCGCGACCACCCTTGGCCGTACCGCCTGCCGAGTCTCCCTCGACGAGGAAGAGTTCGCACTCTTCGGGCACCTTGCTCGAGCAGTCGGAGAGCTTACCGGGCAGCCCGCCACCACTCATCGGGTTTTTGCGCTGCACCGTTTCGCGCGCCTTGCGGGCGGCGATGCGTGCCGTAGCGGCAAGAATCACCTTGTCTACGATGATTTTGGCCTCTTTGGGGTGTTCCTCAAGATAGTAGGTGAGTGCTTCGCCCACAGCTTGGTTCACGGCTCCCATCACCTCGCTATTGCCGAGCTTGGTTTTGGTTTGGCCCTCAAATTGAGGTTCGCTCACCTTCACGCTAATCACTGCGGTGAGCCCTTCGCGGAAGTCCTCGCCCGTGATTTCGATTTTGGCCTTTTCGATTTGCTTGGCTGCCGTTTCTTCGGCATATTTTTTTAGGACGCGCGTCACTGCGGAGCGGAAACCCGCCAAGTGCGTACCTCCTTCGATGGTGTTAATGTTGTTGACATACGAATGGAGGTTTTCGGAATAGGAAGTATTGTAGACGATGGCCACTTCGACTGGGATACCCTCTTTCTCGGTATTGATGTAGATCACATCGGGAATGAGGGGTGTGCGCGTCGAGTCTTGATAACGCACAAACTCGCGCAGTCCGCTCTCGGAGAAGAAGGTTTCGCTGCGGGGCTGTCCTTTCTCGTCAAGGTCACGCTCGTCGGTCAGGGTGATGGTGAGGCCAGCATTCAAGAAGGCCAACTCGCGGAGGCGATTGGCCAAAATGTCATAGCGATATTCGGTCGTGGTGAAGATTTCGGGGTCGGGCCAAAACTGCTGGCGCGTGCCGCGACGTTCGGTCTCGCCCACGATTTTCACTTCATACTGGGGCTTACCCGTGCTGTATTCCTGTTGGTAGATTTTCCCATCGCGAAACACTTGCGACTTCATGTGAGTAGAAAGTGCGTTCACGCAGCTCACCCCCACGCCGTGCAAACCGCCCGACACCTTGTAAGAGCCCTTATCGAACTTACCGCCCGCGTGCAGCACCGTCATCACGACTTGAAGCGCACTCACGCCTTCTTTCTCGTGAATATCGACGGGGATACCGCGGCCGTTGTCTTGAACAACGATAGAATTGTCCTGACAGATGGTCACGTCGATGTGTGTGCAGTAGCCTGCGAGGGCTTCGTCGATGGAGTTGTCTACGGTTTCGTAGACGAGGTGGTGAAGTCCCTTTTCGCTGATGTCGCCTATGTACATCGCGGGGCGTTTGCGCACCGCTTCGAGGCCTTCGAGCACTTGGATGTTGGACGCGGAATAGCCCGCGTTGTTCTTCTGCGTTTCTTCCATTTTTCGGATGGGTAGTTTTATGAGGCAAAGGTACAAATAAATTCCGAAACAACCAATTTTTGCTTTTTTGCCCCACGACGCTACTATTGTGGCTCTCTTTCTCCACCCTCGCGCGCCTACCTCCCTATAGGCTTCATTTTTTCACTTCCACTGCTTCCACAGCGCATTACAAATCACTCTTTTCCAAATACTTGCGATATGGAAGCAAGCCCCCCCATTGCTTCCACAAGTTCCACAAAGCGCGTCGCACGAAACCTTTGGGGCCAACCCTGAGCAGAAAAACCGCAAAAAGAAACAAAACGCCCCACTTATTCGCCTCCACTCTCACCATCTCCTCTCTCCATTGCTTTGTCATTTGCTTCCATCGCTGATGGATTGATTTTTAATCACTTACAACCAATAGTGGAAGCAATGAAGGGAAAAACATCGAATTGCTAAGGGGCGCACGCGCTCGCACGCGCGAAAAGGCGGCAAGATAAGACGCGAGCGACAGAAAAGACACAGCAAACCTTCCGAACTATCGCACAAAAGAAAGTTTCGGCCAGGCAGCCTACCATTGCTCTGAAGAAAACTCTCGAAAAGCCCATCGCTCAAAAAAACAGGTCGTAGATTTGCGAACGTGGGACGCAAAAAAATCTACGTGCGACGTAGAACAATTTACGTGGGAAGCAGAAATCCTTGCGTGGGAAGAAAAATGCCGAGCTCCGCTCACTTCTTCAAAAACGAACATGGAGCAACCAAGAGGGAGAAGAATGGAGCTGTACAGTATTGACAAAAATAAAAGCGACGAGTAGTGTGGAAAATTGGAGTGCCTTGTGTCTGTATGCTGGCGAGAGGAAGCAAGCGGAAAAGTAGAGAAGAAAAAGATTCGATTAAACTTTGTGGGCCTTACTTCCTGCAAAAGGTAGGAAAAACGCTTGTGCCCCCATAGAGCACAAGCGTAAGAAAGAAGGTTCCTAAGCACGTCAGAATTTATAAGAGAGCGAGAAGATGGCGCGAGAACGATAGTCGTAGGAAAGGTAGTATTGCAAAGCCATCTCCATATGATTGAAGAGGGTTATGCCGCAACGGGGAGCCATTACAGCGCGCAACACGGGCTTTGCTGCACTCCCATCGGCAGGACGCTCGCCATTGTCCAGCGAAGCTCCTGCGGACAAGCCGACAAAGGAAGAGAACTGTTTGGAGCGAGTCCAATAATAATTGGCATAGGGAGTCAGGCTGATGGAGAGATAGTCGTCGGGATAGGCATGCTCCACTTCTCTACCGTTCAACTTACTTTTGCTATACTTGGCATAGTCTTGATAGCTCAAATCTACTCCCCAAGCGTAAGGCCTATCCTTCCATTGACGCTCCCACCCTATGGTGAGCCCTACTCGGCTCACTTCTTGTTCATACTCCGCAAAGGAAATGGGATAGTTCAAGCCCAAACGAAAAGAGCTGCGACGCTGTCCTTGTATGCTCAGCACTCCGCACAAAAGAAGAACAGTCAGGAAAATCCGATTAAAGAATAATTGTTTGTTCATAGAAACAAAATGGGTAATGAATTTTGATGTCATTTCTCAGCAATACAGGAAAGCTCCCTGCAAAGCTGGACTTTTCGATACAGATAGTACAAATCCAGCACACCAAAGATAACGAAAAACACAGAAGGCCAAAAACCTTTCGGAATATTTTCTCTATCATTCCAGCCTTTGCGCTCGGCGAAAGCGTCAAACATTCAGCAAAGGACACAAAAAGGCTGCGCCAAGCGTGTTGGCGCAGCCTGATGAAAAGTAGTTGCAAGAGCAATGTTGTCTTAGTCGGCAATGAGGCTAAACTCGGCAGCCGAAGCAAAGTCATTGCCTGCGTGTGAGGAAACGGGACGGAAGCGAATGTAGCGCGCGCGAATGGGCTTGGCGAGCATCACCTTTTGTGCGCTGTCGTTGTTGAGGAACTTGCCACGCAGCACGGGCTGTCCCCAGGTCTTGCCGTCTTGGCTCACATAGATTTCATAGTCCTTGATGCGACCATTCTCGCCACTCTGACGACCGGTGTAGACGAAGCCTTGCATGAGCTTGGTCTCGGTGGCGTCGAAGTCGATTTCGTAGGGATATTTGGCCACGGTCACGGAATACATGGAATGCCAGATGGTAGAGGGGTTGCCATCGACGATGTTTTCGACAGCGCCCTCGCCATGCTCCTGACTCGAGCAGCCCACCACCTTAAGGGCACGGTACATGCGCTCGAAGCTGAGGGTATTGGTCACCTTGGGAGCATGGGCATACCAGGCCTTGACTACGCCACCGCGAAAGAGGTCGAAGGGGGCGGTGTACAACTGAGGCTTGCCGCCATCGATGCTATACATCACGCGGTGTCCTTTGGCTGCGGTGATGGAAACGAGGCCGTCCTTGTCGCGGTCTATGCCGATGGGCATTTCGCCTGCCGTGCTCACCTTGACGGTTTGCTGGAGGTTGGCCAGCTGCACGGGGCGCATGATGAAGCCGAAGTTGTAGCTCTTGGCATAGACGCGATCGTGCTCGAGCGGCCCACCCTGACCACAGCTGTTACCACCAAGCCCCGTCACCTTGGTGTCGAGGTGCAAGTGGGTGGCGCTGGGAGTGGGGAGTTCGTGGGGGTGTCCTGCCTCCATGAGTTCGAGCGCACTCCAAGGGAGCACGGAGGCACTCATGGTGCCATCGGCCACGAAGGCCACACCACGTCCCGAATCGTCGGTGAGTGCGCACCAGCGGAGGTCCTCACGGTTGCCCATGGATTGGGGCTTGGGCAGCATGATGTCTTGTTCGCCCACAATACCTTGGTGCTGCTCGATAAACTGGCCGGTCTTGCGGTCGTTGTAGTTGTTCACTGGACCGCGGCCATAATAGCTGTAGTGCTTGAAGCTGGTGGGCAGTTGCATCACATAGCCCAAACGGGGCAAAATGGCATTGCCCTTATTGCTCGTGATGGCGCTTTGCAATTCGATACTGCCATCGGGATAGATGGTGTAGATTTGCGACGTGGTAAACTTAAAGTCGTCTTTACCGAGAGGACGCGAGGTGTCGTCGACGATCTTGTAGTATTCGTTCTTCTCGCGGTCTAAGTTGGAATAGCTGTCCTTGCCTGCATAGGGCGCTTGGCTCTCGATGGTGAACATGAGGCGCACGAGGCCGTCCTTGCCCACTTCTTGAGTGGATGAGAGGGCGCGGTGCTTCAAGTTGTGCAGACCATATTGTGGCCAGCGGTGGTCAAACCAGTTGTCGTTGTCTACGCGAGCGCGGAACGCATCGATGCGAGGCCCTTGCTCGGGAAGGATTATGGTTTGTCCGCCATAGACGAGGCTACTCATCACACCCGTCTGACGGTCGAAGCTCACAGCAAAATCCTTGCCCTTGACTTCGATGTTGCCACCCTTAGTCTCGAGGAGCGTGAGGCGAGCATTCTTGGGCTGCACCTGCGCTACCGATACGGCACGCTGAGCGGCTTGCACGGGCAGCTGTTCTTCCATTTGCACATAGCCTGCCTTGGCCCAGGGTTTGTCGGTCTTTTGGAGAAATTGCACTTTGAGGAAGTATTCCTTGGCGGGGTCGAGCTGATAGCCACGATAGTCGAGCTGGAGCTGCTTGCGTTCGCGAGCATTGATGGGCAGCGCGGCATTAGGAATGGGCTGTGCGGTGAGTTCCTTGACGGGCAGCCCGTCGGCATAGAGAGTCCAGCGGATGTCGTAGTCGGAGAGGGAGGTGAAATAGTTCTTGTTGAAGATTTCGATTTGTCCCTTGGCAGCGTCGATGGCCTTAACGCCTACGTTTTGGTACACCTTCTTGACTTCATAGTACTGTCCCTTGGGCGAGAGGTCGGGGCGCATCACGCCGTTCATGCAGAACATACCGTCGTTGGGTTTGTCGCCAAAGTCGCCTCCGTAGGCCCAGTAGCGGGTGCCCGAGGGGGTGTAGTTGTACATGGACTGATCGACCCAGTCCCAAATGGCACCGCCCATGAGGAAGTTGGTGCTCTCGATGGCGTCCCAATAGTCGACGAGGTTGCCGCAGGCATTGCCCATGGAGTGGGCATACTCGGAGATGTGGAAGGGATATTTCATCCAAGACACCTGCCCCGTAACGTGGCGGCGCACGTCGCGAATGGAGGGATATTGGTTGGAGCCCATGTCGACGATGTCGTTGTTGCGCTCGTACTGCACAGGACGAGAGGTGTCGACCGACTTGATGGCTTGGTAGGCCTTGACAAAGTTTTCGCCAGGACCGGCCTCATTGCCCAAACTCCAAATGCACACGGAGGGATGGTTGATGGTGGCGTGCACCATGGAGAGGTTGCGGTCGAGGTGCTGGTCGAGAAACTCGGGCACATGGCTCAAGGATTCCTTCTCATAGTAGTACTGATGGCTCTCGATGTTGGCTTCGTCCTCGAGATAAAGTCCGTACTTGTCGGCCAGGTAGTAGAAATAGGGGTCGGTGGGATAGTGGCTGTTGCGCACGTGGTTGATGTTGCCACGTTTCATGAGCATCACTTCCTTCTCCATTTGCTGGCGCGTGATGGCGTGTCCATGTTCGGGCGAGGTCTCGTGGCGGTTCACGCCCTTCATCTTGATGGGCTTGCCATTGAGGAAGTAGTAGCGGCCTGCGAGCCCGAACTCGTCGTCCTTGGCTGCGGTCTGCTTGATTTCGATTTTGCGGAAGCCCACGGTGGTCGAGAAGGTTTCGAGCACTTGGCCTTTCTTGTCCTTGAGTTCGCCCACGAGTACATAGCGGTGAGGAGCTTCGGCGCTCCATTTCTTGACGAGGGCACCAGCTTGGAGGAGCAGCTCTACGTCGCTCTCGTCTTGCTTCTTGACAGCGACTGGACTTGTCGTAGCAGCAATCTTGGTGGGCTTGGTGGCTTCGCCATAGAGTTCCTTCTCATAGAGCGAATAGGCGATGGTCAATCCCTTAATGTCTTTCTTGCTGAGGTTGGCCACGGAAGCCTTGATGCGAAGTGAGGCATCGACAAACTGCGCATCAAAATCGGGAATGGCCTGCACATCGCGCACTTGCACCTTGGGCTTTGCCGTGAGCGCAACCGTACGGAAGATACCTGGAAGGCGGAACATATCTTGGCTTTCGAGGAAAGAGCCATCGCTGTTGCGATAGACCTCGGCAGCCACTACGTTTTCGCCCTTTACGAGGTAGGGGGTGATGTTGAAGGAAGCGAGGTTGCGCGAGTTTTTAGAGAAACCCACGTACTTACCATTGATGTAGAGATAGAAGAAGGAGTCTACACCATCGAAGTTGATGTAAATCTCACGACCATCCCAATCGGCAGGAATGGTGAAGTTGCGGCGATAGCTACCCACCTCGTTGCGATGCACATAAGTGGGCCAGTCCTTGCGCGGCTCACGCATCACACCGCCTTTCCAGTCGCCCACCTTCACCTGGTGTTGGAAGATGACGCGCTGGTTGGTATAGATAGGAGTACCATACTTTTGAGTGCCGTCCTTTTGGATGCCCACGATGTTCCAGTTCATGGGCACTTGCACCTTGTCCCAGCCCGACACATCGTAGTTGGTCTTGTAGAAATCTACGGGGCGCTTGTCGGGAGTCCCCACCCAGTGAAAAGCCCACTCACCGTTCAAGCTCTTCCAAAATTTGGAGGCTTCGGGCAATACAGAGAGCGCCTCTTTGGCATCGCCAAAGGAGAAGAAATACGCATGAGGGCGCTCCTTGTTAAGCGCCACCAAAGTGGGACTTTCCCACTCATTTCCCGTGGGAGCCGCGACATTGCGCTCGTAGCGGTATCCGCCGAGCGGTGCCTTGTCGGCCACGGCCACACTTGCGCTCATCAAAGCCGCAAGCAGGAGGGAAAAAGTTCGAGGTTTAGACATGGTAAATAGGGATATAAGTTTTCCCTGCAAATTTACCCTTTCTACGGCAATCAAACAAGGAAAAGAGGGATATTGTTGCCTGTTTGAAAAATCCTCCTTACTTTTGCCCTCATCGTTTTTTTTGCTCTCTATCAGAATGGAACTTCTTTTGCATCACACTTGGCGACAACGACTCTTCCCTTTGGGGGAGTTGCGCAGCACTTGTGGACAACGAATAGAGGTGATCGACACGGGGCTGCACAATCACGATGCAGGCCCTGACTTTTTCAATGCGAAGGTGAAGATAGATGGGCAGCTGTGGATAGGCAACGTAGAAATCCATCAGCGTTCTTCCGACTGGTATCGCCATCGCCACCACGAGGACGAGCGCTACAACAACGTTGTGTTGCATGTCGTGGAGGTGGCCGACGCAGAGGTGAATACGCAAAACGGGACTCGCCTCCCCCAGCTCCTACTCCACCCTCCTGCGGAGCTGCAAACACGTTTTGAGGAGCTCTGTCAAGAGGAGCAATACCCTCCCTGCTACAAGTTGCTCCCTTCGTTGCCACAGCTGCACATCCATGCTTGGCTCTCCGCGCTGAGTACGGAGCGTTTGGAGCAAAAAACAACGCGCATTCGACAGTGGCTGGAGCAAACACAAGGAGATTGGGAGCATTGCTTCTTTATCGCCCTGGCAAGAGCTTTTGGTTTTGGAAAAAATGCTGACGCCTTTGAGCAATGGGCGCAAACAATTCTTCCGCAACACATCGGCAAGCACCGCGACCAGCCCTTTCAAGTCGAAGCCTTTTTCTTGGGGCAAGCTGGCTTGCTCGAGGCGAGCCATGTGACCAACGAGCGAGAGGACGACTATTTCCGGGCTTTACAAAAGGAATACCACTTTCTGCGCCACAAGTTCCAACTCACTCCGCTACCTGCCAGCCGCTGGAAATTCCTACGCCTACGCCCTCAAAATTTCCCCTATCGCCGCCTCGCTCAACTCGCACAGCTTTACAGCGCGGGGCAACTCAACCTTTCGCGCGTTCGAGAAGCAAAAAACCTCGATGAACTGCGCAAAATGCTACGTGCCGAAACACCCGACTATTGGTGCACACACTACACCTTTGGTGAAACGAAAACATCGGATTCATCGAAAAAACCGACAAATCCCAAAATCAAAGGGAGCAGAAAACATACGATTTCATCGAGCAGCATCGATTTGCTCATCATCAACGCCGTGATACCAATACTCTTTGCTTACGGCCGTGCTCATCAGGACGAAAGCCTCACAGAACGCGCCTACTCATGGCTCGAAATGTTGCCAGCCGAGCGCAACCACATCCTCACAGCTTGGGAAAAAGCGGGCCTCCCCGCGCAGCATGCGGCCGATGCTCAAGCACTCATTCACCTGCGCACGCACTATTGCGACGCCAAAAATTGCCTACGCTGCCGCTTTGGCCAGCACTACTTGCAAACCCCTGCACTTTCGTCCTCCTGACTCTGTTTCTCTCGCTCTTCGATTTTTCCTCCCTTCATTCCAGCTCTGCAACTCACCATGTATCTTCTCACTTCGGCCTATCTGGCGCCCATTCATTACTATACCAAATTGTATTCTGGACACCCCGTCGTCGAGGAGCGTTGCGAGCACTACGTGAAGCAAACCTATCGCAATCGCTGCCTTATTGCCACGACACATGGTGTGCAGGCTTTGACCATTCCTGTGGAGGGGCGGCCCCTTGAAGAAGGAGGTACGTCCAAAACTCCCACACGCGACATTCGCCTTTCGGAACATGGCCGTTGGAGAGAGCTGCACTGGAACGCGCTGCGCACGGCCTACGAAAACACTCCTTTCTTCGACTACTATGCCGACGATTTCGAGCGAATTTATCGAGGCCATCAGCATTTTTTAGTCGATTTCAACGAAGAAATGCAGCAAACCGTACTTTCGCTCCTTTCGTTGGAGATAGATTGGCGCAGCAATACGGAGCGATATGTTGAGCAACAAGAAGGAAATCCCGATTTCATCGACTTGCGCGAGCGCATTCGTCCTAAAATACCTTTTGATTTCGACCCCGAATTTACGCCGAAACCCTACTACCAAGTCTTTGCCTCTAAGCTCGGTTTCTTGCCCAACCTTTCCATCATCGACCTTCTTTTTAATATGGGTCCCGAGAGTCGATTGGTGCTACGCGATAGTTATCGAAAACATTAAAAAGCCATCTCCCCCGAGCTCTTTCTGAGTTCGGGGGAGATGGTTTTTTTGCGATTGATTCATCGCTTGGCAGGAATCAACTTATAGAGTTTATCGCTGGGACGCACTTTCTCGGGCACGGGAATGGCAACACACATTCCTTTCGTAGCCACCTCTATCGGGCCGTTGTTGCCATGCAGGCTGGTGGCTTCGACATAGAGGGCTCCTGTCGTGGGGCCAATGATCACGAGGCGGTCGCCCACGCGGATTTCGCCACTCTCCACGAGAAATTCAGCGACACCCAGTTTGGAGAAATACTTTTGTCCTTTGGCGGTGTAGACCTTCGTTTCGGTGGCCGACGAACCGTGTTTGTCGGTCCATTCACCCATTTTCTGCCCTTGGTAGTAGCCGTCCCAAAAGCCGCGGTTGAAAACACGAGCGAGGCGTTCGTCCCACTCTTTCACCTTCTCCTCTGTGAAAGTGCCTTCTTGAACAGCCTGAATGGCTTCTTTGTAGCACTTGACCACTGTGTAGACATATTCGGCCGAGCGCGCGCGCCCTTCGATTTTGAACACCTCTACACCCGCTTTCATCATTTGGTCGATGAAACCGATGGTTTTCAAATCCTTGGGACTCATGATATACTCATTGTCGATTTCCAGCTCTACGCCCGTATCCTTGTCGGCCACGGTGTAGCGGCGGCGACATTGTTGCATGCAAGCGCCACGATTGGCCGAAGAGTTTTGGTTGTGCAGGGAGAGATAGCACTTGCCGCTCACAGCCATACAAAGCGCGCCGTGGCAAAACATCTCAATGCGAATGCGCTCGCCCGAGGGGCCACAGATGTTTTCGGCTTCGATTACATCGGCGATGCGGCGCACCTGCTCCATGTTGAGTTCACGCGCCAAGACGACAACATCGGCAAAGGCCGAATAGAAGCGCAAGGCTTCCTCGTTGGAAATGTTGAGCTGCGTGGAGAGGTGCACCTCTTGGCCTATGCTCCGGCAATAGCTCAACACGGCTACGTCGGCGGCGATCACGGCCGAGATATTGGCCGCTTTGGCTGCATCGCAAATTTGTCGCATCAAGGCGAGGTCTTCGCCATAGATGATGGTATTGACCGTGAGATAGCTCTTCACACCACGCTCATCGCACATACGGGCGATATCGTGAAGGTCGTCGATGGTGAAACGCGAAGCCGAGTGGGCTCGCATATTAAGGCTCTCGATGCCAAAGTAAATACTGTCGGCTCCAGCTTGCAGGGCGGCAGCGAGCGACTCGCGCGAACCGGCTGGGGCCATCACTTCATAACGAGGAGTGGTCATTGTTGGGTCTGTGTTCTATTGGTTTAGGTCGCTTGCGACGGATTGAAAGGCAAAGGTACGCATTATTTGTCAGAACGACAAATCAAGGACAAGGCTCACACGTGCGCACGCGCACGTTTCCCCCTTAGGTATGCTGAATTTTACTTCCACAAGTTCCACAATCGCGCATAATCTCCTCTATATCTGCATTTTACCCTGTGGAAGCCATTCCAAATTTGCTTCCACAGGCTCCACTCCCCTTGTAGGACTGTGGGCAGAAAGAAGGATGGAAAGGGAGTCTCCACCTCCACAACACAACATTTTGAGAATCAGAAAGTTTCCTCTTATCATGGAAGCAATGTAAGGAAACCACAAAGCTATAAGGGAGGAGTGCGCACCTATACACGCGCGGGCGGGAGAGTGTATCAGAAAGGTCGCAAGGGCGATGAGCTACGTGCGTTGTAGAAAATCCTGCGTCCCACGTAAAATATCCTACGACGCACGCAGGATTTTTCCTTCCCACGTAGCAATTTCGGTAGGCCTTGTTGTGGGAAGAGAGAGGGAAAGGAGCAACACAGAGCTCCTTCTTCCCATCAAGGACACGCACAACTATCGCAGCGGCTACAGCTTGCCCTACGTACAAAGGAGGAAAGGGAAAATTGAGGCACAGAAAATAGAGGCAAGGGAGGGGGAAGGCACTCAAGGGAAAAGCTATAATTACTTAAAAAATGCCCCCATAGTGGCATAAAACCGATTGTCAGGTATGTATACCCTTGGCGGAAGGGCAACTACTCGACAACACGGGCCTTGAGAATACGAATATCCTCCAAGGGGCGGTCGTTGGCATCGGTGGCTACGGCCTGCATCTTGCCGATGACCTTGAGCCCCGAAGTGATATAGCCAAACACGGTGTATTGGCCATCAAGATGAGGTGTGCCTCCATCGTGCTGGTAAGTGTAGCGCATGTCGGGAGTGAGCGTTCCTTCTTGGCCCGTGGCCTCATCGACTCGCTGCGCAATGGCCGACAGCTGGCGTGGTGTAAAAGTTTTGCCCCACACGATGTAAAATTGCGAAGCCGAGGAACTGCGGGTGGGATTGACATCGTCGGCCTTACGAGCCATGGCGAGCGCACCGCGTTGGTGATAGTAGTAGGGCAAAGCCAGCTCGAGGGGGAGCGTATAGCCTAAATCGCCCTCGCCAAGCACTTGTCCTGCCTGGGCAGTTTTGCTATCAGGGTCGCCGCCTTGCACCATAAAGTCCTTGATGACACGGTGGAAGAGTGTGCCATCGTAGAAGCCCTGACGAACGAGTTTTTCAAAATTGGCGGAGTGAATGGGAGTTTCGGCCAAGAGCTGTACAGTGAAGTTGCCCGCAGTGGTACGAAACTCGATGCGGGCTGGTTGCTTGCGCTGGGCCATACCATTGAGGGAGAAAAACAGCGCACAAGCGCAAAGGAAAGAACACAAACGGCTGAACATGGTGAAAAGATGAAGAAGGGTGGATGAAACAAAAACGAACGAGGCTCTCCTCCGTTTGCTGAATCAGCAAGCGAGGAGAGCCAAGAAAGGAGAGGGTTTATTCCTTGGCGAAGGCAGCTTCGACCTCCTTGTTCTGCTCGGCAGCCAAGGAACGCAGAGGCGTGAGATCGTCACGACGCGAGGCACGGCTCACGGAGAGAATCATACCAATGTAGAAACCTGTGATAATCGTCGAGGTTCCGCCCTTGGAAATGAGCGGTAAGGGCTGCCCCGTGACAGGGCCTGCTCCCACCGCCACAAGCATATTGACGAGGGCCTGCAACACCAGCATAACGCCTAGCCCCAGGACCAAAAAGGCGGGGAAATTGTGCTTGCAACGGCTGGCTATGCGCCCGACTCGATAGAGCAACACGAGATAAAGAAACAGGACAAAGGCGCAGCCTATGATTCCCATCTCCTCGGCAATAATGGCAAAAATAAAATCGGAATAGGCCGCCGAGAGGTAGTCGCGCTGCACAGAACGGCCAGGAGCAAGCCCCGTTACGTTGGCGCGGGCCAAAGCGATGCGAGCATGCACCACCTGGCGGTTGCGGTCGTTCACGACAAAGTCCTTGGGGTCGGGGGTAATCACGACAGTTTCGTCAAAACGTGCCCGCCACGTAGGCACACGTTGCATGAAGGTGTTGTCGTAGATGGGATGGTAGGGATCTTTGGGAAGGCTCTTGAGGGTGATGAATCCCAACAAGCCCAACACGGACAAAGAGCCGAAGAGAACAAGTAGCCACTTATTGGGCACGCGTCCCAAAAACATCATGATACACACCACGAGAAAGAGCAGAGCTGCGGTGGAGAAGTTTTGCGTCACGATGAGACCACAAATGAGAAACGTGACAATAAGTATGGGCTTGAAAGAGCTGCGCCTGGTGGCTAAATCTCGCTGTTTGGTGGCTAGGATAAGGGCGACGGTCGCAATGAGAGCTCCCTTGGCAACTTCGGAGGGCTGAAAGGAGAGGCCCATAATCGACACCCAGCGTGCACCGCTATTGAGATTTTGCCCAAAGAAAAGGGCCCACAGCAACAAGATGATGGACAGCGGAAGACCAAACAGGGGAATGAGCTTGAACCAGCGGGAGGGAATGTTGTGAACTACCCAGGCCATCAAGGCTGCCATCGAGAGAAAAAAACCATGCTGAAAGAATGGGCGCAAGCTCCGCCCTGCTTCTAAATACAAATAGCTGCCTGCACTAAACACCTCGACAAAGGAGATGACGCAGAGAAAAAAGAAGACGGCCCAAACAACGAGGTCGCCATGCAGAAAACGTAGTTTCATACTTAGGGCGAAATGGAGGGTTAGAGCGCACGAGCGCAGGCCTTAAACTGGCGACCGCGATCGGCCATATTTTGAAAGAGATCGAAAGAAGCACAACAGGGAGAAAGCAGCACGGCATCGCCTTGCTGTGCAAGCTCCACACAGGCCTCTACGCAGGAGACCATGGAGTTGGTGTCGGCCACGGGAATACCGCATTCCTTGGCCAAAGCATCGAAGGCTTCGTGAAGTTTGGCATTGTCGGCTCCGAGGTAGACGAGGGCGCGGCATTTTTCACGTATCAAGGGGTAGAGCACGGTGTAGTCATTTCCCTTGTCAGTACCTCCCACGATGAGCACCGTAGGAAGGGTTTGCGCATCGAGGGCTACGTAGCAGGCATCGACATTGGTGGCCTTACTATCGTTGATAAAGTGCAGGCCACGAAAGGTGCCCACACGCTCCAAGCGGTGCTCCACACCTGGAAAATCGCGCAGACACTGGCGCAGGACATCGGGCGAGACTCCAGCCGCGAGCGTAGCCATGGCAGCGGCCAAGCAGTTGCGCAGATTGTGTTTGCCAGGAAGGGCAAGTTCGGAAAGGACTTGAGTAAAGGAACAGGGAGCAGTGAGACGCAATTCGCCTCCGGGAGCGAAACCATAGCTGTCGCTACCCACTTCGCCATAGCCATAGCCACAAGAGTTGTCCTGTGGGCGATCGGTAAAGGGAAGCAAACGAGCTGAGGTGGGATGTCGGCTCAGCTCGCGCTCGATATACTCATCTTCGCGCCAATAGATGAAACAATCGTCGGCCGTCTGGTTGCGCAGGATACGCATTTTCGACTCGACATACTTCTGCATCTGAAAGTCGTAGCGGTCCAAATGGTCGGGCGTAATATTGAGCAGCACGGCGATATTGGCGCGAAAGTCATACATCGTATCGAGCTGGAAGGAGGAGAGCTCCAACACGTACCAGTCGGGCTGCTCGGCTTCGGCCACTTGCAGGGCAAAAGAGCGACCGATATTGCCCGCCAAGGCAACACGCATACCTGCTTGCTGCATGATGTAGTATATGAGCGAGGTGGTGGTGGTTTTGCCATTGGAGCCCGTGATACAAAGCATGCGTGCCGTCGTGTAGCGACTGGCAAACTCGATATCGCTCAAAATGGGGGTGCCTTGCTCGCGGAGCTGACGCACAAGAGGAGCACTATCGGGGATGCCTGGACTCTTCACCACCTCGTCGGCATCGAGGATAAGCTCGGGGGTGTGTCTCCCCTCTTCCCAAGGCAGGCGATGCTCATCGAGCAGAGCTTTATAGCGGGGCTGGATGCAGCCCATATCGGACACGAAAACTTCATAGCCCTTTTGCTGCGCAAGAATAGCTGCGCCCACGCCGCTCTCGGCGGCTCCCAATATGGCGAGTTTCATGAGATGTTTATCGGATTTTGAGCGTGATGATGGTCAATGCTGCTAAGAGAATGGTCGTGATCCAAAAGCGTACGGTGATTTTCGACTCGTGAAAGGCGTGGCGAGGCCAGTTTTTCAACACAAAGGTCGAAGTGGGATCCAGCTGAGAATCTAAACGACGGAAAGCGTCATGGATAGGGGCTGCACGGAAAAAGCGCACGCGCTTGCCTCGACGCTTGTAAAACTTAAAGACCTGCGACTGAATGATGACGCTAAGGCTCTCGAAAAAGAAGACGCCACAAAGCAGAGGGACGAGAAGCTCTTTGTGAATAATAATGGCCAGCACTCCAATGATGCCTCCAATGGCCAGCGAGCCGGTATCGCCCATGAACACTTGAGCGGGATAGGCATTGTACCAAAGGAAACCGATGAGCGCTCCTACCATCGCGGAGATAAACACCACGAGCTCTTCACTGCCTGGCACAAACATGATGTTGAGGTAGGAAGCATATTCGATGTGACTCGACACATAGGCCAAGATGCCTAAGGCAATGCAGATGAAAGCGCTGTTGCCTGCTGCCATACCGTCCATACCGTCGTTAAGATTGGCCCCATTGCTCACGGCCGTGGTCACAATAATCACCATGACCACGAAGACCACCCATCCTGCTGTTTGCTTGTGCTCGCCCATAAAGCCGACCAAGTCGGCATAGTCAAAGTTATTGCTCTTTACGAAGGGTATGGTCGTTTTGGTGCTCTTCTCTGGCAAGTTTTCATGAACCACTTCTATGCGATCGCCCACACGATTATGCTCGATGTTTTCGCGTATCACAGCGTCGGGGCTGAGATAGAGCGTCAGTCCGACAATGAGCCCCATGGTGACTTGCCCCACGATTTTCCACATGGCCGACAAGCCCTCTTTGTTTTTGCGTACAATTTTGATGTAGTCGTCCATAAATCCGATGAAGCCAAACCATAAAGTCGTGGCTATCATCAGGAGCAGATAGATGTTGCGCAAACGTCCCAACAAAACGACGGGGATAAGAATGGCCATGATAATGATGATGCCTCCCATCGAGGGGACACCTTTCTTCTCAACTCCAAAGGGATCGATGCTCACATCGCGAGCCGTTTCGCCAATGTTGCGACGGCGCATCCATTTGATGAAATGTTCACCAAACCACATGGAGATAACGAGACCAAGAATGAGAGCGAGAATGGAGCGGAAAGAGATGTAGCTCCACATACCCGAACCTGGAATACCGAAGTCTTCCAGCAATCGGAAAAGATAGTACAACATAGTTGCAGAGAGAGATTATGAGGTGGGAATGAACTTAGAGACCGAAGGCTGCACGGACTTCCTCGTGATCGTCAAAGTGATGCTTCACTCCTTGAATGTCCTGATAAGGTTCGTGCCCTTTTCCTGCGACAAGAATCACGTCGCCAGGCTCGGCCATCATGGTGGCGCAACGAATGGCTTCGCGACGATCGACAATGGCAAGCGTACGCTGCATTTGCTCGCTGTCCAAACCAGCCAACATATCGTCGATAATGGCTTGCGGCTCTTCAAAACGAGGATTATCGCTGGTGATGATGACGCGGTCGGAATGCTTGGCGGCTTCCTGCGCCATGAGAGGACGCTTGCCCTTGTCACGATTGCCGCCAGCACCACACACTGTAATCACTCGGCCTCGGCCGTTCACAATTTCGTTGATGGAAGTCAGCACATTTTCAAGGGCGTCGGGAGTGTGGGCATAATCTATCACAGCGCTAAAACCTTTGGGCGAACGAATGGCTTCAAAACGCCCATTGACAGGCCGCAAGGTAGACAATACGCGCAGCGTTTCTTCGGGAGTTTTGCCCAACATGAGAGCAGCTCCATAAACTCCAAGCAAATTGCTCACGTTGAAACGTCCCACAAAAGGTACACTTACCTCACGTCCGTCAATGTCCAAAAGCATACCTTCGATGCTTTCTTCGACAATACGTCCTCGATAATCGGCCATGGAGCGGGTAGAGTAGGTTTTGAGCTTTGCTCGGCAATTTTGCAACATCACTGCCCCATTGCGATCGTCGGCATTGGTGATGGCAAAAGCCGTCGAAGAGAGCCCATCGAAGAATAGTTTTTTGGCATCGCGATAGGCCTCGAAGGTGCCATGATAGTCCAGATGGTCACGGGTAAGATTGGTAAAGATGCCGCCAGCAAAAGTAAGACCACCTATGCGCTGCTGATGAATGGCATGGGAAGAACACTCCATGAAAGCGTATTCACACCCCGCCTCTACCATCTCTGCGAGCAAGGCATTGAGGGCGATGGCATCGGGAGTCGTATGCGTGGCCTCAACAGCGCGCTCGTCTACGTAATTACATACGGTAGAAAGTAGCCCCACCTTATGGCCAAAGCCACGAAAAAGCTGGTAAAGCACCGTAGCGATAGTCGTCTTGCCATTCGTACCAGTGACGCCTACCAAACGCAAACGCTCAGAGGGACGATGGTAAAAATTAGTCGCCACCTGCCCTACGATTTGCTCCGTATTCTCAACCCGAACAAAGGTGATGCCTTCGGGACGATTATTGGGCAAGGCATCGCTCATCAATATGGCCTTTGCCCCCTGTGCCAAGGCTTTGTCGATATAGGCGTGGCCATCGACTTGCGTACCTTTCACGGCCACAAAAAGTTGCCCTGCTTGAACGCGGCGTGAGTCGATTTGCAGACCTGTGATATTGAGTTCGAGCGTACCAGCAACTTCTTGTACTGGCACGTCTTGCAACAGTTGTTGTAGCGTCATGGCTTCTCCGTTTTCTTAGTTTTAGAAGTTTTCTTCTCCTCGATAGAAGCAGTTTTTTCTGCCTTTGGAGAAGAAGTTTGGCTGAGCTTCACTGAAGGCTCGGCCTTTTTTATGGACGATTGTTGAGTGCTATCGCGTCGCACGCTATCAGAGGGAGAGGACGGAAGATGTAATTGTTTCAATTCTTTTTCGTCACGTCCCAAGATGAGTTCTACACGCTGTCCAGAACGCACCTTTGTGCCAGGAGCAATGCTCTGACGCAGCACTCGGCCAATCCCTCTTGCACGTACTTTCAAGCCCATACGTTCGAGGCGATACACCGCATCGCGAAGACCATAGCCCTTCAAATTGGGCATTCCTTGCGACTTGGGTTCTACGGTCAGCGAAACGGCATGAAATCCTCCCGCATTGCTCCCCCAAGCGATACCTTCTCGACGGGGGAAGTCGCTATTGCTTGGAAAGTTAAAACTTTCGAGCACGTGGTTCAGCGCATCCAAATTGCCAGCGTGCATATAAGGAAGCGCTGTGCGAAGGGTGGTACTATCGATGGCAGTCGTATAGGTCGTATTGAGCTCGCGAGCCATCACGGTCTCAGCCACCGTTTTGAACACAGGGCCGCAATGCAAACCGCCATAAGCGAGCCCGCCCTTTTCGATGCACACAATCATGGAATAGCGAGGCGCATCGGCAGGGAAATAGCCAGCAAAGGAAACCAAGTAGTTGGACGAAAAACCGCCTTTGCCCCATATTTGTGCTGTTCCCGTTTTGCCCGCCACCTTGAAGTATTTGGAATAGGCAGCCTTGCCCGTTCCCGAATTTTTTCCGACTACGCCCTCCAGACAAATCTGAATGTTACGCAGCGTTTCGGGTTTGCACATCTTCTCGCGCAGCACCGTGACGGGAAATTCCTGTACGACCTTATCCCCACGGCGTATGGCTGTCACGAAACGAGGGCGAACGAGCTTTCCGCCATTGGCCACACCATTGTAAAACGTAAGAGTCGAAATCGGCGGAAGTTGCGTTTCATAGCCAATGCTCATCCAAGGCAAAGTGGTGCGATACCAACCATCGGGATTGTCGCGCCGATAGCGTATTTTTGGTTTTTGGTAGCCCGGGATGGGCAGGTGCAAATCCTCGGCCACTCCAATGCGATACAAACCATCGACAAATTGGTCGGGGTTGGCGGCATAAGCATTGTCTATGAGCGAACTCACTCCCACATTCGACGATTTTTTGATAATCTCGGGTACAGACAGCACACCGTCTCCTCCCTTTCGCCAGTTGCTATCGCGCATCTTTCGGCCATACATCTCGCGCACTCCGCAACCTGTATCACAGGTGCTATTCATCGTGATTTTACCATCGTCCATGGCCACCATGAACGACATCGGCTTGAACACCGAGCCAGGTTCCATCATGTTGGTCACGGCACGCGGGCTGATTTCGGCGTAGCCTCCTCCTTGAAGCAGACTCATGGAGGATATGGCCTTGACATCGCCCGTAGGCACTTCCATCAAGATACACATTCCTGCTTTGGCTCCAATCTTTTCGAGCTGCTTGCGCAGTGTTTCTTCGACCACATCCTGCATGGCCACATCAAGTGTTGTCACGACATCTCCTCCTTCCACGGCCAAGGTGTCTATATCCTTTACCTTTCGACCATTCACGCGTTTGTAGTGAAACACTCCAGGTTTTCCACTCAACACGGAATCGAAAGCCAACTCCAAGCCCGACAAAGCACTGTCGTTTTCGGAGCGCAGCGTACCAATGGTGCGCGAAGCCAGCGCACCATACGGGCGTTTGCGGCGGCGAAACTCTTCGGCATTGAGCCCACTCCGAGCAGGTGGGAGGCGAAAGAGGGGAAGTTTGCGCAACTCCGTGAGTTGAATATAGCTAATGCGACGGCGGTGGAGCGAGATGCTGTGGCTCTCTTTTTTTCGCCCTTCAAGAATGCGCTTTTTTGTCGCCGCGGGGTCGAGTTCGGGAATGATGCGATGCATACCATCGACGATGCTATCGATACAGGCATACAGGATACTATCGCGAAAAGCTTGGTCCTTCTTGCGTCGCTTCTTGTCGGGTTCCCACGACATGGGGTCGAGGTAGATGCGATATTCTGGGAGTGAAGTAGCCAAGACCTGCCCATCGGCCGCAAGAATGTTGCCACGAGGCGCCTCCAAAGGCATGAAGCGACTCTCGTATTTTTTGCTCACGGTCATCCAATAGTCACGCTCCACGAGCATGATATAGGCGGCCCTCCCCATGATAATCAAGGCTACGGTCAATGCCAACCACATTAGGATGCGGAAGCGTTTCATCACCTTTTCGGTGGGGAAAATAAGCTTTTGTTTCTTGACAGCCATAGCAAACGAAGCTGGTGAGGCGTTGAAAAAATAAATAAAAACTTAGGGGGCGACACTCTCACGCTCCACGGGCAACTGATAGGGCCGCTCGGTGGTGGTGCGCAAGGTGGTGTCGGCCAGTTGCTGCTCAATTCTGGAGCGAAGCGTACGCTCTCTCAGCTCGCTCGATTGCGTGAGGGCCTTGTAACGCCGATCGAGCACCTCTTGATTGAGCCGATCGTTCTCGACGATGGCATCGCGGATTTGGTAGCCCAAATTCACGTAAACGACGATGAAAGCAATGAGTAAAATCAGAAATTTCCAATTATGGCGAATGATGGCCACCAGGCCCAAACCCGTGAACACCTCTTTCCAAGCATTGGACGAGAGTTGCACGTCTTCTTCGTCGACCCAAGAAAGAATGGTATCGCGAAGATTTCGCGATTCCTCATCAGCGGTTTTCTCCTCTTTTCGCGGGTGCTTTTCGCCTGCAGCGGTAGGAAGCTCTTCTTCCTCCTCGGGAAGAGGCACATCGAGCGCTTGCGCATCGGCTGCATCGCGCTCTTTGAGCCGAAGCAGCAGCTCCTCGGCCTTGGGTTCTTCGGCAGGAGGAAGAATATCGAGATTGATGTCTTGCTGGCTCATAATTTCTCAGCTATACGAAGTTTGGCACTACGACTACGGGGATTGGACTCTTGCTCTTCGGCGCTGGGCACGATGACCTTGTTGTGAACAGGACGCAGAGGCGCGAGTCGATTGCCATAAAAATCCTGCTCCACCTTGCCAGCGATGTTGCCAGCACGGAAAAAATTCTTCACCATGCGGTCCTCCAAGCTGTGATAGGTCAAAATCGATAGGCGGCCACCTTTTCGCAACACGCGCAAAGCTCCCTTGAGCATTTCCTCGAGCGCTTCCATCTCATGGTTCACCTCGATGCGCAGAGCTTGGAACACTTTGGCCAAGTCCTTCTTCTCGCGTTCTCTGGGCATGAAAGGGCGCACCACCTCGAGCAAGTCCTCTATCTGTGCATAAGGACGGTCGGCACGACGACGCACGACGGCTGCGGCCAGTCGGCGCGCATTTTTCAGTTCGCCATAGAGCTGGAAAATCGTGGCCAGCCGTTCCTCGTCATAGGCATTGAGCACATCGGCCGCAGTCTGTCCTCCACGCCCATTCATACGCATGTCGAGAGGAGCATCAAAACGAAAAGAAAAACCACGCGTTTCGTCGTCAAAGTGATGACTCGACACGCCGAGGTCGGCCAGTACACCATCCACCGCCTCAACGCCATAATAGCGCATCCAATGGGGCAGATAGCGGAAATTACTGCGTACAAAAGTCAATCGATGCTCTCCCTCGGGCACATTCTGCTCGGCATCGGCATCTTGGTCGAAACTATACAGATGCCCCTCAGTGCCTAAACGACGCAAAATCTCACGACTATGCCCACCGCCTCCAAAAGTAACATCGACGTAGCGACCCTCCGGCACAATGTTCAAGCCATCGACCGTCTCGTTGAGCAATACGGGAACATGATAGGTGGGACAGAGCGTAGGCATAAAAAGAAGATATAAGTTTGCAATGGGCAAAGGTAACAATTTATCTGCATATCGTTTGTGCTTTCGAAACGCTTTTTTTGGACTCCTTGACGAAAATAACAACCAAAAAGCAGTAGCACACTGATATTCAAAACAATAAATACCTCAAAAGACAAGCCGATATTTTGCAAAATAGAAAGGACAAAATCGACAAATCCAAGCCCAAAAAATTGTCCCCCAAAACACCAACTCACCCCCATTTCTCTCTCGCTCCCCTTCTCCTTCTTTCGGACGCCTTCACGCCCTCTCTACCCCACACTCCCCTCTGCTCCTAATCTCCCTCTCATGCGCGCGTGCGCGCGTTTCCCTACTAAGATGTACGACATGCACTTCCACTCTTCCACAAAGCCACACAGAGTCCTGATTATCAACACAAAAAGTCGTGGAAGAGTTGCTATTTTCCTTCCACACGACAGCTCCTTCCGCCATCAACCGAAGCTCCATTGATGAAAGGAGCACACGACTCTCCCTCCACCACTCAATATACTGAAAACAAATAAGTTACCACACAACATGGAAGCAATGGAAGCAAAAAACATACGCTATAAAGGAGATATAGGCGCGCAGACACGGCAATCCATCGCCCTAAAAAGAGCATCGCAAAGAAAAAAATCTACGTGGGACGCAGAAAATCCTGCGTCCCACGTAGAAAATTCAAACTAGGAAGTTCACCATCGCTCTTCGCTCGTGCTTCGCCCTACGAAGCCGCTCAACCTTTCCTCGCTCCTTCGTCAAGATTACTGCAAACCTTGGCACATCATTGAGCTCCCGAAAAAGCACAAACGAGGAGGAAGAAGAAGGTAAAACATCTTATTTTTCCCTAAAAATCGAAGCGCCGATGGCAAAATATCATTTAGCAGGTATGTATACCCATGAAAGCGCCACTCCCCCCTCTTCCCTTACAGTTCCTCCCACAGACTACGAGGCTCACCGCTGCGCCCTAAAAAAGCGTAGGTTCGGCCGCAGTCACACAAAGAGGTGTACGCCCCAAGTGCGTATAGGCCAGCTCCGTCACCTCACGACCACGGGGGGTGCGCCGCAAGAATCCCTCCTTGATTAAGAAAGGCTCATAGACCTCCTCGACCGTGCCCGCATCTTCACCAATCGCCGTGGCAATGGTCGAGATTCCCACAGGGCCTCCCTTGAACTTGTCGATTATCGTGAGGAGTATCTTGTTGTCTATCTCGTCAAGCCCATATTTGTCGATATTGAGGGCCTCGAGGGCATAGCGCGAAATGGGCACATCTATACCCCCATCGCCCTTAACCTGCGCAAAGTCGCGCACACGACGCAACAGCGCATTGGCTATACGGGGCGTACCGCGCGAACGCCCTGCAATTTCGGCCGCAGCCTTAGGATCGATAGGCACATTCAGCAGATGGGCAGAACGCTGCACAATGGTCGTGAGCGTGGTTGCATCGTAATACTCCAAGTGCAGATTGATGCCAAAACGTGCCCGCAAAGGGGCTGTGAGCAAACCGCTACGCGTGGTAGCTCCCACGAGGGTGAAAGGATTGAGATCGATTTGAATGCTACGCGCTGCGGGCCCCTTATCGATCATGATGTCGATGCGATAGTCCTCCATGGCCGAATAAAGGTATTCTTCGACTACGGGCGAAAGACGATGAATCTCGTCGATAAAAAGCACATCGTTGGGTTCAAGACTCGTGAGCAACCCCGCCAAATCTCCAGGTTTATCCAATACCGGACCCGAAGTAAGCTTAAAGCCTACTCCCAACTCATTGGCAATGATATTGGAGAGAGTCGTTTTTCCCAAGCCTGGAGGGCCATGCAGGAGGCTATGATCGAGCGGTTCGCCACGACGACGAGCAGCCTCAACAAAAATACGCAAATTATCGACCACCTTATTCTGCCCTGTGAAGTCGTCGAAGGAGAGCGGGCGAAGCGCATTTTCAAACTCGCGCTCAGTGGTGGGCGGCGTGTGCTGCTCGGAACGTATATCGAAGGTATCTTGCATCATAACGGAAAGAGGAAAATCAAAAAAGACGAGACGCATAGCCCCGCACACAAGCCACAACGACTCAAGTTGCATCGCCCACTTGCGCCTTGCAAAGATAAGGAATAATCGCAGCTTTGCAAAAAAGGTCGGGGCCAAATCCTGATGGATTTGACCCCGACTATGTCTTTCTCGCGCAGTGATTAGGCGAGCTTGTTCACGTGAAGCATGAGGCTGGACTTGATGTTGCCTGCCTTGTTCTTGTGAATGATGTTGGTCTTGGCGAGCTTGTCGAGCATCTTCTGCACCTTGGGCAGGAGTTCCACAGCTGCGGCCTTGTCAGTAGTGGCACGGAGCTTGCGCACGGCGTTACGCATTGTCTTTGCGTAGTAACGGTTGTGCAAGCGGCGAGTGGCGGTCTGACGAATTCTCTTTACAGATGATTTGTGATTTGCCATTGTAAAATTCGGTTTTTGTTAGGTCGAAAATTGATAATAGAATTGACTGCCGGCACTCTTCAGCAGGAGGAAAATAGCGTCATCACGACGGTGCTGCTTCAGACGTAACCTCGTTTCAAATGAAAGGGGGAATTCCATTGAAGAACTCCCCTCTCTCTGGTTATTTGTAGTCCCTAGGAGAGTCGAACTCCTCTTTAGAGAATGAAAATCTCTCGTCCTAACCGATAGACGAAGGGACCATCACATTCGGGCAGCGGCAAGAGTGTCGTTGTTTCCCGATTGCGATGCAAAGGTAGGGACTTTTTTCTCTTCCACCAAATGTTTCCTCCATTTTTTTCTCAAAATCTGCATTTTTCTTCCATTTTCCTCCACAAGCAGTGGGAATATGGTACTTTTGTGCTGTTTTCTTGATTTTATCGCTCCTTCCATTTGCTTCCATGAACACTATCAAAACTCCCGTCATCGTGCTCAATGCTTTTCGCTATGGCGACGACAAACTCATCGCCGAATGCCTCAGTCGTTCGGAGGGAAGGGTGAGTTTTGCTGTACGCATCAGCCACTCGAAGCGAGCGGCAGTGCGCCACACGCTCTTTCGCCCCATGGCCGTGCTCGAAGTCGAATGGACAGAGCGGGCACGAGGCGGCCTGCTCACCCCGCGCTCAGCCACTACGTTCTTGCCTTTTTCCAGTCTACACACAGACCCGATGAAACAGACGGTACTACTCTTTCTGGCCGAGATGTTGCTACACATCGTGCGAGGCGAACAGGTGGAGACAACACTGTTTGATTTCACCACACATAGTTTGGAGTGGTTCGACATGGCCGAAAACGGATATGCCAATTTCCATATCGTATTCTTGATGCGACTCTCGCTCTTCTTAGGGATTACTCCAAGCGTGGAAGAGGCTCAGCAGCCCTATTTCGATCTGATGGCTGGCGAATTTGTGGCAATCCCTCCTGCACACCCTCATTTTATCGCGAAGCAAGAGGCAGAGGCCTTCGGACAGTTGATGCGCATGAATTTTGCGACGATGCACTTGTTCAAACTATCGAGAGAAGAGCGTAGCCGCATCCTACACCTCATCGTACAATACTATCGTCTGCATCTTCCCTCCATGCCCGAACTCAAGAGTTTAGAGATTTTGTCGAGCCTCTTCAATTGAGCATTTCAGGATTTCCTCACAAACAAAGACCGCATCCGCCCCAAAGGGGAGCAGATGCGGTCTTCATCTTTTTTGTTGTCGTTGCGGAGCAAGCTGTGTCTTATCGTGTTTCGCCCTTGAGGGGCAGAGGACAAGAGAAGCAAGCTTACTTTATCACTTTTTTGCCCTGAATGACATAGACACCTGCGGGAAGCTGGTCGAAAGTACTTTGCGCACCAACGAGTTTTCCGCTCAGATCGTAGACCTTGGCATCGGCAACAGAGACAGAAGGATGTGGATCTATGTTCGTCAGGAGTAAACCCTCGATAGAGAAGGCTTGCGAAGAGGCCATCTCTGTGGGAATGGCCAAGTAGGCCTTGCGAGCAGGCGAAGTGAGCACGCTGCCATCGCGTGTACCAAAATAGAAACCTACGCCGTGAGCTCCATTGTTGAGTTTATAGTAGCGGTAGCCTTTCTCCGTGAGCACAATCTCTTGAAGACTACCACGGAGCAAATCGGCCTCTTCGGCCTTAACGCTTGCGCCAGTCTGCATCGAAGGCTTCATGTCATAGCGACCAACATGGCCTTTGAGCACGAGTGCTGTTTCGGCAGGGATGATGCTACCAGGCCTATATCGGCCCCAATCGCAGATTACGCTGTTGTTGTCCTTCCTCACCACAAACGCAGCATTCAGCCCATTGGGCAGGACGAAAGCATAAGGGTTATAGATCGTGGCGTAGCCATGCTCATTCATCACGATTTGCTCTTGATAGTCAAGGTCGGTCAAGGCATTTTCGGGCAATCCGCAATCGCTACCTTCGTAGGAGGTGAAGTTACCCTTCACACACAAGTAAGCGTGCTTCATGTTCTTCACCCCTTGCAGGATGGCTATGGGGACATGCACGGGGATGGCATTTCCCTCTTCGCCCAAGGCTATCACCTGGCCAATAGCTTTGCTGGCTGCACTTGTGGCAGAGGTCCACCCACCAAGAATACGGCCCCGCACCCACACATTTTGTCGAGCAGCCACCGTTTTCAAGTCGGCCACCGTATAGGGACGCTCGTGCGTACCATTTCCGACAAGTTGGCTAAACTCGCCATTGTCGATCGCCACCAATGAGATGCCATGTCCTTCTTGATATTTAGAGAGACGAACATAGGCAGTGTGCTCAGCGATGTTCGTAGCCTTGGTGTAGCGAAGCTGTGCTTCATTTTGTACCGTGAGCGGATAGTAATCATAGTTCTCGTCCAAATCATCGGCTTGAACCGCTCCAATGACACCATAGAGGCTTCCTTTCTCCACGGCATGTGGAGCATTTTCGGCCTCGACCAGGTCATAGGAACTTTGCCCACTTCCCTTCACGAGAACGGGGGTATAGGCGGGAAGCACCTTGCCCGAGAGGCGTCGTAAGTTCAATTTATATTGGTTGCCCGCTTTCGTACCAGACGCCGTATAGGCCTTCAAGCCTTCGGGAATCTGCACAGGATAATCAAGGTGCAGACTAGCCACTTGCCCCGCAGCCAGTGCCAAGTGGTGCACACGCATCCCACTGGAATCATAGGTAGCCGTTTTACCCAAGAGTTGCACCTTCTGCTCTTGATTTCCCTCTACGAAAACCAACTCTTCGTTGCCTCGTCCAGCAGGTACTAAGAACTTATACAGATTCTTTTCCACAGGCGTCAAAGGCTGCGCTTGCGCAGCCGAACGGTGCGCGCCATTGGAAGCTGAGGCAACAAAGTAAGCGCTTGGCACTCCACTCTTTTTCGTACGATAGTACACATAGAACTCCTCATTGACGGGGAAGAAGCGGAAGTCGGTCGAGACAGCACCTCCACTCCTATTAAACTTGTAGGACGAGGTTAGTTCTTTGTAGGTCGACTCGTTGAAGGAGATACCTGTTCCGTCATAGCTCACCTGTGCAATGCGAGGATATTCTCTTCCACTCACAAAGCAGAAAGACCCCCAAGTGTAGCCTCGAAGCACCTTAAAGCCCTTCAAGCCATAATTTGCTTGGCGCAATTGAAGTTCGTCTTCTCCCGAGGTGAAGCGATAAAGGCCATCGATCATTTCACAGGTCCACACACTGGCATGAGTAGGATCATCACGATACAGTTGTTCTTCGACAGTCCCATTGGCCGCGAGATAGTGATAACGCGTTTTTCCGTAGGACTCATGATAGCTCGCCAGCTTATACTTTCGTCCAGGAATAGGCATAACAATATCGTCCTCCGTGATTTTTCCAATTGCAACGAGCGTTTTTTCCAACTCCTCCATCTGCTGAGCTGTGAAGTTTGCTTTCAACTTGCCTCCATCCGTGTAAACATTACGATACTGTTGCTTAAACTGCTCGCTCAGTGGTAAGGTTGTTTTTGGATAACCCAACTGACCAATACTCTGATATAGTTCTGTCATCCTACGAGCAAGAGAAGAGGCTGTGGTTCGTTCGGGAGAGAGGATATACTCCTTATGCTTGAGTTTTATCACCTGCCGATAGGTAGCCCTAGCTCGATTGAACTGAGCTTCCCAAGTGCGATAAACGATGTTGCCAACTTGATTGTCGGAGCCCGTCACTTCTCTACTTTGCCCATTGTAAGTCGCTGTTAATTTTTCTTGGGGAGGACGCTCTCCGTCTATTTCTTGGAAAATGGGAGGAGTAGGAGTAAACTTGATAGGATTCTCTGCAAGGATGAAACCACCAGAAGGAATCACTTCATTTTGTATGGAATAGCTATCTTCTTCCGTCAAAGCATAAGCAGCTTCGCCTATCACCTCCACTTTAATCAATCCAGCGCGTATAGGTTTCTCGATTGACTTATGAGAGATGCGACCGATAGGTATATAAGGACATACTCCTGACCAAACTCCATTATTGGGGCATTCATCATCAAGAATATAGTCAAAACTCTTACCAAAGTTGGTAGACAGAAGAATTCTTACTTTGCTGTCTGTGCCATAAAGATCGGTGCAAGGATTCCATTTGATGGTCATTGTTTGTTTTCCTGCCATCAAATCTCCATGTTTCACGCTTGTATAGGTAACTCTAAAAGGCGTTCCAGGGACGATACGCAATTTAGTATCGGCCACATCATGTTGTCCTTCATTAAAAGCCGAAAGTTTATAAGTGTAAGTGCCTAATTTGCTTTCAGCAGAATAGGGTAAATAATCTACGACGAATCTTTCTCGCCCATTTACTCTCTCCTTCTTAGGTGCTACACAATGCGGATGGTACATCACCACATTTTCTCGACTAGGGGCGTACAATCGCTGAATCAAGTTGGATTCCATCCCCGGTAACGTCAAGTCATAAGGATGTGCATGATACCAAAAGTTCTTGGTGTCCTTATTTTTTGTCGGGATGTAAAACTGATAACGCGTGCCTTCTGTTACGACATATTCTTTCTTGATGGCCTCCCTATCCAAAACGGGGACTTCCACATTATTAGGACGCACATAAGCAGCATTCTTCGCATCGGAAACTCCCTCAACAAGCTGAGTTCGATGCTCATCAGTATAGTATTTCATGATGCCCACCGTACTCCTTATACTCTTGATTGAAGCCAAGGAGAAGAAGGTGCGAGGAAAACCATAGCTCATGATAGAAAAGCCATTCCCTTGCTCAGTAATCTTTGCATCGTTCCATTGGTGTGTATGCTCGGCCCCTAGCAAATGCCCCATTTCGTGCGCAATTGTAGAATGAGAAATCGAAGCACGCCCTTGCCCCTTACTGCCGTCGGACAATGCACCTCCCAAAGCAGCACGACCATTCACTCCATCAGAAGGAGGCATCAACAACAAACCAACTTCATATTTATCATGCCCAATGAGGCTGTCGATCATACCAGTGTAAGTATGAAGAGCGTTGGTCGTAAAGTAAGAAGGATTCTTCTGGAAAATCAATTTTTCATCACGAAGCACCTCAAAATGGATGCCACAATCACGGCCATACAACTCGTTGAGATATTTTTCAAGCCCTGCCCAATAGTCTTTCACCTTTTGGATATCGCCTCCAAACCCAGGATCCCACACCCCATTTTCCATGAAGCCATTGAAGTACTTTTCCGTGATACACGCAGCAAAACGCAACACATAGTACTGCTTCGGTCCCTTAAAAATAAAATCCCCAGGCACCTCTATACGATGCTGAGACGGGATGCGATGAGCGTGTTTATGTTTGCCTACGGTCGTAGAAGCAATAGAACGGTCTACCGAACAAGAATGACCTGCGGGGTCAGGATAGGGATCTTGGGGAATGCTTTGTGCAGCTACGGTTGCAGAGAAGCCTCCCCACAAAGCCATAATCCCAACAAGACCAAATAGTTTCTCTCTAATGATCATAGATAATTGGTTAAACAGACAACATAGATAAGCTTACATACACCCCTTCAAAAGGCAATTCCGCAAAAGTTTGCTACGTTTATCCAACGCAGTAAGCTTTCGTCAAGAAACGTTGCGGGAAGAACAGCACTCAGCACTTCTTCAAGCGATAGAAGCGGGAACAGAGTTCACAGCTTATCAAATATAGGCGCGAAAGTACGCATTTTTCCCCACAATGCGGAATTTTAGACTCAACAAATTCTCAAAGATAGAAACGACGTTCTCTCTCGAAGGAAGTGGGATAGTTCTCAATTTTATACTTTCGACCAGCACAGGACATCATGTTTATGGGCATCTCTATCTTCTTCTCTTCTACAGGGAAGCAACCTTACCCTCTACCTTTTACTTTCCTCTTGTACTTTGGAGCCCCCTGCACAAGGGAGGAATCTTTTTGGGCTATGTCAGAAAATCTATGAGGCTCGCAGAATTTTCTGCGAGGGAAGAAGAAGGCCACAGCCGCGAGGAAAAAAATGAGCAACGCAGGAGCAGGCACCAAAATGAGCGGAAGGGATGAGAAAGCAAGTCAAGGGAACGAGAAAATCCTCGCGCGCGTGCGCGCACACACTCTATAGCATTTTGTAATTTTACCTCCACTGCCTCCACAAAACAGCATAAGCACCTCAAACAAAGGAAGATGAAGCATGGAGGCTAGAAGACATTGCCTCCACAAAGGTACACACGAGGGATTGGAAAAAAGTGGAAGAGGAGTGGAGGCAAAAACGCAGGGCTATCACTTGTTTTTCAATAGCTTATGCCGATTTTGTGGAAGATGTAGGCAAAAATAAAACCATAGGGGGAGTGCGCGCGCACGCGAGAGGAGCAGCCGATGGAGGAAGAGAGAAGGAGGCGTCTGTAAAGAAGAGGGGCAGACTTTTTAGCGAAAATCTATCATTTAGGTCTAAGTAATTGGCTATGAACAGCCTTGTGAGTTATGATTTTCAGCAGGTAATGATTTAGCGACCTATCTTCTGCAATGACACACAACGCTTTGCATAACTCGAATAACCTATTGCAAAGGTAATACTATCTACGAAGAAAGACGAAACTTTCTCCATTTTTCTTTTCTAATAGTTGTCTGTTCAGACAACGGCTTTCATTCTTTTCATCTTATTCCTCACGATTATGGCAGTCTTTCTTGTGAAGGCTGCCTTTCATTTTTTCGCTCTGTCCTCTGCGGTGTTCCTCTCCACGTTCCATTCTATGTATTCGCATCGGGATCGGTTGTTCGTTGTCAGCGGCAAAGGTAGTTCCGGGCTTCTACGGACAAAAAAGGTCGGGGCGGCAAGCCGTTTAGACGACAATCTCCACACTTCCATTTC
>JAUNKN010000052.1 GCA_030532685.1 Bacteroidales bacterium | reverse complement strand
GGGAAGCAGGATTTTCTACGTGCGTCGTAGGATTTGGGGCTTCCCACTTTCCTTTTTCTCCCACTTCAAGAGGCCTTTTTCGCTTGCAAATTTCCTGCCCGAGAGGAGGACGTAGGGAGGATTTTCTTGCAGATTTTCAGTCGATTGCTTGGTGGGCTCGCCAGAAGGTCGTACTTTTGCACCCGTTAGGCCGAAAAACCTAACCAGTTTATTCACCAAATTATATCTATACACAACATGTACTTAGATTCTGCAAAGAAGACTGAGATCTTTGGACAGTACGGACAGTCCAACAAGGACACAGGTTCTGCTGAGAGCCAAATCGCCCTGTTCTCTTACCGTATTAGTCACTTGACGGAGCACATGCGTGCCAACCGTAAAGATCACGCCACTGAGCGCTCGCTCGTGAAGCTCGTAGGTAAGCGCCGCGCGCTCCTCAACTACCTTAAGGAACGCGACATTGAGCGCTACCGCGCCATTGTTAAGGCTCTCGGTCTGCGTAAGTAATCGCAGATTGCAGCTCGCCTTTCGAGCGGTCTGAATTAGCCTCTTCCTCCCACTCATCCAGCGCGATGGGTGGGAGTTTTTTGTGCTTTTTCAATGGCTATTGCTCAGTTTTACGTATATTTGCAGCCTACACTGCTAACTTTTGTTTTATGCTACGCTTCCTCCGTTCTTGGACACACCAAATTATCGCTACGCTGCTTTGCATCGTGGCCATACTCTTGGCTTTGCCGCGCGAAACAAGCTTTGGTTATACCTATGCGCTCGATGAACCTTGGCGTTATTCGCCACTCATTGCGACCTTTGAATTTCCCATTTACAAGAGCGAGAGCCAACTGAAAAGCGAACGCGACAGTGCGCTGCGCGCCTTTCACCCTTATTTCCACATCCGACAAGCGGTGGGGGAACAGCAAATCAAGAATTTCAAGTCCGACTATGCCCAAGGACACTTCCAAGGCGTGCCCGACAGCCATGTGGCACAGGCCATCAAGATGCTCGATGAGGTCTATCAAGCAGGCGTGGTCGAGGCCGAAACCCTCGTGCAGCTGAGCCATCAAGAGCGAGATGGCGTGCGCGTGCTGCTGGGCACCAATGCCACGGCCAAACCTCTGGCCACGATATTCTCGCCACGCACGGCCTACGAGTACATGATGAACTCGGATGCGCGCTTCTCGCGCGACATCATGTCGCGCCTCAACCTACACCAGTACTTGCGCCCCAACCTGATTTTCGACAGCGTCAAGACGAGCGAGGGCGAGAAGGAAGCGCTCAACGACGTTTCGCTGGCCACAGGAATGGTGCTGGCGGGCGAGCGCATCATCGACCGCGGGGAGCGCGTGTCGGCACGTCAAAAGGCCATTCTCGACTCCTTGCGCCAGGAGAGCGACCGCCGCAAAACGGACAATCGAGAACTGATGCTCATCTTCTACGGGCAGGCAGGCCTTGTGCTGGCTGTCGTGCTTTCTTTGCTCTTCTTCCTTTACCTCTTCCGCCACGACCTGTTCGAGCAGCCTCGCGCTGTCTACTTGGTGCTGTGTCTTGTAGGCGTCTTGCCCGTGCTTTCGTCGCTCTTGCTCACCTTCAAGCTCTTCTCGATCTACATCATACCCTTTATCATGGTGCCCGTGGTGCTACGTGTATTTCTCGACACGCGCACGGCTTTCGTGTCGCACGTGGCCATGGTTTTGCTCGCTTCCATACCGCTCCACAACCCTCACCTGTTCATCTTCGTGCAAGTGCTGGCGGGCTTGATGACCATCTACATGACCAAGCAGCTCACCGACCGCTCGCAGCTCATTCGCACGGCCATTCTCGTCACGCTCTTTAGCGCAGCCATCGGCCTTTGCTTCGACCTGGCTCAGGGCACGGCCCTGCGCGACATCGATAGCGACTGGTATCTCCATGTGGGCATCAGTGGTGTGGCACTTTTGTTTCTCTATCCCTTGTTCTACCTCTTGGAGCGCCTGTTTGGCTTCACTTCCATCGTGACGCTCATCGAGCTGAGCAACAGCAACAACCCGCTCATTCGTCGCATGGCCAAGGAGGCCCAAGGCACCTTCGTACACTCCATGCAGGTGGGCAATTTGGCCGCTGAGGTGGCCGACAAGCTCCATGCCCGCGTGCAGCTGGTGCGTACGGGTGCGCTCTATCACGACATCGGGAAAATGAGCAACCCTGCCTATTTCACCGAAAATCAAGGAGGGCTCAATCCCCATGACCTACTCACGGAGGAAGAGTCGGCACAAGTTATCATAGCCCACGTGACCGAAGGTATGCGCTTGGCCGAGCGCCACAACCTCCCCCGTTTGGTGAGCGATTTTATCGACACGCACCACGGGCGCCAGCTGGTCAAGTATTTCTACATTCAAGCCTGCAATCGCTTGGGCGAGGAAAACGTAGACAAGGAGAAGTTCACCTATCCCGGGCGCAACCCCTTTACGCTCGAGCAGGGCATCCTCATGATGGCCGATTCCATTGAGGCCGCCTCGCGTAGTCTCCCCGAATATACCGACGAGAGCATCACGGCGCTCGTGCACCGCATCATCGATGGGCAGTTGGCTTCGGGCGCTTTCGACGAGTGCCCCATTTCGCTGCGTGACATCCACACGGCCAAGGAAACCTTTATCCAAAGCCTCAAAGTGATTTATCACACCCGCATTGCCTACCCCGAACTCGAAACTAAGCCTGCCCCGCCTCCCCCTCCCCCCTCTTCTTCCCGCGGTTGGTTGTCTTCTTGGGGCAAAGGGAATTTTTCTATCTAACTCCTTGGGCCGGACATCGTTCGGCCCTTGTGCTTTTTGCTCTCTTCGCTCATTCTCGCTCTCTTCCCCCATTTTCGCTCTGCTTTGACTATGCATCGTTGCTTTCTCTCCCTCTCGCTTCTCCTATTCTCGCTGCTGCTCTCTGCACAAAACACAGCCACGAGCCAGCTGCTACATTGGTTGAAATCGGCCTACCGCTTCGACCACGAATATCCTCGCGAGAAGGTGATGCTCTACCCCAACCAATCGGCCTATATGGAGGGCGACACGCTCTGGTACAAGGCCTTCGTGGTGCGCGCATCGAGCCTGCGTCCCGAACCACTGAGCCGCGTGCTCTACGTGGAACTGCTCAACGACCAAGGACAGATGATGGAACGCTCGCGCCTGCGCTTGGACAGCCTTGGGCAGGCCCACGGCCATTTTGACCTCTCCCTGCCCAAGCGCGCAGGCTTCTACGAGTTGCGCGCTTATACTCGCGCCATGACCAATTGGGGAGAGCACGCCGTCTATTCGCGCGTGTTCCCCCTCTTTGAGGTTCCCCAAAAGGACGAAGCCCTGCGCATCGCCTATCCGCAGGACGAGCACGACCTCCTGCCCGGTCACGAGCGGCCCTATCGCTGGGGGAAGGAGAGCGAAAGGCTGCTCACCTTTTTTCCTGAGGGCGGTGCGCGCATAGCAGGGCTACCCCAGCGCATAGCCTACCTGCTGACCGATGGCCGAGGCAATCCCGTGACCGACACGCTCAGCCTCTATCCCAGCAATGGAGAGTTGCTGCTCCAAAGCGTGCCAGAACATCAAGGCATGGGAAGCTTCCTGCTGCCTGAAGGCTTTGCCGAGGGCTATGTTCAGGTTGGGAAAAATCGGTTTGAGTTTCCTGTGGCTCAGCCCGAAGGTTGTGTGCTCACGCTCGATGCAGGCCAAGGCAGCAGGCAGCTAATCCTGCAAATGCCACAAGCCGAAGATGTCGAGGTGGGCGCAGTGATTTTTGCGCACGAGCGCCCCGTGTGGTTCAATGCCTTTCCGGTGAACCGCGAGGGCACGCAGCTCGAAATCCCCGACTCGGTGTTGCGCCGTGGGGTGCATCGCCTTGAAATTTTCGACCGCGAGGGCCGCAGTTTGGCCCGCCGCATGTTCTACCACCACCGTGCTTCGCACCACACGCCCACCATCCACGTGCGCCAAAACGCACAGAGCTATGCCCCCTTCGCCCCCATCGCCCTCGACATCGAAGTCAAGGACGCTCAAGGCCGAGGTCTGGCCACGCAGCTCTGCCTCAATGTGAGCGATAGCGAAGCGCAACTCGTCGACGACGTGACTGCCTCGCTCGAAACGCAACTCCTCTTGGCCTCCGAGCTGCGAGGCTACATCCATCGCCCAGAGCAGTACTTCCCCGCCAAGCCCTCGGCAGCCACTCGCCGCTCGCTCGATTTGCTCATGCAGGTGCAAGGCTGGCTGCCCACTCCCTTCGAGCAGATGTGTGGGCGCGACAGTTTCCCACACCCTCAGCCCATTGAGGACCGCCTCATCCTACGCGGCCAACTCCTGCGCGACAACGATCGCCAGCAGGGCATGGCAGGCATGCGCTTGCGCCTCAACATGTTTTCACTGGCTGGCGGTCGTGCCGAGGGCGAAACGCTCACCGACGCAACGGGCCATTTTGCCTTCGCCTCCAACGTGGACTACGTGGGCCCTTGGACAGCCATTTTCCAATCGGCCGATGCAGAAAAAGGCAAACGTCGCTGGACGCGCCTCACGCTCGACCAATGGTTCAACCCCAAGCCTCGCCCCTTCCACCCCCTCGAGTTTCAGCTCTATTCGCCCGTAGACCGTCGTCGTTCGAGCACCGCAAGCTATGCGCCCGAGCTTTTTGCCTGGACCGACACCATTCCGCATCGCAACCACTACTACCTCAAAGCTGCCGAGGTCAAGAGCACCCGCCTTACGCGCTACAAAGGCTTGCGCTTCGACCGCTATAGCTACGGAGGCGGCGAACGCGTGGGCATGAAGTATGCCAACATCTACTTCAACCTCCCCTTTGAGTTGGACCGTGCCAAAGACCGCGGCCTCTCCTTCCATTCCTACACGGAATTCCTCTCCTATTTGTTCCACGACTTTGACGAGCGCCATGCCCTCGAAGAAGGCGAAGTGGGCAGCAAAGACCTCTCTGAGCACAACGCAGCCGAAGAGCGACAACGCGAACTCGCCGAGCGGGGCGAACGTCCCACTCCCCCTGCTTCTCGCGACAATCTGGACTATCTGCGCAGCCGAGAAGAGCGCGCGGGGGTGAAGAGGGACTCGCAACTGGCCTATCTCACCTACCGCGGGCAACCCGTGCACGTGGTGTTCAACAACGGCGCAGGCGTGGCCGGGGGCGACTACAATAATGTGAGTCCCGAAGAGCTCCGTTCGGCCATGCTCAGCCTCAACGGCGGTTATCACCTGCATGGAGCCACCATCGAATCGCTCTCCGACCACGTGCTCTACCTCTATACGCAGCCCAACTGGATACAGCAGCGAGAGCGTCGAGGCGAAAACCGCCGCGTGCTCCACGGCTTTGCCCAGCCTTTGCCCTTCCCTGCGCCCAACTATCGCGAAGCCGACCTCCCCAAGGCCAACGACCTGCGCCGCACGCTTTTTTGGCAGCCCTCGCTCACGACCAATGCCGATGGTCGCGCCACCGCCATCTTCTTCAACAATGCGCGCACGGGCCAGCAACCGCGCATCAGTTTGCGCGGCATCACGGCCTCGGGCGAAATCATCAGCTTTGACCGATAGGCCGCTTTCCCTCGTGCCCTCATCGGCAGCCCCTTGCCTCGCAGTGCTCCTTGCTGAGCAAGAAATCCTACGACGCACGTAGAAAATCCTGCTTCCCACGTAGAAAATCCTACGTGCGTCGTAGGATTTTTTTCTTCCCACGTAGA
>JAUNKN010000051.1 GCA_030532685.1 Bacteroidales bacterium | reverse complement strand
GAAGATACGTGGAAGGGGGATATATAGAAAGGAGTATTAAACTCCCCCTCTGCTCACTCCAAATTTTAGAGCACTTTTATTTGGTCATTTCCTCAAAAATAGTTTCCTTTGTAATAGAAGCCTGATACGACAATTTAGTAGCTGCAAGAGCATAACATTCTACTTCACGAGGCTGCCTCTATGCTCTGCTTGTCGTTTTTCAAACCTTCATTCATCGAAAAAGCTGAGGAGGACAAAAGCTCTTCACCCTTTCAACAGCAAGCTCTCATAAAACTTCATACCTCAAGGGAGAAGTTCACCCCATACGATAAGTTCGTAGTCGTGAACTTCTCTCTTGGTTTATTTACCCCAAGCTTCCTCTCACGACTACACAATGGCACTCAAATTGATGCCAACTCTTGAAATTAAGCTACCGAGATAGAGAATGCGTGAACAGAGCATTTCCTTTCCCTTCGTTGCGCATTCTGGTCTTCTCTCTTGCTCTTCCGTATTGTTTCCTTCTTTTCTCATTTTTCTCTCAATTATGAATATCTCGTCCGAAAATCTTTTGCTTTTTGGTGCCGTACTGATTTTTTTCAGCATCCTCATCAGTAAAACGGGCTATCGTTTTGGCGTCCCTGTGCTGCTACTTTTTCTTTTTACGGGCATGTTCTTTGGGAGCGATGGCTTAGGCCTTCATTTCGACAGCCCCACCGATGCACAATTCATCGGTATGCTCTCCTTGAGCATCATTCTTTTCACAGGTGGTATGGACACTAAGTTTCGGGACATTCGCCCCATTCTACTTCCTGGCATTTTATTGGCCACAGTGGGAGTAGTACTCACCACGCTCATCACCGGTGCCTTTATCTATGCGCTTTCCTCTTTTAGTTTTTTCAACTTGCAGCTCTCTTTAATGGTCGCCATGCTACTTGCAGCCACCATGTCATCTACCGATTCAGCCTCGGTATTTAATTTGCTGCGTACCCAGGAAATGGGCTTGAAACACCGACTTCGCCCCATCCTGGAACTCGAAAGCGGAAGCAACGACCCCATGGCTTATATGCTCACTTTGGCACTCATGCAAGTCGTCTTGAGTGGAGGCAATTTATCCATGCCAAGCTTGCTCACAGACATTGGAATTCAATTTTCAATAGGTGCTGCAATCGGATGCGCTGGTGGGTGGTTGGCCACACAACTTCTCAATCGTATCAACCTTCCCAACGTGGCTCTCTATCCCGTATTGTTACTCAGCATCTGCTTTATGATTTTCACCGTGACCGACTTGATACACGGTAATGGATATTTGGCCGTCTACATCGCAGGCTTGGTTGTAGGCAATCGTCGCTTGTCCTATCGCAGTGAAATGACAACCTTCATGGAAGGACTCACATGGTTGGTGCAAATTGTAATGTTTCTCTCCTTAGGTCTCCTGGTCAATCCTGCCGAACTTTGGGATGTGAGCCTTGCAGCCTTGGCCATCGGTGTATTCATGATGCTCGTGGCGCGTCCACTCAGTGTTTATCTCACACTGCTTCCCTTTCGACATTTACCCCTCAAAGCCAAACACTTTCTGTCTTGGGTAGGTTTGCGAGGGGCTGTTCCTATTATTTTTGCCACCTATCCACTCATACATGGGGTGAAAGACGCTGCAATGCTCTTCAATATCGTGTTTTTCATCACCCTACTCTCTCTTCTATTGCAAGGCACTACGCTGTCGAAACTCGCGCATTTCTTGCATTTGGATATGCCCGAAGAAAAAACGGGCAACGAGTTTGGCATTGAGCTTCCCGAACATTTAGACACGCAGCTCAACGAAATCATCGTCACGCCTCAACTGCTCGCCACGGGCGATAAACTATCCGATTTGAGCTTTCCGAAAGGCGTACTCGTCATGCTGGTGAAACGTGGAGAAAGCGTTATCGTTCCCAATGGAGGCCTGGAACTTCACGCGGGCGACGTTCTCCTCACCATCGTCGAGAATAAAGAGGCTGAAACTCCCTCTATCTGAGCCCTCTCCTTTCTACGACAACACGATATAGCCCAGCTTTCACGAGGAAAGCTGGGCTATGTAAGTTAAACCATCGACAAATTTAGTTCAGTCCAAGAGCTTTGGCTACACCTGCACCATAGGCAGGATCGGCCTTAGTACAGTGGTCAATGTGACGACGCTTGATTTCTTCATCACAATCGCCCATAGCACGAGCCGTATTTTCAAAGAGGCGTTGTTGCTGTTCGGGAGTCATGAGGCGGAAGAGTGCGCCAGGCTGAGAGAAGTAGTCGGAATCGTCCTCACGGAAATCCCATTGATAAGCCGCTCCATCCAGTTCGAGAGGGGGCTCCTTATATTCAGCATCGTGCTGCCAAAGCCCATGCATGTTGGGGGCATAAGTGATGTGGCGACCATTGTTGCCATCGACGCGCATAGCGCCATCACGATGATAAACACCAGCAAAGGGGCAGCGTGAGCGGTTCACGGGAATCTGATAGTGATTCACTCCAAGACGGTAGCGTTGTGCATCACCATAAGAGAAGAGGCGGCCTTGCAGCATGCGGTCGGGAGAGAAACTGATACCAGGCACGACGTTGGCGGGATTGAAAGCCGCTTGCTCCACTTCGGCAAAGTAGTTTTCGACATTGCGGTTCAACTCAATGACACCTACCTCGATAAGTGGATAGTCCTTGTGGCTCCATACCTTCGTGAGGTCGAAGGGATTGAAGGGACACTCCTTGGCTTGTTTCTCGGTCATCACCTGCACGTACATCGTCCAGCGGGGGAAGTCGCCCTTTTCGATGCTATAGAACAAATCGCGTTGGTGGCTCTCACGATCCTTACCGATAATAGCCTCGGCTTCTGCATCGGTCAGGTTTTGGATACCCTGTTGGCTGTGCATGTGAAACTTCACCCAGTGGCGCACCCCTTCCTTATTGATAAAGGAGAAAGTGTGGCTACCATAAGCGTGCATGTGACGATAGGTCGCAGGAATACCACGGTCGCTCATCGTGATGGTGATTTGGTGCAGGGCTTCGGGAAGCAAAGTCCAAAAATCCCAGTTCATTTGCGCTTGACGCAAGTTGGTGCGAGGATCGCGCTTCACCACGTGGTTGAGATCGGGGAAGTGCAAGGGGTCGCGGAAGAAGAATACGGGCGTATTGTTGCCCACAAGATCCCAGTTGCCCTCGTCCGTATAGAACTTCCATGCTACACCGCGAATGTCGCGTTCGGCATCGGCAGCTCCACGTTCGCCCGCCACGGTCGAGAAGCGCACAAAGAGTTCCGTTTCCTTCCCTACTTCGGCAAAAATGGAGGCACGTGTGTATTTCGTGATGTCATTGGTCACACGGAAAGTACCATAGGCTCCAGACCCCTTGGCGTGCATGCGACGCTCGGGGATTACTTCGCGATCGAAATGTGCGAGTTTTTCCAAAAACCACACGTCTTGCAAGAGCATTGGGCCACGGCGACCTGCGGTCTGCACATTTTCATTGTCGGCCACGGGAGCACCGCCCGCCGTGGTCAGTCGTTTTTGTTCTTTCATGATGATAATTGTGTTAAAGGTTAGAGCTTTTCTTTCGTTAGTTGGTTGAGCAGTTCTTTATCCTGCTCGCTCAGTCGTCCCGTTTTGGAGGCCATGCGCCAGTGCTTGTCGTGGTGCAGAGTTTTAGGCAAGTGTTTGAGCATTCGACTGAACATAGAGCCCGTGCGGAAGGCATAGGTCGTGAAGAGTACCAAGCGACTTTGCAAGTCGCAGGGCAATTGTGCGGCAAATTCTCGCCAGCGCCAATGCGGATGCTGATTGATGACAAACCAACCAGAGGTCCAGCACCCCAGCAATAGGAGATCGGCATCGCGCACCTTTTCCTCGCTATAATCGGCTGTAGACAGGAGCGACACACTCACTCCTTGCTTCCAAAGATGCATGGCCATTTCTCTGGCATAGCCCGCCGTACGCCCGGCATGACTGTAGTAAATAATCGTAGCTTTCATGTTGTTCTATTTCTTGGGAGCAAAGATACTTTTTTCTCTCCTCATTTATGAGGAATAGAGGATAGAACTTTTCTATCTTTTGATAGAAATGTTTTATACGCTTTGGAAATTTTATAAACACACCTCTCTCCGCTGCTCCTTTTCGAGGGCAAGACATCTATATTTCAAAGATAATCACTAAATTTGCAGCCGCATTTACGTAAATCACATATACACAAATCATGATCAAATCTCAGGACATCAAGAAGGGCGTTTGCATTCGCATGGATGGTAAGCTCTACTTCTGCATCGACTTCCTTCACGTGAAGCCCGGTAAGGGAAATACCATCATGCGCACCACGCTCAAGGACGTTGTGAGCGGTCGCGTACTCGAAAAGCGCTTTAATATCGGCGAAACGCTCGAGGACGTGCGCGTAGAGCGTCGCCCCTACC
Source organism: Bacteroidales bacterium (assembly GCA_030532685.1). Classification (GTDB taxonomy): domain Bacteria; phylum Bacteroidota; class Bacteroidia; order Bacteroidales; family Bacteroidaceae; genus Alloprevotella. The sequence continues at coordinate 1,437 of JAUNKN010000051.1, read as the reverse complement.
AATATCTGTACCAAGAAGGTGAGGACTTCCTCTTCATGAACCAAGAAACCTTCGACCAGGTGCCTATCGCCCGCGATCTCATCACAGGTGTGGAATATATGAAGGAAGGCGACGTTGTAACGGTGGTGAGCGATGCTTCGACCGAAACCATTCTCTATGCCGAAATGCCCATCAAGGTGAACCTTCGCATCGAATACACAGAGCCCGGCTTGCGTGGCGACACTGCCACCAACACCCTCAAGGACGCTGTGCTTGAAACGGGTGCTAAGATTCGCGTACCCTTGTTCATCGAAATCGGCGAACTCATCGAGGTAGACACTCGCGATGGTTCTTATCAAAACCGCGTGAAGGAATAAACCTGCTCCTTCAACCCAAAGAAATCCCCCTGCCGTGCATAAGCATGGCAGGGGGATTTTATTTGTTTTTTTCTACCTGTTTTCGGAATACGGGACGGAGAAATTTTCTACTCTTCTCTTACAAAAAGAACCCGAAAAAGGGATTAAACACTCCTCTTCATGAGCCCGTATGCCACGCCATTAAGCGTGCACGTAAGTACCGATGTTCTCGCCCGAGAGCACGCGCTTCAAGTTGCCCACGGTGTCCATGTCAAACACATAGATGGGCAAGTCGTTTTCCTTGCACATGGCCGTAGCTGTGATGTCCATCACACGCAACCCACGCGCCAAGACTTCGTCGTAAGTAATCTCCTCAAATTTTGTCGCCGTGGGGTCTTTCTCAGGATCGGCCGTGTACACGCCATCCACTCGAGTCCCCTTGAGCATCACATCGGCCTCAATTTCAATACCACGCAGGGCCGAGCCTGTATCGGTTGTAAAATAAGGATTGCCCGTACCCGCACTCATAATGACCACTTCACCACGCTCCATTGCCTCTATGGCTTTCCACTTCGAGTAGAACTCACCGATGGGTTCCATCCGAATGGCCGTGAGCACGCGATTTTTGACACCCATTGCTCCCAAAGCCGAGGAAAGTGCCAAACTATTGATTACCGTGGCGCACATGCCCATTTGGTCGCCCTTGACTCGGTCAAAACCTTTTCCAGCCCCTGAAAGTCCGCGGAAGATATTACCACCGCCAATGACGATACCTATCTCGATGCCCATACCTTGGGCTTCTTGGATTTGCTGGGCATATTCGTTGAGGCGCTGCACATCGATACCGTGTCCCTGTGCGCCCATAAGGCTTTCGCCACTGAGTTTGAGAAGAATGCGTTTGAATTTCATACGTAGGTTATGACTCTTTTGAGATTTTCGTTCGTGTCAGACAAGCACTTTGTCGCGCCTGGCAGGAAGCTTTGCCCACAAAAGTACAGAAAAGTCATCACGTGACGAAATCTCTATTCACCTTTTGCTACCCAGACAACAAAAGCTCGGCCTCTCCTCCCTTATCGCTGCACAAGAACTTTTTTCTCTTTTG
>JAUNKN010000018.1:20317-42492 GCA_030532685.1 Bacteroidales bacterium | reverse complement strand
GGCCGCCTTTTTATAAGAAGGGAGTTGAGAGCAATCTCGACTCCCTTCATTTTTTTGTAGAAAAGGAGGAGAAAGAAGAGGGGAAAAAGAGATGGAGAAGCTAAACAGAGGGTAGAGAAAAGAAGGGAAAAGGAGAGTAACAGAGAAAGTAACAGAGATGAGGAAAGGATAGAGAGGAATACTTACCGAATGTAAACCCTTATGATTCAGAGATATTTTTCTCTGGTGCTCTATCTTTTGAACGAAATGTTTTGAAGAACGTCTAGGGAAGTTGTATCTTTGGATTGCATTTTATTTTTCAATTTAAATTCTTATTTATGTGGCTACGGATTGTTATTTGTTTTCTTTTTTTCGGGGGGATACTTAATGTGTTTTCTCAAACAGGTGCACTGAAAGGGCGTGTGGTAAATGTGCGTACCAATGAGGTGATTGTTGCAGCGATTGTTCAGGTGGAAGGTACAAACAATGCAGTGATGACAAATGAAGAAGGGGAATATGAATTTAAAAATTTATCTCCTGGATTTTATCATTTGCTGGTGAGTTCGCTTGGATTTGAAAAACAGCGCACGAGCGAAGTACAGGTATTGGGAAAGCAAGTGAGTTTTTTGGACATTTCGATGGAAGAGAGCAATGTGTTGCTCAATGAAGCAGTCGTACGTCCCAATCTCAAAGAGAAGAAAGCTGAAAGCCCACTTTCGGTCAAAACTTTGGAGGTACAGCAGATTGAAAAAAGTGCAGGTGTGAATCGTGATGTTTCCAAGCTGGTACAAACTTTGCCTGGTGTAGCCTCTACGGCAGCCAATCGTAATGATTTGTTAGTGCGAGGAGGTGGGCCTGCCGAAAATGTTTTTTATTTGGATGGAGTCGAACTCCCCGTTATCAATCACTTTTCTACACAAGGAGCAGCAGGAGGAGTGGTAGGCATTGTAAATCCAGATTTTGTGAATGCGGTAGATTTTTACACAGGCGCTTTTCCTGCCAACCGCTTAAATGCCCTCAGCTCTGTGATGGACATTCGCATGAAGGATGGGAGTCGTGATCGTTTGTACACGAAATTGGCTCTCGGAGCTTCGGACGCCTCTTTGACACTCGATGGTCCTATCAATGCTCGTTCCACTTTTATTTTTTCTGCGCGCCAATCCTATTTGCAGGCACTTTTCAAGTTGTTGGATTTGCCTTTTCTGCCCACTTACAATGATTTTCAGCTGAAATATGATTATCGTTTCACCGAGAAGCGCAATCTGTCGATTATTGCACTGGCCTCAATCGATAAGATGCGTCTTAATACAGAACTGGCGGAGAGTGGCAATGAAGGGCGCCGTTATCTATTGAATTATTTACCCGTTTACGACCAATGGCACTATACCATAGGAGCTGTATATAAAGTGTTGGGAGCAAAGCATACCGATCGCTGGATATTGAGTCGCAACATGCTCAATAATGGGAGCTACAAACATTTGGCCAACGACGAACAGCAGCCCAAACTCTTTGATTATCGTTCGACGGAATCGGAAAATAAATTTCGTTTCGAACGCATTTATTGGGGGCTTCCCGTGAAGCTTAATTTAGGAGCAGGCGTGCAGCATGCACACTATACCAATCAAACGGAGCGAAGCGTTAGAAAGGGAGCAAAATTTGAGAGAGAACAATATGATGCTCAGCTCGACCTTTTCACTTACTTTGCTTTTGCACAGGCCTCCAAGGACTATTGGGCCAATCGCCTCAAACTTTCTCTGGGCGTCAATCTTGTGGGAAATACTTACAATCGCTTCACGCGCAATCCGCTTCGCCAACTTTCTCCTCGTTTCTCGGCTTCTTATGCCTTGAACAGCAGTACAGACATCAGCGCCAATGTGGGACGATACGCCAAACTTCCTTCCTATACGACTTTGGGCTACAAAGATGCTGAAGGCAACTACCCTCACCGTATGGGCGATTTGAAATACATCATGGCCAATCACTTTGTCGTGGGCCTCGATCATCGTTTTTCGTCTGCTCTCTCCGTGGTCGTAGAAGGATTCTATAAGAGCTATGAGAACTATCCTATATCGCGAGCCGATGGTATTAGTTTAGCGGCCAAGGGAGCTGAGTTTGAAGCCGTGGGCGACGAAGCCGTAACCGCTTCGGGCAAAGGACGCGCTTATGGCGGCGAAATGGTGGCTCGCCTCACTCTTCCCCAAGGAGTGAGTTTTACGACGACCTACACGCTATTCCGTAGCGAATTTACCGATATTTCCGGTCGTTATCTTCCTTCTTCTTGGGACACGGGCCATATTATCAACTTTACAGGTAGTGTGAAGCTTCCTCGCCATTGGAATTTTGCCGCCCGTTGGCGTTGGGTGGGTAGTGCTCCCTATTCGCCCATCGATTGGGAACTTTCCACCAACAAAGCCGCTTGGAATCTACGCAATAGAGCTTATCTTGATTTCTCTCGTTTCAATACGCTTCGTCTTGCTCCTGCCCACCAGCTTGACTTGCGTTTGGACAAGGATTTCTATTTCGGTCGATATATGCTCAACGTCTATGTCGATGTTCAAAATGCCTACAAGGCCTCTGTGCCTCAAGTACCCATTTATACCAATCTCGATGCCAAGGGGCAAATCATGACCGATCCTGTTGCCCCCGAACGTCAGCAACTGCGACAAATCGAATCCTTGGGTGGCACTATCCTGCCCACGATAGGTCTGATGATGAAGTTTTAAGTCATCTGCCCAAGGGATAGATGGAGTAAATTCATTTTGTATCTCCTCACAGACCCAGGAGAGCCATCACATTTTTATTATTCTTCAAAGAGAGGAAAGCGCCCGAGCGTCTTTTCTCTCTTTTTTTGTAGCTCTCTCATATTTTCTTGCGCGCTTCCTATGCGCGTCGTTCGCGATGCGAGTTTTATTTTTTTGGCTGCGAGCCGCGTTTTTCTTCTTCCCACGCGCGCGTACATTCTTATAAGTCCTGTATTTTTCCTCCATTGTTTCCATGATGATAGGCAAATGTTTGAAAATGAGGAGAAAAGATTGTGGAGTTGACCTCAATATCTGCCTCCATTCGTAGCATTTCTACTTCACGAGAAATAGAAGAAAATGGATGCCCTCGTGCAATCTGTGGAAGAAAATAAAGAGTTTCCTTCCACAATGTTTCTTGTTGATAAACAAACGATTACAATGCTTGTGGAAGCAATGGAATGAAAATACAGAGATGACAGAGTATGTGCGCGAGCGTCCGTTTTTTCCTTTGGAGATGGAGGAGAAAGTGGCAAAAGTTTTGTTTCCTCCCTACTCAGAAGCTCAGATGGCTATATTTATGCAGCCGAAAGCCAAGATTGGTAAGGAAAGAACCGCGAAATGCTTGCCCACAAAAAAAGAATTGAGTAATTTTGCTGCGCTGTTATTGCACACTTTTTCGAGTATTGAGCAAACAGAAATATAGACAAACCACAAAACACGAATAATATGAGTGAACAATTAAAGAAAATCAAGCAGCTCGTCGAGCTTCGCGAAGTAGCTCGCTTGGGCGGTGGCGAAGTAGCTATCGATAAGCAGCACGCCAAGGGCAAAGCTACGGCGCGCGAACGCATCGCTATGCTCGTAGACGAGGGTAGCTTTGAAGAAATGGATATGTTCAAGCTCCATCGTTGCCACGACTTCGGCATGGAGAAGAAGCAATACTTTGGCGATGGCGTGGTGTGTGGTAGTGCCACTATCAATGGTCGCTTGGTCTATCTTTATGCCCAGGACTTTACGGTCAATGGCGGTTCGCTCTCGGAGACGATGGCCGAAAAGATTTGCAAGGTGATGGACCAATCCATGAAGATGGGTGCTCCCTTCATCGGTCTGAACGATTCGGGTGGCGCACGTATTCAAGAAGGTGTCAACTCTTTGGCTGGTTTTGCTAACATCTTCCAGCGCAACATCGAAGCCTCGGGCGTTGTGCCCCAAATCTCGGGTATCTGTGGCCCCTGTGCTGGTGGTGCCGTTTATTCTCCCGCCTTGACCGACTTTATTGTGATGCTCGAGGGCGTGAGCTACATGTTCCTCACGGGCCCAAAGGTGGTGAAGACCGTGACGGGCGAGGACGTGAGCCAAGAGGACCTTGGTGGTGCCAGTGTGCACACGAAGAAGAGTGGTGTAGCCCATTTCTCTGCCAAGAGCGAAGAAGAGTTTGCCGCGCTCATTCGCAAGCTCCTCAGCTTCATGCCCCAGAACAATCACGAGCGCACTCCTCGCGTGGAATGCACCGACCCCATCGATCGTAAGGACGACCGCTTGAACGAAATTATCCCCGACAATCCCAACGCTGCCTACGACATGTACGAAGTGATTGGTGCTGTGGTGGACAATGGCGAGTTCCTTGAGGTGCAGCGCGACTTTGCGCAAAACATCATCATCGGTTTTGCTCGCTTCAATGGCGAAAGCGTAGGTATCGTGGCCAATCAACCCAAGGTCTATGCCGGTGTGCTCGATGCCTCTGCCAGCCGCAAGGCCGCTCGTTTTGTGCGCTTCTGCGACGCCTTCAACATTCCCATTGTAAGCCTCGTAGACGTGCCTGGTTTCTTGCCCGGTACGGGTCAGGAGTACAATGCGGTGATTTCCCACGGTGCTAAGCTCCTCTATGCCTATGGCGAAGCCACTGTGCCCAAGGTCACCGTGACCCTGCGCAAGAGCTATGGCGGTTCGCACATTGTGATGGGTAGCAAGCAGCTCAAGACCGACCTTAACTACGCTTGGCCTTCGGCCGAGATTGCCGTGATGGGTGCCTCGGGTGCTGTGGCCGTTTTGAGCGCCAAGGCTGCCAAAGAACAGGCCGATCCTAAGGCTTTCTTGGCACAAAAGGAGAAGGAATACAACGACCTCTTCACCAACCCCTACAAGGCTGCCGAGTATGGCTACATCGACGATGTAATCGAACCTCGCAACACGCGTTTCCGCATCTGTCGCGCTCTTGCTCAGTTGGCCACTAAGACCGAAAGCCGTCCTGCCAAGAAGCACGGCAATGTACCTCTCTAAAACAATCGTCCTCAGATGAAAACATTTCAATTCAACGTGGGCGACCGCGCGCTGCGCATCACCTTCAACGAGCGCCGCGGCACCGTGGCTGCCGTAGAGGTGGACGGAGAGCCATTCTTGCCCACCGATGAGCGTATGCCCATCTATGCAGGCGTTATCAGCCTTGCTCTTGCCCAGTATGAGATAGAGGAGGTGCACGACGAAGAAACCGAAGTCATCACCCTGTCCTCCTCGTGGCGCACGGCTTGGAACAATCCTACGCGTCAGTTCAATCATTAATCCCCACGCATTGCAACAATGAAAACATATAGTTATATCGTGAATGGCGCGCAGTACGATGTTACCATCGAGTCCGTTCGCGAGCAAGTAGCCAAGCTCAACGTGAATGGTGTGAGCTTCGATGTCGAAATTCTTGGCGCTCCTCTCACCGAGGGCGACCTCCCCACTCCCGCTGCTGGCGTTGCTCCTGCAGCTCCCGCTGCTCCCAAGGCCGCTGCTCCTGCTGCTGCCCCTGTCAAGGGCGAAGCTGGCGAAGGTACTCCCGTCAAGGCTCCCCTGCCTGGGGTAGTGACCAAGGTGCTCGTCGCTGCTGGTCAAGCCGTGAAAAAGGGCGACACCGTGCTCGTGCTCGAAGCTATGAAAATGGAAAACAACATCACTGCTGAGTGCGATGGTACCGTGACAGGCATTTGCGCTGCTCCTGGCGACAATGTGATGGAAGGCACCACGCTGCTCACCATTGGATAAATCCACAGGCCATCTGCTGAAAATCCTGATAGAATTGCGTCCCTATAATGAATAGGAGCGCAGCTCTATCAGGATTTTATCTTTTCACCTTGTTCTCCTTGTTTTCTCCGGTTTCTAAAATCCAAAATCCCCAATCCGAGCAATCACTTCCTGGAAGCTTATTCTCGGATTGGGGATTTTGAGCAGGAGAGGAGGTGCCCATGGCCAATAGCGACTCTGCTCTTTACGGAATGGCTACTCCCTGCGCAAGGGATAGTCGCCACGCAACTGCTCAAAGCATTCAGGGCATTGACGCAGCCGTTGCGTGTCGGCCAGCGGATTGTAGCGTCGCAGCTGCTCTTGGAGGTGCAGAGGAGCAGTGGAGAGAGAAGTGCTGAAATCGGGCATAAAATCAAAGCCTTCGGGGAGAGCTGGCGGCGCAATGTCAAAGTCGATGGTTCGACCAAAATAGCGTGCCACAGCTTCGAGTGCCATGCGGCTGGCATTGGCCTTTCCATCGGCACTGTAGCCCGCGATGTGCGGCGTTGCGAGGAAGGCCTGTTGCAAGAGACTGGAGGAAATGTGTGGTTCTTGTTCCCAAGTATCGATGACAGCCCCCGAGATTTTCCCTCCCGCTAAAGCGCGAAGCACGGCTGCCGTGTCCATACATTCTCCTCGAGCCGCATTGATGAATAGTGGCTTGCGTTGCAATGCATCAAAAAAGGTGGTATCGGCCAAATGATAGGTCGCATGCTCGCCTGTGATGGTGAGAGGCGTGTGGAGGGTGATGATATCGGCTTCGCGGGCCAAATCGGCCAAGGAATAGGGAGCTCCTTTGGGAGGGTCGCACACGAGCGTGCGGCAACCCTCGGCTTCGAGGGCTGTTACGACGGCACCTCCCACATGTCCGCAGCCCACCACACCAACTACGGGAGCTGCTTGGCGGTCGCCTTGTGCAAAACGTGGATTGAGCAGGCCTTGTAAAGAAGCCAACCACAGGGCGGCGCGCACATATTGTGCCACTCCTCCAGCATTACAACCTGGGCAGTTGGTCCAAGCGATGCCCACCTCTTCCAGATATGCCTTGTCGATATGGTCGTGACCAATGGTCGCTGTGACTACGAGCTGGACGCGGCTTCCTTCGAGCAGTGCGCGGTTTACTTGCGTACGAGTGCGCACGATGAGCACATCGGTTTCCTGGAGGTCGTCGGCTGTTATTTCGGCACCAGGCAAGTATCTGCATGTACCCAAACGTTCGGCTTGGCCACGCAAATAGGGAATTTTGTCGTCAATGAGGAGTTGCATAGGAGGGGAGAGAAAACTTGGGATAGCGACCTCATCGTTCGCCGCGTTGTTTTCGGCGTTCAATGTTGCGCTGGTGCGTCATATTTTTACGTTTGCCGCTGCCTTGTTGCTTCACGAGTCGCTGCGGCTTTTGTTTGTTTAGCGGCAGAGCAGTGACATCCCAATCTTGGTTCAAGTCCCAGTTGGCTCGCACATTGAGCACAGTGGGCAAGTAGTACATCTCTTCGGGTGGCGTTCGGCTGCTCCATTGTCCAGGCGTCCATTTCCCATCGCCATTGCGGTCGAAGAAACAACGCAAGTAGTATTCTTTGGGACGCAAGTAGTACAGTTCGGCTTTGCCTTGCTTGGCGGCCACCTCCTTGACGACTTTGCCATTGCCGTCGAGCAGTTGTACGATGGTGCAACTATCGTTGGCGTTGGTAAGTGAGAGAAAGAGCGTGCCAAACTCCTCGTCCTTGGTGATGGTGAAACGCTGTTGCAACTTGTTGTTGGGTTTGCCATAAATGCTGCGCACAGCGGCCGAATCGAGGAGCAGTTCGTATTGTTGCCCTGGCCGCCACTCGGCTCTGATGCGTCTTGCCAAGAGATTGCCTGGCACGGTGTCCAGCTCGTAGGGGGCTTCTTGGTACAGGGTGTCCACCTTTAGGCGCAAGTGCAAGGCGCTGCGTGGTAGAGAGTCAAAAGGTTCTCCAAAGGTGAGGTATAGATTTTGGTCGGGTGCCAGCGAGGTGCTCGACTCCGATTTGATGGGAAGAAATTCAACTGGCGGCTGTTCCTGCGAGTAGTCGCCGCGTTTGTGTCGTCGTTCGCGTTGTTTTTCCCACTTCTCGCGATTTTTGTTTTCCTCCTTGATGCGGCGTTCCCAGCTGATGCGTGGCGTGAGCGAAAGTGTGTCGGTGCGCAGATAGCTACGCGCGAGCGAGTCGTCCCAAGCCTCGTAGGTATAGGCCAGTGTGAGGGTGTCTTGTCGCAGAAGGGTGCTGTCGGTGAGCCAATAGACGAGGCTGTCGTTGGTCAAGTTGCGCTGCTCGACAAAGGCACCTTTCTCCTCAAAGTTCAAGCCTTTGATGGTAGGCACGTGCGAAGAACGCGCGGTGAAATAACAGCGCCAAAATTCGGCTGTGGGACGATCGGCTTTGAGGAAATAGCGCGGTTGATTGCTCTCTCGAAAGAGAGGAAGCACCACATCGTCGGGAGTAAAGTGGGTATAGGGGGTGATGCGAATGGAGTCGTAGCGCACGCTGTCCACCCACAGAGTATCTTTGCGCACATCGGGGAAGGAGCTGGGACGCAGCTTTTTGAGCAAAAAGGCGATGCTCTCCCCGCGTTGCGAAAATCGGAAGTCGCCGTCGCTATCCTTGAGAGCAAAGATGTTGTACTCGCGTTCGGGAGCAACTCCCTTGATGGAGAAGAATCCGTTGTCGTCCGTGCGGGCTACGCGTTCGAAAGGTAGGCGCGTGAAAGCCGTGTCGGCATCGCTTTGATGCAAACCCACGAGCACCCCCTTCACGGGTTCGAGGTCTTCGGCGTTGAGCACGTGTCCTGAAATCTCCATCGTGTCGGTCACCGCTCCCGAGGTGTTGAACACATAGGTGTATTGCCCCAAGGGATTGCCCTCGTTATTGTCCGTGATGGCGTCCGAAAAGTCCACGGTGTAGGTCGTTCCGGGCCGCACGCTATCCATGAGTTCCACGGTGATGCGCCGCCCCGAAACTTTGATTTCAGGACTTTCCATTTGAGGGGGAGAAACGATGATTTTCTCCTGTGGGTTGTCCACCTTAATCAGTTCGTCGAAGATGAGCGTAAATTTGGTGCGCTTCGAGCCCACCATTTTTTCGGGTGGAGTGAGCCCCACGATGCGTGGAGGATGCTCGTCGTAGGGCCCGCCGTCGGGTCCCTGTCCCTGATTGGCGCATCCTCCCAAAACGAGTAGTGCCCAGAGTGTAAGGAGAAAAAGAATGATACGTTGCATAGAGAGAAAGGCTATTGCAGAGCCAAGATTTGCTCAATGATGTCGCGGTGGTTGCTGAGGCGAGGCACTTTGTGCTGACCGCCCAATTTGCCCCGCGAAGCCAGCCAATCGTTGAAGAGGCCCTCGCGTGCTTCGACGATTTCGAGGCGTTGCAGTGTAATGTCCTTGTAGCGTTTGGCCTCGTAGTCCGAATTGATGCTTTGCAGTGCCGCATCGAGCGCTTGCGCAAAGGCTTCGACATCGGCCGGACGCTTGCGAAACTCCACGACCCACTGATGGCGGCATTTTCCCTCGGCATCCATAAACACGGGTGCGGCAGTATATTCGCTCACCTCGGCATTGCACTGCTCGCAGGCGGCTTTCAAGCCCTGCTCGGCATTGTCCACCATGAGTTCCTCGCCAAAGGCATTGATAAAACTCTTGGTGCGCCCCGAAATGATAAACTTGTAAGGGCGCACGCTTGTGAACTTCAAGGTGTCGCCTATTTGGTAGCGCCACAAGCCACAGCTCGTCGTGATGACCAGCGCATAGTTCTTGCCCACTTCGACCTCCCAGACGGGAAGCACCGTGGGCAGCTCGCTCCCCACTTCTTCGAGTGGGATAAACTCGTAGAACACATCGTAGTCCATCATCAACTCCATGCTCTTATCTTGCGGGTCGGTTTGCAGACCAAAGAAGCCTTCGGAGGCATTGAAGGTCTCCATATATTGCATGCGCGCTGAGGGAATCATACGCAGGTATTGCTCGCGATAGGGCGTGAAGGCCACTCCGCCATGGAAAAACACCTCCAGGTTGGGCCATACCTCATCGACCGTCGTTGCGCCCGTGATTTCGAGCAACTTGTTGAGCACGGCCATCATCCACGAGGGAACGCCCGATATAGACGTCACGTTCTTGTGCATCGTTTCGCGCGCGATGCGCTCGCGCTTCAACTCAAAATCCTCGAGCAGTGCCGTTTCCTTGCTTGTGGCACGAAACAAGCGCACGAAAGGCGAAGCATTCTCGTTGAGAATGGCACTGAGGTCGCCCACGCGGCTATGCTGCGAGTCATAGTTGGGCTGGTGGCTACCGCCCAAGATGAGCCCCTTGCCCGAGAAGACACGCGCATCGGGACGGTTACGCAGATAGATGGCCATCACGTCGCGCCCGCCAGCATAGTGCAGTTGTTGCAAGCCCTGTTGCGAAATGGGGATAAATTTGCTCTTGTCGTTGGTCGTACCCGACGACTTGGCATACCAGCGCACTTGACCCGGCCAAAGGATGTCGCGCTCGCCGTGGCGCATGCGGTCTATGTGAGCTTTGAGCGTTTCGTAGTCGTTGAGAGGAACCTGCTGGGCAAAATCCTCGTAACTGTTCAGCCGAACATAGTTGTGCTGTTCTCCCCACAGCGTGTGGCGTGCCTGATGCAGCAAACGCGCCAGTACTTGGCGTTGCAGCTCTTCGGCACGATGGGCAAAGCTATCGATAATGCGGGCGCGGTGCTTGAACACTTGGCGCACTAAGGGGGTGATGTTCATGAGTCGAGTGGATATAGTTGGAGCAAAGTTAGTGTTTTTGCACGAATTGGGCGAGTCGCGCGCGAGAAAGCCCCAAGATTTTCTTCTTTCGCTTCTCACTGGCTTGGGATACTTGTGCCGTGGGGAGGATAGAAGATGTCCTCCTCTTGCGAGGAACAACAGCGACGAGTCGAAGCATAAATTCCGCCTTGCGTTTGCGAAAATTCTACGTGGGAAGGAAAAAATCCTGCGTCCCACGTAGAAAATCCTACGACGCACGCAGAATTTCTCTTGCAGCAAGACACAAGAGCTTGCTCGCACTTGCCCTACTTTTTCTCCCTTGTTTCAAACGGTGCGCGATGTGAACTGAGCAAGAAGACCATGAAGAGTAGTCTGCCCCTCGCTGGGAGGTGCCCGAAGTGCAGGGAGCGGAGGGGAGCAGACTGCCTAAAAATGTGAAAGCGAAAGTCGAAAAACAACGAAAGAGGAATATAAAGAAAGTTTTGCTATACATCGAGCTCAAAAAAGGCATAGAAAACTTCGTTTGTCAAATTATATTCCTTAATTTTGTCTGCGAATAAAACATATACTCATGACCAAGAAAGCAGATCTATTGGATCGTAAGATTCTCAAAGTTATTTCTGTCGACGCGCGACGAAGTTTTAAGGACATCGCACAGATGTGCAATGTGTCGCGAGCTGCCATTCATCAGCGCGTGGTGCGCATGGTGGAACGAGGCATCATTACGGGCAGTGGCTACCAGGTGAACCCGAAATACCTGGGCTTTGGTACCTGCACCTATATCGGTATTAAACTCGAGCGCGGCTCCATGTACAACGCTGCAGTGAGCGAACTGCTCAACATTCCCGAAATCGTGGAATGCCACTTCACTACGGGGCCCTACACGATGCTCGTGAAGCTCTATTCGCGCGACAATGAGCACCTCAAGGATTTGCTCAACAATCGCATTCAGGGCATCAACGGAGTCACTTCGACCGAAACGCTCATCTCGCTCGAGCAGAGTATTTCGCGCAATGTGCCCATTCTGCTCAACGACCACGAAGAGCCAGGTGGCGAAATGAGCTGTGCCGACAGCCACTTCGGTCTGCTCGACGAAATAGACGATTAAACACCAAAAGAAGTCCTCCTCACATAGGGCTATCTCAATCACAGAACTTATCACAGAACATCATGGAAAACATTTACTGGCAGGGAGCCATCTTGGGCTTCTGCACCTTTCTCGTTATCGGGCTGTTTCATCCCCTCGTTATCAAAGCTGAATACTACTTTGGCACGCGCTCGTGGTGGGCTTTTCTCATCGCTGGCATCGTTGGTCTTGTTGCAGCCTTGCTCATAGAGAGCGTGTTTTGGAGCGCCTTGGTGGCCATTGTGGGCTTTTCTTGCTTGTGGAGCATCATTGAGATTTTCGACCAGCGCCAGCGCGTCATCCGTGGTTGGTTTCCGATGAATCCCAAGCGTCGCGACGAATACCCTGCCGACAGCATCCCTTATACTAAGCACAAGAAACGATGAATACTTTCGACCTTGATGCCCTCTATCAAGCACACTGCGAGCGTCCCGTGCCTATGCGTCATGGGCGTCGTCCCGTGGTGGGCATCACGGGCAATTATTCCGAGGGCACTTGCACGCTGGCCGAAGGCTACTACCAGAGCCTCCTGCGTGCAGGTGCCCTGCCGCTCATTGTGCCGCCGCTCGAGCGCGAATGCGATTTTGGAGAGCTGCTTGATAGGCTCGATGGTTTGCTCCTTTCGGGTGGTACCGACCTCAATCCACTTTGGGTGGGCGAGGAGCCCTTGCCACAACTGGGAGGCATCAATCCGCAACGCGATGCCAGCGAACTGCTCTTGGTGAGGCTGGCTGCCGACCGCCAATTGCCGATGTTGGGGATTTGCCGAGGCATGCAGGTCATTGCTGCGGCCTTGGGAGGGAATGTGCACCAAGATTTGGCTGCTTGTCTGGGCGAAGCACTCACCGTGAAACACAGCCAAAATGCACCTCGGAGTGAAGCCACCCACAGTCTGCGCGTCGAAGAGGGGAGCACGCTGCACCGCCTCTTTGGCACGCGGCTTGCCGTCAACTCTTTCCATCACCAGGCAGTGGCTCATTGTGGGCCCCGGCTGCGTGCCACAGCATGGAGTGCTGACGGAGTGATTGAGGCCCTCGAAAGTAGCGAGCACAAAAGTATCCTGGCCGTGCAGTGGCATCCCGAATGTATGCCCGCTGAGACGATGAGCGCCCTGTTTGAACATTTCGTTGGGGAAGCCGCCTCCTATCATCGTGCTCGTCTGTGGCACGAGCAGCACCTCACGCTCGACTCGCATTGCGACACTCCCATGTTTTTCGACAAGGGCATCGACTTTAATCGTCGCGATCCACAAATCCTTGTCGATAGCCATAAGATGCGCGAGGGAGGTCTCGACGCCAGTATCATGGTGGCCTATTTGCCACAGAGTGTGCGCGATGAGGCCCACCACGCAAAGGCCACCGAGCAGGCCGCGACGTTGCTGCGCCGCCTGCACAATATGGTGCAAGCCTGCCCTACAGCAGCGTTGGGCACCTGCGAAACCGACATTTTGCGCCACAAGGCCGAAGGCAAAAACACGATCTTGCCTGGTATCGAAAATGGCTATGCTTTTGGCCACGACCTGGCGCAGGTGGAGCGTTTTGCTCGCATGGGCGTGGTCTACACGACGCTGTGTCACAACGGGAACAACGACATTTGCGACTCGGCACGCCCCTCGCAGCGCGACAAAAACAACTTTCCCGAAGGCGTGGAGCACGGAGGACTGTCGCCCTTTGGGCGCGAGGTCATCGCCGAGATGAACCGCGTGGGAATGCTCGTTGATCTTTCCCACGGAGCAGAAAGCAGTTTTTACCAAGCCATCGAGTGCTCGCAAGTTCCCATTGTGTGCAGCCATTCTTCGGCTCGGGCATTGTGCAATCATCCGCGCAATCTCACCGACCACCAGCTGCGCACCTTGGCCGCTTCGGGCGGAGTAGCACAGTGCACCTTCTATGCTGGTTTTCTGCGAGAAGACAGCGACCAAGCTCGTGTGCACGACGCTCTGCGACACCTCCTGCACATGATTGAAGTGGCAGGGATAGAACACGTGGGCATAGGCACTGACTTTGATGGCGATGGCGGTGTGCCAGGTCTTGAGTCGGCCTCGGCGCTGCTCCGACTCACGCAAGCCTTACAGGCCGAAGGATTCACCGACAGCGACCTTGCCTTGCTTTGGGGCAAAAACTTCCTGCGTGTGCTGCACACCGCACAAAGCTATGCCGATGAACAGTTGCGGCGCTCCATTCTTGCCGATTTTCACTCTTCTATTGCTTCTTAAATCTACCCCATGAAGATGCGACACCTCTTTTCTTTGCTGACCCTCGCAAGTGGCCTTTTCTTTACCGCTTGCAAAGGCGCCCACAGCACGACGGCCGATGCTGCTCCCAGCATTGACTCTACGCTCATCACTCCTGTGAAGTTCAATACCGACTCGGCCTATGCCTTCCTGAAAGCACAATGCGAGTTTGGTCCCCGCACGCCCAACTCTGTTGCGATTGAAAAGTGTGGCGACTACATCGCGGCCAAGTTTGCAAGCTACGGCCTCTCCATCACCAACCAGCGCACCACGCTTACAGGCTGGGACGGCACGCGACTGAAGTGTCGCAACATTATTGCGGCCTACAAACCTGAGCTTACCGAACGCATCGTCCTGGCTGCCCACTACGACTCGCGCCCTTGGGCCGATGCCGATGCCGACTCGACAAAGCATCAGACCGAAGCCGTAATGGCCGCCAATGATGGCGCTTCGGGTGTGGCGGTGATGCTCGAGATTGCTCGACAACTTGCGCGCTTGAACCCCAATGTAGGCGTAGACTTTATCTGTTTCGATGCCGAGGACTATGGTGCTCCTTATTGGGCCCCTGAATCGGAGCAATCCAACAGTAACAATTGGTGCTTGGGTTCCCAATATTGGGCAAAGAATCCTCACAAAGAGGGCTATACCGCTCGTTTGGGCATTTTGCTCGACATGGTGGGCGGTCGCAATGCGCGCTTTCACTATGAGGGCTATTCCACACAATATGCCCAAGATGTTTTGGTGCGAGTGTGGGATGCGGCACGCTATGCCGATGCCTCCGAATACTTCGTTCAAGAACCAGGAGGCATGGTGACCGACGATCATGTGCCTATGAACGAAATCGCTCTCATTCCGACCATCGATATTATTCCTTTCAACCCCTCTGGTGGATTCTGTCCCCATTGGCACACCACGCACGATACGCCCGAGAATATCGACCCGCAAACACTCCGCGCAGTGGGGCAAACGGTGATGCAATTTATCTCAACCTTGGAATAAAGGAAACCTTATGGGGTAGCTTTTTTCTTGCTTACCCCTTTTCTTCCTTTTCTCACTCCTCAATTTATCTCTCAAGAAAAAGTAGATTTTAGCCATGACGCTCAACGAAATACAAGACGAAATTATCAGCGAATTTACCGAGATAGACGACTGGATGGACCGCTATCAGCTGCTCATTGACCTGGGTGAAGAGTGCCCGTCGCTGCCCGATGAAGAAAAGACCGAAAGCAACCTCATCGACGGTTGTCAGAGCCGCGTGTGGATTGTATGCGACGAACAGGCCGATGGGACGCTCAGCTTTCGTGCCGAGAGCGATGCCCTTATCGTGAAGGGAATTGTGAGTTTGTTGCTTCGCGTGGTAAACGGCCACAAGGCCGAAGATATCCGCGATGCCGACTTCTATTTTATCCGCGAAATCGGACTCACAGAGCACCTTTCGCCCACGCGTTCCAATGGCTTGTTAGCCATGATCAAACGCATCAAAATGTACGCATTGGCCATTTCTGCACGAGGCTGATGTCTGGAAAAAATCATCGCATTTGAGGGATTCCCTCTCAAAGGCATCTACTCGCCATTCATGGGTTTTTTACCACAAAAAGGCCGTGTCCCTAAGCAATTGGGACACGGCCTTTTTGGTGAACTTTTGGCTGTTCAGAAATCCCCACAAACTCCCCCCTCCGTCACAGCGACTTTCTCCGCTTTCGCTTCCCGTGGCAGGCAACTCCCACAGAAAGAAAAGAAATTCCTAAAAAATACGTTCCTATTCTATCTTTTTGCGTAATTTTGCAGGCAATCGCGCATATTGAAAAGCAGAGATAGCGACCAGCTATTTTATCTGTACAACTCTGTGAGCGATTAGCTTCAATTTAGAAACAAATAGAACCTCCCTATGATGCGTATTTCTTTCTTTTACTCTTTGCTGCGCACCGCTATATTGGCCGTGTTGTGGAGCTGTGTGGCTTGGGCCATGGCACAAGTGCCCAAATCGGGCGGCATCTACCATTTGCGCGTATTGCAGGATAAGGCTTATCTTGCTGCGGGCAATGCCAATGCAGCTCCTCTCTCATTCTCACCCCATGGCGAGAGTAATACGGCTTGGCGCTTCACAGAAATCTCCACGGGTGTTTGGCACATTACTACGGCCGACCAAACCAGTGCTTTTGAAGGAACGTCGGGCACCGTGTTGATGACTTCTGCCAGCGCAGAAGACAAGAGCCAGCAATGGAAAATTAAGGCGATTAGCTCCACACCTTTGATCTTTGCGCTTACCTCTGCCAGTGGAAATGGCAAGGTCTTGGTGCGCAAGGACGAAAATGTGGCCCTCGTTTCCGAAGGCAATGCTACGCCTCTGCTTTTCTACCTCGAAGAAGTAAAGGCGCTTGACCCTAACGCTCCTGTAGACAAAGGCTACTACACCTTTACGAACGTGGCCAGCAGAATGCGCCTGGACAACAACGAATCCTTCGAGAAGAATAGCCGCATCCTCGCGCGAACGGCCGACGACAAGCGCGACGCTCAAGTGTGGCAAGTGTTGAGAGTAGGCGAGAGCTATGTTTTGTATTCTCCCTTCTATAAGCACGCTATCGACTTAGCCTTAGGAGGGCCTAAAGACCCTTTGCAATGGACGCTCGATTTGAACAATCCCAACCAGAGAATCGTATTGGTTCCCGTCCAAGGCAAAGAAGGGGTTTATCGCTTGCAGGCAGAAAACAGCCCTTATTATATTTGCATCACTGCTGAGGCCGATGTTTCGCTCACTCCTCTTCCCGACAAGACTACGGAGTTCCGCATTGCCCCCTCTTCCCTTCGCCCTTCCAAATCGGGCGAACGTGCTTGGGAAGACGAAGCCGTTTTTGGCATCAACAAGGAAGAGGCACACGCCGCCTTCATGCCCTATGCCAGCACCGAGGCTCTCAAAGCTGACGCTCGCTACGAGCGCCCTTGGCTCACTCCCACGCGCGCCAAATTCTTAGACCTCAACGGAGAGTGGGATTTCTCCTACGCTCCCGATGCTCGCAAACGCGACACGGCTTTTGTCAAAGACAATTTCGACTCTTCGCAGTGGGAGAAGATTACGGTGCCTTCTTGTTGGGAAATGAAGGGATATGATCAACCGCTGTACATCAATGTCGATTACATCTTTGAGAACAATCCCCCCTTCATCCGTCTGCGACGAGAATACAAGGGAAAGGTCGACGAAAATCCCGTAGGCTCTTATCGCCGCACCTTCAACCTTCCCGCAGGGTGGGAGCAAGAGCGCGTGTTCTTGCATTTCGATGGTATTTACTCGGCAGCCTACGTATGGGTCAATGGTAAATATGTGGGCTACACCGAAGGCCCCAACACCGATAGCGAATTTGACGTAACGCAATACGTGCGCAAAGGCAACAATAACGTGAGCGTTCAAGTGATACGCTGGAGCGATGGCTCCTATCTCGAAGGTCAGGATATGTTTCACATGAGTGGTATTCATCGCGATGTCTACCTCTATGCGACTCCTCGTACTTTTGTGCGCGACCACTACATTACTTCTCACCTCATTTCTTCCGCCGGCTACAAGAGCGGAGCGATGACCGTGCGCCTCGATGTGGACAATCGCGATGCCCAAGCCGCCCAAAAGCAGCTCGTCCTCACGCTTCTCGATCCCCAAGGGCAGGAAGTCGTGAAGCGAGAGCAGAGCGTAATCCTCCCTGCGGGCAAGAAGTCGAGTGCCGTCAATTTTGCCAATATCGCTCTGACAGGTCTGAAATTGTGGACGGCCGAAACGCCTCACCTTTACACCCTTATCGTGAGCCAACGCAACGATAAGGGGCAAGAGGAAATGGTCTTCGCCACCAAATATGGTTTCCGCCATGTCGAAATCAAAGATCAGCTCGTCAAGATCAATGGCCAACGCGTCATGTTCAAGGGAGTCAACACCCAAGACACGCACCCTGTGGAGGGACGCACCATGGACGTGGCCACGATGCTGCGCGACGTCGAACTCATGAAACAGGCCAACATCAATACCGTGCGCACGAGCCACTATCCTCGCGCCGCCAAGATGTATGCCATGTTCGACTACTACGGTCTTTACTGCATGGACGAGGCCGATATCGAATGCCATAAGGACTGGAGCCAGCACGGTGAAAGCAGCTCTACGGCCATCACCAATCGTTCCGAATGGTTGCCTGCCTACAAAGACCGCGCCACTCGCATGGTGCTGCGCGATCGCAACTTCCCCTCCATCATCTTCTGGTCCTTGGGCAATGAGAGTGGCGGTGGCAGCAACTTCAAGCCCACCTACGATGCTGTGCGCGCGCTCGACAATCGCCCCATACACTACGAAGGCTCCACTCGTCGCGGCAACCACAACAGCACCGACATCTATTCTACGATGTATCCCAAGCTGGGAAGCGTCCGTTCTCAGGCCAACTACAATGCGCCCAACCAACCCTATTTCATGTGCGAATATGCCCATGCCATGGGCAACTCCGTGGGCAATCTGCGCGAGTATTGGGACATCTTGGAGTCCAGCCGTTGCGGCATTGGAGGTTGCATTTGGGACTGGGTGGACCAATCCATCTACGATCCTCAACTCCTGAAAGCTGGCAAAAAACAGCTCACCACCGGCTACGACTATCCTGGCCCTCACCAAGGCAATTTTGTGTGCAATGGTTTGGTCGATGCCGAGCGCCAATGGACTCCCGAGCTCACCGAAGTCAAGAAGGTGTACCAATATGTGAAGTTCTCCAACTTTGATGTGCGCAACAAGCGTTTTGCTCTGCACAATCAATATGCCTTCCGGTCGCTCGACGATTTTGAGCTGCGCTACACCCTCCTCCGCAACGGTGAGGAAATCGAAACCGGCAGCATTGAGCTTCCTCCTATGCCCTCAGGCACTCAGCGCAGCATCGCTGTGCCTTATCGCAGTAGCATCGGCGACGGAGCAGACTATCATCTCAACCTCGCTCTTTGCCTGAAAGCCGAAACGCCTTGGGCCGAAGCTGGCTATCCCATAGCCACCGAGCAGTTCCGCTTGGCCGAGCGCGACGACTTGCCCGCTGTGAAAGCTACTCCTGGCGCCCCCTCTCTCAAAGTAGAGCAAGTCGCAGGTACGCGCACGCTTCGTGTGAGCAATGCCAATGTCGATTTGATTTTCAACACGACCACTTCTCAGCTCATCAGTTGGAAATATAAGGACACGCCCATTCTTTCGCCCAATGGTGGTCCTCAATTCGACACCTTCCGTTGGATTGAAAACGAGACTCCCTATAATAGCCACAAGAAGGTCTACGACACGAACAACGAGTTGAGCCCTGCGAAGCCTACCGTGACCCAAAGTGCCGATGGACAACGTGTCACCGTCACGGCCACGCGTAAAGGACTTGCCGACAATACGCTCACGTGGAATATCTATGCCAATGGCATTGTCGAACTGGCCACCGAATTCCTCCCCAACCCCTCCGACAAATTGCGTCGTTTGGGAGTAGAGATGTTCTTCGACAAGGCCTTCACCGACTATCAGTACACGGCCCGAGGTCCTTGGGAAAACTACGTGGACCGCTGCGAGGGCAGCTTCTTCGGTAGCTACACCAGCACCGTAGCACAAAGCCTCGTGCCCTATTCTCGCACACAGAGCCAAGGCAACCACATGGGGCTGCGCACCCTGCGTCTGAGCGATGGCCATGGAGCTGTGCTGCGCATCGAGACCGAAGGTCAGGTGGACTTCTCCTACCTCCCTTATAGCGACCGCGAGCTCCTTTCGGTGCAGCACTATTGGGAGCTGGGCAAGAGCCGCCACAACGTGGCCCACTTTGATGCCTATCAAGAAGGCGTGGGCAATGGTAGTTGCGGCCCAGGCACCATCGCCGAGTACAAATGTCCTCAAGACGGCAGTTTCAGCTATAAGTTGCGTTTCTCTCCCGAAGGCCGATTGCTTACGGGAATCGACCGCAGCACGGCTACGCTGCGCGACATTCGCATCTCCAATCAAGGAGGACTGCTCACGGTGAGCGGTCAGCTCGAAGAGTTCTCACGTTTGGCCCTGCTCGATTTGGGTGGTAGCACCCAACTCAGCCAGTCGATTGCTGCGCCCTCGTCGGCCAGCTTCTCCACGACCCACTTGGTGCCCGGTGCCTACCTGCTGCGTCTCATTCGCCCCAATGGCACAGGAGCCACCATCAAGGTGCTGCTCTAAGCCCAAAGCTTCATATCCAAACAATCGACCCGCCCTCCATGCAGGAGAGCGGGTCGATTGTTGATGGGATGGGAAGTCTCGCCCTATACGAGTTCGCCACGGAGGGTAGCACTGCTTGCCGTCAGGATGCGCACGCGCACCGTCTGTCCGATGCGCAGCCCCTCACGCGGCACGATGACCACTTTGTTTTGCTCCGTGCGGCCAAACACCTCGTCGCGACTACGCTTAGAGATGCCCTCGATGAGGATGTCGGCCTCGCGGCCTATCCAAGCCTCGTTGGCCTTGAGCGAAAGCTCGTTTTGCAGCGCAATGAGTTCGTTCAAGCGGCGCAATTTGACCTCTTCGGGAATGTCGTCGGGAAGGTATTTGGAGGCAAAAGTTCCTGGGCGCTCGCTATACTTGAACATGAAAGCCGAGTCGTAGCCCACACGGCGCATCATGTCGAGGCTTTGCTGGTGGTCTTCCTCGGTTTCGGCGCAATAGCCTGCAAAGATGTCGGTCGAGATGGCGCAGTCCTTCACAATGTCGCGTATGGCCTGCACGCGGCCCAAGTACCACTCGCGGTTGTACTTGCGGTTCATCTTTTTCAAAATCACGTCCGAACCGCTTTGTACGGGCAAGTGGATGTGGCGGCACACGTTGGGCTCTTCGGCAATGACGCGCAGTGTCGCGTCGCTCATGTCCTTGGGGTGAGGGGTCGAGAAGCGAATGCGCATGCCAGGCACTGCGCGCGCCACGGTGCGCAGGAGTTCGGGGAAGTAGACATATTCGGGATTGAATGCTGCCTGCGCCTCGGTCGATTGGATGCGCGTCTCCTCGATGGCCGCCTGCATGGCTTGCATGGGGTCGGCCTCGGTGGGCGCATTTTCAGTCTCGGAACTGCTGTCGCGCCGCGCCTTGTAGGAGTTTACGTTTTGTCCCAGAAGCGTTACTTCCTTAAAGCCCCTTTGCTCCAAGTCGCGACACTCGTTGATGATGCTCTCGACCGAGCGACTGCGCTCTCTGCCACGCGTGTAGGGCACGATGCAATAGTGGCAAAAGTTGTTGCAGCCACGCGTGATGCTCACAAATCCCGAAATCTTCGAGCCGCAATAGCGTTCGGGCATCACATTGGCATAGGTCTCGGTGAGCGAGAGGTCTATGTTGATGGCTTTTTGTCCCAGCTCGGCCTGTGCAATGAGGTCGGGCAGCGCCAAGTAGGCATCGGGGCCTGCCACGAGATCGGCGTGGTGCTTGCTGAGCAGCTCGTCTTTGACACGTTCGGCCATGCAGCCCAACACGCCCAAGATGAGCGAGCGCCCCTTGCGGCGCAAGGCATGCAAGTGTTCCAGGCGGTGAATGATTTTTTGCTCAGCATTGTCGCGCACCGAGCAAGTATTGAGAAAGATGGCGTCGGCCTCGTCTTCGTGTTCTGTGGGTTCGTAGCCCGCCATCTTCATGACGCTGGCCACGACTTCCGAGTCGGCCACGTTCATCTGGCAGCCGTAGGTTTCGATGTATAGTTTTTTCATTGACAAATTTAGTGTTCTGTGGAAAGCAAGGCTTCGAGCGCCAAGCGATAGCTGTGGGCGCCAAAGCCCGCGATGATGCCTGCGCAGGCAGGAGCGATGCACGAATGGTGGCGAAAACTCTCGCGTTGGTGCACTTGGCTCAGGTGCACCTCTATCACGGGGATGGGGGCGATGCTCTTGATGGCATCGTGCAGGGCAATGGAGCTGTGGGTGTAGGCCCCTGCATTGAGCACCACTCCTTGCACTCCCTCTCGCCATGCCTCGTGCAAGCGATCGATGAGGGCTCCTTCGTGGTTGCTCTGATAGTCCAGCAGCTCGACCCGTTCGCGATAGGCTGTGCGCAACTGTGCAATGATGTCTTGGAGGCTTTGTTGCCCGTACACGTCAGGTTCACGTTGCCCCAGCATGTTGAGGTTGGGGCCGTTGAGAAGAAGTATTTTCATCGCGATAAAGAGTGAAGAGATACGAGAAATCCATGCCTCGGTCGAGCCAGGGCGAAACAAGGCCTTGCAGCTTCGAGTAGGGGGGAGCAACGGGAGAGCCATCGCACATCCTGCGTGCGTCGTAGAATTTTCTACGTGGGACGCAGGATTTTCTACGTGGGAAG
>JAUNKN010000018.1:0-20307 GCA_030532685.1 Bacteroidales bacterium | reverse complement strand
AGAAAAAAATCCTGCGTGCGTCGTAGCCATTCGCCTCTTCCATCTTCATCGCCCGATGTTCGTTCGGGGGGGCTTCGCGCGTCCTCGTCGCTGTCTCGAAAAATGCTCAAAAAAAGGCAGGGAACAAAGCGCCCCTCTTGCTTCAAGGAGCAGGAGGCACGCCAATAGTTCCGCAAATATACACATTTATTGCTGTCCGGTAAACCTCGAAATCCCATATTTTTCCAACCCGAAGCCCTTTATAATAGGACTTCGGGCTTCTATTTTCAAAAAGCAAGCCCTCTAAGCCAATAACGATGACGCTCGTGGAGCTTATTTTCCCTTTCCGCAAGGAGGGCGCACTCATCTTTCATCGGCTTTTTCCATGAAAGCCGTGCAGTGGGTGTCATACATCAAGGTCGAGCGGAGCAGGGGCATGATGGGAGCGAAAGCGAGGTGCCTTGTTATCATCCTTGAGCGTATCGTGCAGAGCCGGCGAGCGATTCAGGCCCCCAAGCGGTAAGGGCCGACAATGTGGACTTTTGCCCATGCTGCTGTTTTCCTGCACTCACAACGTGGCCCAAAAGGCTGGAGACCTCCAAGAGGACTCCAGCCTAATTTTATAGCCAACGAAAACTGTTTGCCGGACAGCAATATATAAAAACAAGATGCAAAGCCTGCCTACGTTTTTCTCCCTCGTGGCAACAAACTTGCAGGCAAAGGAAGATCTAAAAAAACGGCAGCACCAAGAAATGGGGCTGCCGAAGTTGAGAAGCAAAAAGTGGGAGGCACGAGCTGTCGAGCTCGGCTATTGAAAATAAACGCGCTTCACGCGCTCGCTCACCGAGGTGAGCACTTCGTAGGGAATCGTGTCGAGCCACTGTGCAAGGGTCGAAAGAGGAAGGTGGTCGCCAAAAATTTCGACCACATCGCCCTCGCGACACTCAATGTCGGTCACGTCGATCATGCACACGTCCATGCAAATGTTGCCAATGTAGGGAGCGAGCTGCCCATTGACCCAACAGTGTCCGCGCCCATTGCCCAAATGGCGGTCGAGCCCATCGGCATAGCCAATGGGAAGGGCGGCGATGCGAGAGGGACGCGACACGATGCTGCGACGCGAGTAGCCCACGGAGGTGCCTGCTTCGATGTCGCGTATTTGCAAAATTGTGGTGCGCAGCGTGGCCACATTGGCCAGTGGGGCACCCGTCACCGGGTCGATACCATAGAGCCCTAATCCCAAACGGCACATATCGAGGTGGTAGTCGGGGAAACGAGCTATAGCGGCCGAATTGCAGATGTGGCGCAGCAAACTATGGGGCAAGGCGGCTTGCAGTTGGCGCGAGGCGCGATCGAAGCGTTCAAACTGCTGGTGCGTGAATGCATCGAAATCGGGGCTGTCGCTTCCTACGAAATGAGAGAAGACGGAGCGAGGGGACAAGGCTTGCTGGCCTTGAATGCGCTCGATGAGCTGCGAGAGCTCGCGCTCGGGGTGAAAGCCCAGGCGGCACATGCCCGTATCGAGTTTGAGATGGACGGGGTAGTGCGTAATACCTTCTTGGCGAGCGGCGGCAATGAGGGCATCAAGGAGGCGAAAATTGTAGACTTCAGGTTCGAGGCGGTACTTGAAGAGCGTGGAGAGGGCACTCAGCTCGGGATTCATGATGATGATGCCCGCCGTGATGCCCGCTTTGCGCAGTTCGGCACCTTCGTCGGCTACGGCCACGGCCAAATAGTCTACGCCCAAGTCTTGGAGCGTGCGCGCCACTTCGACGCTCCCACTGCCATAGGCACTGGCCTTGACCATGCACACGAGTTTGGTGTCGGGGCGCATGTAGGCGCGATAGTGGCGTACATTGTCGGCCAGGGCAGCCAGATTCACGTCGAGCGTGGTTTCGTGCAGCTTGAGCTGAAGCCGCTCGGCAAGGATTTCAAAGTGATAGTTGCGTGCGCCTTTGAGCAGAACGATGTCGCTGTGCAGTTGGTCGAGCAGTTCGCTTTTGAGGAGCTGTTGGGTGGTCGAGAAGAAGTGAGTTTCGCCCTCAAAAAGGTGTTGATGCTGCAAGAGTTGCTCGCCTATTGCGATGAGGCGCTGTATGCCGTGTTGGCGCAACAGTTGTGCCACCTGTGTGTAGAGGGTGGCAGCGTCGAGCCCCGTTTGCTGCAAATCGCTCAAGATAACGGTGCGACCGCGACCACAGCCCCGACGCACGAGAAAATCGAGGGCTAAATGGAGAGAAGTGAGGTCGGAGTTGTAGGCATCGTCGATGAGTGTGAGCCCGCGTAGTCCTTGTTTCACCTCCAAACGCATGGCCACGGCTTGCAGTTGGGGAGCACGTTGCGACAAGAGGTCGGCCGAGAGCCCCAAATATCGAGCCGCGAGCGTGGCGTGAATGGCATTTTCGATTGAGGCTTCGTCGCAGAAGGGGATGTCTATCTTTCCCTCGCCCAAAAGTCCTTCGTAAGTGATGCGGGTGTGCTCTGGCTCTTGGCACACGGCAATGCGTATGGGGGCATCGGCTTTGGTGCGACTCCAAGCGAGGTGTTGTCCTGCAAAATCGCTCTGCGGCAAACAGCGACACACGACTTCCTGATCGGCACAATAGATGAGGGCTTCGGCATGCTTAAAGAGCTTGAGCTTTTCCAAACATTTCTCCTCGATCGTGGCAAAATGTTCTTGGTGGGCCGCACCGATATTGGTCAAAATGCCGAGCGTGGGACGAATGATGTGACGCAAGCTGGACATTTCGCGCGGTTCGCTGATGCCTGCTTCAAAAATTCCGATTTGGCTCTGTTCGTTGAGCGTCCACACGGAAAGTGGCACGCCCACTTGGCTATTGTAGGAGCGAGGAGAGCGGGCGATGCTGGGCGCATGGTCAAAGAGCTGGTAGAGCCATTCCTTGACGATGGTCTTGCCATTGCTCCCCGTGATGCCCACGACAGGGAGTTGGAAGCTGCGGCGATGCTGTTCGGCCAGCAGTTGGAGGGCTTTGAGGGGGGAGGGAACGAGCAGGAAGGTGGCTTCGGAGAAGTCGGTAGCTACGGCTTCAGGCAGAGTGCCCACGACAAAAGCACGAACTCCACGCTGGTAGAGCGCGGAGAGATAACGATGCCCGTCGCCCGTACGGGTGCGCAGGGCAAAAAAGAGTGTGCTTTCGGGAGCGGTAAGTGTGCGGCTGTCAGTGAGCAGCCATTCTATGCTGGGGGTGGCCGTGCCGATGAGCTGGGCACCCATTATCTCGGCAATTTGAGAAAGAGGATAGAGCATGGGAGAAAAAGAAAGAAGAGCGCACAAAACGACCATTAGTCTTGTGCTCCGAGGGGCGAGACGCCCCATTGTTGTTTGAAATCGGCTAAACGAGCTTCCAAACGACGAAGAAAATGCTGGTGGGCGGCACTTTCGGGGTGAAGCGGCCGATGCTGTAAATCGCGCAATATGGCGCTACGCTGCGCAGAGAATTCCTGCAAAGTGGGAGAAAAAGACCAAGCGGAAAACTGCTGCCACACGTAGTCGATGGCTTGCTCGCTGGGGTGGAGCATATCGGGCTTGTAAAAGCGGTAGTCGCGCAGCTGGTCGAGTATTATTTCGTAGGCGGGAAAATAATGGCACGAGGCGTACTGCCGACACAACTGGTCGATGAGCAGGAGGAGTTTGGCCTTGGAAATTTGGTTTTCGTGCAAACCATATTTAGCATAGCGATAGGGACTCAGGGTGAAAAGCACCTGCAATTGGGGATGTCGCTGGAGCAATAGCCCTATGAGTCGCCGCCAACGGGCAATTTGCTCGTCCAGTTCGCAAGCTTCTTCGCGAAAGAGCCGTGCGGGTTGTTTGTGGCAGTTGGCGACGATGGCTTCGTCGTCCTCCTGCAAGCGATAGTGTCGGTCGGTCGAGAGGGTCACAATGAGCAGTTGAGCCTTGTGAAGTAGCGAATTGCTCGACTCAAATGCCGACCGGCAACGTGCCACACAGGCCGAGCGAGTGGGGGCATTGAAAGCTCCAGAGTGAGCCCAACTGTGCCACAAACCCTGTGCATCTTCAAAAAAGTTGTGCTCGCTCCAACTCGCCTGCCCTTCGAGCAAATGCTGTAAACAGTCGTGCAGTACGTGCTCTCCATACACCACTCCAAAAGGATTGACCACGACATTTCCTTCAGGGAGAGTATCGATAAGATGTTGGCCCATGTGCTCGGCAAAGCAGGACCCTAACACCAGTACGTGAGAGTGGGGTTCAAGCCGAAATGGCGGGGCGGGGAGCGATACAGGCGTGAAAAACTGCATGGTGGGACTACAAGTGAAAGCGTAAAGTAGCAGGAAAAAGTCGCAGCGGATCGTGGAAAGTGGAAAGGCTCTCGAGGATGCTTTCCTCGCTACGTGCCACCCGCCCTTGGAAACGCGTCTGTCCATTCACGACAAGGCGAATGGGGCGAGAAAGGTCGAGCAAATTGTCGCTTAGGAACAAGGTGTAGCTTCCTCCGCGAGCGAGGCGAAATTGTCGCTCGAAGGTGAGAGGGAAATGCCATTGCGGCGAACGGCTCGTGACGAGATATTCCACTTCCTCAATGCTCAATTCGATGGTTTGCCCTACCACTTTGAAAGTGTGCATGCGTCGGGGAGCTTGTTCGTCATACTGTCCCAAACTATCCAATCGAGCAGCAGAGGGGGCCGAGGGGCGTGTCCATCGGTCAATGCGCAAGTTATAGAAAGCCTCCCGATAGCGTCCATTCATGGGGAAACTCTCCCAGCGCCACCACTTCGGTTGTGCTACACGTCGATGCTTGGCGAGCCAAGGCGTCGTGGGGCGATAGTCGATGCCATGCCCCATGCCAGGAATGAGCTGAATGCGATGAGGATAGTAACCAGGATAGGCTGTGGCAAGGCGGTCGAAGGCTTTGCGAGTTTCTTCGGTGAGAAAATCGCGATGAAAGGCATAGTCTTTGGCTCCTGTGAGAAAAGAGAAGCCTACGTGCGCGCAGTTGTCAGGCGGAGCATTGCGCAGCGGTTCTCCACCGGCCATTGGCCCTGCTCCTGCTAGATAATCGGCGTAGAACGAAGCCAACCGCTGGCTGCCGTAGCCTCCTTCGGAGATGCCCAGAAGATAAAGTCGCGTTGGGTCTATTTGAACATCGGCCAGCGCTTTACGCAGCAACCGCTCCCAAGCCCATTGCTTGGATTGCTGATACCAGCGATACCACGCTCCTGCTTGAGGAATCATGGGGACAAAATAGGCAGAAGGAGCGTCTGCAAAATGCTTAGCCAGTTGCCACCCTGTGTGCCACTCTCGAAGTGGTTCTCCACTGCCATGGAGGTACAAGAATAAGGGATAGCCCTCTTGTGGACGTTGCCCCTTGCTTCCATAGTGGAAGCGCATGGACGCCGAGGCCTCCAACCAAGAGGGGAGGGTCCAACGATGTTCTTGAGCAAGAGAGTTTTCGAGTGTTGTGAGTGGGAGGAGTTGTGGCAGTGTATCGCCTGCGGCGCGTAACTCCTGTCGATAATTTTCCCAAATGCGCGCTTGCGCAGCGGCTACGTCCTGTAGACGTAGGCGCTGCGCAGTGGCAGATAGGGTGCACGCAAAGGTGCAAAGCAATAAGAGAAGGGAATAAAAAGGCATGAGAGCGTGAAACATCGGACAGCGGCACAGCATAATCCGCTGGCTTACTGTATAAATTTCGGACTACTTTCTCAAAAAAACGAAGCTTATTCTTCTTCGTGAGCTGCGAGGCTCTCGCCATCGGGAGTGGCAGGCAAAGGTTCTCCTCCCTTGACCGTGGCAATGATTTTGGCCGTGATTTCTTCACACAGCTCAGGATTGTCTTGGAGCGTGCGCTTCAGGCCCTCGCGACCCTGTCCCAATTTTGTGTTTTCGTAGCTGTACCACGAACCACTCTTTTGGATAATGTCGTAGGCCACTCCCAAGTCGGCCACTTCACCCAAGCGAGATATGCCTTGTCCGTAGGCCAATTCAAATTCGCATTTGCGGAAAGGAGGAGCCACCTTATTCTTCACAATCTTCACCTTGGTCAAGTTGCCCAGCACTTCGTCGCCGTCCTTGAGCTGCGTGGATTTACGCACATCAACACGCACGCTTGCGTAGAACTTCAAAGCGTTACCCCCTGTTGTGGTTTCTGGATTGCCAAAGGTGATACCGATTTTTTCACGCAGCTGGTTGATGAAAATACAAGTGGTATTGGTCTTGGAAATTGCTGCAGTGATTTTGCGCAAGGCTTGACTCATAAGGCGTGCTTGCAAGCCCACTTTGTTGTCGCCCATAGCTCCTTCAATTTCGGCCTTAGGGGTGAGGGCGGCAACGGAGTCTATCACGATGATATCAATGGCCGAAGAACGAATGAGCTGTTCGGCGATTTCCAAAGCCTGCTCACCGCTATCGGGCTGCGAAATGAGCAAATTCTCGATATCTACTCCCAAATTCTGCGCATAGAAGCGATCGAAAGCATGTTCGGCATCGATAAATACGGCTGTACCTCCCGCTTTTTGACATTCTGCAATGGCATGAATAGCCAGCGTCGTTTTACCCGACGATTCAGGGCCGAAAATTTCGATGATGCGACCACGAGGGTAGCCCCCTACTCCCAAAGCAATATCGAGCGCAATGGAGCCCGAGGGAATCACGCTAATCTCTTCGATTTGCTGATCGCCCATTTTCATAATCGAACCGCGCCCAAAGTCCTTCTCAATTTTGGCCATAGCCGATTGCAAGGCTTTGAGTTTTTCGCTAAGTATTTCGCGGGGAGTATCGTCTTTTTTTGCCATATTTCAGAAGCTGTATTGGTAAGTAGATGTTTGCGCAAAGTTAAGTATTTAATTCGGAACGCCGTCTTTCAGTTGGCTTTTTCCTCGAGGCCCTCCGAATTTCTCACTGCAAAAGTCGGGATTTGTTTTGACGGTGCCTGGCAAAAAGAGTGCGTGACCGTTAAAAGAAAAACCGAAACTCATCTTTATAGATAGGCTATCGACAAAATATCAAGGCGATGCGCCACGCGCCACGTCCTCCCCAAGCGGTGTAATGGGCCAAGGCTTTTCCCACACATTGAAGCCAAAGGGGAGGAATAAAGCTGGGGAATACAAAAGGTGGTGGGGCGAGCAATGCCTGTACGGCTTTGATAGCTGCTGTGTTGCCTTCTTGGCGAAAGCGTCCAAAGACCCACTGAGTACGTAAGTAAAGCGCACGCTGTGCAGCCTGAAGTTGTGATGAGCTTGCCCAACGTTTTTGTTGGGCTTTCTCTAAAAGACATTGCAAAGCCCTCAAGCTCGCCCCTACTTCCAAGCATTTGGAGGAGAGTCGAGTCCCCGTAAGGCTCTCTGCGTGCTGGTAGATGCGATGAAACACTTTTGGACACCAAGCAGGTTGAGGCTCGTGCAGTAGCATGAGTGCGCCCAAATAATAGTCGTTCCAGAGCGTCAGATGAGGCTCCCAAGCTTGGAGACTGATGAGCCATTCGCGTCGCGCCAAGAAACTCTGCGTTGAAATCAGCGAAGCCAACAGGTGCTCTGCGAGGCTGGGGCAGGGCCAACCCTCTCGCACATGCGTAGTTCCGTTGGGCATGACCATGCAGGTGCGTGCCAATATCCATCGTGCCGTGGGCTGCTTTTCAAGAGCTGAGAGCATGGCGGGGAAAAAATCGGGCGAAAACTCGTCATCGTCGTCAAAAAAAGCCACCCATTGACCTTGCGCAGCTTGGAGCCCTCTGCGCCGTGCATAGTCGGCTCCTTTTTGAGCTTCGTCAAGCAGGCGAAAATAGCATTGTCGAGCAGTGGCTTTTGCCTCGTTTTTAAGTATCCAGTCTTGCGCGACTTCTCGTGTGGCATCGGTCGAATCATTGTCTACGAGCAAGACCTCGAGAGGAGCATATTCTTGCCGCACGATGCTCTCCAAACACCGCTCAATGAGGTCGGCTCGGTTGTGCATCGTCACCACAAGACTGATGAGAGGAGGAGAAGTCATGGCGTCGTTGAGGAGGAGGGAGTCGCAGGAGGAAGCGGCTTTTTTTCTTTTTTCTTGCCTTTGGATTTAAGTGCATCAAAGCCGTCGCCAAAGACTCCGTGGGCGAGCGTTTGGCTCACAAAGGCTTTGGGATCGATGCTCTGGATGATATGGAATATCGTGGGGCTTTCTCCTTTCTTGGCCAATACGATGAGCACCTTGCGCTCTTTTTTGGTGAACCAGCCTTGTCCCGTAATCACCGTAACGCCTCGATGCAGCTGGTTGATGGCTGAGGCGATTTCCTCGTAATGCTCCGAAAAAATAAGGAATTGCACCGAACGTCGCCCGCTATTGATGACAAAGTCAATCATCAAGGCGGCGATAATCAAAGAGGTATAGCCGTAAAGGAGTTTTTCGAGATTGGCGCCTGGCAGGAGCATGGAGCTGGTGATGATGCCCACATCGCTCAGCAAAATGAGCGTACCGAGGCTCATGTCTTTGTACTTATTGACCACCGCAGCGATAATGTCAGTTCCTCCTGTCGAACCATTGCGCAGGAAAATGAGTCCCAGCCCTATGCCTATGATGGCCGCTCCAAAAATGGTGGACATGAAGGTGTTTTCCAGCACGATAGGAAGTTGCACATGCTCGTTAAATCCCGCAGGAAATAGTTCTGGGTGGTTGAGCCCCAAGTATTTCATGAACCACTGCACCACGGTGAGTAGGAAAGTGAGCACGACGACCGAATAAATGGTCTTGACGCAAAATCGCCATTCGAGCAGGCGGATGGCTACGACGAGCAAGATGGCATTGGCCAAGAAGAAAGTGTATTGCACTTTCCACCAACCTGTGGCATAGAAGATCACAGAGCCCAAGCCTGTGGTACCGCCTAAGGTCAGCTCATGTGGGAGAATGAAACAGGTGAAGCCAAAGACGTAGCAAATCAAAGCGAGTGTAATGACCAAGTAGTCTTTGATTTCTTGCCACACATGGGGTTTGAGGGGAAGCATCATAGTGTTCTTTTCCGAGAAAATCGGACTCGCTCCAAAAAGGCAGACGAGTCCGATAGTGATAAGGGTTTATTTCTTCAGTACGATATTGACAATGCGACCAGGCACGACAATCACCTTGGCCACGGTCATGCCTTCGAGATACTTCTGGCTTTGTTCGGCAGCCAAGGCGGTTTTCTCCATTTCCTCGGCTGTCGCATCGGCAGGGAAGTCGAGCGTGAAACGAGTCTTGCCATTGAAAGAGATGCCCAGGGTGTAGCTATCGGCTTTTAAGTACTCTTCGTTGCACACAGGCCATGCTGCATCAAAAATGGTCGTCTCGTTGCCCAAAGCATGCCATAGTTCCTCGGCAATGTGAGGAGCGAAGGGAGCTAAGAGGATGAGATAGGAGGAGAGCACTTCGCGGTTCGTGCACTTTTGCTGTGCCAACTCGCCCACGGCTATCATGAAGGCGGGCACCGAGGTGTTGTAGGAAAACTCCTCAATATCCTCCGTCACTTTCTTGATGAGTTTGTGCAGTGTCTTGAGGTTTTCCTTGCTGGGGGCTTCGTCGTTCACGGCAAGCGTATCGCCCTTGTAGAAGAGGTTCCACACGCGCTTCAAGAAGCGGAAGCAGCCGTCGATTCCGTTGCTGTCCCAAGGTTTGCTCTGGTTGAGCGGGCCGAGAAACATTTCGTAAAGACGCAGAGTGTCTGCACCGTACTTCTCGACAATCATGTCGGGATTGACCACGTTAAACATGGATTTGGACATCTTTTCTACCGCCCAGCCGCAAATATATTGGCCCTCCTCGAGGATAAACTCGGCATTGGCATACTCGGGGCGCCACTTGCGGAAAGCTTCGATGTCGAGCACATCATTGTCCACGATGTTCACGTCCACGTGTAGGGGTGTCACCTCATGTTGGTCCTTCAAGCCGAGCGAAACGAAGGTGTTGGTGTCCTTGATGCGATACACGAAGTTGCTTCGCCCTTGGATCATACCTTGGTTCACGAGTTTTTGGAAAGGCTCGTCCTTGATGGCTGTGCCCAGATCGAAGAGGAATTTGTTCCAGAAACGGGCATAGATCAAGTGCCCCGTGGCATGTTCCGAACCGCCAAGATAGAGGTCCACTCCCTGCCAATAGTTCACGGCTTTCTTGCCCACAAGCGCCTTGTCGTTGCGAGGATCCATGTAGCGGAGGAAGTAGGCCGAACTACCAGCGAAGCCAGGCATCGTGCTCAGTTCAAGAGGGAACACGCTTTGGTGGTCGATCTTGGTATTCTCGACCACGCAGTTGTGCTTCGTATCCCAAGCCCAGCACTCGGCATTGCCCAAGGGAGGTTCGCCCGTTTCGGTGGGCAAGAACTTCTTGACTTCGGGCAACTGCAAGGGCAGGCAGGCTTCGGGAATCATGCGAGGCATACCGTCCTTGTAGTACACAGGGAAGGGTTCGCCCCAATAGCGTTGGCGCGAGAAGATGGCATCGCGCAGGCGGAAGTTCACCTTGACGCGTCCCAGTCCTTTTTCCTCGACAAATTGCTTGGTAGCTGCGATGGCTTCGGGAATGGTCAGTCCATTGAGCGAGAAACCATCGCGGGCTGTTTTGCCTGCTGCGGGGCTGTTGGTTACGATGCCCTCTTTGGCATCGAAACTCTCCTCGCTCACGTCGGCACCCTCGACCAAGGGGAGAATGGGCAAGTTGAAGTGACGAGCAAAGGCATAGTCGCGGCTGTCGTGTGCAGGCACGGCCATGATAGCCCCCGTGCCATAGCCTGCGAGCACGTAGTCCGAAATCCACACAGGGATTTCCTCGCCCGTGAAGGGGTTGATGGCATAAGAACCTGAGAACACACCACTCACCTTGCGGTCGGCAATGCGCTCGCGCTCTGTGCGCTTCTTGGTGGCCTCGACATAGGCCTCGACCTCTGCACGTTGCGCCTCGGTGGTGAGCTGTGCTACGAGTTCGCTTTCGGGAGCGAGCACCATGAAGCTCACACCAAAAATCGTGTCGGCGCGTGTCGTAAAGATGGTGAAGGTCAGGTCGCTATCCTTGACGGCAAACTGCATTTCGGTTCCCTCCGAACGGCCTATCCAATTGCGCTGTGTTTCCTTGAGGCTGTCGGTCCAGTCGATGGTGTTCAGGCCGTCGAGCAGGCGCTGTGCATAGGCACTCACGCGGAGGCACCACTGCTTCATCTTCTTCTGCACCACGGGGTGGCCACCACGTTCCGAAACGCCATCTACGACCTCGTCATTGGCCAAGACGGTGCCCAAAGCAGGACACCAGTTCACCATCGTTTCGCCCAGGTAGGCAATGCGATAGTTCATGAGCACTTCCTGCTGCTCCACTTCGCTCATGGCCGCCCATTCTTGGGCCGTGAAGTTTAGCTCTTGGCTCTGCGCCACGTTGAGTTCGGCAGTGCCCTTAGTGGCAAGGTGTTCCACGAGTTGGGCTATGGGCTTCGCCTTTTGGCAACCATAGCAGTAGTAGCTCTCAAACATGCGCTGGAAGGCCCACTGCGTCCAGTGATAATAGTCGGGTTCGCAGGTGCGCACCTCGCGGTCCCAATCGAAGCAGAAACCTATTTTGTCGAGCTGTTCGCGATAGCGAGCTATGTTTTCGGCCGTGGTGATGGCAGGGTGCTGTCCCGTCTGAATGGCATATTGCTCGGCAGGTAGGCCGTAGGCATCATAGCCCATGGGGTTGAGGACATTGTAGCCACACAGACGCTTGTAGCGGGCGTAAATATCGGAGGCAATGTAGCCGAGCGGATGCCCCACGTGCAGGCCTGCTCCCGAGGGATAGGGGAACATGTTGAGTACGTAGAACTTTTCCTTGTCCTCGCGCTCCTCTGCGCGATAGGTACCGCAGCGCGCCCAGTTTTCGCGCCAGCGCTTTTCAATGTCTCTAAAATTATATTCCATAGGTCGATGTTGTTTCGGCGATAAAGGGAAGTCGCGCATCCCCTCTCTCTTTCTGCTTCGGGAGGTGCGGGCTGCGCACGACGAAAACAGAGGAAAAAACGTCCTCACTTTTCGTGCTGAAAGCAAAGATAGTGGATATTTTTTATATGCTCGGTGGCTGAAATAAGGATTTTTTCCTCTCTCCCTCAAAATAGGCCTTCTCCCTCTCCTTACTCTGGCTTGATCGAGTGGAAAATGGAATTAGGGTAGAAGAGGTTGAATGTGCTGAGTAGGGGATTTTCTCAACTACGTGCGTCGCCGAAAAATCTACGTGGGAAGGAAAAAATCCTGCGTCCCACGTAGGATTTTTTGCGTGGGAAGAAGATTTTCCTACCTCAACGGCCAAAAAAGCAATGGGCTTTCAAGACACGGCCTCAAGTACGAAAGGAGGGGAAAATGAGGAGGAAAGAACAGAAGCACTTCGCCCCAAAAGCAACAGTGCCAATGCTCATAGAGAGCATTGGCACTGTTGTAAAACCTGGGGGTGCAGGACTTAGATGCCCAGCTTCTTGCGAATGGGGGCAGGGATAGCATTCTTGTTGATCACGATGTTCATGGTCTTGTAGGCCACGTAGGGCTTAGACACATACCAGAAACCCTTGTAGGGGCCGTATTCTCCCCAAGAGTTCTTCATCATGAAATACTCCTTGCCGTGTTGGTCCTTGGCGATACCATAGATTTGCATGCCGTGGTCGTCGGTGGTTTCCCAGTTGTCGTAGGCTTCTTGACGCATGGCTTGGGTAATGTTTTTTTCGCCAGCAGCATCGGCAGCAGCAATGTTGGCCCCTGCCTTTTCGCCCGTCCAGCGCGAT
The DNA here is from genome assembly GCA_030532685.1 of Bacteroidales bacterium. Classification (GTDB taxonomy): domain Bacteria; phylum Bacteroidota; class Bacteroidia; order Bacteroidales; family Bacteroidaceae; genus Alloprevotella. The sequence goes on along the minus strand of JAUNKN010000018.1, from coordinate 7,618 downwards.
TGGTCAGAGCCTACACCGGCCGTGCTCTTCGTGTTGGGCACAGTAGCCACGCACTTGTTGCGACCCGTGCGGCGAGAGAAACCGTCTTCGCTCACGTCGGCACCCCAAGCAAAGGTGTAGCCGTTGCGCACGGCGCTTTCCATCACTTCCATGAACTCGTTGAGCGGGAGGTTGTAGGACGAAGCCCAACGCCAGTTGTCCTGGATTTCGAGGATGAACTGAGAGTAGAAGGGGTGGTGCGTGTAGGAGGTGAGGCTCACGTAGTCCTTGGGGTCGAGACCCAGATAGTCCGAAACGTAGGTCTTAGGAGTGTATTCCTTGCCCTCTACGACAAACTTCTCGGGGGTCTTGCCAAAGTAGCCGTCGAGCATGTGTTGCACGCTTTGCTTCCAAATGGGATTGATCTTCTTTTCCTCGCTCTTGGCATAGGCCTTTACGTAGGCTTCGAGGCCAGGCCAGAAAGAGCGGAAGTTGAAGAGCGAGTCGCCGTAGAGCGTGTTGGGATAGGGCATCACACCTTCGGGAGCCAAACCATATTGCTCCATGCAGAAGATGGCATCATAGAAAGAACCACCCTGAGAGAAGCTTGCATCGCCATGTGTGCGCACTGAGCGGTCGGCACGATCGGTATAGGTTTTGGTCACGAGGAAGCTCTCGCAGAGGTCTACGTCCTTGAGCTTGGGATTTTTCTTCAAAACTTCACTTTCGAGGAAAGCAAAAGAAGAATAGGCCCAGCAAGTACCCGAGTTGTTTTGGTTCTTGATAGAGGTCACGGGGTTGGCAATCACCGTGGTGAAGATGAGCGTGTCCTTAGGCATCGCCTTCTTCTTGGGAGCAGCCGTGGCCGTGAGGCTCAACGCTGCCAGAGCGAGAGTAAGAATCTTTTTCATTATAAGAGTTTTATGGGTTGTTACAAATGCTTGGTGTAGCGGTAGGCTGAACATTACTGTGCGACAAAGGCTTCGACTTCCTTGGCGTGGTAGGGAATGCGCTTTTCGCCGATGAAACGACAGCCCGTGGGCGTGATGAGGATGTCGTCCTCAATGCGGATGCCTCCGAAGTCCTTGAATTTTTCGATTTCGTCAAAGTTGAGGAAGTCCTTGTTGGTACCTTCTTTGCGCCAAAGGTCGATGAGAGCGGGAATGAAGTAGATGCCGGGTTCGTCGGTCACAACATGGCCCACTTCGAGTTGACGACCGAAACGCAACGAGGCCAAGCCAAACTGCGTCGAAGGGCGTGTTTGCGCGTCATAGCCGACATTGGCCTGCCCGAGCCCTTCCATATCGTGCACGTCCATGCCCATAGCATGGCCCAAACCATGAGGAAGGAAGAGGGCATGAGCACCGCTGGCCACAGCGGCATCGACATCGCCCTTCATCAATCCGAGAGCTTTGAGGCGTTCAGTCATGAGGCGACACACCCCGAGATGCACATCCTTGTAGAGCACGCCGGGCTTCGAGAGGTCGAGGGCAAGGTCGTGACAATCGACCACAATGTCGTAAATGTCGCGCTGGCGCTGCGTGAAGCGTCCCGAGATGGGCGTGGTGCGTGTGTGGTCCGAGCAGTAGTGTTCGCGCGTTTCGGCACCCGCATCGACCAGGAGCAAGCGACCACTCTCAAGAGGCGCCGTCGAGGGATAGCCGTGCAGCACTTCGCCATGCATTGACACAATGCTTTGGAAAGACACGTGGCTGCCACGACTGGCCGCAATACCATCGAGAATACCGCCAATATAAGCTTCGCTCACGCCGGGTTGAACGGCCAATCGCATGGCGGTGGTGTGCATCTCGTAGCCAATGAGGGCGGCACGCTCCAGTTCAGCGATTTCTTCCTCGGTCTTGATGTTGCGCAATTTCACGACAGCTTGAATAAGCGGCATAGAAGCGGCAGCGCGCTGCTCGCGAGGATGAATGCCCGTCAAGTCCATGAGTTGAATCATGGTATCGTGACGATAGGGAGGCAGGAAGTGAAGGGGGCGTCCCTTAGCCTTGGCCTCTTGCATGAGCACAGCCAACTGTGCCATGGGGGCGGTGTGAGCAATGCCACTTTCGTTGGCCATGTCGCGCACAGAAGGGACAGGACCCGTCCAAATGATGTCGTCGATGTCCTGATCGTCGCCAATGAGCGTTTCGACACCGCTTTCGCAGTCTATCACCAGCCCCAAAGCTACACGGTGTTGCCCCGTGAAATAAAGGAAGGAGCTGTCCTGACGAGCCTTGTAAGTATTGGCAGGATAATTGTAAGGGCTATCGTTGTTGCCCAAAAGCACAATTAACCCACTGCCTACCAACTCGCGCAAAGCGGCACGACGTTGGGTATAGGTGGAGGTGGAGAATAGCATAGGAATAAAGTATTTATTTGGAGCAAAGATACGAGTTTTCGGGCGAAAAAGGCGTATCTTTGTCATACTTTTACGCAATCTACCTACGCTTTGTCTACTCTCCACTTGTTCAATCCTTCGCACGACGAGGCACTCGCCGTGCATTCGCCTTACTACTTACCTCCTTTGGCGGCACGACGCTTAGCAGTATTGCTGGCCACACTTCCAGAATGGTGGAAGCAAGAAGGCGATGCAATCCTCGCTCTACCCCTGTCGGGAAAGGTAGAAGATGCAGAAACGCCCAACTGGGAGCCCATTGAACGCATAGCCCCTTGGGGATGGAATGCGCAAATCGTGCATTTCCTGAAAGGTTTGGGAGCTCCAGAGCGTTTACTGCCTACACCAGAAAGATTGGAAACATTGAGAGTCTTGAGCAGTCGTCGCACCACGGTGCAACTGCTCCATTGGCTCAACGAACAGCCTCCCATCGCAGGAGTGATGCAAGCAGAAAGCCGATGGTGCAGCAACATGGAGGAAGTAGACAAAGCAGTCAATGACTTTGGTCAACGAGCCATGCTGAAGCTCCCTTGGAGCAGTAGCGGACGAGGTGTTTTTTCTACCCGATTAGGCTATGACTTGCCTTGCCGTCAGCGCGCTGAGCGTGGGGTGCGCCGATATGGAGGCATCGAAGTGCAACAGCTGTTCATGGAGGGCGAAGACGGAGCGTTGGAATGGGAGGTGCGGGAAAATGGCGATGTGGTATTCTTGGGTTGCTCCCTCTTTCACACCACGGTTGGCGGTGCTTATTTAGGGCATCAGGTAGACACGCCCATGCAGCTCCAAGCACGATTTTTCGAGCGATGGACCACACGTTGCACTTCGTTTTCTCACGACAGTTTTACGCAGCTGATAGAAAGGCTTTCCTTGGGAATTCAGACGTGGATAGCTCCTCACTACACGGGGCCTTTGGGGATTGATGTACTATTTACTCCCGGAGGCTTGCACCCTTGCATTGAGGTGAATTTGCGCCGAACTATGGGGCATGTAGCATTGGCCATGGCCGAGCGACTGCCCGCAACACAGCTGCCCTCACGTTTTTTCATCAATGGACAAGGCTTGCAGCTCCAAACGATTTGAGAAAGGTTTATCCCCCGCCTACATGGCGGGGGATTCTGTTATTGGATAGGAAAAGGAGAATGAAGGATGCTAACTATCCTCATTTTGTTTCACAGCAACACCTTCCGTAACTTCAAGCACTACTACCTCTATTTCGTGCAAGTACACTTGAAAGAGGAGTTTCCAGAGTTGCTTTCCTACACCCGTTTTGTAGAACGTATTCCAAGCTTAAGTATTCCCCTTTTAGTCTTTCTCAAATTAGGCTTAATGGGGGAATGTACAGGATTTACCTTTATCGATAGCACGCGCATTCCCGTGTGCGAAATGAAGCGTGCGCACTGCAATCGTGTATTCAAGGACTATGCTCAAAAAGGAGTACGATGGGAGGGTACTATGGCTTTAAGTTGCATTTACTATGTAATGCGCGTGGAGAATAGCTTATTTTTTCCTCAAAAGAGCAAATATAGATGGCCGCAACCCGCAGGTTTTCAATTATCTAACGAAGCACTTGTTTGGCAATCTCTATGCCGATAAAGGCTATATCTCACAGTCGCTTTTTGAAACGCTTTTCGATAGAGGCATCTACATCGTGACGGGCATACGCTGCAATATGAAGAATCGTTTGATGAACGTGTACGACAAAATCATGCCGCGCAAGCGATGTATTATCGAAACGATAAATGATATACTGAAAAACGTTGCTCAAATAGTACACACTCGCCATCGAAGCATTGAAAACTTTTGCGTCAATCTAATGGCGGCAATGGCTGCTTACTGCTTTTATGATACAAAGCCAAGCATCAATGTCGAGTTTTTCAAAGAAGAAGGTATCGAGAGCAAGCAGCTAACATTTTTCTAATCCTACCACTCGTGAAACAATAGAGAGGCGACCTCACAAAAGAGGCCGCCTAAATGCCGTGGAGGAAAAGAAAAGGAATAGAAAGAGAGAAGCTTATCCCGAATGGAGATTGTCCTATAAAAATGTGTAAACTCTAAAGTTCTTAAATTTGTGGTGTATTAATAATCAAACTCTACTTTCTAAATTATTATTGCACTTCGATTTAGAAAGTAGAGTTTGGTTATTCGTCCTCTTGATTGGCAATAAATTCTTCTATGATAGAAGAATACTCTTGGTTCTGGAGTACAAGACTATCTCTCTCTTGTACAAGCTTCTCTATGCTATCTCGTTTCCAATGTAGTTCATTTTGTAGTATTTCAATCGTATTTCTTTGTTCATCCATTGTACTACTCATGGAATCATTTTGAGAGCTTAGTTCTCTAACATCCCCATTCAAGTGATCAATTTCACCTTCACGCTGTTCTATATCTTTCTTAAGTGAGTTCTGATAAGCTATAGCTATCCCTCCTCCTATAAACAATAACAGCAATAATCCCGCAACGAGTGTAAGGCTCTTTTTCTGTCTTTCCAAATGGGCGAAATCTGTTTTCAGCTGAGACAATTCATTCCCAATATCGTTTTTCTCACTATATAGCTCTATCAAATTGTCGCGATAAGTAGAACGCAAATGAACGTCAGCTTGTCCTGGATCTTGTAAAAACACAGTATGCCCCCCCACTGTATATCTGAAGACTTCATCTTCTCCTGTATTGGAGAGATTAATGTTCAGTTCTTCTCCACAACCTTCTGAATAATCTAACTGAGGTAATTGTACAAAGTCGTGTAGTCCATCTATTTCGTATTGCAAACGAGCAAGAGCTACCTCAACAGCAGCATGCGCTTGTACGAAATTAGATACCTGAGCGACTAACTCTCCTCGTCTATTAAGGCCTATTATTTCTCCGCGTATCACTAATTGGGCAACAAAATCTTGCAAGCAAGCAAATAACCGCGAGAAACGACTAAAAGCGAGGCCATTGAGGGCTATGCACACCCCAAAACGCCCTCCCGAAATGAGAGGTACGGAATGGGCATAGTACATCAATTGCCCCTCTCGCTTCACACAAAGCAGGGCATCTTTTGCAGCATATTCCGTAACCCTCTGAAAAAAAACTTTTGTATGATCTCGAACCGTGGAATCAAATCCATCGGTAAGTTGCCCAAAGAAATAAGAAGTAATATTACTCATTTAGTATACAAAAATGACTTATGTACATTTCATCATCAAGTTTAGATAGAGTAGCCCAAAAAAGATTAGAACTACCAAGAAACAACCTCCACATCCATTGCCACACCCTTCGCCACTCTTCGTATTTGGCTGAGAATATAAGAATGGAGCCTGTGGAATGCTTGCTTCAAGTGCATTTTTTTCTTTCCAAGCTTCCTCCTTCTGTTGCGTGGCTATAGCAGTCATTTTCTCTTGCTCATTCAACCTTTCCTCCATTTCTTCTTTTTGAGCATAGAGTTTAGCCAACCTTTGACGATAACTCTGCATACTGGCAGAATCTGAAGCTTTAGAGTTGAGCAGAAGCAGAGCCTTACGTCCTACACTATCAGAAAAGATTTCATGCTCTGTATCATGAGCTAAATCATGCGTCTGCCAGTCGTCATCGATTTCTTCATAATCCAAAGGAGGGAGAATCACTAAATCTTGAAGCGAACCAAGTTCGTGACGCAAACGAGCTTGGGCATCGTTAACTTCTGACAGTACACTTTGAAAATCGCGCGCCTGTGCGACAACATCACCACGCTCATCCAAACCAATCATATCCCCGCGCAGAATGAGCTGTTCGGTAAAATCTTGCAAACAAGAAAAAAGGCGCGAGAATGTACAAAAAGCCACCCCATTGAGCACCAGACAAATGCCAAAACACCCTCCAGAACTCAGAGGAGTAAGATAGGCATAGTACATCAATTGTTCTTGACGTTTTATCCAGATGCGTGCTTGAGATGCAGGTGTTTCCCCCAGTTCGCGAAGCCATACTTGAGTGTGGTCTTTGATGCTTACGTCAAAACCATTGACGAGTTTCCCGAATAGATAAAGAGTAATGTTATTCATTGTTTCAAATGAAATACAATTTTGTTTCGCGACGTATCTATAGTATAGGATGGGGCACGATCTATCACTTCATTGCCTAGCAACAGGGGAGCACTGACATTGTTAGAAACTATTGCGTGTACGTTAGTGCAACGAAGGTTTTCTCCAATAATCACTTCGCGCAGATTGATAACCAAATTTTCAACTATTCGTCCATCGGCTACCTGCGAATGCCCTTTCCCCAAAATATCTTCATCGTACAATAACCCTTTTTGATAAAGATAGTTCGCTTCGGCCAAGGAGATAAGCGTTTGTGAAGCTCCTGTATCAAATATCATACGCAACTGCATACCATTGATGCTTACAGGGATATATTTCACACCAGCTTTCTCGACGTAATCCACAGCCACGTCCCGCTGTAAGGAGTTGTATTGGGGAGTGTTGGTGGGCTGAACTGGAAAATCCCATTGCGTTGCTATGCTGTCGTTCATTTCATCCACGATTTCTGCTGTGTCTTCCATAATGGAAGAAGTGATATCTATAAAAACCTCTTTTGGGCGTGAGCTACATCCCACTCCCCAAAAGATGCTAAAACAGAACAACCATAAAGTTGCGTTGCGCATCACGACTAAGGTTCATTGGGTTGTGTGTTTGAATTTGCTGCAGGAGAAAATCCGTTTGGTTGGCCATTTTTAGTCTGCAAGCCTCTGCCTACCGAATCTTTTGGAGAAGAGCCTGTGACAGAATCTCCCCCCTGAGTCTTTTCACTTTCCTCGCCATCACTCGTGAGAGAAACTGTTTTTTTCGTAGAAGCTGATGAAGAACCCTCATCAGAAGAGAGGCTGCCCCTACTCAAAAACACTGTCACACAAAGCAGCAAGAGTAGAATGGTGTTGACTAATGGAAGCAAGCTCTTATATTTCGTCAAAGCAGAGGAAGACAGAGGAGACCGAGAAGTTTGAGAGAGAGTCTCGAGGTTATCTTTCGTTCTTGTGACTGGGAGTATTGAAGAACCTGAGGCAGGGGTCTTTGTTTTCAAACCAAGATCTAACTTCGCGAGGATGGGTGCAATTTCTTTGTTGAAACGTTCAAGTAATGGAGCTACCCCCTTCATAAGTTTTGCTTGCTCCAAATCATGATTGACTTCTTTTATTATCTTATTGGAAATTTGCAAATCTTTTTCGAGTTGTGCATTCCTGTTGCGTTCTTGTGCAACGAGAGCAGTCTGCTCTTTTGCCTGCTCTTT
>JAUNKN010000017.1 GCA_030532685.1 Bacteroidales bacterium | reverse complement strand
AAATCCTACGTGGGACGTATAAATTCCTACGACGCACAAAGAAAACACAGCTCCTCATATATCCCCCCTCTTTGTCACAAGCAGGAGCCATTCACGTGGAAGAAGCACAACAGGAGAAAAGAGACAAGGCGCGCTCGTTTGGTTTGAGCCAAACGAGCGCGCGTCATACGTTGTAGTTCAAGACTATCTTCAAGCGTTTTGAAGCAATGGGCTTTCAAGCCTTTACTTTACCACTTTTTGTTGCCCCACGATGTAAACACCTGGAATCGTTGCCGAAGTTTGGCGTCCTCCAAGGTCATACGTGGGCTGCGCAGTAGTAGTGGTCGAGATACGCTCCACACTGCTTGGAGCCACAACCTTGAGCAAAACATCGGTCACCGAACCGCGGTTACTCAAAATCTCGTTGGAAGGGCCAGGATTGCCAGCAGGATCGATGCTATCCCAGTCTACTTTGAAGCGCAAGCGGTAAGTGCCGGGTGTGGTAGGAGCTTTGAATCTGGGCAAAGAAGCAAATCCTGGGTTACGATTAGTGCTGGTACTGATGCGTCCCAGTTCTTTCTTCTTGTTGTCGAAGTAAGAAAAACTCATAACTTCCTCGTCGGTAGCAGCCTTGACGTCAAACTGCTTATTTTGGTTCATGTCCAAATATACATAGCCATGCATCCAAACTCCCGTATAGTCAATGTGCGGAGTGAGTATCGCGCCCGAGGTCACCTCGATGGGTTCGGCCGTGAGGTCTTGCCATGGTTTGTGACGCGCGTCGCTAATCGTGCGTGTTTGCTTTGTTTTTCCTGCCTCAGTGATGCTCACCGAACGCACAAAGCGGTCATTTTTGGTAGGCAATGCGTCTTTTTCGAAGGAGATGGCATAGTCCTCTGGCACATATTCCAACACACGCACTTCGACTTGAGCAGTTTTTCCACCTTGAGCGGTTACCGTGATTGTTGCAGTACCTGGCTTTATGCCTTTGACCACGCCATTCTGTACCGTAACGATGTCTTCGGCACTACTTTTCCACTCAACCGAAGTGTGCGTTGCATTGACGGGCGCGATGTCCCAAACAAGCGTTTTCTGCTTGCCCTCGACCACCTCTATGCCTTCGTGACGGAAACTCACACTTTCCACGGGCACAGCAGCAATCTTGCTATCGCGGCCATTGAACACATAGACGGAACTTCCTGGAAGTTGAATGGTGAGTTTGTCGTCGATGTCGATGGGCGTATCTTCGGGCACTCCGGGTAAATTGGCTTGAGTACCAAAGGCCTTGGAGAGGATAATCTTTCCCTTGAAATACTCTGGAATCTCGAGGGCAGTGCGCAAAGTGGTCTTGTAAGTTTGTGGCAAATGAGCAGGATTGCGCAAGGTGAAGACAGATCTGTCTCCATTCCAAGCGGCCCATCCATACACTTCGGCACGTGTACCTGTCCAAGGATTGCCGCCTACCCAGTGAGCATCGGGCAGCACATCGGCATTGACACGCTGCCAGCGCAGGCATTCGGCCAAATCGCCCCAAAGACGTCCTCCATTGATGGAGTTCATCAAGGCATAGTCGTTGTAAAGTTCCACCATGCCCGAGCCGCAAGCAAAAGCACAGCGCAGCTCGCGTACGATGCCGTCATAATCCATATTCTTCGACACCTTGCCCCACTTAGACAAGATGAAGCCATGCGTCATCAAGGTGTTGATGGGGCAGAGAGGAGAGTTTTGGACAAAGTTTTGATATACCAAGCGGTCGCGATAGGTAATCCACTTTTCACGATCCGTACCCTGATTGCCTACTTCTCCATAGTCATTCTCTTGACGCCAAATCGCATCGGTCACGTGAAACCACATCGGAGAAGCCCACGTACCTACTGTGGTGTTGAAGAAAATGTCTTCCTTGATATTTTCGCGCACATCCATTTCGGCACTGATGATACCTTCGGCATTCTCCTCACCCACCGTGCCTGCATCAGGACCTACGGAACTAAACTGGGCACTGATACCGTCGAACTTGAAGAAACGGAAATCGTAGCCACGACCATGGCACAGACTCTTGATAGCATCGGTAAAGACCTTGTAATACTTGGGATTGGAGAGTTGCATCTTTCCTTGATTTTCCCAGTAAGCACGACGATAGTTACCACTATCACCATATCCTCCCACGGGACCTAACCAAGCACCTTGCCCACTGCCCATTTCTTTGACCAGCGCGTCTGTTTCTTTCAGTCCATTGGGGAAGTTTTTGTTGAAATCCCAAGTTCCATAGAAATCCCAACCATCGTCCCAGACAAAGCTATTGACGCGCTCTCCATAGCGGTCAAAAAGATTTTTCTTCCACTGCTGCACAACATCGACACATTGGTCAATGTTCATGTTGTTCGTATAGTTGCGGTCGTTGTTGCGATCGATGTTCAATTCATACCACGAGATGTAAGCAGGCATCGTGCGCCAAGGTACAGCGCGCTCGCGCTCGCTATAAGAGAGGAAAGAGCGACGAGGTTGTCCAGGAGCAACCAAACCAACAACAGCTCCGATTTTCCAAGTTTTGTCCTTTTGCAGCGTGGTGTTGCGACTCCAAGTTCCTTGAATAGGAAGAATTTTGGTGGCGGCAAAATGCACGGTGTCGCGCTGAGTCAAAGAAAGATTGATGCTTCCCGAGGAATTGTTCTCCTCGGTCTTTTTTTGCACAAAATAGCGCAGTTTGAATTCACCCGTATTGGGAACAGTGAACTTGTAAATGTGTTTCTCCTTTTGCGTTCCTGAGAAACCAACATGATAGTCCGACACAACGACTTGTCCATTGGCGTCGACCAAATCAAAGCCTGCAATATTGAGACGCTTCGTACCCGAGACGTAAACAAATTCGGCTTGGAGCTCACCCAAGGTCGTGATATTGTAGGATTGTTCCAAGACTTGTACATTGGGAGCGCCATAACCTAATTCCCCAATGCGTGAAGGTATTTCGGATTGCTGCATTTCCCGCCAGGTGCTGGGAGAATAGGGGATTGCAATGCGACTGCCGTCCTGGAGCTTAGGGGCGTTGGAAGGAGTAGATGCACCACTGGCTTGGCTCGTCGTCACAACTACAGGAGCCGCATCGGGCGCAAGATCATAGACCAAAGCAGGTTCAGCCACGGCCTTGGAATAAACGATTTTCCCCTGAGACTCGATACTCTCGGGCTTGTTCTCGGATTTGTCGTAAAGAGAGATGAAGTAGCGCACCTCATATACGCCTCGGGCGGGCACGTTCAAATGATAGACGTTGGCCAGGTGATTGCTTCCGGCACGGCCATAGTGATAATCGCTGGCCACCACTCGACCCGTCGTGACGTCGCGCAATTCTACTCCCGCGATATTCAGTTTGTGAGCACCTCGCAAATAGGTGAAGGTGATGGTTTGATCGCCTCCCTCCTTGAAACTCAGATATCCCTTCGTTCCAACGAGTTGCTCGAGTTTGAGATCTAACTTCTTAATTCCCTCGGGAAGCTCTGTAGGCTTCCACGAGAAGGACGATGCGTTCCACGCACTGTGAGCAAAAACATGTTGCTCGCCTCCACCTACGCTATTGATCCCCGTGGGAGTCTCGACACCTGCAAAAATCTTATCGCTCAACAATACGGCACCACGCGTATTGCCTACCACTTTAGGAGCGCTTCCTGCCTGAGCCACATTGACCTGATAGAGCATGGGACGAATGGCAAACATGCGCACATCCTTATTAGGAGCCGACAATTCAAGCTCCGTACGGAGGTAGTGGCTACCATCGCGCAGCACAGCGCGCCAAGTGATATTCAAATCCTTGTAAACGAACTTCGCTTCAATAGCCTTACCGGGCAACTTACGAGAGCCCTTCACTTGTTTTTCATTGGCCGTGTAGGTCTTTTTTTCCACCTCCTTCAGTTCCAATTCAGAGGCTTTCACGAGTGTTTTTCCACCCTCGTCGAGCTGTAGCTCAAAAAGTTCGCTGCCTTCTTCGAGGTTCAACTGTGGGCAGCCACCAAAGACCAAACTTTGTCCTTGCTTCTTGAACGTCGCTGTGAGGAGGTTGTTCTTCAACACATAGGTATCACTGCTCACCATTACGGCAGCTTCACCCGCCTGTTCTTTTTGTGGGAATACCACCTTTTGAGCATAGGCTGGGGTGTAAAGACTCATGGCAAGTGCAACCGCTGCACTCCCGAGCCATCGGGTGTAAGATTGTTTCATGAAAGGTATCAATAAAAGGATTAAGATTCGGCAAGGAAGGGGCTATTTGCTGTATTTAGCAATGAGGGTTTCGGCTTGAGCATCTCCCAACGCTTGAGCACGACGCAGGAATTGTAGTGCTTTGCTCTTTTGTTTGCGCTCGCCCCAGCTCAAGCCCAAAATTTTGTAGGCATCGGCATTGTTCGCATCCAAAGCGAGCAAACTTTGAGCCGTTGTCGCAGCCTCAGCAAACAAGGATACTTGCAACTGTAAATAGGCCTTGTCGGTCAGATACATCGTTCGCTCCTCCTGCGAGACAGCACGACTAATGGCGGTTTCAAGGTCATCGAGCGCCTGCTGATACATTTTGGCTTTCACCTCGATGCTGCTGCGTTCGGCATAAAAAGCAGCATTCGGGAGTTGGCCTGTGGGGAGTTGTTTTTCAAAAGCTATTAGGTCAGCGACGGCACGACGATAGAGTCCAGCCTTCAAGAGGTAGTTGGCACGCGTGAGGTAGACTTGCGGACTTCCCACTTTCGTGCGCTCGTAGTGAAGAACCGCAGCATCGACCAAGGATAAGACTTCCAACGAGTCACCTTTTAGATTCTCCACGCAACTGGCCTCCAGCAAGTAGCTATCCCACTGCGCAAGACTTGAAGCATTGACCAATTTCCACTTTTCACGAGCTTCTGCCCAACGCTTCAGCTGGTAGAGCAAAACGGCTTGTTGGCGAGCAGTTGTGGTGTCGGGGCGCAATGCATAAGCTTTGTTTGCGGCTGCAAGGGCGTCGTCCAGCGTCCAGCGAGGAGCGGTCAGTGTATCGCTCTCTGCTTTTTGCTTCATCAAATCTGAGAGTGCGATGTAGAGTTTGGCACGGTGTTCGCCTTCTTTCGACAAACCTTTTTGGATATAATCATAGGCTGTGCTCCAATCCCCACGCTTCATGGCATGAAAATTGGCAGCAGGCACATACAACTCTGTACTGTGAGGATACAAGCGCATAAAATCGTTTATCAAGGTAGAAGCCACGATTGTATCGGCAGGAGAAAGAAGGCTCAGAAATACGCTGGTATAAGCCTGTTCCTCATTGTCGGCGACCAACAAAGGAGCGATGTGCAGAGCCCGCAAATCACGATTAAAAGCCTGAGTCGTCGAGGCGGTAGAAGAGAGCGCCAACAGAATACGCGCGTCCAAAGCACAGGCTGTGGCGGCATTTTTCTGCACATTTTTTTGTGTCAATGCCACCACTTCTCCGCGTTCATTGACGACGGGGGCTCCCATGTATCGAGCTTCATTGGGTGTAGAAATAGTGTAATACGACAAACTATCAAGACTTTCCTGCTTGAGTACATTCACAGGCTGCGGAAGCTCTTTTTTATTGACCGTATAGTAGGTTTGCAGCCAAGCTTCAGGCTGTATATCCTTTGCTATTGGAAGAAAAAAGAGTTTTTTCGTAGGGATATTGGTCGTGAGCTTCACCACATCGTGCACGCTCGATGCTTGCACCACCCTTTGCACCTGGGCCGTTCGCCCCTGAGCATCAACAACTTCGGCACGCACCGCTCCTAAAAGCGCGGCGTAAGGTGCCCACACCTCTCCCGTGGGCGAACAAAAGAAAGCTTGCGTGGAGCACAGCATCTTACCTTGCGCATCATAGCTCGTGAGTGTAGCAACAGCGCGATTGGACTCCTTGCTCTTTTGAGCAACGAGGGGGAAAGTAACAAAAAGAAAAGCTAAACAAGCCAGAAGAATTCTCGTCATAAGTCATTGTTCAAAAAAAGAGAAACAAAAGCAGCGGAAACCTTTCACTACTCAATCACAAGTCCTCTGAATCAGGGAATAAGACTCCCTTTATCTAAGACTTCAAGAGTTCGCGCGCATTGGCCAAGGCCGCTTCGGTGATTTGTGCGCCCGAAAGCATATTGGCCAATTCTTGTACACGAGCCTCGGGAGTTAGCACATCGATGTGCGAGTGCGTTCCTTCGTTCGTTTCGCGCTTGTAAACGTGGAAGTGTTCTTGCCCCAAGGCCGCAATTTGAGGTAAATGGGTGATACAAATGACTTGAGCCCATTGCCCCATCTCCTGCATCACGCGTCCCATTCGCTCGGCCATGGTGCCACTCACCCCTGTATCGATTTCGTCAAAGATGATGGTGGGCAAACTCTTTTTCTGGGCAATCAGTGCTTTGAGGGAAAGCATAAGTCGCGCGATTTCTCCCCCCGAGGCCGTAGTGGCAACATCTTGGGGCTCGACCTGTTTGTTGGCCGAAAAGAGAAAGCGGAGAGCATCAAACCCCGTTCGGTCAGGATGAGTGCGATGCTCAAATTCAAAAAGCAAACGCACACTCGGCATGCCCAAATTTTGCAGTCGCTCCACCAAGTGCGTGACTATCTCTTGCGCAGCTTGCTGGCGGACTTGAGTAAGACGCTGTCCACATTCTTCCAAACGACGACGCCTTTGCAAAAGTTCTTGTTCAGCTTGAGCTATATGTTCGTCGGCATTGTCTATCGCTTCTAAACGTTGTCGCAAATCATCAGCCAATCCCAGCAAATCTTCCACACTCTCAAGGTGATGCTTACGCTGCAAGCGGTAAATAGTAGCCAAACGCTCATCTACCCAAACTAAGCGCTCGGGGTCGACCTCTACGGCATCGGCAGCTCGCTCCACCTCGTTCAGGACATCATCAATATCGATACGAGCCGTATGAAGTCGTGCGGACAATTCCTCGGCATTGTCCATGTAGCGGGCCACCCCTTCCAGTGCAGTAGCAGCCGTTCTCAAAGCAATAAGGACGCTAGAGTCGTCATTGTGTAGAGTATGCGTGGCCTCATAGAACGCCCCTTTTATCTCTTCGGCATGGGATAGTTTTGCGCTCTCGGCCTCTAATTCTTCCTGTTCGCCTACGCGGAAACGTTCGTCTTCAATCTGAGCCAGCTGAAAACGGAGATATTCTTCGTCTTCGGTGCTTTTTTGAGCAGCTTCACGCAGTTCACGCAATCGCTGCTCCGTTTCGCTATAAGCCCGAAACGCCTCAACATACTCCTCTCTCAACATCGCATTCTCAGCCACACAGTCGAGTGTATCCAAGAGGAAAGTCTCGTGCGAAAGGAGCAAATTTTGATGCTGCGAATGAATATCAATGAGCAGAGCACTCACCTCTCGCAAAGTGGAGAGATTGACTGGAGTATCATTGATGAAAGCGCGGCTTTTGCCCGTCGCTGTGATTTCTCGTCGCACGGTGAGCGTTTCTTCGACATCGATATCGGCCGCTTGCAACAGCAGCTCCACACCCAAGCCTTCGGTCGTGAACACTCCTTCTACAATACACTTTTGCGCACCGGCCTTGATTACTTTCAGGTCGGCACGATTGCCTTGTAGCAAACCAAGAGCCCCAAGAATGATACTCTTTCCCGCTCCCGTTTCGCCCGTAATCACACTCAGCCCTCCATGCAGTTCCAGCTGGAGGGAGTCGATGAGTGCATAGTTGCTAATGTGTAAGGATGTCAGCATGCGGGCTTAGTTTCTCAATTTGTTCCAAGTGCCATTTTTGGAGGCATTGATTCGCGAAAGAAGGGGTACGAGAAAATCTTTCTCCTTGGCTGTGGCCTTCCCTTGATAGATATTTACGATTTCGTCGCCTTTATATTCGGTGATGAGCTGAGGGAGTTCGCTCAGAGATTTGGCTTCTATCGCTTTCTGCATCAATTCAAACGACTCAGTAATGGCTGCGCGCGCACGTTCAGGGTTTTCGGCCATGACGTCCAAACCCTCACGATAATACTTGTAGTGCATGAGGCGTAGCGGCTCCATGGCTCCGTCCAGATAGTCGTTGATGATGGCATAGCGGTTTTTGCCATCGGCATAGGCCTTCCAGCCTTGTGAAGAAAGCGTCAAGGATTGAGCATTTCCACAAAGCGTTTGTGCTTGTTGTAGCACATCTGTTCCTCCCTTTGGAGACATGGCGTCTAAATCCAGTCCAATGATGAGGTAGCAGTAGTAGGCGATGATGGCGGTGAGTTCGTTGTCCAGGTTTTCAAGACGAAATTCGAGCTTATCGAACTCTTGAAAGCGAAACTTACAATTGCCATCGCGCGTTGCAAAAAGCGTTGTTGTATAGCTCGAATTGTACACGGGTCGCGTAGCAGTGACGCTCAATGTTGTTTCAAAGGTAGAAGAACTCTCCTCATACTTTTGAACCGTAAAGTTGAAAGCTACCTGAATACGCTCCTTAGGACGAAATTGTAGTTGCGTCCATTGGCGAGTATTTACAAATTCGGTGAGACTTTGCTTCAAGTTGTCAAATACTGCCGTCGAGGTCCCCTCCACTTGCTGATGGTTGAGCGTGATGCGCGCCTCTATCTCCTGCGCCGAGGCGGGCAGGAGGTAAAGCAGGAGGAGAACAAGAGTTACAAAAACTTGTCGCATAAATGGCGTATAATTTCGTCGGCCACCTGCTGTTTGGAGGCCAAGGGAAGGGCTTGCTGCGTGCCATCGGCATCGATGAGGGTCACTTTGTTGGTATCATGACCAAAACCCGCTCCTTCATCGCGCAAGGAGTTGAGTACGATGCAGTCGAGCTGCTTGCGCTGCATTTTTTCGAGTGCATTGTTTTGTTCATTGTCCGTTTCGAGCGCAAATCCCACAAGCACTTGATGGCTTTGCTTCATCGTGCCCAAATCACGTGCAATGTCGCGCGTAGGTACCAGTTCGAGGCGCCACTCTCCTGTCGTTTCGCGTTTGATTTTGCTATTGGCCACGGCAGCAGGCGTAAAATCGGCCACGGCTGCACAAAGAATAGCTGCCTGACAACTGGGAAACAAACGCGTAGCAGCCTCGTGCATTTGTGCGGCACTCTCCACGTTGGTACGATGAATGAGTGGATGCTGCACTTGCAACTGTACAGGGCCTGCAATCAATTCGACTTCAAACCCCTGACGAGCACAACTCTCCGCAAGGGCAAATCCCATTTTTCCCGTAGAATAATTGCCTACAAATCGCACGGGGTCCAAGCGTTCATAGGTCGGGCCTGCCGTGATGAGTATGCGCTGCCGTTTTTGTTCTTCAGAGCCTTGAAAAAAGGCGGTCAGCCGCTCCATGATTTGTTCCGGTTCCTCCATGCGCCCCTTGCCTATGAGGGCCGAAGCCAACTCTCCGCTTTGAGGCTCAATGATGTGATGTCCAAAACTGCGCAGACGCTCCAAATTGTCGGTCGTCGTCTGGTGCTGGAACATATCCAAATCCATTGCTGGAGCCACAAAGACGGGGGCTTTCATGGACAGATAAGTGGTGAGAAGCATATTGTCAGCTATGCCATGCGCCATCTTACCAATGGTGGCCGCCGAGGCTGGGGCTATCACCATAGCATCGGCCCACAGACCCAAATCGACATGGCTGTGCCACGAACCATCACGGCGATCAAAAAACTCACTGACCACAGCATTTCGACTCAAAGTGGCCAGCGTGAGAGGAGTGATAAATTCTTTGGCCGAAGGCGTCATGACGACCTGCACTTCGGCTCCTGCCTTAACGAGCAAACGAACGAGCGTACAAGCCTTGTAGGCCGCGATGCTCCCCGTGATGCCCAGGACGATGTGTTTGCCTTTCATCCGAACACGTAAAAGGAAAGCGTGAACAGCTCGCCCGCGAAGGACGAGCGGCTCACGCTTGTGCGATTTTTTAAGTTGTACAAAGGAACTTGCGACTATTCATTGAGCATCATAGGCATGAGGAGCATGATGATTTTTTCCTCCTCGTCCTCCTCTGCAGGCACGATGATGCCAGCACGAGCGGGATCGGCCAGTTGAATCACGATTTCCTCGCTTTCCAAATTGTTCAGCAGCTCCATGAGCAGCGTTCCCTTGAAACCAATGTTCATGGGCATACCTTGATATTCGCAGAGCAAGGCCTCTTCGCCAGAGCGAGCATAATCGCTATCCTTGGCGGTAAGCACCAAACGGCCCATTTCAATGTGCAACTTCACGAGCGGACTTCCAGCATTGGCAAACACCATGATGCGGCGCAAAGCCGAAACAAGGGCAGCACGATTGATGGTCACACAGTTGGGGTTGTTCTGCGGAATCACGCTATTGTAGTTGGGGAAATTCCCCTCAATGAGGCGGCACGAAAGCGTATAGTTTTCGCTCTCCATCACAGCATTGCGCTTGGTGAAACGCACTGTCGTGTCGCCTCCTTCCTTCTGCAAAATACCTTTGGCGATGTTCGCAGGCTTCTTGTGCAGAATGAAAGAAGTGGGAGTTTCGGTCGTGATGTTGAGCATGCGCGTGCAGGCCAACTTGCGACCATCGGAAGCGACAACAGCCAAGCCATCGCTCTTGTAGTCGAAGAAAACGCCATTCATCACAGGGCGCAAAGGATCGTCAGCCGCGGCAAACAGTGCACGATTGATACCACTGTACAAACGCATCGAATCGATGAGCAGTGTAGACACTTCTCCATCCAAATCCTTGGTCGTAGGATACTCGTCGGCAGGTTGTGCCAAGAGCGTATAGTGTCCATTCTGATAGTTGATCGTCACTTCCAAATTGCCCATAGCATCGTTCTCGAGCACCACTTCCATGGGTTGCTCGGGAATTTCTTTGATGGCATCCTGAATGGTCTTGGCGTTGATGGTGAAACGCACATTGCCGCTACTTTCCACCAGGTCGAGCGTGGTGCGTAGCGTGATTTCTCCATCGGACGAGGTGAGCGTCAAGCGGCCATCGTTCACCTCAAACAAGAAGTTTTCGAGAATGGGCATCGCATTTTTCGACGAAATGACACGTCCCAAGGTTTGAAGGCGTTGTGAAAGGGCGCTGCTTGAAATGACAAATTTCATAGTGACTGATATCGTTGTAAGGTGTTCTATTTGTTTACTTTTTAACGAAGGGCGCACAAGAATGTACATACCCCCGAATTGCCACAAAAGTACAACATTCTTTCGACACCCAACTATTTTTAGGACATCTTTTTTTGATAGTTTTCAATATTTCTTCGACTATGGTATCACTCTGTCTCAATCCAGCAGTATCGCCAATCATCGAAGCCTCTGCACAGCACCACTCCGTTTTCACAAGCCCTCTCTTGGCCGCCCCCACACCTCCCTTCACGCTTTCTTCGCGCGCACGCGTATTTCTTGTTATAGACGCGCACTTTCACTTCCACATCTTCCACAAGTCCCGCAAAACTCTGATTTTCTACGACTTACTGATGGAAGAAACACCGATCGGCTTCCACAAACGCTCCTCCTCAGATGCAGCAAGGAACCTTTAAATATGGATGGCATGTTCTTGAAGTGGAAGAGAAGCTGGGGCTTCCCTTCCACTTCGTAAAACACTAAAAATCAAGAACAATCATCTCCCAGTGGAGGCAGTGGAAGAAAAAAGCTCTTACCGTTAGTATAATACGCGCGCGAAGGAGAATCGGAGCAAGAAAGTGGGAAGCGCACACTCCGCGCTGCGAGCTAAAATAATCTGCGTGGGACGTAGTTTTTTGGCGCTCCCATCTATTTTCTCCACTTAACTCGCCAGAAAGCAAAAAATCAACGCCCCCACAGAAGGGCACACATCGCTTCAAACAAGAAGAAACGAAGTGTTAAAGACAGGCCCAACGAAACCGCTCCCCTTCCGAGAGCCAGATTGGGAGAAGAAAAAAAAGGAGAAATAATTGTGCCCGATATCAGAAAATAGTCGTAATTTCGCAGGCAAACTAATTTTGACACGACACATGGAAATCACTGGAAAAATCACGCACGCACTCGAAGTGCGCAGTGGCCAATCGGCACGTACGGGCAACAACTGGATGATGCAAACTTTCGTCATCGAAACCCACGAGCAATACCCTCGTCGCTGCGCTTTTGAGGTGTTTGGCGAGGACAAACTCAAGGACTTCAACATCCAAGTGGGCGAGGAACTCACCGTGAGCTTCGACATTGATGCCCGCGAATATCAGGGTCGCTGGTACAACTCGGTGCGTGCATGGCGCGTGGAGCGCGTGGCTCCAGGCCAAGCTCCTATGGGAGCTGCAGCTCCTCCCGTGATGCCTCCTATGCCTGCGGGCGCGCCCGCTCCTGCCCCTGCTCCTGCTCCCAATGCTGGTGCAGGCGACGACCTGCCCTTCTAAACCAAGAGCGACAGGTTGCATAAGACCTTACACACATCACAAAAAAAGACAAAGTCAGAAGCGCAAGCTTGCTCTTCGACACCATCATTCCCGAGGGGCTGCATCAAAACTATGGTTTTGACCAGCCTCTCTTTTTCATCGCACCCGCATGGTGAAACTCGTTTTCAAGATTATCCGCTGGGGCATCGGCCTCTTCTTTCTTCTCAGCGTGCTGGGCACCTTGCTCTATCGCTTCCTACCCGTGCCCTTGACGCCCCTCATGGTGATTCGTTGTGTCGAACAGGTGCAGCGAGGCGAGATGCCTCGACTGGCTCACGACTGGGTGCCTTTGGAGCAAATGTCGCGCTATCTTCCCGTTGCTGTCATTGCCAGCGAAGACCAGCGATTTTGCTCGCACCATGGCTTCGACACGAAAGCCATCAATGCAGCAGTGCGAGAACGACTACGAGGTGGGAGAAGACGTGGAGGCTCGACCATTTCGCAACAAACGGCCAAGAATGTGTTTCTCTGGCCAGAATCTTCTTGGTTGCGCAAGGGATTTGAGGTTTACTTCACCTTTCTCATCGAAAATCTATGGAGCAAGGAGCGCATCATGGAGGTCTACCTGAACAGTATTGAAATGGGCAATGGCATCTATGGAGCCGAAGCCGTGGCACAAGCACATTTCGGATGTTCGGCCGCCCAGCTCACTCGCTCCGACTGCGCCCTTATCGCCGCCACGCTACCAGCCCCTCTGCGCTACAACAGTGCTTCGCCCACAAACTACCTGCGACAGCGCCAAGCGTGGATCAAACAACAGATGAAACACGTCCCTCTCTTCTCCTCCTCCCTCAACCAGTGAACCATAGGATTGAACCCTGTGGAACACAAAGACGAAACGCGTCCTGCGATTTCTCTCCCTAAAAAAGTAGAAGTTTGGACAGAAGGCTTGGCCAACTATCAGAAAATGTGTAATTTTGCACCGCTTTTCCGTCCAACCGCTGTCGGGCGCGATGCGGCGAGTCCTCGTGGGGCTGCGCAATCGTGCGAGTGAAACCGAGAATGTTGGGCTGGGGCGATTAACAATTCAACTATCTCCATTACAATGGTAGACTTTATCAAAATTGCTGAAGAAGCATTTGCTACTGGCAAGCAACACCCCTCTTTCAAGGCTGGTGACACCATCACAGTAGCTTACAGAATCGTCGAAGGTAACAAAGAACGCGTACAGCTCTATCGCGGTGTTGTGATCAAAATCCAAGGTCACGGCGATAAGAAGCGTTTCACCGTACGCAAGATGTCAGGCACTATCGGTGTGGAACGTATCTTCCCCCTCGAGTCGCCTGCTATCGAAAGCATTGAGGTGAACAAGGTAGGTAAGGTGCGTCGCGCCAAGCTCTACTACTTGCGCAACCTCACTGGTAAGAAGGCTCGCATCAAGGAAAAGCGCACCGCTACTAAGGCCTAAGCCTAAAAATCAAAAGGTGCACGAAGACGCTGCCGTCTTTTTCTTACACCACAACAAAAGCAAGTTCCCGCTTGGCGGGAACTTGCTTTTTTCTTGTGCATACTAAGACGAAAGAGGTCCCCCTGCTCAAGCAGAAAGGACAAAGGATAGAGGAATGAGCACAGTAAGCAACATGAGTCCCAAAGAGGTGAGCCCCAACACGCGATTGAGAGCCCGTCCCGTCCCGATACGCCACATCGTGCGGGCGGCAATAAGATGCCAGCTCAGGTAAATGAGAGAAAAGAGTGAGAGCCAACGCAAGGCTCCATGTAGCAAATAGTCGGTGAGCAACAAGAAAAGAGTGGCCAGCAGGCCCACAAGGGGGTAGATGCTCCACGAAAGCCATTCTGTAGGCAACAGATTGATGAGCGTGCGCTTGTTTACCGCACGATCGGTGTGGCGATCGCGAAAGTTATTGACCACAAGCAAAGCATCTACGGCAAAACCCACAGCAAGTCCGAGAGCAAGCACGCTCAATGGAGCGCTATCGGTGAGTACAAAATAAGTGCCCAACGTAGGTACGACTCCGAAGAAGAGCAACACCAACACATCGCCCAATGCCCAGCGCGAAAACCAGCGACTATAAGCAAAAGCAGCCCCGACACACAAGCCACCTATACTCCCTAACAGGAGGAACAAACGACCAGGGGTGTAGCGACTATGCTCAAGAAGCAGAACGAGCAGCAACAGCCCCACAGCAAGAGCCAACACAAGGCAAACGGCAATGCCCCAGCGCATGGCACGAGGAGTGATCCATCCTTGCTGACAAGCGCGTTCTGGCCCCAAACGATCGGCGGTGTCTATGCCATCGCGAAAGTCCATATAGTCATTGATCAAGTTGGAGGCCACTTGCATCAACGCGGCAAACAGCATACACCCCACTCCTAAGCCAAGTGCTTGCGTATGGAGCAAAGGAGCATGAGTCAGTGCCAGCGCGATAGCGGCCACCACAGGTGCTAAGGCTCCAGAAAGAGTTTTGGGACGTGCAGCCAAATACCAGGCACGCCAAGAATTGGGAGAGATTGTAGTCATAGTAGCTGCAAAGTTAATCCCTGAGCTTGGCTCTACAAAAAAAAAACACTACTTTTGCTCTTACTCCGCTGTGCCACTCACCCCATCGCTCCTCTCGGTATTTTCCCACAGGGCGGTGCTGCCACGTGAGTATTCCTTGCGGCCTTACCACGCAAAATCCTCTAAAAACTACGTTCCTCAGCAGAATGCCTTACCACGAACATTTCCCCCAACGCGGCCGCATCGAAGTGATTTGCGGCAGTATGTTTTCAGGAAAAACAGAAGAGCTCATTCGTCGCATCAATCGGGCACGCATCGCTCGCCAAAAAGTTGAAATCTACAAGCCTCAAATCGATACTCGTTACAGTGAGGTCGAAGTAGTATCGCACGATAGCAATGCCCTTGCTTCTACTCCCGTAGAGTCGAGTCGTAGCATCCTTTTGATGGCCAGCGAAGCCGACGTAGTGGGTATAGACGAAGCGCAGTTTTTTGACGAAGGCTTGGTGGAGGTGTGCAACCAACTGGCCGATAGTGGGAAGCGCGTGATTATTGCAGGCCTGGACATGGACTTCAAAGGCAACCCTTTTGGCCCGATGCCTGCGCTTTGCGCTGTGGCCGAGGATGTGAGCAAGGTACATGCGATTTGTGTGCGCTGTGGCAACTTGGCCCACGTGAGCCATCGCACCGTCGAGGGCGAAAGTCAGGTGCTACTGGGCGAACTACAAGAGTACGAACCTCTCTGCCGCCACTGCTACAAAGCAACTGGTCAATAATGCTTGCAAGCGCGGCTCTACAATCTCTCTCTGCTTTATGAAACAGTTATTCCTTCTTTTCTTTGCTTTTTTCGGACTTCTCTGCGCGTCTGCTCAACAAGTACAGGAGGAGCGCCGCAGTGAGCGACTTTGGATGTTCCCTCAATTTAAGGAGGGAAAGGTAGTGCAGAGCTTTGGGCGCTTCGTGCGCAACAAAGTAAACATCCACTACAAGAATGCTGCACTTTGCTTCATCGACCCTCAAGATGGTAAGATTAAACAGGTGACGACACCCAGTGTGCTGGGCGTAGAGATAGACAGCGTACAGTATATGAGGGTCGACAAAGAACGTATGGGACGTGTCGTTGCCCAACAGGGATATAATAAACTTATCGCAGTGGTCACGGTCGACATGAAGCGCTACAAGGAAGTAACTTCAGGAGGAACGGACTTACCCTTTCTCGACATCGACATGGCAGGCTACGGCACCGACCAGTTCATGGATTTGAGCGGTTCGGAACAACAGGCCAACAAAGGGTATCCGCTTCGCACGGACTACTATTTCTCGCTCAAAGGGCGCATCGTGGCTGCCCGAGAACGGCTCGTCAAGAAAGAAATAGCCCCCGAAATGAAGGAGGCTTTCAAAACGCTGATGGGCGATCGCTGGTGGAGTTGGAACGACGAAAAGTCGCTCACCAAGCTGCTCATCTATTTTCCGAAATAATACATGCCCACAATACTCTTCCCTTCTCCAATCTTTGGCCCAGTGAGCTCACGCCGTTTGGGCGTTTCGCTCGGCGTAAACCTCTTGCCCGAAGATGGAAAACTGTGTACTTTCGACTGTATCTATTGCGAATGCGGCTATAATGATGAGCGCAAACCCAGCAGCAAAATCCCCACTCGAGCGGCCGTGGCCGAAGAGTTGGAATGCACGCTGCAACAGATGCAACAAGAGGGGCGGGGACCAGATGTAATTACCTTCGCAGGAAATGGTGAACCTACGATGCACCCGGATTTTCCGGGTATCATAGACGATACGCTGGCCCTGCGCGATCATTATTTCCCAGCAGCCAAAGTCAGCGTGCTGAGCAATGCAACCTACGCTCATCGGCCAGCCATACGCCAAGCGTTGCTTCGTGTGGACAACAACATCCTAAAACTCGACACCGTAGACCCCTCGTTTATTGACATCGTAGATCGTCCTGTGTTGCGCTACGATGTAGAAAAAATGATAGAGCGATTTGCTGCTTTTGAAGGCAAAGTTCAAATACAAACGATGTTTCTGACCGGAGAATACGGGGGAAACTTGCTGGATAACACAACCGAAGCTCACCTAAAACCATGGCTCGATGCTTTGGTACGCATCGCTCCGGAACAGGTGTACATATACACCATCGATCGCGACACTCCTGCCAAAGGCTTGCAGAAAGCTCGTCCCGAGGTGCTCGATGCCATAGGAGCACGTGTGGAGGCTTTAGGTTTTCCTTGCAACGTATCTTATTAGCAGACGATTTGCTGCGTCATTTGCCTGGTATATTTTATGTCCAAGCTTTCTCCTTTTCTCACATCAATAGCTCTTTTGCTCGCTCCTCACTTGGAAGAGGCGCGTGCCAAAGGGCTTTATTGCGCCCTGAGCGGAGGGGCAGATTCTGTGGCTCTCTTGTTGGCGCTACGCGAACTCGGTGTTGCTTGCCACGCACTACACTGTAACTTTCAGCTAAGAGGAGCTGAGAGTGAAAGGGACGAACACTTTGTGCGACAACTCTGTCAACGATACGAGGTTCCTTTAGAAGTGCGCCGTTTTGCAACGCAAGAAGAAGCCACGACAAGAGGTGAAAGCATCGAGATGGCGGCTCGTCGACTCCGCTATGCTTGGTTTTCCGAAAAAGAACGGCCCGTAGCTGTAGGACATCATGCCGACGACAACGTAGAAACGTTCCTGCTCAACCTGCTGCGTGGCACAGGCTTGCGAGGTCTTACGGGAATGGAGGTCGACAATGGACAAAGCATATTGCGTCCTCTCCTCCACTCCACACGCCAAGAAATCCTCGACTACCTTCAAGAGCGCGGAGAAGGCTTTTGCAACGATTCGAGCAATATCGACACGCATTTTCGTCGCAATGCCTTGCGTCATCAAGTGCTGCCTCTTCTCCGCACACTCAATCCCAGCATCGACCTAACACTTACTGTCACGATAGATCGACTACAAGCCCAATATGAGGTATATCAGTTGGGGCTCGAACAACTTGAAAAGCGGTTTTCTCCCCTGCGCTCAGCAAACAAATCCACCTATCCTCTTTCCCACATCCGCGAAACAGGAAATTTAGGACGTACCTACCTATTTGAGCAGCTCTCTCCTTTGGGATTTGATGCAGCTCAGGTTGAGAAAATCCTTACGGCGCGCACGGGGGCCATTTTCCATAGCCCTTCACATACGGCCTGCGTATCCGCACAAGGCTTAGAAATCAAGAACAAACAAAGCCTTCCCTCACCGCAGTTACAGATAACGCAGGAGCGTCGAACTCCTGAATTTCGCCCTGCTCGCTCTCCGAATCTTGCCACCGTAGATAGCGATACTCTCGTAGGAAAACTCCATGTGCGGCACTTACAAAATGGCGAACGCTTTCGACCCTATGGCTTGCCTAAAGGAAGTCGTTTGGTCAATGATTACCTGGCCGACCGCCATCTCTCTCGCTTGGAGCGCCAAGAATGTTGGGCCGTGTGCGATGACATTGGTATCGTTTGGCTCGTGGGCCATACCATCGCCCACCGCTGCGCTGTCACTCCAGCGACACAGCGCATCGCTCTGCTCTCGCTTGCTCCGCACGACTAAAAAAGATGCCCACGCACACACCATTTTTATATCACGTTTTTTAGCTCCATTCTGAGGGAAAAATCTCTTTTTACAGCATTCAAACGGGTGTAGATAGTCCATCTCTTCTGCACAAAAATCCTTCTGTCTCAAATCTTCCTACTTTTTCTTGTCGTCGAGAAAAGTGAGTTGGTAGATTTGAGACAGAAGGATTTTTGTGCAATCAACGTCACGGAGTTTTTTGAAATCACTGCTCTAAAAGAGTTCCAATTGTATGGCACCCGTTTGTGGCTTTTCCTCTTTCGCTGCCTGAAACAGCTCTATCGCTCCAAATTGCTTATCGGTGATGCAGAGCTGGCATACTTGCCCTTCGGGAGGGAGCAAACCGCGCACACGACGCCGATGCACCTCGGCATTTTCCACGCTGGCACAGTGCCGCACATAGACCGAATATTGGAACATATTGAAACCATCGGCCAGCAAACTCTTGCGAAAGGCGCTGGCTGCTTTGCGCTGCTTCTTCGTTTCAGTGGGCAAATCGAAAAACACTAAAATCCACATAATGCGATACTCATTGAGGCGTTCCATATCTATTGTATTTTGGAGAAAGGACACAAATCTGCACTCCACATAAGCTCAAGGCCCATGCTCACGTACCCATAATGGGATTGCAAAGAGCATTTACATTTCGGGATAAATCAAACGACGCGACTCTCCCGCAAAACAGCGTTGAAGCGAAGCGGTGGTGAGCGTAGCAGCTATCATCAATGGACTACGCTTTCCATCTATACATACATCAAGCGTAGGGAGCTGTAGCAGGTGAGCCTTGAGCTCTGTCGTAAGCTTGCTCACGTCGGTACCAGAACGAATGAGCGATACAACCAGTTTATCGAGATAAGGACGATAGGGTTCGATCATATCGTCGGCCAAGCAATAGGCATTGTAGCGATTGTGATGATGAATACCCAAGGTAGGAAGCAAGCCACTGGCTACCAAAGCGCGAGCAATAATGGCTCGTAAAATGGCGTAGCCATAGTTGAGAAGATTGTTGGGAGGGTCTTCAAAACGCCCTCGCACAAAATCCTCATACTCTTGAGAAAATAGATTGCGCCAATAGTAGGCGGCAGCACGGGCTTCAAGATTGTCGGCATCGCCGCTACGTACTTGTGTTGCCCAAACCTCCATGCAGCGAGTTTCGACCGAGGTCATCTCTCGGAGCACGGCTGCTTGATTCGCAATTTTTCGACTAATCGTTTGTTGCCATAGTTGTTTCTTCAGAGGAAGCGAAGCTTCTACCTGTTGCCGAAATCGCTCGGCTTGTAATGTATTGCCAGATAGCGGCATCAGCAATCCCGTGGGCATGTGCTTAGTATCACAGCTTATCACAGCCACATTGTTTTCCAACAAACGTGCCAATAGGGCATGCGTCAAGGTGATTTGAGGATGTTCAAGCACCAGAACGCCAATATCCTCAATGGGCCGCGTGATTTGCTCCTCCTCCCCTTCGACCGAACGCTTGATGACCAATTGTTCGAGTCGAAGGGAGAGATGAGCAGGATTGCCAAAAAAGAGAGTACGCTTAATCATGGCAAGAAGCGTGATTTATCGAACGATGCGAGTGATGCGACCTAGTCGATCCACCTCGAGCTTCCAACAAACCTCTTTGATAGCAGGCTTATAGGAGGCCTCGGCAGGATCGGGCTGAATCGCAACGAAAGATTCGACCAAATCGCTCGAGCCGAACTCTACTCCTTTGTATAGAACCTTGGCGATGGATTGAAGCAAGAAATAACAACGATTCCCCGTTGCTTTGCGCATCACAAAAATTCGTTCAGGCTGCAAGTCTTCTATTTCTACAGGTTGTTCCATCTGCTCTGCGGTGGGTACATACACCAAATCATAGGGCGACAAGGTGAAAAGTAGCTTTCTGCCCTTCTCATCTGTCGGATTGACAGCGGGAAGTCCTTGTTTCAATCGCTCTATGACATCGCGTAGCGTGGGAGTGGCGTAGCTTCGTTTGCCCTTCTCGTCCACATAAATCGCAAAGAAGAGATTCGTTCCTTTGTCCGTTACGACCCATTTTTGTTTGCGATTTCCACGCTGACCTACCTGGTATTTTTCCCCTAATTTGTCGGCGATACGCACTTTCTTAATGGGTAGGTGAGGACGGCCATCATTGTATTGCTCGATATTCTCGTTGAGCTCGGCAATTCCTTCGGGCGAAAAAGCCAGGTTCGCATTCCCTTGCTTTGCTTTCAGATAGTTGTTGAGAATCTTTTGGATACCCGTGTCCGTAATGTCTCCGATTTTCACATCAGGAGAGAGAGCTTTGCGCGTTGCCACCATCGGCTCTTCTTCTTCGCTCCATTTCCAAACCTCGACCTTCGATACATCTTGATTGTTCCAACAAGAATCCTGCTCAACAAAATGAGCTTTCAACTCCTTCACACTAGCTCCACGCCCTATGAGCGAAAGGAGGTAAGCACGGAACTCTTCATTGACAATGCGGTCAGGGTGAAGCATCACCAATTCCAAAGCGTTCTTGAGTGGAACGAATGCTTTGTAGTGAAGATTCACACGGCCGTACACGGTATCTTTGTGCAGCGAACGACGTATAGAAAGCAAACCTTTTGTGTCTTGATGCACAAGTTGTTTCTTTCCCTCTTCGTCGTAATGCTCATAGCGATTGCTGGTGCTGGTCAGAATACGTTTGTTCTGTTTGAAAGTCACCACAACTTTGCTCAGTGCTGCAAGAGCATCTTGAGTAAAGGTTTCCCAAGGCTTATAGACAATGTGGCTTCGCTTACACAAAACTCGACGCCACTGCTCGCGTTCGTGACGATCGCTCGCATTGTGGTTGTTCACAAAGTTGATCATGGAACGCGTAGTACAGGCTATAATCAACGCATCCATAGCATGGTGGCGATGGTCGATGCGTTTCTTTTGGTAGCCTCGTTGCAAATTAGCGGGCACATTCGTTTGGAACACACGCTTGCCTTCCTTATTGTCCCAATGGCCAAAGTCCTGACTTCCTGTCACATGGTTCAAACGTTCAAAGCGTGGAGCCACAAGGTGGTTCCACACATCGTGCATTCCCCAGTCCTTTTTGAGACGATCGGTCACTCTCCCTGTGCACACGATGAGATGTTTAGACACCGCTTCTTTCTCTTCCTGCTCTCTGACAATTGCAGAAAGTGCAAACATAATGAGTCGGGCAATGTAGCGAGTATTGTTGAGTTGGCTCTTCCCAAACTCCTCGGGAATCGCATCACGCAACAAATTCATGCGTTTGCTCTTCAAGGTATCTCCTGCAAACGTTCCTTTTACGAATTGCTCGTATTCATCCATAGTGAGCACCTTGACGGAGCCTTGGCTCGTTTCGTGCATGCTACCGCCGTGATCTCTGATGAATTCATAGGCCAGCATATCCCCCTTTTTCCTGTTGATTTCGGTCTCACAGATCACTTTGTTACTGAGTGAGTTGTCGAAATAACGAGATTGAGGAATGACGTGTTCCACTTCATACTTCTCCGTAAACAGCTGGGTGAGCGAAATCATCTTTCCCGTATAGGGCGAACGATACTTCTGTTCGAGCCACAAGCGGTAGCGTTGCAAGTCGGCAGGAGTGGGATCGGCCTGTTGAGAAACCTTAGAGATATACTCGAAATCCTTGTCCTTTTCATCAAGACGAGCCAGCGCTCCCTCCTCGTAAATTTGCAAAATATCCAGCTGGCTGGGAGAATAGGAGCGCACCTTTTCACAACGCAGCAAGCCGTCGTTGTTGGCGGCCAACTCTTCCAAGAGTTTGCGCAATCTCATATTGGTGGCTTCGTTCTTAAATTGTCGCTCCATCCACTTCTTGCGTTCCTTGGCCGACTTTTTCAGTTCGCGCCCCATCTCCAGGTGGATTTCATCAATTTTCCCCTCCTGCTTCCAAATGTCGTGTACCACACGTAGCGTTTCAAGCACTACTTTTTCCACGATAGGATTGCGCAATGAGTTGTGGCGAATGCTACGAATGTAGCGCAACATATCATCGGGCGAATCCCAGCGTTTCGCATCGTCTATTTCGCTGTGGCGTCCATAAATAAGATAGCTGGAAAGCCACTGTGGAAGGGCACGACACGCTTCGATGGTTTGAGGAAGACTTCTTTCTTTGGACATTCGCTCCAAGAGCTTCGGGTCTTCCTGTCCTGATTGTATGCGTTCCAAGCGCAAGCGCACCTCTTCGCACACCTCCTCGGCCTTCCAATACTTTCCGCATCGCATAATGGGTAGGAACTTCTTAATCGCTTTTTCACTATAAGCTCCGTAGCTGCTCTCAAAAGGTTTCACACGGAGAAAAGCTTGCACGAACTCTTCGCCCATATTCCATTTCTGCAATGCACGTTCCAACTCACCGCGTTCCGTCACCGAATAGAGCAAGTGCCAAAGCCGATACTCCACCTGTGCATCCGACAAGAAACTGGCCGCTACGCCTGCTTTTTTCAAGGCTGCCAACATATCGGCACGCGTTTCGCCAGCAGGAAAAATCCTATCCTCGACATCATTCCAGCGCACAGGGAAAGGCACCTCCTTGCCCTTGGGCTTCTTGATTCCAAAGAAGTCCTTGAGCAAGGTCTTTTGGTCCACATTCTTACGCACCGAGAGCCACTCGTACAGTTCCTCGCGGGCTGCCTCATCGGGCAGGTAAGTGGCTGTCACGTCCGTATCCGTTTCGCGATCGTAAAGATGCAAATTACTGATCCACTGCCAGATGCGATATTCCTGATAGAACGGATTGGATCTGGGCACGCATTTCAAGGGCTGCGTCTCCTTTTCGCCCGTTTGGCGATTGTAGAAGGTGCGCTTCTCCAGTGGACAATCGTCCACATAGGCTTTCTTGCTACTTAGTGGCCGCTGATAGAACAAAATATCGTCAATGAACAGGCGCACGAAGTCCTTGGTCAGCAAGTTCTCACGATGCGACTCGTTTCTCGCATATAGCTCTCGCACACAGGCCTCCAACATTTTGCCATCCGTAAGTTCAGGATGGTGCTTCATTTGCTCCACAAGAATCGCCTTCAACTCGCTTTTGTAGTAATGTCGATCTATGGTGTGCACGTACTCTCCACGCACCTTCTCTTGAGGCTTTTCGAGCAAATGCTGGTAGATGTACTGTCCCACGGTGAGTCCACTCGCAGCCAGCAAATGCTCTGTGCGCTTCTTGCGCAATGTCCAGTCGTCCTCTTTGGGAGCACGTATCGACACCTTTTCGTCGCCATATTTGTTGCGCTTAGGGGTCTTGCCGTCCTTCTCATATTCGCGCGTCACGATGAGCTGCAACACTTTGCCCTCCATGTGTGCCAGCGACGTTTCGCTTTCTCGACGATACACCAAGCCATTTTCCAAATGCAGCGAGAACCAAGATTTCTTTCCCTTCTTCTCTCCCTCGTCTTCTTCCACACGCACCACTCTGGTTTCTACATATTCCGACTGCTTCGTTTCGTTTTCTTCCTCCTCTTCGCCACGAGCCATCTGATACCCTCTCTTCTGATTGAAACTGAGCAGTATCCAAGCCAACTCTTCACGTGTCACAGCCTGTTTAAGTGCTTTCGTGCGCAGATAATAGAGTGTCCAGTCGGCAGGAACTTTATGCATCGCCAACCATTCGGGTTGACGACGGGCAAAGTCGGCCAACATTTCCTTGAAACTCTCCTCAAAAAGAAAAAGAGATTCATCGGCAGCATTTTTTGTCCAAGGCAAACGCACCTCGTTCTCGCTATCCAATTTGGCATATCGAGCCGTATCCTGTTTGTTCCAGCCCAAAGCCTGATCAAAGTGTTGGGGCAAGAATCCCAGCACGTGCAACACCCGCAACAAACGCTCACGACGTTGCTGGCGGCGTGCCGTGAGCCGACGCATCATACGCTTGCCGCGACGCTCTTTGGCCGCGCTGTTCGTTACGCCCTTGTCAAAATCGCTCAGTTCATCTTGCGTAATCGGGATAATGCGGCTTCCCAAAGCAATATCGCGTTTTTCTCCCTCGCCATACTCCTTGACCAGCGCCCAACCTATGCTGTTGGTGCCCAAATCCAAACCTAAAATCTTCTTTTCTTTCATTTTTTGTCAAATTTCTTTGCGTGAACAAAGATTATACCTATCTTTGCACCATATTAATGAGGTAAGCAATTCACAATAAGGATTATTCCGTTGTGTTTACTATTAAGGCGGGGCAACTCGCCTTCTTTTTTATACTTACTTGATTCAAACACAAAAGTAAGCCATAAGTTGTTAAGCGCCAAATAAAAAACAACATTTTTTCACCAACAAGCACTTTCTCCTGCCCTCTCAGGACCTCGCAAAGCTCCTTGCCTTTTACCTCCTTGCTTTGCCTGCTCTTCAAGCTCCCACCCTCTTTTTTCTTTCAAGCGCTCTCAACTTTTCTCCGCTCCTGCAAAACGCCACGGAAGTCTCGTTTTCTCTTTCTCTCTACGAAGCCGCGTTTTTTTAGCTGCGTCGTAGATTTTTTTGCTTCCCACGTAGGATTTTCTCCTTCCCACTCCCGTAAGAATTGTTCCCACTTTAATCGTTCCTCTTCTCAAGAAGGGGAACTGAAACAATCGTTCCACCTCTCGCCGCAGTCTCAAAGCATTTCTCCCCCCCATTTCTCTCGCGCGCGTACGCGCGTTACTCCTTATTGCACTTGTATTTTGCTTCCACATCCTCCACATGAGCTATAAACCATTGAATAACAACCGACTAAGAAGTGTATTCAAACCCCACCTCACCTCCACAAAAATGAAGGTAAAATAAAAAGAGAATGGAAGTAAAATCCATGTTGCCTCCACACCTCACCTCACTAAAAATCAACACATTAACAACAAGATGGAAGCAGTGGAAGCAAAAAACACCCTCTATAGTAGGAGGACAAATCTGAGCTACAAAAGCGAGTGAGAGAAAAAGACTCCCAATGCAGCGACATTCCCCACCCGATTTCCGCGTCTCGCTATTGTTCGCTTTTTCCTTATCTCACGCCGAAGCGACTCTCACGTTTTAGCTTTCATTTTTTAATTTAGGGCAATGTTTTTCTGCATAAAAAAATTGGTATATTCGATTTTTATTTCTATCTTCGCGCTGAAATGGATTCAGAGCGTGTTTCAAAACTCCTTAGTTTTGAATACACTGGCCAAAAGAATCGTTTTTTCATCTCTATATAAGTTCTGTGAGGGAATGTTTCGTCGGGAGACGAGGCATTCCCATTTTTATGTACCCTTGAAGGAAGAAAAAAAGCAAACGCAGGGCGCTCACCCTGCGTTTGCTTTATTGTACTAAAATACGGCTTGCTTCAAAATCACATTTTCTGATCAAGAAGGAGGAATCTAAGCTTGTGCCCTCTCTGGTGCACAAAGAGGCCTCCTCCTCAAAAGGTGCATCATTTTTTCAGCCGAATGCCTTTGTCTTCCAAGAGGATTTCGCGCTGACGATACAACGTGCCCACCGCTCGCTTAAAAGTTTTTTTCGACACTGCAAAACGCTCAGCAATGTCCTCGGCTTCCGAACGGTCGGTGTAGGGCAGATAACCTCCGGCTTCACGCAGCTCCTCGCGCAACTGCTCGGCAAAATCTCGAAAGCGCCCTTTCCCTATGCGTTGCAGCGACACGTCGATACGCCCATCGGAACGCACCGTCACCACAGTTCCTCTCAGACGCTCGCCGGTGCGTGGCTCTGTACCATAGAGTGCATCGTTGTAAATGAGGCCGGCATACCTATTGTCTACAATGACTTTCAATCCCAGCTCCGTACGCTGCCACACCAAGAGGTCTACTTCCTGCCCACGATGATATTGAGTCAGGCGGGCGGGTTCTATGTATCGCTCCACCTTGGCCGTAGCAGCAATGCGCGAGGTTTCTTCGTCGATGTAAACATAAACGATGTAGCTCTCCCCTACTTCCATAGAGCGTTTTTGCTGACGGAAAGGAACAAAAAGGTCCTTCATCACGCCCCAATTGAGGAAAGCACCATATTCATTGACCCAAGCCACTTCCAAATAGGCAAAGTCGCCGACTTGCGCCAAAGGCTGTTCGGGAGTAGCGACAAGGCGTTCTTGCTGGTCGAGATAGACAAAGAGCTCGAGCACATCGCCTGGACGCATAGCTTGCTCCACATAGGCCTTGGGCATGAGTATTTCGCCCACCTCTCCACCATCGACATAGGCGCCGTGGTCTGTGAAGCGAGTGATTTGAAGTCGATTGAAAGCACCAAGTCTAATCATAAAGAAGCATCTATTTGTCCATCAATAAGGTGAATGCAGCGATCGGTGAGGCGAGAGAGTTCTTCGTCGTGCGTGACAATAACGAAAGTTTGTCCCAAATCCTCACGCAAACGAAAAAAGAGGTCGTGCAATTCACTACGATTGCGAGTATCGAGCGCTCCCGTGGGCTCATCGGCAAAAATGATGTCGGGTTGGTTCATCAGCGCACGAGCCACTGCCACTCGTTGCTTTTCGCCTCCCGAGAGTGCCGCTGGTTTGTGCTGAGCACGCTCAGAGAGGCCCATATAATCGAGCAGTTCTAAAGCACGCTCGCGTGCCACGGAGTTGCGCTTGCGAGCGATAAGCGCGGGAATCATCACGTTCTCTTCGGCCGTAAATTCAGGAAGGAGCTGATGAAACTGAAAGACAAAGCCAATGTGTTCGTTGCGAAATCTGGAAAGCGCCGAAGTCCCCAAGCGGGTCACATCGGTACCAGCAATGCTCAACTGTCCGGCATCGGGACGCAGCAAGGTGCCCATCACCTGTAGAAGGGTGGTCTTCCCCGCCCCCGAAGGCCCCACGATGCTCACAATCTCGCCCTTTTCTATGCTCAAATCAATGCCGCGCAGCACTTCAAGTTGTCCAAAACGCTTATGGATATTGGAGATATTGATCATAATCAAACCATATATGTAATGTAAAAGGCCGAAAGACTCTTACTTCTGCTTCGGTGTGCTTCCTCCCGTAGGAGCTATGAACTATAGCCTCTGCCACAAGTCCCCTCACACGCTGTTCTCGCCTTTCTAAGCCCAAGCAAAGGTACACAATAATATCGGTACGCTCTCTGTTTATCGCTATTTCTTCGTACGTCTTCACGATTTTAGCACCGCATCCTCCATATTTTTCTCCCTTTCCTCAAGACCTTACTATTCCTTCCAAATCCTGCAATCACACAAAGAAACGCTCGTTCGACTTAGCATTTCTGGGTATTTCAAACTCCACGAAACAGAAAATCGGGCCGTTTTTCAAAAAAAGTATGCGTGGTTCTTGGAGGTTTCAGAAAAAGTACCTACCTTTGCATCGCAATTGAGAGCAAGGGCGCTTAGCTCAGCTGGTTCAGAGCGTCTGCCTTACAAGCAGAGGGTCGGCGGTTCGAATCCGTCAGCGCCCACTTCCAAACTCCTATCTCTCAGTTGCAGGGTGAAACATCGTGAGGGCGCTTAGCTCAGCTGGTTCAGAGCGTCTGCCTTACAAGCAGAGGGTCGGCGGTTCGAATCCGTCAGCGCCCACTCACACAGAAGTCTTCTTACCATTCGGTGAGAAGACTTCTTTTTTTTTGCATTCTTGCTGTTCTTGCTCATTTCTGAGGAAAACGCTACCTTTGTCTTCCACAAATTCTCCACCGCCATGATAGCTCGCCTCCTTTGGGTCGACGATGAAATCGACCTGCTCCGCCCCCACTGCCTTTTTCTCGAAAAGCGCGACTACGAAGTGAGCACCGCGACCAACGGCCGCGATGCGATTGAATTGTGTCAATCACAAACCTTCGACCTTGTGCTGCTCGACGAGAATATGCCAGGGCTTTCGGGACTAGAAACTTTGAGTGCTATTAAGGATTTGCAACCCACGTTACCCGTGGTTATGGTGACCAAAAACGAAGCCGAGGATTTGATGGACCAAGCCATCGGAGCCAAAATTGCCGACTACCTCTTGAAACCCGTCAATCCGATGCAGATTTTGCTCACCCTCAAGAAAAATTTGCACCAGCGCGACATCGTTCAAGAGCAAACCGAAACAAACTATCGACAGGCCTTTGCACAACTTTCGCTACAAATCGACGAAACCCGCGATGCCGAAGCCTGGAAAGAGCTCTACCGACGACTTGTACATTGGGAGCTACAGCTGGCCGATGCGGCCGACCCTGCAATGAGCGAAATGCTACGCATGCAAAAGAGCGAGGCCAATCAACAATTTGCCAAGTTCATCCGTAAGCACTATGAACAGTGGATAGGACAACCCGATGCAGAAGGGCGTCCGCTGTTGAGCCACGAAGTGCTGCGACACACCGTCTTTCCACGCCTCAGCGAAGGGCGTCGCGTAGTTTTGCTCGTGATGGACAATTTTCGCTACGATCAGTGGCGTGTGCTCTCGGAAGCGCTGGCCGACGACTTCGATATCGACGAAAATCTCTACTACGGCATTCTCCCTACCGCCACGCAATATGCACGCAATGCCTTGCTCTCTGGACTCATGCCGCTACACATCAAGGAGCGATACCCCGAATTATGGGTGGAGGAGGACGAGGACGAAAGCAAGAACCAAAACGAGGAAGCCCTCATCGGACAACTCTTAGCGCGCTACCGTCGTCGCGAAAGCTATTCTTACCACAAGCTCAACGATTCTCAAGCAGTCGAAAAGCTACTTCACAATTTTGGAACACTCGCGCAGTACGAGCTAAATGTCCTCGTCATCAATTTCATCGACATTCTCTCCCACGCCCGCACTGAAAGTCGCATGGTTCGCGAATTGGCCTCCAATGAAGCTGCCTATCGCAGCATCACGCTCTCTTGGTTTCGCCATACAGCGGTGCGTGAACTTTTCAAACGCTTGGCGCAGTCAGGTGCCGACATTATTCTGACCACCGACCATGGCTCTATCCGCGTAGACGAACCTACCAAGGTTGTAGGCGACCGCAATGTCAATACCAATTTGCGCTACAAACTGGGAAAAAATCTGAGCTATGCAGCCAAGGAGGTTTACGAAGTCAAAGAACCTCGCCGCCTCCTACTCCCAGCACCCAATCTCTCTACCACCTACATTTTCGCACTCGGCACACATTTCTTTGCCTATCCCAACAACTACAACCACTACGTGCAATACTATCGCGACACCTTCCAACACGGAGGCATATCGATGGAAGAAATGATCGTTCCCCTCATCACGATGCGAGGCAAGTAGTGATATTTTTGTGCTCTCATCTTCTTTTACTTTCAGCACCATCCCCATGAAAAAAATCGTCATCGCCATCGACGGCCACAGCTCTTGTGGAAAAAGCACGATGGCCAAGCAACTGGCTCAACAGATTGGATATATCTACGTAGACAGCGGTGCCATGTATCGTGCCGTCACGCTCTATGCCCTACGCAACGAGCTTTTTCTGCCCGACGGCAGCATCAAAGAGGAAGCTCTCGAGCGCCAACTCCCAAACATTCATGTAAACTTCCGCTTGGATCCCGACACTCATTTGCCCCTCACCTATTTGGGAGATGAGTGCATCGAGCAAGCCATACGTAGCATCGAAGTGAGCCAACATGTAAGCCCTGTTGCAGCACTTCCCTGCGTGCGCCACGCCATGACCCTCCTCCAACAGCAGATGGGCCAGCAAAAAGGAATCGTGATGGACGGAAGAGATATCGGTACGGCCGTATTTCCCGATGCTGAACTCAAGATTTTCGTAACAGCTTCGGCTTCCGTGCGCGCCCAGCGTCGCTACGACGAGTTGCAAGCCAAAGGAATGCCTGCGAGCTACGAAGAAATCCTGAAAAACGTGGAGGAGCGCGATTATATCGACTCGCACCGTGCACTCAACCCACTTCGTCAAGCCGACGATGCTCTCGTACTCGACAATTCACAGCTCACACGCGAAGAACAGAGCGCGTGGTTGTTGCAACAATATCAGCGCGTGGTCGCCGAGTAAACACCCTCCCCAAATAGTTTCTATGCCCACGCAAGAGGCAGTGTCGAAATGCTCGACACTGCCTCTTGTATTTCTTTGAGCAAGCCTGCTCCTCTTTATCCCTTCTGGATTCTCGGCTCTCCTTCTCAAAGCCTGTCCAACACTCATCGCATCAACACATCACGCACATTCAAGGATGCACCTGAGGAAGCAAACGATACAAACCACCTGCCAAGAGTTGCACCACACCCGACATTTCCAATTCAAACAACTGAGCATGGAGTACACTCTGTTCCAAATTAGTACGAACACACAATTGCGCCACACTCAGCCCATCGGTAGCGCGCAAGGCATCGACCACGCGCTGTTGCTCAGCATTGAGCGTCGGAAACAAATCGAGCTGAACTGCAGGAGTCGTGGTTGCAGGCGAAGCCCAACCCAAGACGTCAAGCAAGTCGGCCGCCGAAGTAATTAACGCAGCATTCTGCTCGCGAATCAATCGGTTGCAGCCCACGCTGTAAGGGTCGCCAACTCGTCCAGGAAAAGCCGCAACAAGGCGATGATAGTCGCTCGCAAGGCGTGCCGTGATGAGCGCACCTCCCTTATCGGCACTTTCCACAACAATCGTCGCATCGGAAAGACCTGCCACGATACGATTACGCCGCACAAAATGTCCCGCCAAAGGGCGAGTGCCTCTGGCATATTCCGTGAGCAAGCCTCCGTTATTGAGCATGGCCTTGGCTGTTTCGCGATGACTACTGGGATAGATCTGATCCAAGCCATGCGCAAGCACCCCCACCGTAGACACGCCATGTGCCAAACAAGCGCGATGGGCATGCACATCTACTCCATAGGCCAGACCACTCACAATGAGCACATCGGGAAGCCGTTGCGCCAACTCGCCCACCAACTGCTGGCAAATATCCTTGCCATAGGGCGTGATGCGACGAGTACCCACGATAGAGAGAACATGCTGCACATCCCAACATGCCGTGCCCCGATAGTAGAGCACTGCCGGTGCATCGGGACATTCGGCCAAACGCTGCGGATAGGCCGCCGAAGTGATGGGAAGCACCGCTATGCCATGACGCTCACAAAATTCCACTTCGGCTGCTGCACGTTCCAAAGCTTCGCTGCGGTGCTCCCGAAGTGCCGCAGAAATGCGCAAGCGCGCCTGCGGATGAAGTTCCGACAAAGCCTCATCGGGACTATCAAAAAGTAGCTGTATCGAGGGCAGGTGTCGCAACAACTCCAGCGCTTGCCCCTGCGTGATACCACGCAAAAAGGTGAGAGCGATGCTGTGAAGCATAAGTACGAGGCATTTAGGGGTGAAGCAAAGTGGGAAGTACTTCGGCCAATTCGTGCATAGAGGAAAGCACAAGGTGCGCTCCCTCATCGGCCAACACCGAAGGAGCAAGTGGCCCTGTATTGACGGCTATTGTAAAGCAGCCTGCCGCCACCGCCGCGCGCACTCCCAGCGGCGCATTCTCTACCACGATAGCTTCCCAAGGATGCAAGTGGCCCGCTTTTTCCAACCCCATGAGGTAGGGCTCAGGATGGGGCTTACCGTGCTGTACATCTTTGGACGAAACCACACGAGCGGGATCGAAAAATCCAGGATAGTGACTCGTCAATCGCTCCAACAGACTGGCTTGTCCACTTCCCGTTACGACGACAATACTTTTGCCCGCCTGCTTCACCACCTGCAACACTTCGTTGGCACCCGGCATTTTGGGTGCTTCGGGATGCCGGTTGAAACGCTCACACTTCAGCGCGTAAATGTGCGCCACTTCCTCGGCATGAGTATCACGGCCAAATTGCCGTTGCGTGAGCATATTGATGGTCGAATGAGCCGTGCGCCCTTCGTTCATATAGACCTCCTCTTCGCTCATGACCCATCCTACTGCCCGGCAGGTGCTTGCCCACGATTCGGCATGGAGGGGCATGGAGTCAAAAAGCACCCCATCCATATCAAACAGCACAGCCTTGATAGGCAGGAAAGGCAGTGAGAGCTCCCAACCCGCTGCACGAGCAGCCTGTGCCTGTGTAGGCAAGGAATTCCAATAGGAAGCAAAGAGGGCAGATAAATTCAGCATAAATCAAGTAAGGATTTCGAAGATAAAACGACCACGAATGGCGTGTCGTTGAGCACTCTCTCCTTTTGCAATTGGGCAGTGGGACCGGAGAGGATGGCCACACCGTTGCAAAAAGCAAGGAACTCCACACACCATTCGTGGTAAGACTGAGCAAAAAATCGTTTATAGGCGTGCCTTGATGGCTTCGGTTTCTTTTTCAAAACCAGGTTTACCGAGCAGGGCAAACATATTCTTCTTGTAGGCTTCAACTCCAGGCTGGTCGAAGGGGTTGATGCCGAGCAGCAAACCGCTCACGCCGCAAGCACGCTCGAAAAAGTAGATGAGCTGACCAAGGTAGTACTCATTGAGTTCGGGCATCACGACGCGCATATTGGGCACTCCACCGTCCACGTGCGCCAAGAGTGTGCCGAGTTCGGCCATTTTGTTCACCTCGTCCACGCGCTTGCCCGCCAAGAAGTTCAGGCCGTCGAGGTTTTCCTCATCGTGGGGGAAGAGGAGCGTGTGGCGAGGATTTTCGACCGAAATCACGGTTTCAAAAATCGTACGTTCGCCATCTTGAATCCACTGCCCCATGGAGTGGAGGTCGGTCGAGAAGTCGACAGCTGCGGGGAAGATGCCCACGCCGTCCTTGCCCTCACTCTCGCCATAGAGTTGCTTCCACCACTCGTTCATGTAGTGGAGCTTGGGTTGGTAGTTCACGAGGATTTCTATCTTCTTACCAGCACGATAGAGGGCGTTGCGCACGGCGGCATACTGCGTGCAGATGTTGTCGTCCGACTGGCATTCGCGTTCCATGTCGGCCGCACCGCGCACGAGCGCTTCGATATCGAAGCCTGCACAAGCGATGGGGAGCAAGCCCACAGGCGTGAGCACCGAGAAGCGACCGCCCACGTTGTCGGGGATAATAAAGGAAGCATAGCCCTCTTGGTCGGCTGTGATGCGGGCAGCACCACGCTTGGCATCGGTCACGGCCACGATGACCTTGCGTGCCACTTCCTTGCCACGCTCGTCCTCGCACTGCTTCTTCAAGAGGCGGAAGGCCAAGGCCGTTTCAGTCGTGGTACCGCTCTTAGAAATATTGATGACGCCAAAACGACGGCCGCGCAAGTGAGCTTGCAGTTCGAAGAGATAGTCCTCGCCGATGTTGTTGCCAGCAAAGAGGATGATGGGGTTTGTACCATCGTTGGTGAGCCACTCAAACTGGTTGCCCAATGCCTCAATCACGGCACGTGCACCGAGGTACGAGCCGCCGATGCCTGCCACGACGATGGTGTCGCAGTTCTCACGCAGGGTTTGCGCGCAAGCCTTGATTTGGTTCAAGAAGTCGGGGGTGATGCTCGAAGGCAGGTGTAGCCAACCCAAGAAGTCGTTGCCGAGGCAAGTGCCCTGTTCGAGGGCCTGTTGTGCGGCAGGCACAGCAGCCTTTACTTGTTCGAGAGCGCCATCTGCGAGAAAGGAGGTGGCGTTGTTGAGTTCTAAGCGAATGGATTGCATGAGTATAATGTTTTGTTGTTTGTCGAGATTAGTTGAGCGCAAAGTTCACGGGCAGTGTCACCTTGACGGGACTGGGCTGCCCATTTTTCTTACCAGGCGTCCATTTGGGCATACGCTCCACGGCCGTTAGGACAGCGCGGTTCAACGCGGCATCGGCCGATTTGTCGATTTGGATATGCGTGAGCGTTCCGTCGATTTCGACGATAAAAGAAATTTCGACCATGCCCTCGACTTTGCGACGCTGCGCAGCACCACTGTAGAGCACGCTCTGCTCAAGGTATTTCATCAACGCAGGGATACCTCCAGGGAAAATGGGCAACTCTTCGACCGTCTCGGTCTTGACAAGTTGTGCCCCTTCGATGGGCAAATCAGTGCGGTCGGCATTGTGATGCACATCGAGGTCGCGCAATTCATCGGGCTCGAAGGTGGGGGCATCGCTATGTCCGTCCAGCCCGATAGGGGCAGCAATGACACGGCGATCCACAATCTCGGGCGCCACATTCTTCCCGCCCTTTACGACATTGACTTGCACAGCTCGGCGACCCGCCGACACGCGTTTCACCTCGAAGCCCTCTTTGGCTTCCAGCGGTTTGAGCTTCACCACTTGTTCTATCTCTTGTCCCACCCCATCGACCTTGCGATACAAGGCATAGGCCAAAAGCCCCACTCCCAGCACCATCAGCAGCAAGATGCCCGCCAAAATAAGCGCCACAAAGCGATAGCGACGCCCAGCTTCCTTGCGGAGCACATAAGCGCCGTAGGCCTTGTTGCGCCCCTCGAACACGAGGTCGCACCATTCCTGAGATACTAATAACGATTGGCTCACGGGGGAAAATCTTGGCCGAAGCTCTGATAAAGAGATGAAGCGGAAGAAGCGGAGATACGAGCCAAAGGAAGGGGCGACAATGCCCCGCCTGGCGCGCGCTTTTCACGGCAAAATTACGCCCAAAATATAAAATAAGTAGTACCTTTGTCCCACTATTTTCCCCCGAACGATGAAAAAAATACTAACGCTCGTCCTCTTCCTCCTCGCCACCTGCCAGTTGCAAGCTCAGGAAAGCACAACCGCCTACTCCGTGTTGCGGCAGCCCACTTCGGCACACGTGGCGGCTTTGGGCGGCGAAAACGTGGCCACACTCGACGACGATCCTGCCATCGTGCTGCACAATCCTGCGCTCATCAATGTGGTGCGCCCAGGCACCATGGGACTATCTTTTGCCACGCTGCCCAATGGCGGACAATGGCTGGGAGCGCAATATGTCCACGAGTTGGGCGAGCGACACACAGCAGCAGCCTTTGCCCAGTACATGGGCTACGGCACGATGACACAAACCGACGAATGGGGGCAAGAATTGGGAACTTTTGCGCCCAAAGACATCATCGTGGGCGGGGCTTACAGCTACCTCCTCACACAGGATTGGGCAGGCGGGGTGAGCTTCAAAACGCTCTACTCTTCCTTTGGGCTTTACAGCGCAGCGGCTCTTGCGGTCGATTTGGGCCTCAATTATTATGACGAAGGCAAACTCACGAGTTTTTCGATAGTGGCACGCAACGTGGGCGCTCAAATCAAAGCCTACGACCGTCGCACCGAGACTTTGCCTTTCAGCCTGCAAGTTGGATTTTCGCGCCGATTGGAGCACAATCCACTGCGCCTGCACCTCACGCTCATCGACCTGACGCGCTGGGACAAGCAGCAGTACTACAATCCTACGGACAAGGCCTTGGGTTTTGGTCGTCTTGCCCTCAACCACTTGGTCGTGGGCGCCGACCTTGTCCTTTCGCCCTCTTTCTATCTCTCGGCGGGCTATCACTTTCGTCGTGCCTACGAGATGCAAACGGCAGGCAAATCGCACTGGGCAGGCCTTTCGGTGGGCGCAGGCTTGAATTTCCACAAACTAAAACTCAATTTGGCTTGGTCAAGACAACACTTGGCCACCTCGAGTCTCATGGGCGCACTGGCCTATACTTTCTAAGGGATCCCCACCTACCTTAGCCGAGAAAAAACGCAACTTGGAGGAGTTGGCCGAGCCTTTGATTCTCCCTCCGAAAGGAGCGACAGGCAGGACTTGCCCTCCTTCGATTTCCTACGTGGGAAGAAGAATTTTCTAGGTGGGAAGAAGAATTTGGGCTTCCCTGCACCGCTATGCAAACGAGGGCGAGAACGACTTTTCTTCCCTTATCTCCTCCCCTTTTCACTCACAGAACACATGCTAAACATAGAAATCGACGAGGGCTCAGGCTTTTGCTTTGGCGTAACCACCGCCATTCGCAAAGCCGAGGACGAGCTCTCTCGCCACGACATCCTTTACTGTCTGGGCGATATCGTACATAACAGCCGCGAGTGCGAACGCTTGCGCGAACGTGGCCTTGTCATCATTGACCACGACACCTTTGCCACCCTCCGAAACGTACGCGTACTCCTGCGCGCCCATGGCGAACCGCCCTCGACCTACGAGACAGCACGCCGCAACGGCATAACACTGGTCGATGCGACCTGCCCCGTGGTGCTCAATCTGCAACAGCGCATCGCGCGGGTCTACTACGAAATGGACGACCCGCAAATCGTCATCTACGGCAAGCACGGGCACGCTGAGGTGCTGGGACTCGTGGGGCAAACGGCAGGCGAAGCCATCGTGATTAGCGACATCAGCGAAATCGACAAAGTCGATCTAAATCGGAACACCTATCTCTTTTCGCAAACGACCAAACCGCTCGAGGGTTTCCAAACGATTATCGACTACTTCACGCAGCACATCAAAGCACCCTACGTTTTCAAGTGCTACGACACCATTTGCCGCCGCGTGAGCAACCGCTTGCCTGGTGTGCAAGAGTTTGCGCAACGTCACGACGTCGTGCTTTTTGTTTCAGGACTCAAGAGTAGCAACGGCCGTGTGCTGTTTGAAGCCTGCCGCAAGGTCAATCCCAAATCCCACCTCGTAGACGATCCCGAGCAACTCGAAACCGCATGGTTCGAGGGAGTACAGAGTGTGGGCATCTGCGGAGCTACCTCTACCCCCAAATGGCTCATGGAAAAGTGTGCCCAGCAGGTGCGCCAACTGGTGGGCCAGCCCTAAGCCCAGCTCCATTTTCTAACACAACCACTATGAACATAGCCCTTCTGCTCTCGGGTGGCGTGGACAGCGCCGTGGCCACGCATCTGCTCATG
The DNA here is from genome assembly GCA_030532685.1 of Bacteroidales bacterium. GTDB lineage: Bacteria > Bacteroidota > Bacteroidia > Bacteroidales > Bacteroidaceae > Alloprevotella. The sequence continues at coordinate 6,366 of JAUNKN010000017.1, read as the reverse complement.
GAGCGCGGCCTAAAGCCCGACCTTTTCTACATAAAAATAGGTATGGACGGCGACGACGAACTGACCTGTACGGCCGAGGAAGATCTCGAACTCTGCCAGGCCATCGCTCGTCGCTATGGCCTCCCGCTCCAAGTCGTAGACCTCCAAAAGGAATACTGGGAGCGTGTGGTGAGCTATACTATGGACCACGTGCGCCGTGGCCTCACGCCCAATCCCGATGTGATGTGCAACCGCCTCATCAAGTTTGGCGCCTTTGAGGAAAAAGTGGGGCACGCCTACGACCGCATTTGCACAGGACACTATGCCCGTCTCATTCGCGACGAGGAGCATTTCTCCGATCCGCTATCGGGCGAAAGCCTCGACCTGAGCAGCCACCCCGTGTGGCTGGGCACAGCTCCCGACCCTGTAAAGGACCAAACCGACTTCTTGGCTCAACTTGATCGCAAGCAGGTCAATAAAATCATGCTTCCGCTCGGACATTTGAAAAAGGAGGAAGTGCGCCGCATCGCCACCGAACATCGCCTTGCGCCCGCCAAACGTAAGGATTCGCAGGGCATTTGTTTCTTGGGCAAAATCAATTACAGCGACTTCGTGCGCCGCTTCTTGGGCGAGCGCGAGGGCGATGTGATAGAATTTGAGAGTGGCAAGAAAGTGGGCACGCACCGCGGCTATTGGTTTCACACCATCGGCCAGCGCAAAGGCTTGGGTTTGGGCGGCGGCCCTTGGTTTGTGGTCAAGAAAGACTTGGAGCAAAACATTCTCTACGTGTCGCACGGCTACGACAATCTCTTGCAATATGGCCGTTCCTTCCGTCTGGCCGATTTTCATTTCATCACGGGAGATCCCTGGCCCAAGGAGGGCGAAATTCCCATCACTTTCAAGGTGCGCCATACCGATCGCTGGCGCGAGGGCACGCTCACGCGCACTGCTGCTGGCGACTTCCGCATCGATGGTCGCGACCCCATTCAAGGCATCGCCCCAGGACAATTTGGCGTGGTCTATTCGCCCGACGGCCGCGTGTGTATCGGCTCGGGCGAGATAGCCATTTAATCCCTTCTACTTCCTATGCTTTCCAACATTGAAGCGGCCATCGCCGCCCTTTCTTATCCTCAGCAGCCCGAAGGTCTCTACGAACCCATACAATATGTGCTTTCCATGGGCGGCAAACGCTTGCGCCCCATGCTACTCCTCACGGCCTATTCCCTCTATCGTGAGGATTGGCAGCAGGCCATGAATGCCGCGCTTGGCGTCGAGACCTATCACAACCACACGCTCTTGCACGACGACCTCATGGACCGCGCCGATGTGCGTCGAGGACTCCCCACGGTACACAAAAAGTGGGACGACAACACGGCTGTGCTGTCGGGCGATGCCATGCTGCTCTTGGCCTACCGACTTGTGGCCTGCACACAGCTTCCTCGCCAGCACGAGGCAGCACAACTGCTCACCGAAAGCGCGCTACTCATCTGCGAGGGTCAGCAATACGATGTCAATTTCGAGACGCGCAGCGACGTGACCGAAGCTGAGTATATCGAAATGATTCGTCTCAAGACTTCCGTCCTTTTGGGCTGTGCCGCCAAGATGGGTGCGCTCCTGGCCGAAGCTCCTACGGAAGATTGCGCCCTGCTCTACGACTTTGCCGAGCGTGTGGGGCTGGCTTTCCAACTGCAAGACGATCTGCTCGACACCTTTGGCGACCCTGCCGTCTTTGGCAAGCGCATCGGGGGCGACATCCTCTGCGGCAAAAAGACCTTCCTCGTCCATGCAGCTATGCGCGATATGAACGAGGAGGAGAAGACGGCCTTTCTCGCCCTGCTCAATACCAAAGAGCTTCCCGCAGACGAGAAGATTGCACGTGTCACAGGCATTTTCCGCCAACACCAGGCGGCCGAACGCTGCGAAGCTCGCATCGCCGAATACTTTGAGCAGGCGCGCCAACTCCTACCTCGCCTCAGCGTAGACGCCACTCCCTTATGGAATTATGCCGAAACCTTGATGAAGCGCGAAAAATGAGTCTCCCTTTCATCGATACCCACACGCATCTCTACGACGAGGCCTTCGACACCGACCGTGCCGAAGTCGTGGAGCGCGCTCTCGCGGCAGGTGCCGAAGCGCTCCTATTGCCCAACATCGACGCCAATAGCGTAGGCCCCATGCTCGCCATGTGCGACGAATGGCCACGAGTGTGCCGTCCCATGTTGGGATTGCACCCCACGGAGCTCCCTCCCGACCCCAGCATTTTGCTCGATCAGATGGAGCGCATGCTTGCTGTGCCCAACCACTCCTTTGTCGCCGTGGGCGAAGTAGGCGTAGACCTCTATTGGGACGCCTCGCGCCGCGAGGAGCAAATGAAGGTGTTTCGCCGCCAGGCCGAGTGGAGCATCCGCTTTGGCCTTCCGCTGGTGATTCATACGCGCTCGGCACATGCCGAAGTGGTCGAAGTGCTCAGCCCTCTCAAGGAGTCGCTCCCTGGTGGCATTTTCCACTGCTTTGGAGGCACCGCCGAGGAAGCGCAAGAGTTGCTCGATTTTCCAGGTTTCTACTTGGGCATTGGAGGGGTGGTCACATTCAAGAAGAGCAGCCTTCCCGAGGTCCTCGCGACGCACGTACCTTTGGAGCGCATCGTGCTCGAAACCGATGCACCCTATCTCGCCCCCACGCCCTACCGAGGCAAGCGCAACGAACCCGCACACCTGCCTCACATCATCGGAAAACTGGCCGAGGTGTACCAATGCACGCCCGAGCACATCAGTGCAGTGACCACAGCCAACGCACGTCGCCTATTTCATTTGGAGGAACGATAAAACCCTCTGCTCAACATTCTTGGCGGGCTTCCTCTCTTTTCCTTCTTTCTTTCGATTTCCCTTTCGCTATGTCCTATCTCGATCATTTTGGCGACCAGCGCGCCGCTGCCATTCACCTCGCTGTGTTGCGCGTGTTGGAGGTCGACCTTCTGTTTCGCGATGCCAGCGTCACAGCAGCAAAAGTCGCAGCCATGCTCGGCGAGACGCCACAAGCCATCAGCGCAAGTTTAGCCAAGCGAACGGGCGAGAATTTCTCCACTCTCCTTGCGCGGCTACGCATTACCGAAGCGCAACGCCTGCTCTCACAGCCCAAAAAGGCCGAGCTGACCCTCGAAGAAATAGGAATGCTCGCGGGATTTTCTTCTCGACAAACCTTCTACGCAGCCTTTCAAAAACACGTGGGCATGACGCCCAAACAATATCGCCAACAAGTGCTATGCAAAGCCTCGAACTAAGACAAGACATTCTCGCTCTGCTGCATCAGCAGGTCGTGCCTGCCATAGGCTGCACCGAGCCTATTGCCGTGGCCCTGGCTACGGCCAAAGCCACTGAACGCTTGGGCACGCTGCCCGAAAAAATCAGCGCACGCCTTTCGGCCAATATCCTCAAAAATGCCATGGGAGTGGGCATCCCTGGCACAGGTATGGTGGGCCTGCCCATCGCCATTGCTTTGGGGGCGCTCATCGGTCGCAGCAGCTATGGGCTCGAAGTGTTGCGCGACTGCCAACCTACCGATGTGGAGCGTGGCAAAGCCTATATCGAAGAAGGACACATTGGCATTGCTCTCGAGCGCAACACCAGCGAAAAACTCTACATCGACATCCTCGTGAGCGATGCCGAAGGCCGCGAAGCGCGCGCCACGATAGCCCACGAGCACACGCGATTTGTCGACGGAGAATCGGCCATGGACCACCGCGTCGTGGTGAACGACGGCTGCCACACGACCCACGACAGCGATGCAGGCACAGGAACACCTTCGAGCAAGGAAGTGGGAAACGGCATAGGGCAACGTCTCAATCTGCGCATGGTCTATGACTTTGCCACCACCGCTCCTCTCGAAGATATCGAATGGATCAACGAGGCAGGGCGCGTAAATATGGAAGCCTCGCAGCAATCCTTAAAGGGCAACTATGGACACTGCCTGGGCAAGGCCATGACGCGCCCCATGGGGCGTGGCATTCTGGGCGACAGCATCTTCTCGCGCGTCCTTTCGGCCACTTCCTCGGCCTGCGATGCTCGCATGGCGGGTGCCATGATTCCCGTGATGAGCAATTCGGGAAGCGGCAATCAGGGCATTTGTGCCACCAACCCCGTTGTGGTCTTTGCTCAGGAAAACCACAACACGCACGAAGAACTCACGCGTGCCCTGCTCCTTTCGCACCTCACCGCCATCTACATCAAGCAGCACCTCGGCACGCTCTCGGCGCTCTGTGGCTGCGTAGTGGCCTCTACGGGTAGTGCCTGCGGCATCACCTTGCTCATGGGCGGGGAGTATTGGCATGTCACTGCCGCAGTCAAAAACATGATAGCCAACCTCACGGGTATGATTTGCGACGGGGCTAAGCCCTCTTGCGCGTTGAAGCTCACCACGGGCGTTTCGACAGCCGTCCTCTCGGCCATGCTGGCCATGCAGGGCGAATGCGTCAGTTCGGTCGAGGGCATCATCGACGATTGTGTCGATCAGAGCATTCGCAATTTGGCCGAAATCGGCAAAAATGCCATGAGCGAAACCGACCGCAAAGTGCTCGACATCATGACCCACAAGGCCTAAAACCTCGGCTCTTTTTCCACGAGAAAGCCGTGCTTATCCCTCTTCGGGACAAGCACGGCTTTCTCCTTTTCAGCGCAAAGAGCCATCGGCGAGAACCTAATCGCTTGTTTGGCCTAAGACCTCGGCAGAAGTCCTATTCAGAGCCCACACTTTTTGCTCCGAGAAAAACGCGATTTCCGAGCTCACTAATGTTCAAAGATTGCAGTTCGTCGGCCTTTCGCGCTGAAGGGAGGTTTACTTCAAAAGTGCCACGCGCTTTACGATTTCGACCACCACCTCACTGGCTTTCACCAAGTTAGGAATGGGCAAACATTCGTGTACGCCATGGAAATAAAGTCCTCCTGCAAAAACATTGGGACAGGGCAAACCCATGAAGGACAACTGCGCACCATCGGTGCCACCACGTATGGGGCGCACCGTGGGAGTAATGCCCAGTGCCGTCATAGCTTCGTGGGCCACGCTCATAATCTCGGGATGAGGCTCCACCATTTCGCGCATGTTGCGATAGGTGTCGCTCAGTTCAAGCTGCAAGGTGCCCTCGCCATAGCGCGCGTTCATCCCCGCCACGAGCCCACGCAACATGGACTTGCGTGCGTCAAAACGCTCGGCATCGTGGTCGCGAATGATGTAGCTCACCGAGGCGCGCTCCACGCCTCCCTCAATGCTCATGAGGTGGAAAAAGCCCTCGTAGCCCTCCGTGTGTTCAGGCACTTCCATTTGCGGCATCTTACCAACAAGCTCGGCTGCCAAGCGCACGGCATTGACCATTTTGTCCTTGGCATAGCCCGGATGCACGCTCACGCCCGTGATGTTGATGGTGGCCGAGGCGGCATTGAAGTTTTCATATTCCAGTTCGCCCAGCTCACTGCCGTCCATGGTGTAGCCCCATTGACAACCAAAACGTTCCACGTCAAAATGATGTGCCCCACGGCCTATCTCCTCGTCGGGATTGAAAGCTACGCGCACCTTGCCGTGCTCGATTTCGGGGTGGGCCAAAAGATATTCCATGGCCGTCATGATTTCGGCAATCCCCGCCTTGTCGTCGGCTCCGAGCAGGGTGTGCCCATCGGTCACGATGATATCCTCGCCCTTGTGGGCCGCCAATTCGGGGAAGCGCTCTATGCGCGTCACAATGCCCTCGGCCTCGTCCAGCACAATGTCGCCGCCGTCATAGTTTTCGACAATGCGAGGACGCACGTTGGTGCCCGTACAATCGGGACTGGTGTCATAGTGGGAGATGAAGCCTATCGTGGGAACTTCTTTGGAAGTCGTGGCAGGCAAGGTGGCATAGATGTAGCCTTTCTCGTCCATTTCCACCTCGCTCATGCCTATTTGTCGAAGCTCTTCGAGCAGATAATGCGCAAGCTCGAATTGCTTGGCCGTCGAGGGAGTAGTGGAGGAGTTGAAATCGCTTTGCGTATCGAAACTCACATAACGCAGAAAACGCGATACAATGGGAAGTTGAGCCATAATATGATAAGAAATAATAGGGTAAAAAGGGTGTTGCCCTCAGCAGCGGAGGACGCAATGAGAAACAAATATAGCCATTTTCTCTGGCTCGCACCTCTTCTCGCTGTCATTTTCTCCGATTTCTCTATCTCAGAGCCTCTTTTTCTGCTTCTTCCTCCTTTGGGCATTGCTCTTCTTGGCCTGCGTGCACTTCAAGTCTCCAAAACACTTCTGGAGCAAAAAAAACTCACAAGGAGGAGAAGAAAAGTCACCGAGGTGGGAGGAAAGTTCTATTCAAAGGCACCGAATGTACATTCAAAGGTGCTGAATGTACATTCAACG
>JAUNKN010000050.1 GCA_030532685.1 Bacteroidales bacterium | reverse complement strand
GGGATTTTGGGCAAGGAGAAAGCTCGTAGCAGAAAAGAACAAAAGAAGCAGGGAGAGGAGTTTTTGCATAGAAAACGGATAGAGAAATAAGTTAGAAAGAGAGAATAAAGGTGATATTTGTCGCAAAAGTACTACAATTCTCCTATCTGTGCAATTTTGAGTCCAAGTAATTGCGCATTTCTTGCTGGTTTGTGCATGCTATGGCAAAGCGCCTGCTCTCCGAACGAGGGCAGGCGCTTTGAAAGATAATGATAGGGGGGTAGAGGGCTCAATTTATTTGAGCTTCACGGTTACGTCTTTTTCGATTTCGGCCGTTTCGATTTTTTCCTCGCGAAGCAGCCAGCCCAAGCCAAGGAAGAGCTCCTTGTCGGTCAGTTTGCCGCAGTGCTTCTTCAATTCTTTGCCCGAGAGCGTTCCGTTTTCGTTGAGGGCGTGCCAGATTTTTCCGGCCACCTCGCCTGCTTTGATTGTGAGCATCGTAGGTTTTTTTTAAGTTTTAAGAGAAATGTTCTTGCTGCAAATGTGCGTATTTCTTTGTTTCCCAACAAGAAATATGCCGAAAATCAGCACTTTGTCCTGATTTCGAGGGCGAAATGCCAAGCAGGTAGGGCAATCTTTAGATTTAGGATAAATTGAGAAACAAATGGCAAAGCTCTTCATTCTCAAGGCTTCGCAGCAAAAGTGGGAGGAGTGCTTTGTGCTTTTGTGGGAAATGCCTAACTTTGCACACAGTATATAATGCCCCAATTAGACGTATGCAACGATATCTTTTTTCACTTTTTTGCTTGCTTGCTGTGAGTGTGTTTCCTGCTTTGGCGGGTGGAATGCCATCGCGCGAGACTGCGACAGCTCCAGTACAGAGCACTGCCTATATGTTTGGCATTTCGCAAAACCTTGCCGACACCATTGTCTACATGAGCGAAGTGTGCGAGGTGAAAGGTGTGCAATGGGGCAAACACAAGTTTCTCTCGCAGCGGGGAGAATATGCCGAGCAGTTTCGAGCATACGTAGCGCGCACGCAGCAATCGCCTTTTCAAACTGCGGCAATCGTATTTGCTCCTACGCGTCAGAAGGCAGAGAAAGAGCTGGTGAAGACATTCAAGAAGCTCAACGAGCAGAAAATGCCTGGACGAAAGCTCATTGTCCGCATGGTGCCACGTTCGGAATTTCAGTTTCGTCTGCCACGAATGGCGCGATAAACCCTCTGCAAAACTATGACAACACTCTATTTTTCGGTAGCCGACTGCGTATATTGTGTCGAGTTTGCCGATGAAAGTATCGACTATAAAGCCTTGCTCCCTTCGAGTGGGGCATTCTTTGTGAAAACACCTACGGCAGCGCCAATCTTTCGCCTGCGTGTCGAAGAAGGATTGACGCACGGCACTGAGGGACTGCTCGAAGAAGTGGGGCATTTTGACAATGGAGATGTATGGCACCATGTGTGGCGTAAAGCAGAGGGCGGCTATCGCTTTCAGATGGACGATGTGGACGGCACGATGGCCTGCATTATGGAGACCAATGCCGACTTTAGCGAGTGTCGCGCCAGTCTGTTTGGAGGCTACAGCAATCAAAAATTTGGCATAGAAAATGCCATTATGATTGCTTTTGCTTTTGCAGGTGCACGGCATGGTGTGTTGCTCATTCATGCCTCGGTGCCTGCAGTGGGCGAGGCGGCTTATATGTTTCAAGGAAAGAGTGGAACGGGCAAGAGCACACATTGCAAGCTTTGGTTGAACCACATAGACGATGCCGAGCTGCTCAACGATGACAACCCTGCCATTCGTCTCATGCCCGATGGACAAGTGTTTACCTACGGAACACCTTGGAGTGGAAAGACGCCTTGCTATCGTCAAGAACGTAGACGCTCGGGAGGTTTTCTGCGTTTGCAGCAAGCTCCTCACAATAAAATTCGCCAGCATAGCAAACTGGAAGCTTTTGCTTCTTTGCTGTCTTCTTGTTCGACGATGGTGTGGGACAAATTGTCCTATGATGCCATTTGCAACACGGTGAGCGGAGTGGTGGCTCGCGTTCCGAGCTTTATCTTGGAGTGTTTGCCCGACGAGGAAGCTGCACGTATGAGTTTTCGAGCACTCACAACCTTGAAAGCAGATGAGTAGTTTAGAGGTTTCCCATGCCGTGTTTATTCCTCAGGTGCATCGTCTTCTTCAAGAAGGACACACTGCCCGATTTCGCGTGCGAGGGTGGAGCATGCGCATCTTTGTAGAGCATGAACGCGACGAGGTCTTGTTAGCGCCTTGCAAGGCTCACCAACTTAAAATGGGAGATGTTGTGCTGGCCGAAGTTGCTCCTCAGCAATATGTGCTGCATCGCATCATCAATATACAAGCCAATCATTTTACCTTACAAGGCGATGGCAATGTCGGAATTGTAGAGTATTGCAAGCACACTGATGTGCTGGGAGTTGCAGTGGGCTGAAGTGGCGCGTTTATTCGTCTGTTTGGCTTTCTCTCACTCCTATTCGCCGCTATTTGTTGGCGGCCTACCGTCGCTTGTGGTTGCGCTGGTTCGCACCACTCTGATTTTCATCGTACAGTTACAACTATTTATATATGCAATTCAAATCTTCGTTTGAGCTCCGCGATGTTTGTGGTGAGCACGTACTCATTGCTACAGGAGTAGAAAATATCAATTTCAACAGTCTTATCAATCTCAATGAAACGGCTGCCGCGATTTATCAGGCCTTTGTACACCGCGAGTTTGAACTGAGCGACGTTTTTGATTTTGTGGAGCAAAATTACGAAGGCGCATCGCGTGCACAAATAGAAAGCGATGTGACGGCTCTCTTTGACAACTTCCGCACGAGCGGCATCATTGAATAATATATCCCTACTTATGGCTGAAACAAAATATATCTTCGTGACAGGCGGTGTGGCATCATCGCTGGGTAAAGGCATTATCGCAAGCTCCATCGGTAAGCTCTTGCAAGCACGTGGCTACAACATCACGATTCAAAAGTTCGACCCCTACATCAACATCGATCCAGGCACGCTCAACCCTTATGAACACGGGGAATGTTACGTGACCGACGATGGGCAGGAAACAGACCTCGACTTGGGGCACTATGAGCGTTTCACGGGGATACAGACTACGAGCTATAACAACTTTACTACGGGACGCATTTACCAAAGTGTTATCGACAAAGAGCGCCGTGGCGACTATTTGGGAAAGACTATCCAAGTTGTTCCTCACATCACCGACGAAATCAAGCGCAACATGCTCTACTTGGGCAAGAAAGGAGGCTATGATTTTGTGATCACTGAGATTGGCGGCACCATTGGCGACATCGAGAGTTTGCCTTTTGTCGAAGCCATTCGCCAGTTGAAGTGGGAGTTGGGGCGCAACGCCGTTTGTATTCACCTGACCTATGTGCCTTATTTGGCAGCAGCAGGCGAATTGAAGACAAAGCCTACTCAGCACTCCGTCAAAGAGTTGCAGAGTGAAGGTATCCAACCCGATATTCTCGTGTTGCGTACGGAGCATGTCCTCTCGGCTGGTTTGTGCAAAAAAGTAGCCAACTTCTGTAACGTCACTCCCGACTCTGTGTTCCAAAGCCCCGATATGCCTTCTATCTATCAAGTACCCGTGGGCATGCAAGAGCAAGGAATCGATCGCGTGATACTCGAAAAGTTTGGTATGCCTGTGGGCGAGACTCCCAGCCTTGGCCCTTGGCGTTCGTTCTTGGACCGTCGTGCAAAGGCTACGGACGAGCTGTATATTGGCCTTGTCGGAAAGTATGATTTGCAGGATGCCTACAAGTCCATTATCGAAGCGTTGCAACAAGCTGGTGTATATAACGATCGCAAGGTGCGTTGCCAGTTTATCAATGCCGAGCATATCACGCGCGAGAATGTGGGCGAGATGCTTCAAGGCATGGCGGGCTACGTCATTTGTCCTGGTTTCGGAGAACGCGGCACAGAGGGAAAAATCATTGCCACTCAGTATTGTCGCGAAAACGACCTGCCCACGTTTGGTATCTGCTTAGGTATGCAAATGATGGTGGTAGAATTTGGCCGTAATGTCTTGGGTTATGCCGATGCCAACTCAGCCGAATTGGCTAAGACGGAGCATAACGTCATCGACATCATGGAGGAGCAAAAGAACATCACCAATATGGGAGGTACGATGCGCTTGGGCGGTTACGAGTGCGACCTGCGCGATGGTTCGCGTGTGCGAAAAATCTATGGTACAAGCACCATTCGTGAGCGTCATCGCCATCGTTACGAGTTCAACAGCGACTATGTACAACAATATGAGGACAAGGGTATGCTTTGCGTGGGCACAAATCCTGAGAGCAAACTCGTGGAGATTGTCGAAATCCCTCAATTGCGTTGGTTCATCGGTACGCAGTTCCACCCTGAGTACACTTCGACAGTGCTCAAGCCTCATCCTCTCTTCCTCGATTTCGTTAAGACTTGCATCGAGGCCTAATCCTACACCCAGATTCCTGAATTTATGGATAGAAATACCGTCATAGGCATTGTGCTGATGGCAGCCGTTTTCTTCGGTTTCACTTATTGGCAATCGGAGCAGGCGGCCAATAATCCCCCTGCCGCTCCTGCCAAGACCGAAGCTGTTGCTTCCTCTCCCTCCAAGGGCACAATGGTCAAGACCGATGCTGCTTTGTCCACCGACACCACGGCTACTTTCTACACGGCCTCACAGCCCAACCAGCAAGAGGCTATAGTGTTGGCCAACGACAAAGTGGAGATTATCATCGACCCTCATGGAGGACAGGTGGCTCGTGTGAATCTTTTGGACTATCGTAGCTACCAGGTTTACAAAAGCGATGGAAAAGCCCCGCTCGTCCTCACTCATGAGGACGATGCCGAAATGAACTTCTTGTTTGAAACGAAAAACGAGAACATCAATACGGCCAATCTTTATTTCGTAGCCGAAAACAAAACTCCTCATTCTGTGACGATGGTGGCTACGGGACGCAATGGCGAACGACTGGCTTTTGACTACAAGCTCACCGATAGCTACATGCTCGACATGAGTGTGCGCACTGAGGGAATGAGCCAGCTCTTCTCGCCGCGCAATGCCACTTTCGGCATAGCTTGGAACGAAAAGGTGCGTCAATTTGAGAAGGGCTACTACTTCGAGAATATGTATTCGACGCTCACTTACAAGCTCACTGATGGAAGCACCGAAAAGCTTGGTGAACAAGGAAATGATAGCGAAAAAGCCGAAGGAGCCGTAGAGTGGGTCACCTATAAGAACCAATACTTTGCCCGCACCTTTATCTCAAAAGATGGCCTCTCTGCTGCCGACTTCCAAAGCGAACAACTTGAAGAGGGGAGCGGATTCTTGAAGACCTACAAGGCTACAATGGAGGCCAAGTTTGACCCCACAGGCAAGGAAGCTTCGCGTTTCCAGTGGTATTTTGGTCCTAACAAGTTCCGACTGCTGCAATCCATGGAGCAGTACAAGATTACGCAGGGCGATCTCGATTTGCAGGAGCTCGTTTATCTTGGCTGGCCCATCATTCGTTGGATCAACCGTTTCTTCACGATCTACGTCTTTGACTTCCTCACTTCGATGCACTTGCCCATGTGGGTAGTGCTCTTGCTCATTACGCTTCTGCTGCGTGTGATTGTTTACCCCCCCACGAAGAAGAGTTTCTTGAGCTCGGCCAAGATGCGCGTGTTGAAGCCCAAAGTCGATGCTATCAACGCCAAGTATCCCAACAAGGAGGACGCACTCAAGCGTCAGCAAGAGGTCATGACCCTCTACTCGCAATATGGTGCCAATATGATGGGTGGTTGTCTGCCTATGTTCATCCAGATGCCCATCTGGATCGCGATGTTCAATTTTGTGCCCAACGCCATTGAACTTCGCCAGCAAAGTTTCCTTTGGGCTGACGACCTATCGTCCTATGACGACCTGCTTCATTGGGGCACTGAGATTTGGGGTATCGGCTCTCACCTCTCGATTTTCTGTTTGCTCTTCGTGGCCTCCAACATTGTATTTACGATGATGACCATGCGCCAACAGCGCGAGCAGATGGCCGCTGCCGGTCCCGAGCAAGCTGCACAGATGAAGTTGATGCAATACATGATGTACCTCATGCCTTTGATGTTCTTCTTCATGTTCAACAAGTATAGTGCAGGTTTGAACTTCTACTATTTCCTTTCGCTCGTGAGCTCGGCTCTGACCATGTGGGTGCTCCGTAAGACGACCAACGAAGCCAAACTCTTGGCTAAGCTCGAAGCTTACTACGAGAAGAACAAGGACAATCCTAAGAAAGTGAGCTCCTTTGCGGCACGTTTGCAAGCTCTTCAGGAGTTGCAGGAACAGCAACGTCGTGCTCAGCAAGAGCGTCGCAAGTAAGCCCTCTTTCCCCTTTCTTTTTTGAATTTAATAGCCCCTATCACGAAAAGTGATAGGGGCTATTTTGATGAACAAGGCTTTTTGCGATGAAAGTGAGGGAGAATAAAATTTGCTTTTCTGCGTTTTTCTTCATTCAAAGTCGCTGAATGTACGTTCGGCGCCTTTGAATGCACATTCAGTGCCGTTGAATGT
>JAUNKN010000016.1 GCA_030532685.1 Bacteroidales bacterium | reverse complement strand
ATCCTTGGTTTAGCAACTGGGGTTGGAACAGTTGGTATGGCTATTATGACCCTTGGTTTGATGGCTGGGGCTGGAGCCTTTGGTACTCCCCTTGGCGTTCTCCCTTTGGCTACGTTCATTGGCATTGGGGCTGGCGCTCTCCCTACTACAATTGGGGAGGCTGGTATGGTCGCTACTACCCTTGGTATCAAGATTGGAACGTTTATCCCTTGTGGCATAGTCCTGCTCCTCGCAACATGACGTTCTATGGTCCTACTCGAGGCACCAATGCCTCTCGCCAAGGATTTGGAGGTCGTGGCGACTCCTTTGGTTCTCGCAATGCTGGAGGTAGCTATAACTCACGTGGTAACGCTTTCGGTGGTCGTAGTGGAAGCAGCTACGACTTACGTAGTAGACGAGGAAGCGATACACCTCGAGGATATGACAACTCGCGAGGCTCCTCTTTTAGCCCCTCTCGTAGTGGCGTGATAGGTGGAAGCCGTGGAGGCAATAGTGGTTCCTACACAGCTCCTTCACGTTCTTACACTCCTTCTTCCAACTCCTATAGCGCTCCCTCAAGGAGCTCTGGTGGTAGTTTTAATTCAGGAGGAAGTTTCAACTCAGGAAGTCGCGGTGGCTTTGGCGGCGGAAGCTCATCGTCTTCGCCCAGCCGCAGCGGTGTAGTGGGAGGACGTAGATAGTCAGCTTCCTGTTGTCACGACGCGAAACTACCCATTACGATTATTTTCAAAATTAGATGATTACAATGAAACGTCAATTATATTCCACTACTCTCCTTGCTATCTTGTGCGCCGCTCCTCTGTCGGCACAAGATATTTATAAGGTACAGCAATTTTCGGCCAGCGACCTCAATGGAGATGCCCGTTTTGTAGGTATGGGAGGAGCAATGGGAGCTTTGGGCGCCAATATTTCGGCGATGAACACCAACCCCGCTTCTGTTGCACTCTATCGTCGTGGGGACATGTCTATATCGGGAAGCAAACTCAGCCATTTAGGCAATCGCGATGTAGCCAACTATTTGGGAACAAGCTCTCGGAAAGGGAGTTTAGACCAATTGGGCTTTATTTATCCCCTCTTTGTGAATGGAGAGAGCCTGAAGTTTGTGAACTTAGGTTTCAACTATCGCAAAACACACAATTTCCACAACCTCATCAATATCGACAATGCCAGTTTGCCCACGCTGAGCAACCCCAATGCCGCTCACGATGGCTCACCTATGGCAGGCGCTTCTCAAACATGGCAATTGGTAGACTTGGCGCGCACTAACCAAGGATTCTTGGACCTCGACACAAAAGCAGGTATTGAAGCGACCTCTCCTATGTCGGCCTTAGCTACAGACATTCGTCTGCTTGAACCTATACGCAAGGAGAATAAGGTGGTAGGATACGAGAAAACCAATGCCGAAGCTTACCACTTGCGTCGTGCTACTTGGGGAGCAATAGAGGCCTACGATTTCAACATCTCCGCCAACTATAACGACCGTTTCTACGTCGGTGCAAACATAGGTTTGTATAACCTCTATTATAATACCGCCGCCGAATATCAAGAACTATCGCTCAATAACGAAGGAAAATACTTCACTACCCAAGAGGGAGCGCGGAAAACCTATCTCATGCAACACCAACAACGTGTGACAGGTACAGGCGTCGATGCCAAATTTGGTGTCCTCGTGCGCCCTCTCCCCGAAAGTCCTTTCCGCATAGGACTCTCCTTGACTACCCCTATCTTCTACATGCTCAGTGCCAACAATTATGTGTACATGGAATCGCCTGTTGGAGGTACGATAGACGGCAAGTATTACGACTACATCAAGAAGGATGCAGAACGAAACTATGACTATCGCATGCGCACTCCTTGGAAGGTCAATGTGAGTTTAGGCACCACCATCGGTCGTCGTTTGGCCTTGGGCGCTGAATATGAAATCACCGACCATCTGACTGGACAAATTCGCCATTTAGGCAATGGCTACACGAACTACGATAGTTCGAACGGAACAATCGATAAAGTGCAGCAGCCAGATATCAACAATATGCTTAACGACACGCATACATTGCGTGTAGGAGCAGAAATGCGATTTGCTCCTGAATGGTATGGCCGTGTGGGCTACAACTTTGTTAGCTCCCCGTTCTCAGAGAAAGCTTTCCGACGTTTGTACAGCGATAGCCCTTCGCTCTACAACACGATGAGTACCGATTATGTAAATCTTGGCGAAACCCATCGTTTCACTTGCGGTTTGGGTTATCGTAGTAGCGATTACTACGTAGATTTCTCCTATCAATATCAAACGCAAAAAGCCGAAGTCTATCCATTCTTTTACGACACAGCGGGTCCTGCTGGCAACCAAAACTCCATTGCAGGCCAAAACTTAGACTTCAATCGTAGCCAACTCTCTCTTACGATAGGTTACCGCTTCTAATCTATCCTACGCCTATTGCAGATTTGCCCCACCACGACTCTATTGTCATGGTGGGGCGAATTCTATTTGAAAAAACGCCTTTCTGTGCAAAAAGATACATAAGCATTACATTTAGATACAACACCCTTAAATTTCCTATAAAATATCTTGGCTACAAGTGCAAATAAGCTTATTTTTGCAACATATTTCACTAAATGATACATATTCATTTTAGTGAGAAACTCTCTGCGAGAAAATAGCAAACAGGTCAAATCAAATAATAAGGAACGCAATGACAATCGAAAATCAGTGGAGGACAACGCTCGTGAGTAGCATCGTTGTAGCTGCTATGGGCGTCAACGTCGCCGCTGTGGCTCAAACGCCACAGGGAAAGGAGATTACACTCAGCGGAACCGTGGTCGACAAAGCAGGCGACCCGCTCTATGGAGCAACCGTTCGTGTAATGTTTGGCAAGAAAGCATATACAGTGAAGGCCGACACGCAAGGTAAATATACTTTGAATGTTCCAGACGCCGCCTTGCAAGGACGCAATGCTCGCATCACCGCTACCTATTTGGGAATGAAGTTTAGTTGGTTGTCACTTCGTAAAGAAAAGACCACATACAACTTTATCTTGGAAAGCAACTCTAAGGAGTTGGGAGAAGCTATCGTTACGGGATATGGCACGGTGAGTACTCGCGAAAAAACGAGCTCTATCACTTCCTTAAAAATGGACGATATTCTCATGCCTGGCATGACTTCCATTGACCAAGCCTTGGAAGGTAGAGTGCCCGACATGGTGTTCATGCAAAACTCGGGAGAAGTGGGAGCCACTGCACGTATGCGTATTCGTGGAACCTCGTCTATCATTGGTAATCGTGAGCCACTTTGGGTGTTGGATGGTATTCCCCTCTCCGATCCTGTAGATGTGAGCAATGAGCAGTTGAACGACCCTGATTACATCAACTATATCGGTAATGCTATTTCCGGTATTAACCCGCAAGATATTGAACGAGTAGACGTGCTCAAAGATGCTGCTGCTACAGCTTTGTATGGAACGCGTGCAGCTAATGGGGTTATTGTCGTAACCACAAAGAAAGGAGAATCTGGGCCTCCTCGCATCAGCTACAACACGCAGATGAAATATACGGCTCGTCCTCGCTATAGCGACCGTAACATCTACTTGATGAATTCCCAGGAACGCGTCCAGTTTGGTAAGGACCTCACAGAGCTTCACTACACCTTCCCCAACCGTATGACTATGGTGGGATATGAAGGGGCTTACCATCGTTTCGTTACAGGACAAACGACCTATGAGCAATTCTTGGCCGAAGTACAGCGATACGAAACGGTCAATACCGATTGGTTCGGTTTACTCACCAACGATACTTTCAACCATAACCATACCGTAAGTTTATCAGGTGGTTCTGAAACAGCTCGTTATTATGCCTCTATGGGTTATAATAAGGAGCAAGGAGTTGTGCACTCACATGGCAACGATCGTTATACAGCAACACTCAACATGCAAACGAAGATTGCCAATGTGATTCAAGCCAACTTCCGACTCAATGCAAGCGTGATGAAGAAGAGCCAATTGCCTTCTGAAATTGATGCCTTGGGATACGCTTACCAAACGACACGTGCACTTCCATCACACAATAACGATGGGTCGCTTTTCTACTATCAGCGTCACGCTTATAACGTGGGGACAGACAAAAGCTCTGAATACAAATATCGCTACAACATTCTCAACGAAATAGCAAACGCTGAAAATAAGTATGAGTCTAACAACGTATTAGCTGCGCTCGACCTCGTTTATCGTTATAAGTATTGGTTTGACGCTACATTCACGACTTCTTATCAGCGTTCAGGCAATAATGGATACACTTGGTTTGGCGAAAAGTCAAACTATGTAGCCCAGCTTCGCAATGGTGAAGTCGAAGTACCTCCCATCCCTGGAAAATTTGGTTTGAGTGATTTGCCCTATGGTGGAGTTTACAACACGAACAACAGCGTGAACGAAAACTTCACTTTGCGCCTACAAACCAACTTCCGCCAGAACATTGGTGCGGATCGCAAACACATGGTCAGTGCTTCGGTCGGTGCCGAAATGAACACCTCCAACACGGACGGATACAGCGAACAAACACGTGGATTCTTCAAGGAGCGTGGTATGAAGTATGTGAACATGACGAAGGAAGAAGTAGAAAAGTTTCCTCACTATGCTTCGTTCTTAGCTCATAATCACCCTACCCTTCGCGCCGACAAGACGCATCGTTTGTCTGGATATGCCATTGCGTCTTATGCTTATAGTACCTATGCCTCTATCAGCTTGAATGGACGTTTTGATGCCAGTAACAAGTTTGGTTCTCGTTCCAACGAAAAGTTCCTTCCTGTATGGTCTATCTCTGGAATGTGGAACATTGGCGATACTTTCTTGAAAGAAAATCGTATGGTCAATGACTTGCGCCTACGCACCTCTTTTGGTAAGACGGGCAATATGGTGGACAATCAAACTCCCAACCTGCTCCTGCGTCAAGGAAGTGTAGATACCTATTATGTCGAAAACACCTCTACTGTATTCGCTCTGCCCAATCCCAATCTTCGCTGGGAGCAAACGGACCAATGGAACGTTGGCATTGATGCCGCCCTCTTCGATTATCGTCTCACTTTTGGAGCAGAGGCTTATTACAAGCACACGAAGGATGCTTTCAACAATGTTGAGGTTTCCCCCGTGAATGGGGTTACGCAATACGTGATGAATGGTTCAGACATTTTCAATCGCGGCTTTAGCATCTCGCTCTCAGCTTACCCCATCAAAACGCGCGATTGGTCTTGGTACATCTCGACCAACTATTCTGTAGTTTACAACAAAGTAGAGAGTAAGAGTGCTAACGACTATAACCTGACCGACTATCTTGGAGGAACAGCGATTATTGATGGCCAACCTATCGGAACCTTCTACTCCTATCAATTCTTGGGGCTGAATCCCAACAATGGTATGCCCCTCTTCGATGATTATGCCGACCGTCGTCATTTGCTTGAGGGGAAAACACTGGGCTCCATTATGGAGCTCGTAGGAACAAATAGTGGTAGTCGCGAGCCTTATCTCTCTGGTGGTTTCTATTCAACATTGCGCTATAAACAATTCACGCTATCCACCAGCTTCAATTATTCTTTGGGCAATAAGATTCGCCGCTTTGCCCTCTATAAAGATATCTTAGATGGTGTTTCTTCGGAAAACAACGTGCGCAAAGAGTTTACTCAACGTTGGCTAAAACCTGGTGATGAGAAATATACTTCTTATCCTTCGCTCATCTCTCCCAGCGATCCAGTATGGAACGAAAATCGTTACCACTGGAGTGGTCGTACTCCTGTAGCTATTCAGGGCTTCAAACCTTTTGCGGACAACTACTGGATGATGTATGACCATTCTGACGCTCGCGTCGTTTCTGGTAGCTATCTCCGTCTTTCTCAAGTGTCGCTGCGCTACCAGTTCCCAAGTCGCTTGCTCAAAAACTTACCTTTTAGCAATCTGTCTCTCGACGCTTCTGTTAGCAACGTGTTTACAGTTAAGTCTTCCGAACTTGAAGGACAGGATCCTACGCAAACAGGCTTCTCTATCAACACGGCCCTTTCTTTACGTCCTTCCTATACCTTCGGATTGCGCATAACGTTCTAATTTTCGACCACTACAATGAAAAAATATATCTTTCCTCTAGCTTTTGCTGCATTAACTGCGAGCATGGCCAGCTGCGATGATTTTCTTGATCAATATTCGCAGGATCTCGTTGTGGCTAAGAGCGTACAAGATTTGAATGAACTTCTCATTGGAGATGTTTATCTTCGCTCGCACACTGTTGATAGAGGTATGTCACAAGGAGTATACGGATTTGTCAATCTTCTTGACGACGACATCAACACTGTTGGTACGAAAAACCAAGGTAATATCGCAGACATCGCTTGGTCGAGTGTTGTTCAACCTATGTATGGCTATTTTACTTGGCAGCAAGATGTACGCTACAACTATGGAGCCACGTCCAATGTGGAAGACAATACGACCTGGAATAGGCTTTATAACCGAATCGCCAATGCCAATAACATCATCGATATTATAGATGAAATGCCTCGTAACACAGATGATGAGAAATCATTGTATCATCGTGTAAAAGGAGAGGCCTATTTCCTCCGCGGACAATTCTATTTCGCTTTGGCCAACCTCTATGGTCATGCTTATCGTCCCGATTCTGCTGCTACCGATCTCTGTGTGCCTTTGAAGCTTACACCGAATGTAGAGCACGATAAGGCGAAAGAAACTCAATTTTCACGCGCAAGTGTAAAGCAAGTATTTGACCAAATAGTCGAAGACCTTACCTTGGCTCAGAAGGAACTTACGCTTTCCCCTCAAGTCGACCGCTATCGACTCCATCGAGCTTCTGCCGAGGCTGTTGGGGTGTTGCTGAGTCGTGTGCACTTGTATCGTCAAGATTGGGCAGCTGCAGAAACGGCTGCAAAGGCGGTTATCGAAAGTCCTTATTGTCATCTTGCGAGCATCGCAGAAATGCAGAAAGGCACTCCTATCTTGAATGAAATCAACCGTGAAATCTTATTTTCACAAGGTGCAAATTTCATCGCGGCGAAAAACGAAAAGACTTCTCTATCAGCGCAGCCTGGAGATTTCTGTGTGAGCCGTGACCTTTACGATAGCTACTCAGAGTTCGATGTACGAAGAAATGCTTTCTTTGCTCCAAACGCTTCGAGCGATAGCATTCGTTTGACCAATAAGTATCAACGTGGGTTAGAACTTAACCACATTTCTGATGCTTTTGCTTTGCGAGCCAGTGAGGCTTATCTGAATTACGCCGAAGCCTGTGCCATGCAAGGTAAGGAAACAGAAGCTAATGAAGCTCTCGGAATTTTGCGCAAGGAACGTATTGCCGACTACGCTGCAACTCCGTATGCGGGAGCCGCACTCGTTCAAGAAATTCGTGAAGAGCGCCGTAGAGAGCTTTGCTTTGAAGGGCATCGATGGTTTGACTTGCGTCGCTATCAAGAAAACAAAGCCTATCCTTTTACGAAGAATATTGTTCATGAGTACCACGCCTACTCGAACAACAACTCTTACGTAACAAGTCACAAGTTCATATTGCGTCCTGGCGACGGAGCTTATACTTTTGCAATCCCTGCCAAAGCCATCGAGTTCGACCGAGTTCCCATGACGAACAATATACGCCCTAAGCGAGAAGAAGAGAAAATCACCCCCCCTCTTGTTATTCCCGACTTAGGCGATGGTGACGATACTGATGACACTGACGATACAGAAAATCCATAATCTCTCCCAAGCCAAACGAAACAATGAAAAAGATAGCCTATCTATTCGCTCTGCTCGTGCTTACAGCTTGCGGAAGCGAAGCTCCTATTGTACCACATATCGATTATGCCAATGAATTTACGATTCAGGACAATCCTTCGGATCCCGTCCAGCACGAACGATATGCTATTTTTAAGGAGTTCGGTGTACCTGTTTATCTCAACGATACTATCGCGATAAGAGAAAAAGGTAGTAATTACGATGGTACCCCTCGTAAGATTTACGAAACCGTTGATCTCAACTGGACTTTCTCGGGCTATGATCGTGGAGTAAAATATACGTACGACTACCTCACGAATCCTGACGAGCAACTACGCTCTTTGCAATTCGTACGTTTCTATCTAAAAACGACTCCCAAAGGCCTACGTCCTTTTAGTATTATGTTGGCCGATACGCTAACGGCTACTTCTAACAACAAGGTCGAAAAGCCCATCTATCACGTAGGTTTCCGTACTTTAGTTTTCGCTCAAATCAAGGACATTACCAGCGAAGATAGCATCAAGCAGCAAGTGGATAAGGTCATTAAAAATATGATTACTGACCGCGTATCAGCCAATAAGACAGTTTGTGCTCGCTTTGCGAATGTTTCCAGCGAAAAAGGCTGGTATCAAAGCAGTTGGACGGAACTGGGGAACTGCCCTACTCTCACCAAGTGGCAGTCAAAGACTTGGGCACTTTCTCCCAATGCACTCTACAACGAGCCTCCCTATGTCACCTACGATGGAGAAGATTTCGTCACGCTACTTCTTGCTGGAGGAGCTGCGGGCGAAAGCTATGTAGGAAGTCTTGAAGAAGCCGAAGCCATCAGACAAGAGATTCTCAACGAAATGGGAAATTACGGTTTCATTCGTGGATGGAAACATACTGGTGTCGAAAGCCCGGGAGACGACAAGGAAGACCGTGAGTATTTCTTACAGGCCATTATTCATTTGGGCGACAAAGGATTCCGCGCTCGCTATGGCAACTCAAAGCTGGTTATGGAGAAATATAATATCCTTGCCAATTTTATTGTTCAAGAACTCGGATACTCACTCGACTATGATGGTCGCCCTGATGCAAACGACGCCAACAACGTTGAACCTACCGAATAAAGACTCTCTAAGCTCATTATTTTATGAAAAAGTATATTCTTCCTTCTTTGCTCGCTCTGAGTCTCTGGGGGGTCATTTCTTGCCAAGACAATGAGCAGCCAGAAGCTGTCACTTTCAATAGCAACACAGTAAAAGCAGGTCCTGATTTTATCGACCCTCGCGATAATACGACCTACAAAACGCTACAAGTAGGCAATCAGCTTTGGATGGCCGAAAATCTTCGTTATGCTCCCCCAGGTTATTCGTTGGATGGAGCCTATACCTGGAAAGAAGCCAATGTCAACAAGGCCAACATTAGACCCGATGACGAATCCATGCTAGCTATTGTTCAAAAGGTGGTCAAAGACCCTCAGTACAATGGTTGGATTATGGCCAACGATCCTTTTCCTCCTGTAAAATTCGGCGATATCGTTTTAGGATGGCTCAAACAAATAGCACATGGCCGAATGACCATTAAAGACGTCCTTGAGTATATTGGCCAAACTAATCCTGATATGGCGCTTGTCATTGAAAAAGAGAAGCTCAATATCGTAGAACTACCTGAAGTTCGAGCACGCGTGGGAAAAGCATCCCACGAAAAGGCCGAGGCCGCCAATGGTGGTTATGTTTCCAAATACGGTTTCCTTTATACCTTCGAAGGGGCCAAAGCAGCAGTTCCTGAAGGTTGGCGCCTGCCCACCGACGAAGACTGGCAGCAATTAGAACGCAACTTTGGTCTCTCAGAGAACGAAGTGCAACGCTTTGAAGCTTGGCGAGGTAAGGGACTTGCCCCTCTTATGAGCCAAGGAGGCCAATCAGGCTTCAATGCCCTCCATGCTGGTGCCCGTGCCTATGTAGCTGACAATACGCAGTACTACACCAACCTCGATCGGGCCTGGTACTTCTGGTCTGCTTCTCAATCTGTACAAAACGATTCGGTCGATGTTGCGACCATTCGCATTGCCAACAAGTACACCGATAAGGTGTGGCGTGGCACAAGTCGTCTCATGAGCCTCCGAGGCATTCCTATGGTCTACAGCGTACGCTGTGTCCGCGACTTGAAATAAGAACCTTATATCTTCTCTTTTCAGCCCTGTAAGCGTATCTCACATTCGTTCGAAATCCTTACAGGGCTGCTTTCTCGAAACAACATTTCTCGAAATGAAACACCCCCTCCTTGTGGTTACGGCTCTATTTGCCACCACGTTTTTTTACACTCCTACGGCCACAGCCCAACAAAAGCCAAGCATTTATGGCGATAAGGTGAAAGCCGATGTTAAACTCAACTACGTTTATAGTATAGAAGAAGCCCTTACGCGTTCCAGAGCAGAAGGCAAGCCGATTTTCTTTAACTGTTTTGCCGATTGGGCCATGCCTTGTCATGGAATGAATATGTACGTATTCTCCGATGCAAATTTTGCAAAATGGGTAGAAAAGCACTTCATCCCGCTCTTTATCGACGTTACCGATCCCAGTCAGAAAGCCATTGCCACCAAATATGAGATCAAGCAATTCGCCCACTATCTCGTGTTGGATTCTGATGGTCGCATCGTGCATCGCATCGTAGGTGGCAAACCTCTTCCTGGTTTCCAGCAAGACCTGGAGATGGCACTCTCGCCCAAGACTTCTTTGGCAGGAACAGAGGCACGCTACAAGAAAGGCAATCCCTCTCTCAAAGACCTACGCGCCTACCTCAACGCTCTTCGTCTTGCCGACGAAGACGAACGTTTCATTCAGGTCGGAACACAAATCCTCGGCAAAATCAAAGAGAAAGATTATCCCCGTGCCGAAAACTGGCCCATCATTTCTCGCATCATTACCGATCCCAACAGCGAACTTTTTTCACATATCATAGCGAATAAGGCCGCCTATGTCAAAAACGTTGGCGAAGCAAAGGTGAATGGGCTTGCCGAAGGGCTTTTCTATCCTCCCATTGCTGCAATGGCCGCAGGGAGAGAAACCTACAATGCCGAACGTTTGCTCGACCTTTACCTCGGCATGCAACGTGCCCAACTTCCCGACACCTCCATTTGCTACCGTATGTATGAAGTGGCCAAATTGCGTGGCGAGCAGAAATACGACGACCTGCTCACTCTCATGGAAGAGCGTGGTGATAAGCTCGGCCATGAACGTATCTCCCTTGCCCTCACGCTTGATTTACCAGAACAGACCGAGGCTCAAAAGCAGCGTGCTATCGCTTATCTCCGTAAATTGGCTGCGACACAAACAGAGCGCACCGCCAAGCGCCTCAACAACTTGGTCGACCAACTCAGCCAAACCGAAGGCTTGGACATTATCAACAACGGATTGCTCTCCAAAACCCTCGAAAAGGCCAAGACAGAGAAGAAGCTTGTGTTTCTCGATGCTTATACTGCGTGGTGTGCCCCTTGCAAACACATGGCCAAAAACGTGTTTCCACGTGCCGATGTTGGACGCGCCCTCAATCCACGCTACATTAGCCTAAAAATCGATATGGAAAAAGGCGAAGGCCCGGAGCTTGCCAAGCGCTATGCCATCAAAGGCTTTCCCACCCTTCTAGTTTTAGATGCAGAAGGCAATGTTGTCAAGAAACTCGTTGGTTCTTGCGACGCCAATCATCTCATCAATGCACTCACCACTCAACTTCCTGCTCCCGAATGGGGCTATTGGCGAGTAAAACAAGCTTATGAGAAGGGCGATCGCACAGGAAACGTGCTCTACTACTATACCCGTTTATCGGTAGAAGCTTCCGAGATGCAACCCGAAGAAGCACAAAAGATGATGGATGGCTGGTACAAGTCCTTGAGCGATGCCGACTTCTGTGCTCCTTCTGCTTGGGAGTACGTGCGTCATCATTTGCACAAAGTATCGCCAGTGATGGAACGCGCCATTCAACTTTATCCCGAACTGTGCAAACAACACACCGCCGAAAACGTAGATGCAGCCTTTGCTCAAGGAGTAAAAACCGCGTTGCAGAATAAACCAACGGCTACGGAGCTCGATAGTTTGAAGCAGCTGCTTAAACAGTTCGATCGTTTGCCCAGCAAGCGTCCTCAACTGCAAAAAGCTCGTCTTGTCTTGCAGTCCTACATTGCGGAACTCACCACTCCCTAATCTTTTTTTCTATGCGTCGCATCCTCTCTCTCTTTCTATGCGTCTGTGCCACCCTTATGGTGGTGGCACAGACGCGATTTCATACCACGATACCTTATCAAAACGAAGCAGGAAAACTCATCGTTTCCGTGCGCGTCAATGGACACCCCGCCCGCTTTCTCTTAGACACGGGAGCTCCTTGTTGCATCACCTATAGTTTTGCAGAACGCCTTGGTTTGAAAGCCGGCCAAGCACTTCCAGGTCAAGACTCCAATGGACAGTTCACCCAAGCTCACCTCGTTACCCTTGATAGCTTGAAGTTAGGAAGCATCAATTTCCGCTCCCTGCAAGCCATGCGTTGGGAAAAAGGCAATATGACCGAGCAAATGGGAATTGACGGCATCGTGGGATACAATCTTTTGATGATGGGCATTGCCAAGTTTGATGGTCGTCGTTCGGAGTTCACTTTTACCTCTTTTTCTCGCGATCTCGGCATCACTCCAGCGCAAGCCCTACTGCTACTCAAAGACGAAATGGTTCCACTTCTCCCCATACGATTGGGAAAAGAAACGGTCGACACGGTCATGTTCGATAGCGGAGCTTCAAGTTTTTACGAAATGTCCACAACCACCTTTCAACGCTTGGGGAAAAAGCACAAGTCGTTTAAACATTTGGCTTCAGGACATGGAGTTCTCTCAATGGGAGCTGCAGGCATTGCTCAGCAAAGCGAGTTACATCGCATTCGCGTTCCCAAGTTTTACCTTGCTACAGCTCAATTCCGAGATGTACCGAGCATCACCACCGATGGACGTGACTCTCGCATAGGCTCCAACATCTTGCACTATGGCGACGTCGTCATCGACTATCCTCAACGCCTCTTCTACTACCTTCCTCACGATGTCTCTGCCATTCCTCAACTTTATAAGAAAGAATGGGAAGTCGTGATTATCGTACAGGACAGTCAGCTGGTAGCAGGTATTGTGTGGAACGAAAAACTCCCCATTCGTATGGGCGATCGCATTCTCGCAGTCAATGAGCAACGCCTCCCCGAACGGGTTGATTTGCGCGAAGCAACCACCCGGGCTTTATTTAATATGCCAGGCGATCGCGCCACACTCACTTATCTCAATGCACGAACGGGAAAAGAAGAAACCATCAGCATACGCCGTCGTTAGTTTAAGCATCGAGTTTTAATAGCGTCTCACGCAAAGAGACGACTCCGTTATTTTCTTAACCTCCATTCTTCGCTTTTAGTTTATTCTTTCGTTTAGAAAGCCTAAGAGCAAAGAATGGAGTTTTTCTCGTTCAGCAGATAGCTTGTACATCCCCATCGCACAAAAACGTTTGTATTTCTGGTATTTCGCTCGAATAATTTGCTATCCCTTTCAAGAAGGAGAAACTACACCTCACGCCACGAAGACACTTTTCGCACTCCTCAAAGAGAGTAGTAACACAGCTTCTAAAATCTCGTAGCTCCCATTTTTTCTTAATTCAGCGCCTTTGAACGCACATTCAAAGGCGTCGAATATACATTCAGCGTCGCTGAATGTACGTTCAAAGGCGCTGAACGAAGTTTTCCCCAATGTTCTGTTCTTTTCTTTATCGATTTTACAAGAAATACCACTTGCTTCACCTTTTGATTTCCCTTTTTCAGGGCAATGAAGGGGGCTTCTTCCCTTCTTTTCTTAAAGGCGATTTAATTTGAAGAGTTTTATGGTACAAAAGACCGGAAGAATGAAGTTTTTTTGCTACCTTCGCGACGAAAAGTGAAGGTGTCGCTTGTTGACATCTGATTTAAGAATTTCAATATGTATTTCCCTCGTCGCATCACCCAATGGTTTGTGTGGACGCTCATCACGGCGTTCATGCTTGTCGTCGTGGGCAAATACCAACATTCGCACACCTGCTGTGGCTCACCAACTCCGACTTGCCATCTCGCAAATGTGAAGTCTTGCCCTACAGTAGTATCGCACGTTTCTGACCATCAAGCAAAGAAAGCACTGGTCGATACCTCAACCACAGATGTTCCTGTTGTCAAGGCCCTCTGCAATATCTGCGACTTTCACTTTTTCGCCTCTTCCGTACCCGTATTTTTTCACTACAATCCTTTCCTTGAAACCTATCAAACTGCGGTTGTAGAACGTTTATTGAAGCTCATTTATCGCCCCATTCTTTTGATAAATGCGCACTCTCCTCCTTTTGCTCTTTAAGGAGGGAACTTCCCTTTTTTCGCCACGACATTTCATTCTCTATTTAGCTTTTTATGCTGAATCGAGCTTTGAGTCGTATCCCCTTTCCACTTACTTATTTTCTCCTTAAAGCCCTCTTTAATGAAGTCCTCGCTATATCTACATGTAGCGTTCGTTGGACTGTGCCTATGGTGCAGCCCTTGCTCATCCTATGCTCAAATCTCTCAGCCTTCGGACAGCACGATGTGTTCGGACAGTTTGATTCGTCACTCTCCTCATCACAGTGCCGAACACGACCACGAGCCCATAGAGATTGGCGAAGCTGTAGCCGTTGGTGCACGGCGTTCAGTAAGTATCAATAGTGTGAGCACACGCTTGGATGGACAACACATCGTGTCCAGTATGGGACAATCTTTGGCTCAAGCAATGCAAGCGGTGAGTGGTACTTCTATGCTTCAAACGGGAGCGAATGTGACTAAACCTGTGATTCAAGGTATGCATGGTACACGCATACTGATTGTTAATAATGGAGCCCGGCAAACAGGGCAACAATGGGGGATGGACCACGCTCCCGAAGTCGACCTACAAAGCGCCCAACAACTCCATGTTGTAAAGGGAGCCGAATCGGTGCGCTATGGCTCAGAAGCCTTGGGAGGTATCGTATTGCTCGAGCAAGAAAGCCTCCCTTATGGGAAGCAATATCTATCGGGACGCACCAGTCTGCTCTATGGGAGCAATGGGCGACGCTATCAAGCTGTTGGGCGCATTGAGGGAGGACATCTCTTTTCCAAGGCATGGGCATGGCGCCTACAAGGGAGCTACACGAACAGTGGCGATCGACACACGGCCGACTATGTGCTCAACAATACGGGGGCTCGAGAAAGCAACCTATTGGGAAGTATTGGATATAGGAAGGGAAACTTCAAAGCCGAACTCACTTTGAGTCGATATAATCATCGATACGGGGTCTTGCCAAGCGCCCAAATGGGCAACGAGCATCTTTTGGCAGAACGTATTCGCATAGGCCAACCCACACTTTTCACTCCTTGGTCACGCAGGATTGACTATCCATTTCAACAAGTAGCTCATCACAACGCGACTTTGAAACTATACTACTCTACTCCCCTACTGGGCGAATGGAAATGGACCATAGCTTACCAAAAAAATAAAAGAACGGAACACCGCTTCCGCCGACAAAATCGCTCCTCAATCCCTGCTACGGCTCTCAACTTATATTCGCTACAACAACAATTAGGATGGCGCAAAAACTTCGAGGCATGGAATACCGAAATAGGCTTGCAAGGCCTTTACCTCAACAATCACAATAGTGAAGGTACTGGAGTTGTTCCTATCATTCCCAACTACACGGAACAAGCATTAGGACTATATGCCTTGGAACGCTATCGTAATGGACATTTCACGGCAGAAGCAGGATTGCGCTTTGACTACCAACGCACACAAGCAGCAGGCTATGATTGGACTGGGAGTAAATACGGAGGAACAAGGCGTTTTTCCAATCTCTCCTACACGCTTGCAGCCCACTATCATTTTAACGAACACCTTACAGCAACCAGTAACTTCGGAGTGGCTTGGAGAGCTCCTCACGTGTACGAATTATACAGCAATGGCAACGAGTTAGGCTCGGGAATCTATGTAGAAGGCAACGACCAGCTACAATCGGAACAGGGATACAAATGGATAAATTCACTGGCCTATACCCCTCAAAATTGGAAAATAAAGTTGGACGCATGGGTTCAATGGATAGACCACTATATCTATGACCAACCCACCCAGGAAGTACGAACAGTCGTTTCGGGAAGCTATCCCATCTTTGCTTATCGCCAAACAGAGGCTTTGTTTCGTGGGCTAGATCTCGATATTCTATATACTCCCTACCGCACGATTAACTACCATCTTGTCGCTTCTCTCCTTTGGGCTCACGAGCGAAGCACGGGCAAATATCTGCCTTATATGCCACCTCCACGCCTGAACCAAGAAGTGCGCTATAGTCCCCAATGGTGGAAGAAAACACAGGTTTGGATTGCGCTCCGTCATCAATATGTGGCACAACAAACTCGTTTTGATCCCAAGACCGACCTCATTGCTACCTCTCCTCACGGTTATCATCTCGTGGGAGGTGAAATTGGCATTAACTTCGCCCTTGCCAAACATCAACAACTGCGCACAACACTCACGGTCGACAATCTTTTGAATCGTCTTTACAAGGAATATACCAACCGTTCACGTTATTATGCTCATGATTTGGGGCGCGATATACGTATCGCTCTGACGTGGCAATTCTAATCTTCAATTCTCATGCACAAAGTTTTTCTATTTTTCCTACTCAGCCTTCCCCTGTTGGGAAGTCTCACAGCCTGCGAGAGCGAGCCTGTAGCCCCTCAAGACGAACGCTTGAACAAGCAACACGAAGATCCAACAAAGGCAGAGTTCATACTCACCAAAGGCTATTTGACTACCAACAAAAGTCCCAACGCTCTGCTTTTCGACAAGTACCCTCGTCGTTCGCAGTTTGTAGCCACGGCACCTCCTCAAGTGCTGACAAAAGTGATCACAAAAGATATTGGCTGGCATTTGGCACCTGGAAGTATCGAAGCATTTGTCGTAGGGAATACCTTGCGCGAACCCGAAAATGTGTACCGTTTGGACATCAACTATTACAATATTGATGGAGAGTTGATGAATCAACAATTCATTGAAAATGGGCAGGAAAAAATACACCAGCACTTCTTCTCGTACTATCAGAACGATGTACGCATCAACAAGCCTGAGCTGCTGCCTTTCCAATATGTGTATGCCGATGAGGACAAACAAGGAAATTACACCGCTGTAAGCTCTCCCTTAGGATTCACGGGCTTCGTTCGCTTCACAGGACCCAACGGAGCTTATACCCTTACGGTCGATTTGATGCATGCCATCGATAGTAAGTATGACAAACAGGGAAAAGTTTCTCCTTTCTATGCCCCTTCGGCAGCACAAATAGGTCGTGCACTTTGGGATATCAGCACAGACCTTCCTTTCCAAGTAAAATCTTAACCCTTTAATCCTTCATTTTATGTTCAAACAATTATTTTCTACCCTTGCGTTCGGCATTGCTTTGGGCGCAGTTGGCATGCTCACCGCTTGCACTGATGAGGAAAATCCCACACCTCCCACTCCCCCTGTTAAACCTGCAAACTTTCCCACAGAAGTAGCCGAGGCGGCTCGTGCCGAAGTGATCTTTGTAGAAGGACACCTACATGGGCTCTATGGCTTTCATGCCAACGTCTATCCAAAAGAGATGCGCTACATCGGACGTCGCGACACCCTCCGCTACACACTCGACACCGACAATACTTGGAAGGCCGATGCAAGCAATCCGAAGCAACTCCCTCTTATGGGTAGCGAGGCTTACCCTCCCGTCTATGCCATCCTCGTAAATTATTACGATAAAAAAGGCAACATTCTCAATGGCAATGTTGCCGCCAACGACAAGCAGTTCCAAACTTTCTATTATCTTACCGACATCCGCCCCACTGCAGATGGAAAAGCTGAAGAAAGCGATCAGAATGGTGCAAAATTCTTCCAATACATGTATTGCGACACCACTCCCTGGGACAAGACAGTGAAGTTTGATCGCGCCAGACTTACTGGCCCAACGAATCCTGTTGGCCTGAAAGGGTATCTCCGCTTCAACAAGGTGCGCAAATTAGTCACGCTCAACATTCATCTGATGAAAACTCAAGACAGCAAATTTATTGGTGAGAAAGATGGAGAGCCTATTACTGCTCCCTGCTATGCTCCTACTGAAAAGCAAAAGAAAGAGGGGCAATGGCTATCTGCAATCCAAATCCCCATCAATCTCTACATGGATACCAAGGAGAAGGATATCGACGATTTAGAGTTGAACACCAAAGAAAGCGAACTGAGTAGCGAGGACTTGCGTTCTATCCACTCCATGATGCGCGCCTTTGGAATCACCTTCGAACAAGCTGTTTCGGAACTCTACTACAACCTCAATGGTAAGCGTCCTCCACACAACAACGATGGCGGTTTCTGGTTCTAAGATTTAACTACCGATCCTCAAAGCTTACAGACTATCGGGAGCGTAAAACACTGACTTTCCAACGCGGTTTTAGGCTCTCAACGAAAGACTTTTAGATACAAAAAATCCGTGCAGCCTCTCCAAAGAGATTGCACGGATTTTTGTATTTCCCAATTCTTTATTATTTGCGGCGTATAAAAGCTATCCCTTCGTATAAGTGTCGTAACATGGGAATGAAGTGGCACAGACCTTTTCGTGTACAATTGGCTGCAAACCAAAAACAACGCCACCAGGCAGAAGCTCCATACACGTAATAGGTAAAAGCTCCTTCTGCACGCTGCACTCCTGCATCCACATAGAGCATAGAGCGTTTGAGCATCGTGCTTGTCTCAACGATACGATAAGGGAAATAGCGAATATTCAGCCCAGCCCTTAATGCATCTATCAACCAAAAATCCTCCTCCCTACAGGTGAGAAAAGGAGTGCCCAGCCCCACTCTCTCGTCAAAACGTAGGCGTCCCTGCACCGCTTCTCGACGAAAAACCATCTCAATGGTAGAAATACCATAGTCCTTGGGAAAGCTGTCAATAACCCTTTCGTCTTTCGGGTAGTTTTTCAACAACTTGCCTGTATAAGTACTGGCACGAAAGAAAGCCACGTCCATGAGAGGATATTTAGCAAAAGTATCGGCAATCTTCTCATAGGCATCTTCTGATAAACGAGAGTCATCGTCGGCAAAGCAAACCCAGTCGGCAGTGGCTAATTCAAGAGCATGATTTCGATTGTACGACAATCCTTGCCCTTTGAAACTATGAAACTCGACATCTTCCCGTTCATGCACTTCTCGAGGAATTAGTTCTAAATAGCGCTCCTCGGTGTATTGATACGAAACTATATAACGCACTTCTTTTCTTGGTGTTCCCAAGACATCAGCAATGCGTACTATCCCTTTGTTGAAGGTACATATAAGGACGTCGAGTGTCATAGAATAATTGAAGAGAAAACGGAAGAATGAGCAAATATAAAGAATTTGCATCACATGGCAAAAGCATTCAATGGAAAGTGCTTAACGAAGAAGAGAGGCAAATTACTGTAGCAAACGTAGCATAGTTTTCATCTTACGTTGTGTTTCTATCCATTCGCTTTCCAAATGACTCGTTGGTAGGAGCCCTCCTCCTGCAAAAAGTATAGCACTATCGGACATCAGTTGCATACAACGCAAGGTAACAAACAGATGTGTCCCACCAGAAAGTCCTATTGGACCAGAGAACCCTGCATAATAGTTTCGTTCGTGCCCCTCTATTTGATTCAACAACATAGCAGCCGTTGTAGTTGGCCATCCACAAACAGCAGGAGTAGGATGAAGTGCCTCGACCACATCGCCCAACGGACAAGGAAGAGGAGTGGGCAAACTGAAATCGGTACAGAGATGCACCAAATGAGCAGCTCGCTTCAAGTGCAGGGCAGAAGCTGCTGGCAACAAGCCTAATTGTCGGAGTTGTTCGTCAATGTAGTCTGCAACAATACGTTGCTCCTTGCGATAGCTATCGCTCCAAAGATTTGGACTCAGTCCCTCCCCCTCATCGGCCTGCATTGTAGCTGCAAGCGCCATAGTGTGAAAACATCCTTCACGCTCTTCGATAAGTACCTCGGGCGTTGCAACAAGCCAGGTTCCTGTTTCCTCTGTTTTAATAAGAGCAACGTAGGCTTGTGGATAGTAATTGCAAGCGGCTATAAAGAAATTGCGCTCGTCGCTTTCATCAATGATACTATCCAAGCGTAAACTTAACGAACGCGAAAGAACTATTTTCTCCACCTGTTCACCTCCCAAAGCCTCTAAACATTGAGAGAAATCCCGCTCGTAGTTACTGCGCGATTTTTTCTCATCAGCAGCGTAAGCTATATGTCGTGCAGCCCAGTTAGTGGGAACTATCCAAGAACTTTCTTCGTCCGCCTCAATCAATAAAATTGGACTTTTCTCCCCTATGGAAAAAGGAGCGAAAACATATCCTTTGTGATTTCCAACTTCGCCATAACGACTCAAGTGCCTCGGAGAAGCCTGCGCATCGAGCTGATGCACAATTTTTTCATTCGGTAAACGATAAAGGATATGGGAACTCATCTTTTTATTTAGTATTTCGTCTACAAAGGTAGCTATTCTTCCCCTCATCAACAAGATAAGTTAAACGATTTTCCTTTGACATGCCAAGGCTACTCGATTTATTCTCTTCTTACTTCCAGAACTTTCGTTTAGCTTTCATATGTACCTATTCAATAAATAGCGGAACGTATGCTTCGCTTTTTAATTACTGCTTATTCTCTATTTCAATTCCCTCCTTCTTTTATGAAGTTCACAGTAAGAAAGATAAGGATAAGAGAAAAAATACTAAGATGAAGGAGTCAAGCAAGCAACGCTTTTCAAATCGCTTCGAAACCATAGAGTCTTCTCACGAAATACGCATCTCTGAACCGAATGAAAACCTCAAACAAAATAAAATGCACATTTTTTCGCAGAAAACATTGTCAGCCTCGAATTAAAGTCGTAATTTGCGCTCAAATTGAAAAACAAGCATAACATTTTCGACACGAACCAACTTAAAAATAAACAACCCAAAGATTAATCTTTCGTTGTTCTTCTTTAGTTCTCTACCTAAATCTTTACCATTATGAAAGTGTATAATTCCCATGACATCAAGAACATCGCGCTTCTTGGCAATGATGGCTCTGGTAAAACGACTCTTACCGAGAGCCTCCTGTTCCACGCTGGCGCCTTAGGTCGCCGTGGTCGTATCACGCAAAAAAACACCGTATCTGACTATTTCCCCGTAGAACAAGAATACGGTTATAGCGTATTCGCCACGGCTTTCCACGTAGAATGGAAGGGTAAAAAACTCAATATCATTGATTGCCCTGGATCCGACGACTTTGTTGGAGCTGCAATGACTGCACTCAATGTGACGGATACAGCCGTACTCCTCATCAATGGAGGTTTTGGACACGAAGTTGGTACTCAAAACCATTTCCGCTACACGGAGAAGCTGAATAAGCCCGTCGTTTTTTTGGTCAATCAACTGGACCACGAAAACTGCGACTATGAAGCCATTGTCGAGGAACTGCAAAACATTTATGGACAAAAAGTTGTTCCTGTACAATATCCGTTGAATGCTGGCCCTAATTTCAATGCTCTCATTGACGTGATTTTGATGAAAAAGTTGTCTTGGGGAGCCGAAGGAGGAGAACCCACCATCGAGGACATTCCCTCAGAAGAGTACGATCGAGCTATGGAAATGCACAAGGCTCTCGTAGAGGCAGCTGCCGAGAATGACGAAGCTCTCATGGAAAAGTTTTTCGAAACAGAACATCTCACTGAGGATGAAATGCGCGAAGGCATCCGTAAAGGTATGATTACTCGTAGTATTTTCCCTGTATTCAGCGTTTGTGCTGGACGAGATATGGGCGTAGGGCGCTTGATGGAGTTCTTGGGAAATGTTGTACCCTTTGTTGATGAAATGCCCAAGGTACACAATACCCGCGGCGAAGAAGTCATTCCTGCAGAAGAAGGACCAACAAGCATCTATTTCTTCAAGACTGGTATTGAGCCACATATCGGTGAAGTGCAATACTTCAAAGTGATGAGTGGTATCGTTCGTGAGGGAGACGAATTGACGAATGCCGATAGAGGATCGAAAGAACGCATGGCACAATTGTTTGTTTGTTCTGGAGCCCAACGCGATAAAGTAGAACAGCTGTCCGCAGGAGACATAGGTTGCACCGTGAAACTGAAAGATGTACGTACAGGCAACACACTAAATGGTAAGGACTGCGAGCATCGCTTCAACTTTATCAAGTATCCAAATCCCAAATTTTCTCGTGCCATTCGAGCAACAAACGAAGCTGAGACTGAGAAGATGATGGTTGCGCTCACTCGTCTACGTCAAGAGGATCCTACATGGGTTGTAGAGCAGAGCAAGGAACTGCGTCAAATTTTGGTGCACGGGCAGGGAGAATTTCACCTACGCACCTTAAAGTGGATGCTTGAGCACATAGATAAAATACAAATCGAGTACTACGAGCCTCGCATTCCCTATCGAGAAACTATCACTAAAGCGGCTCGTGCCGACTATCGTCACAAGAAGCAATCGGGCGGTGCTGGGCAGTTTGGGGAAGTACACCTCATCGTTGAACCCTATTTCGAAGGAATGCCTGATCCCACAAGTTTCACATTTGGCAATCAAGAAATCCGCATTACCACTAAGAGCAAAGAAGAAATTTCTCTCGAATGGGGTGGAAAAATTGTCTTCATCAATAGCGTAGTGGGTGGTTCTATTGATACCCGCTTCATGCCCGCTATTCTCAAAGGTGTGATGAGTCGTATGGAGCAAGGACCTCTCACAGGATCTTATGCCCGCGACGTTCGAGTCATCGTTTATGATGGTAAGATGCACCCTGTAGATAGCAACGAGCTTTCCTTTATGCTCGCAGGTCGCAATGCTTTCTCACAAGCCTTCCGCGAAGCAGGCCCTAAAATACTCGAACCAATTTACGATGTCGAAGTATTTGTACCAGCCGAAAAGATGGGAGATGTGATGAGTGATCTCCAAGGCCGTAGAGGTATGATTGTAGGTATGAGTAGTGAAAATGGCTATGAAAAGTTGCAAGCCAAGGTTCCACTGAAGGAAATGAGCACCTACGCTACTACCCTCTCCAGCCTCACAGGAGGTCGTGCTAGTTTTATTATGAAATTTGCCAGCTACGAGCTTGTACCTACCGATATTCAGAACAAGCTTGTGGTCGAACATAGTCAAAAGGAAGAGGAGTAACGACTCCTCGCTCATGAGAAGAAATAGCTACTGCTGGTCGAAAGTCCCTATAATTTCTTTTCTCCTATAGGAAGCGCTGTGGTGCAGGGGCTATTTCAAACATTTATCATTCGGTTCGCCTCTCTCTTTATGAGAGGCGAACCTTACTTTTCTATCCTCTTTTCCTTTTGAAATGGTTAAAAAAGTAATCCCTCCACCTTAGTGTTCAGATGTTCGTACACGTTTTTCTTCTCAAAGAAATCCGAGGCTTGTCACATTTTCTTTTATTTTCTTTGGGTTTTCAAAAGAAAGCCGTACTTTTGTCCGCAGAAATATTAGTACACGCTTACAAATGACAACGTTCTACGCTCCTTCCTTTTACTATTATTACTTTGCTCCACAAGCGAAGCGGGACGTTGTAGGCCAATGTGATTAATGCAAACACAAAAATAGTATCCCGCTCCTCTCCTGGAAGCGGGATATTTTTTATAGTAGTTTTTTAAGTTCTTAGCAGCAACATGAAAGTAGCGATACAAGGCATTAAGGGTTCCTTCCACGATATTGCCGCCCATCAGTATTTTTCGCAAGAGAAGTTAGACATGATATGGTGCAGCAACTTTGAGGACGTTTTCGCGGCTATTAAGGCTGACAACCAATGCCTTGGTGTGGTGGCTATAGAAAACACCATCGCAGGATCATTGCTCTACAATTATGAGCTTTTACGAGCCAGCGGAGCCGCCATCGTGGGGGAACACAAATTGCATATAGAACACTCTCTAATGTGCCTCCCCGAAGATGATATCAGCAATATCGTAGAAGTTCACTCACACCCTGTTGCTCTCATGCAATGTCGCAATTATCTATCCACGCATCCTCGCCTAAAAATGGTCGAAACCGACGATACCGCAGGGGCTGCCGAAATGATATCGCGCCAACAACTTCAAGGACATGCTGCCATTTGTCATGCCGATGCCGCCGAATTGTACGGCCTAAAAGTTTTGGAGCGTGCGATTGAAGACAACAAGCACAACTTTACCCGCTTCTTAATTCTTGCCGATACCTGGACGGCCGATCAGCTGCGCGATACTCGTCAATCCAACAAATCGAGTATTGTTTTCGCGCTTCCTCACGAGGAAGGTTCCCTTTCACAGGTACTTAGCATTTTTAGTTTCTACAAAATTAGCCTCACCAAGATACAATCGCTCCCTATCATTGGGAGAGAATGGCAATATTTATTTTATGTGGATATTGTTTATGACGATTTTGTTCGTTATCGACAGAGTATAGATGCGGTGCGTCCTTTGACCAAGCAATTACGCATCCTCGGCGAATATCAAGCCTATCCTTAGTTTTTCTTTTTTCATTGGTGTACACGATATGTCCACAACCAAAAATATAATCCCAGCTACCCGTCTCGAACAGGTACAAGAATACTACTTCTCGCGCAAACTTAAAGAAGTAGCCCAGATGAATGCCGAGGGAAAGGACGTTATCAGTCTTGGTATTGGAAGCCCAGACCTCCCCCCCTCGCCACGTACCATTGAGACGCTCTGCAATGTTGCACAGCAGCCCACGACACATGGGTATCAACCCACACAAGGCACCTCGGAGCTGCGCGAAGCGATTGCTCGATTTTATGCTCGATGGTTTGACGTACAGCTCGATGCAAAAAGCGAAGTGCTTCCTCTTATAGGTTCAAAAGAGGGAATTTTGCACACCACCTTAGCCTTGGTCAATCCTGGTGACCAAGTACTTGTTCCTAACCCTGGTTATCCCACCTATACCTCTCTGTCTCGCCTACTTGGAGCCGAAGTCGTAAATTATGACCTGCTACCCGAACAAGATTGGCAGCCCGATTTCGAGCAGCTTGAAGCCTTAGATACAAGTAGAGTGAAAATCCTTTGGGTCAACTATCCCAATATGCCTACAGGTGCAAGGGCTCAACGCAATACTTATGAGCGATTGGTACGTTTTGCCCAAGAGCGCGGCATCGTCATTGTCAATGACAACCCCTACTCTTTTATTCTTGGAAAAGAACGACTAAGTATTTTACAGGTAGAGGGAGCCAAAGATTGTTGTATTGAATTCAACTCTATGTCCAAAAGCCACAATATGCCAGGGTGGCGCGTAGGAATGCTCATCGCCAATGCCGATTTTTGTAGTTGGATTCTCAAAGTAAAAAGCAACATCGACTCAGGAACATTCCGCGCCATTCAACTTGCAGCCGCAAGCGCTATCGACAACGAAGATAGTTGGCACGAGGAATATAATGTCAATGTCTATGCCCGTCGTCGTGCTTTGGCCGAATCCATTATGACGACACTCGGTTGCTCCTACGCTCCCACCCAAGTGGGAATGTTCCTTTGGGGGCGCATCCCCGAGCAGCTTCCAGATTGTGAAAGTCTAACCGAGCGTGTGCTACACGAAGCAAGAGTATTCCTAACTCCAGGCTTTATATTTGGCAGTAATGGAGCACGATATATTCGTATATCTCTCTGCGCTACAGAAGAAAAGCTCCAACAAGCTCTACAACGTATACAACAAGTATTTACTCATCAATAATTAAGCAAATCGCACATGGATCTTCATATTCTTCCTCTCAATCTACCAGGTATCGAGGCTCAACGTCCTCTTGTAATTGCGGGCCCTTGTTCCGCCGAAACCGAAGAACAAGTTATGGCTACCGCCACAACTTTAGCGCAGAAAGGCATCAAGATATTTCGTGCAGGAATATGGAAGCCTCGCACCAAGCCAGGTGGTTTTGAAGGCATTGGC
The DNA here is from genome assembly GCA_030532685.1 of Bacteroidales bacterium. Taxonomy (GTDB): domain Bacteria; phylum Bacteroidota; class Bacteroidia; order Bacteroidales; family Bacteroidaceae; genus Alloprevotella. Next base: position 20,393 of record JAUNKN010000016.1, on the reverse strand, counting down.
GAAAAAGGACTTGTTTGGTTGCAGCGTGTAAAGCGCGAGCTGGGCATGCTCATCGCCACCGAAGTCGCTACACCAGCTCATGTCGAGGCTGCTTTGAAACACGATGTGGACCTTCTTTGGGTGGGAGCTCGCACTGTTGTGAATCCTTTTGCCATGCAAGATCTGGCCGATGCGCTGATTGGAGTAGATATTCCCGTATTGGTGAAAAACCCTGTGAATCCAGATATCGAGCTTTGGATTGGAGCATTAGAACGCCTCAACAAAGCCGGAATCAAGCGTCTTGGGGTCATTCATCGCGGTTTCTCCAGCTATGACAAACGTATTTATCGCAATCCTCCCCTTTGGCACATTCCTATTGAACTGCGTCGTCGCATTCCCAATCTTCCCATTTTTGGCGATCCCTCGCACATCGGTGGGCGCCGCGAGCTAATTGCTCCTCTCTGTCAGCAAGCCATGGACTTGGGCTATGAAGGACTCATTGTGGAAAGCCACTGTACTCCCGATACGGCGTGGAGCGACGCTGCTCAACAGATAACTCCCGATGTGCTCGACTTCATACTCGAAAAGCTCACCATCCGTGAAGTTGCCGAAACGACAGAAAGCCTTGTGTCTTTACGTAAACAAATTGACGAGTGCGACAATGCCTTGCTCGAATTGTTGACCAAACGTATGCGCATAAGCCGCGAAATTGGAACTTACAAGAAAGAGCACAACTTGACCATCGTGCAAACGGCTCGTTACACCGAAATTCTCGACAAGCGTGGTGCACAGGGGAGCTTGTGTGGTATGAATCCGACATTTGTCCGTGACATATTCGAACTCATACATGAAGAAAGCATTGCTCAACAATCGGAAGTAATGAACAAGTAAAGTCGTTACGTAATGAAAATACTCATTCTCGGAGCAGGAAAGATGGGAGCCTTTTTTGCCGATCTACTTTCGTTCGATCATGAAACCGCAGTATATGACATTAATGCGCAACGATTGCGCTTTATGTACAATACGCAGCGCTTCACAACGCTCGAAGAAGTTCGCGCATTTTCTCCCCATCTCGTCATCAATGCCGTTACGCTCAAGCACACTCTCTCGACCTTTGAACACGTAAAGCCTTACCTATCTCCTGAATGTATTCTTTCGGACATAGCTTCGGTCAAAACAGGCTTCAAGGAATACTATGCTTCTTGCGGGCATCCCTACGTCTCTACCCATCCGATGTTTGGTCCCACCTTTGCTCACTTGGGCAACCTTTCGAGCGAAAATGCGATTATCATCAGCGAAGGCGATCACATGGGGAGACTCTTCTTCCGCGACATTTATGCTCGTCTGGGCTTGCATCTTGAGGAGTACACTTTTGAAGAACATGACGAGACAATGGCCTATTCGCTTTCCATTCCTTTTGTCTCGACCTTTGTATTTGCCGCAGTAATGAAGCATCTTGATGCTCCAGGAACAACTTTCAAGCGACACTTAAAAATAGCTCGAGGAGTACTTGGAGAGGATGAAGGACTCTTGCGGGAAATTCTATTCAACCCCTGCACTCCTGCTCATCTCTGCCAAATTCGTGAGGAAATGAAATCTCTCATCGAGATCATTGAACAAAAAGACGAAACAAAACTCTCTCAGTTTCTTGCTCGTATACGAGGAAATATCGCAGGCCAATAAAACCCTTTCTTTGCTCTACAAACACGCGCCCTGGCACACAATGTGTCAGGGCGCGTGGGCTGAAGAAGAGCCTAAGTAATAGCTCTTCTCTTTTAAGTACGTTGCATTTTATTCTACGTGGGAAGAAAAAAATCCTACGTCCCACGTAGGATTTTCTACATGGGACGCAGGATTCACTGTGTGATATGCAGAAAAAGTAGACATCTCACAGACATTTAACAAAATCTCTCCATCAGCAATTTTTCTCCATTTATTATCCTTTAGCAAAGGGCTATTTCACATGGCAATAAAAAGCCTTGCAATCTTCAATGATACAAGCAGGAAGCAAAGTGTGTAATGGAGCTCCATGGACGATGGCTTCTCGAACTTGAGTACTACTCACTTCGTGCAAAGGAGCCTCAAGTAGATGCACGCTTTGTGGTAAAGGCGATGGCATAGAAGAGCCGACTCGAGGATATACAATTATTTCATATCGTTCAAGGATTTGCTCCCAACGAGCCCATTTGCGAAAGTTGGCCCAATTGTCGCCTCCTATCAATAGAGAGAAATGAAACGAGGGATATTGCGTGGCAAGGGCTTCTAAGGTTTGCCAAGTGTAGCTCGGCTTAGGGAGCAAAAATTCTATCTCCGACACGTGAATATGCGCCAAACCATCTACCGCCTTTTGCACCAAGAACAAGCGTTTTCGCTCATCCAGCAACTCGGCCGTTTGTTTCAAAGGATTTTGAGGAGATACCACCAACCATACTTCATCAGCCAGTTGCTGCTCAACAACAGCTTGGGCCAAAGCAATATGTCCAAGATGAATCGGATTGAATGAGCCTCCCAACAAAGCTACTCGCTTCATTGTGGAAGCTGATTACCTTCGTGAGGAAAAACGATACGCGGCTCAAATGTACGAGCCTCTTCGGGCGAAAGTCCAGCATAGGCCATGATAATTACCTCGTCGCCTGGTTGAAACTTGCGCGCAGCAGCTCCATTTAAGCAGATGCAACCACTGCCACGTTCACCGCGTATCACATAGGTTTCAATGCGCTCACCATTCATGTTATTGACCACATGGACTTGCTCTCCAGCCAAAAGATTAGCCGCCTCCATCAGAGCTTCGTCAATGGTAATGCTTCCCATATAATGAAGATTGGCCTCGGTGACGGTAGCACAGTGTATTTTAGATTTTAGTATGCTCAGAATCATAGTTTAAGATGGCTTATAAGAGATATTGTCGATAAGACGCACTGGGCGAGTGCCACAAAATACGGTGATACACCCTTGCACACGCTCAGCTTCGTCCCAATTTGTTATGCTTTGTAGGGTGTCGGCATTGACAATGTCGAAATACTCGACCTCTAAGCCTTCTATAGCATTTAGCTTTTCAACGACAAAAGTATGTACCTCATCCACGCGATGCCCAGGGACGAATGAACGGCTTTCAAAAAGGGCTTGACTAATGTGCACAGCCTTTTGTCGCTCTTCGACAGATAAAAGCGTGTTTCGAGAGGACATAGCCAAACCATCTTTCTCACGTACGATGGGACAGGACACTAGTTCAATGTTATAGCCTAAATCATTCACCATAGCACGCACCACAGCTATCTGTTGAAAATCCTTCTCGCCAAAATATGCGCGGTTAGGTTGCACGGCGTCGAAAAGCTTCGATACGATTTGACACACTCCATTAAAATGCCCTGGACGCTTTTCCCCTTCCATGACAGTATCAATGGGAGGATAGGAAAATTGGCGATTGTCCACTTCGGGATACATCTCCTCCACGGTTGGTGCAAACACGATGTTTCCACCAAGGCTTTCTATCAACTCGCAATCGGCCTCCATGGTTCGAGGATAATTGCGCAAATCTTTTGGATCATTAAACTGAGTAGGATTGACAAAAACACTCACCACCGTGAGGCTACATTCTTTCACACTGCGAGCGATAAGCGAAGCGTGTCCTGCATGGAGAGCCCCCATTGTGGGAACAAAACCTATGCAGAAATCAGCAGTACGATGAGCTGTTCGCGCCTCTTCTATGGCATTGCGCAAGTCAGCAATATGTTGTATGATTTTCATGTTGGACATACGTTTTTTTTGCGGTGCAAAGGTACAAACTTAGGGGGGGGAAGCCAAATTTTGTACCGACAAATGCCGTTTGTTAAGGGCGATGCCACAAAAAAAATACGTAAACGATATAAAATAGGATTTTCATTTGGCAGATTTGCTCCCTTACTGTATTTTTGTAGTCACAAATAGTATTAAAATTAAGATAGATATGAGTTTTTCTCCTCGCAAAATATTACGCTTTTATGTCGAGGGCTTTAAACAAATGACTTGGGGACGCACCTTATGGATAATCATAGCCATTAAACTCTTTGTCATGTTTGCTGTGCTGAGAGTCTTCTTCTTTCAGCCTACGGTACAGGGCACTCCCGATGAAAAGCAACAACAAGTGGGCAACAACCTCGCAGAATAAATGCAGTTTCGCAAATTCGAACAACTACATAACCTTTCAACACACACTACATTATGACGCTATTGAATGCCTTCGACCCGGCCGTCTTGGATTGGTCGAGAGCGCAGTTTGCGCTTACCGCTTGCTATCACTGGCTCTTCGTCCCTCTCACTTTGGGACTCGCGCTGGTCATGGCTATTATGGAAACCGTTTATTACCGCACAGGTAGCGAATTTTGGAAAACAACAGCCAAGTTTTGGCAAAAGCTTTTTGGTATCAATTTCGCTATAGGAGTTGCCACAGGAATTATTTTGGAATTCCAATTTGGAACCAACTGGAGCAACTATTCTTGGTTTGTCGGCGATATCTTTGGAGCTCCTCTCGCAATCGAAGGTATTTTCGCTTTCTTTATGGAGAGCACTTTTATCGCCGTTATGTTTTTTGGCTGGAACAAAGTAAGTCGCGGATTCCATTTAGCTTCAACTTGGCTCACGGGATTCGGTGCAACGATGTCGGCTTGGTGGATTTTGGTAGCCAATAGTTGGATGCAGCATCCCATAGGCATGGATTTCAATCCCGATACCGTACGTAACGAAATGATGGATTTCTTTGCTGTTGCTTTTCAACCCTTCGCAGTCAATAAATTCTCACACACTGTCACCAGCGCTTGGCTTATGGGAGCCGTATTCGTGATTGGCGTGAGCTGCTGGTATTTGCTGCGCGGTCGAAATGTAAAAATGGCAACACAAAGCATCAAGGTTGCCAGCATCGTTGGTATCTTTGCGGGCATTCTCACCGCTGGTACGGGCGACAGAAGTGGTATTGACGTGGCACGTCATCAACCCATGAAGTTGGCTGCTGCCGAAGGGCTTATCGAAGGTAGCAAAGCTGCTCCTTTCTCGATTGTTCCTGGCGTTGAAGTTCCTGGTGTGCTCTCCGTGCTGGCCACTCACGATTTAAATGGTTTCGTACCTGGCACAACCGACATTCTATATAAAGGCTATACCAATACCGATGGGCAATACATTATGCCTGCAACGGAGAAGATGGCCAAGGGTAAGCTCGCTTTGGATGCTTTCAAAACCTATCGTGCTACGCGCAAAGACGATCCAGAAAAGGCAGCTGAGGCTCGAAAAGTATTTGAGGAACACAAAGCCTATTTTGGCTACGGCTATATTCAGAAGCCCGAAGACTTAGTTCCTCCTATTTGGTTGGTTTACTGGCCTTTCCGTATCATGGTAGGTGCAGGAGGTTTCTTGTTGCTGCTGATGATTGCCATGTGGTGGTTTGGACGTAAAGAACAGCTCCAAAAGCATCGTTGGCTACTACATGCAGGTTTGTGGAGCATTCCATTAGTATATGCCGCTCAGCAATCTGGTTGGATTGTAGCAGAAGTTGGTCGTCAGCCTTGGGCCATTCAAGATTTGCTCCCCGTTAATGCAGCAATTTCTAAACTCTCTGTGACAAGCGTACAAACCACTTTCTTTATTTTCTTGGTGCTCTTTACGATTATGCTCATTGCCGAGCTGCGTATTATGTTCAAGGCTATAAAAAATCATCATCAAGAATAATCGAACAGGACACTTGAGCGAAGTAATCGATTCTCCTATTTCTCTATTTTCTCTCAAGTCTCTGTCCAAAATATCAAAAGAATATGTTTACCTATACATTTCTCCAACAATATTGGTGGTTTCTCGTCACCCTATTAGGAGCGCTGGTCGTTTTCCTAATGTTTGTACAAGGCGCCAACACACAGATTTTCACCCTGGGTCGTAGCGAGGCAGAGCGCCAACTGATTATCAATTCCACAGGACGTAAGTGGGAGTTTACCTTTACGACTTTGGTCACTTTTGGTGGCGCGTTCTTTGCCTCTTTCCCCTTGTTTTATAGCACCAGCTTTGGTGGAGCTTACTGGGTATGGATGATTATCTTGTTCTCATTCGTATTGCAAGCCGTCAGCTATGAGTTTCAATCAAAATTGGGCAATATCTTGGGGACGAAAACCTATCGTTGGTTTTTGGTGCTCAACGGAGTAATTGGCCCCTTGCTGTTAGGTACAGCCGTAGGCACCTTCTTTCATGGAGCCAACTTTGTGATCAATAAGGATGTGATGGGCGAAAGTTTAGCCCCTGCAATTTCTCAGTGGACCACTGCTTGGCATGGTCTGGAAGCCGTTGCCAATCCTTGGAACGTAGTATTGGGACTTGTCGTCTTCTTCTTGAGTCGTACTCTTGGAGACCTGTACATGATCAACAACATTGACGATGCCGAACTCGTGCCTCGCATCCGTCGTCAGCTCCTCACCGATGCAGGTGTTTTTGTCGTGCTTTTCTTGGCCTTTACTGCTCATCTTCTCACGATTGACGGCTTTGCGGTCGATCCCACGACAGGTTTAGTTTCGGTAGAATCCTACAAGTATCTCAACAACTTCTTGGCGCTTCCCGCCATCCTAATACTTTTCCTTGTGGGCGTAGTGCTCGTTTTGTTCGGTGTTGCACGCACCCTTTTGGTTTCGGCTTGCACCAAAGGCATTTGGTTCGCAGGAGCAGGAAGTGTATTTGCCGTTTGGGCTTTGCTTCTCGTGGCAGGATTGAACAACACCTCCTACTACCCTTCTAATGCCGACTTGCAAAGTTCGCTCACCCTGGCCAATAGCTGTTCGAGCGAATTGACTTTGCAGGCCATGAGTGTGGTTTCTTTGGCTATTCCTTTTGTCCTGGCCTATATCTTCCATGCTTGGCGCAGCATCGATCGTAAGAGTTTGACTCGCGAAGAACTAAAAAATAGCGAACATGCCTACTAAGCTTTGTTCCTCCTTCTAATAACCGCATTGCCTCCGTAGCTTCTGAGCTATGGAGGCAATGCTTTTTTATTGCTACACTTCTACAATTTCGACAGACAAGAAAGAAATCGATTTTAAGTTTTATCACTATATGTGGGTATGAAGCGCTGAAAAACACCGAAGACATACCTTTAATATGGTATTCCGTAGCATTTGAAAGCCTTACAAATCACCTAAATAAGGGATTGCCAAGCGTACAAAAGCTTTGTAATTTTGCACTCGAAAATCATCAACTTTTTTTTAATATTATGTTCAAACTTAAATCCGTAGCTCTTGCAGCTCTTGCCCTACTGGCTTTTACTTCTTGTGAAAACGACGAACCTAACGCTCCTGTTGTGCCCAAGAAAGAAACGAAGGTCATGAAAGAAATCAATGCTAAGGAGCATAGCAACTGGGTATACATCAACCTTGAAACTGGTCAAACAGAAAGCCATCGCGATTTCACGGCTTGGTTTTACATTGATCCCAAGACAAAGGAGCGAGTAGTGATTCCCGCTCAAGGCAGTTTGTCTGATGTCAAGATTGCTTGGCACATTGCTCTGCGTCGCAACCTTGTTAAGACCAACGAAGGAAGTGTCGCAACCACAGGAGGAACCGATTTTGACAAAGCTCAACTGCCAGCCAATCCCACTTTCGTTGCCGATGCTGTAGAAAGCAAAAATCCTATGATTATTGATTTCTCGGCAATGATGAGTGGAAAAGCCACTTTCTCTACAGAGGACAAACGAAACCCACTGCTGAGCAACTGGGTAAAACGTTCTGGTGCCATGCCCAACTTCGTTTATACTCCCACCAACGAGGTTTTTGTCTTGCGCACAAAGGAAGGAAAACTTTTCAAATTGCAATTTACCGATTTCCTCAATGCTAAGGGAAATGAGAAGGGCATAGTCACCTTCAAGGTAATGCCTTTGGGAATGACTAAATAATGAAGAAATAACACCTTACACCTTAGCAGGCCGCGCTTCAAATCAGAAGAGCGGTCTGCTTTGGCATAGATTTGCGATTTGCAAAGTTCTCGCCTTAACCCTATGTTACAAACAACAATTTTAACCGCCCTTGTTCTCTCTACTCCCATTGTCGTCATGGCCGAAAATGGCATGGAGAATCACGTTGTGCAGGGAGTCGTGATCGATGAAATGGGGCATCCTCTGCCTGCGGCCGCCGTCCGTGTGTTGGGAACGACCCAAAGCACAGGAACCAGTAGCAAGGGAGAGTTTCGCTTGTCACTCTCCAAAGCTGGACGTCGCACACTACTCGTAAGCTATGTGGGATATACCTCTCAGCACGTAGAAATAGAGGTAGGCGCACAGAACAGCCCGCTTCGCATACAGCTACATCCCACGCTCGGCACCTTGGGAGAAGCCGTCGTAACAGGTTCGCGTATGGAGCGACAATTGAAAGATGCTCCCGTCATCACTCGAGTCATAGGTCGCGCCGAAATTGAACGCATCAATCCTCTCGACATGAATGGACTGTTGCAATACACGCTTCCTGGCATCCAATTTCGCTTTAATACGATGAGCCAAACGGCCACAATGACCTATCAAGGCATGAACAGCAAGATGGTTGTTTTTCTGATTGATGGCGAGCGCATCAGTGGCGAAAGTAGCGACCACAACATTGACTATAACCGCCTGAACATCGACGATATCGAGCGCATCGAAGTGGTGCGAGGAGCTGCTTCAACCCTCTACGACAGCAATGCACAAGGAGGAGTGATCAACATCATTACCCGTCGTGCTTCTCGCCCCATTTCTCTGACACTCAATGGGCGATATTCGGAGCAGCACGGGCAGCGCTATGGCCTCAATCTCGGAACAAAACACGGTGCTTGGGAAACCTTCACCACCTTGGGCCATCGCCGGCGTCCCACCTTCTATCTTACGGACAATGCGGCCTATACCTACGACAAAATCGATGAACAAGGGAAAGTTGTGGCACACGAAAGCGAGGCTTCCACATTGCAAGTACCTTATTATGGCTACACCGCTTGGGATGCTTCTCAACGAGTAGGCTACACATTTTCTGATCAGCTTTCGGCCGAGGTTAAAGGCACTTACTACAACAACGTACGTGCCACTCGCCCCAGCCATCGCCATCACGAGCGATACGAAGACTGGACGCTCTCTGGACGCATCAAATATCTCCCCCACGATGGGCATCAAATCGATCTCTCTCACCTGAGCGATAACTACCTGAAGCGCCATGTCTATCATGCGCTCGATTTAATCGAAACGCCTTATATCAATCGACAAAACACAACACGATTGAACTATACTGGCACGCTGGGAATGCACCATGTGAGTGTGGGAGCCGAGTGGCTCATGGAAGATCTGCGTCACTACATGATGCCTCAAGGAGGTTCGCGTTCTGGACATCGCCTTTCACTCTATGCACAAGAAGATTGGCGCATTGCTCCTCAAGTACAGCTCGTGGGCGGTGTCCGTTTAGACAAGGCCGAAGGTTATGCAGCCCACCTCACCCCGAAACTCTCCCTCTTGTACCGCCCTCAACATTGGCTCACACTCCGCACCAATTTTTCTCACGGCTATCGTCCTCCCACCTTGAAAGAACGCTTCCAAGAGTTCAACATGATGAACATTATGTACATCTTGGGTAACGAGAATTTGCGCCCCGAAAAGAGCCAACAAATTTCGGCCTCGCTCGAGTTTGAAAAGGGCGGCTGTAACTTTACAGCTTCGGTATTCCACAATCGGTACAAGGATTATATCGACTATGCCTATGCTCGTGTTGATGCCCTCCAATACATCAACACCGACGATCGCAGAACAACAGGATTGGAGCTGAGCACCCGCTATCGCAATGCAGCAGGTTTTATGCTGATGCTCACTTACAACTACGTGAACGACTATAATCTTCACCACGGGTACAATATCTCAAGTACACGCCCACACGCCTTTACTTTTGGTGCCAGTCACAAACAAAAGATAGGCAAACAATGGGTAGCCAATGCCGCTTTCAATGGGCATTGGGGGGCACGCTTCACCAGCCATCAGTATTTACCGAAGGAGAAAGCCTATGCGCGCTACGTGTATGATGCCCGTCTACTCTGCTCGCTCAATCTCTCCGCCAGTCTTCCCAAATATGGACTTACGGCTGGTGTCATGATCGACAATATCTTTAACCATCGTGACCGCGCCACAACGGCCACAGTACAGCTCCCCGATCAAGGGCGGACGCTCGTCTTCACCCTAGGCATGAACGTGGCTGAACTATTCGCTTGGTAGTTCCTGTATAAAAGGCAAGAAGCCAACTCCTCACTCATCTTCCTGCTGTGATACGGCAAGAGGACTACCTCCCTACCACGAATCAAAATATCCTGATTTCTTCTTCCCACGTAAAAATTCCTACGTCCCACGTAGAAATGTCTTCTTCCCACGCAGGATTTTTTGCTTCCCACATAAAATTCGCCTTCCTTGCAAGCCTTCATCACGCATAGGTTCGAGGTCATATTCGGCACCACGCCTGTAGCTGCAGGAAGCACCTTATTCTAAAACAAAACTTCATCTTAATCGCAACACTACATAACACCGCTATGCAACTTAAACCTTTCTTGCGCCGACATCGTCGTAAAATTGGAATCGGGCTGGCCTCGCTCCTACTCCTCGGAGTCTTAGTTGGTGTCTGGCGTACTTGGCTGGGCACCACACGCATTGCCTTTGTCAATTTCCCCACCCTACAACTTGGACACATTGCCAAGGCCAACGACAATGCTCTTATCGACATCGTCGGTCTCAATGCCGAAGATATCGAAAGTATCGACCAATACGACATGGTGTTCATCAACGCCATGGGACTGCGCATCACCGAGGCTCAGCGCGAAGCGGTGCAACTGCAAGCCATGATGGGGCGACCTATCATGTCGATTATGGTGACCAATCCCGACAACGACATCATTTCGCTCGATACTGCCCAAACAGCGCGCCTGCAATCTTACTTTCAATCTGGAGGACGCGAAAACTATCGCCAACTTCTACGCTATGTGCGTCGCGACATTGACGGAAAAATCCTAATGGCTCCCGAAGCCCTCAAGGCCACTCCCTTCAAGCGTAGTCTGCTTTACCACCGTGCTCCTCGCCAACCTGAAGCAGAAGAAAAAGGCTTCAACAGCGTGCGCGACTACGAAGCATTTCTACGAGAAAGTGGAGTGTGGAACGAACAAGGAACTCCCGTGGTCATCACAGGCCCCATGGGCGAGCCTTTTGAGCTCACTTCGGCCTTTGAGGAAGCTGGTTTCCGAGCTTACTATGTAGAGGACATCGCGATGGCTATCGAAAAGCAGCACATTGACACCATTCGCCCTGCCGCTATCATCAACATGGCCCATGGGCGCTTGGGAGAAGAAATGGTAGCCTATCTCGACAGCACGAATATCCCCTTCTTTGCTCCTCTCAACACACAGCAACTTGTGGAAGACTGGGAACGCCCAGAAGGAGCCACCAGCATGGGAATGAGCGGGGGAATGCTTTCTCAAAGCATCACTATGCCCGAGATTGATGGTGCAGTGCGCCCTTATGCCGTGTTTGGACACCGCAAGGACAAAGAAGGGCTACTACAAGTATATGCCATGCCCCAACGTGTCAAAGACTTTGTACAAACGGTGGGCAATTACACTCGCTTGCGCACACTCCCCAATAAGGACAAGCGTTTGGCCATCTTTTACTTCAAAGGGCCAGGACAAAGTGCACTCGCCGCTCAAGGCTTAGAGGTCGTACCTTCGCTTTATAACTTTTTGAAGCGTCTGCAACAAGAAGGCTATGACGTGAAACTCCCTGCTTCTCCCGCCGTATTGGAGCAAATGCTTCAAAACCAGGGTAGCGTCTTAGGAGGATATGCCAAGGGACGTATGGAAGAATTCATGCGTAAGGGCAATCCTGAATTGATTAGCAAAGCACAATACGAGACTTGGGTCAAGCAATCTCTCCACCCCGAAGTGTACAAAGCAGTAGTCAAGGCTTCGGGCGAGTTCCCTGGGCAATACCTCGTTTCGCCCGATGGTCGCTTGGGAGTGCCTCGCATAGACTTGGGCAATGTCGTTTTGCTCCCCCAGTTGGCCGCCGCCGAAGGCAGCGATCAATTCCAAATTGTACATGGTGTGAACGCAACACCTCCCCATGCCTACATTGCCGAATATCTATGGGCCCAACATGGCTTCAAGGCCGATGCAATGCTCCATTTTGGTACACATGGAAGTTTGGAGTTTACCCCACACAAGCAAACGATGCTCTCATCGCTCGATTGGCCTGACCGCTTGGTAGGCACTGTGCCGCATTTTTATCTTTGGACCATTGCCAACGTAGGCGAATCAATCATGGCCAAGCGCCGTGCCTACGCAACGCTGCAGAGCTATCTGACTCCTCCTTTCTTGGAAAGCAACTTGCGTAGCACATATAGCGCGCTCGATCAGGCCATTCACCAATACAATCATTTGCTCATGGAGGAAAAGCCCAATCCAGCAGCTTTGCGTGAGGCTGGATTGAAGGTCAAAAAGCTCACCGTGCAAATGGGTATGCACCGAGAATTAGGCTTGGACAGCATTTTGACTCAACCTTACTCGGAGAGCGATGTGGAACGCATCGAAGCCTTTGCCGAAGAACTGTCGACCGAAAAGATTGGTGGACAGCTCTACACCCTCGGACTCCCCTTCTCTTCTCAACGCCTCAACACGACAGTGATGGCGATGAGTGCCGATCCCATAGCCTATAACCTTCTGGCTTTGGACAAGATGCGCAAACGGAAGGTGGAAGATGCCGAGCGTCATCGAGCTATATTTACGGCCCGCTACTTGAATCCTGCCAAGGCTATCGTCGCTCGTCTACTGGCCAATCCTGCTGCCGCTACCGATCAGTTTATTTGTACTACGGCCAAAATATCTCCTCAAGAATTGGCCAAAGCACGAGAGACCTATGCCGATCTGACCAAGCCCAAGAGCATGATGGCTATGATGCCTCCTCCCAGCTCCAAGAATAAGGGCAAACGCAAAAAGCCCAGTGCGGCCATGATGGCCATGATGCGCACTGCTGCTGCTATGGGGTTAAAGGCGCCTCATGGCATGGGCAAAAAGGAAAAAGAGGAGAAGAAGCCCACGGGAATGCCTGCTGACGTGGCAGCAAGAGCGAAGGCTTTGTCTCAATCCAAGGAATACACCCGTGCTGAAAAAGATTTTGCTTTTGCAGTTATGGAGGTAGAACGCACGATTAAGAACGTAGGACGCTACCGTGAGCACCTGTTGCGTAGCCCGCAATTGGAAATAGATGCCATGATCGACGCCTTGTCTGGCGGATACATAAAACCAGGCCCTGGCGGCGACCCCATTGCCAATCCCAATGCACTCCCCACTGGACGCAACATGTATTCCATCAACGCCGAAGCAACTCCCAGCGAAGCTGCTTGGGAAAAAGCCAAGCACTTGGTGAAGAATACGCTCGATACCTATCGCCGTCGTCACAACGATAGCCTACCACGTAAAGTGAGCTACACCTTGTGGAGCAGCGAGTTTATCGAAACAGAAGGAGCCACCATCGCTCAAGCACTATATATGCTGGGAGTAGAGCCAGTAAGAGATCCTTTCGGTCGTGTCAATGATTTGCGCCTCATTCCTTCGCAAGAATTGGGACGTCCTCGCATAGACGTTGTCGTACAAACTTCGGGACAACTGCGTGACCTTGCAGCTTCACGTCTATTCCTCATACAGCGTGCCGTACGTATGGCAGCCGAGGCAAAAGACGAAACTTTTACCAATGAAGTGGTCGCAGGAGTAGAAGAAAGCGAACGCGTACTGGTAGAGAAAGGTGTTTCGCCTAAAGATGCTCGTGAACTTGCAGCGCGCCGCGTCTTTGGAGGCGTAAATGGCAACTATGGTACTGGAATTCAGGGAATGGTCATGGCTTCGGACAAGTGGGAGGGCGAAAAAGAGGTGGCCGACACTTATCTCAATAATATGGGAGCTTTCTATGGCGACGAAAAACGCTGGGAAGAATTCCAAAAAGAGAGTTTCACAGCTGCACTTACTCGCACTGACGTCGTGGTACAACCGCGCCAAAGCAACACTTGGGGAGCGTTGAGCCTCGACCACGTATTTGAATTCATGGGAGGTTTGAACTTGGCCGTACGCAATGTTACGGGCAAAGATCCCGATGCTTACTTAAGCGACTATCGCAATCGCAATCGTGTGCGAATGCAAGAAGTAAAGGAAGCTATCGGGGTAGAAAGCCGCACAACAATATTCAATCCCGAATACATCCGCGAGCAAATGAAAGGCGAAGCTACTGCTGCCGCAGGTTTCGAGGAATATGTCAAGAACACCTTCGGGTGGGAGGTCATGAAGCCCGAAGCTATCGACGACCAGTTGTGGAGCGAAATCTATGAAGTGTACGTCAAGGATAAGCATAAACTCGGCACGCGCGAATTCTTCGAGTCTAAAAATCCTGCTGCTCTGCAAACCATCACAGGAGTAATGCTCGAGAGCGTACGAAAAGGGATGTGGAAAGCCAGCAATGAACAGGTACAGACCTTGGCTAAAGTACATACGGAATTGGTTGCTAAATACGGTAGTGCAGGCACTCAATTTGCAGGAGGCAACCAAACGCTCAATAAGTATATTGCTTCTAAAGTAGATGCTGAAGCGGCAAAAACTTACGAGCAGCAAATCGACAAGATGCGTGAAGCTGCGGCCGATGGAAAGAATGGCACTGTGCTCAAAAAAGAGGAGCTCAATGCTCAGCCTGTTTCGCAGCGTCAAGTCATCAGTGGACTCGCCATTGGAGCAGGAGTTTTAGCTCTATTAGTCGCTGCCGTGTTCTTTGTACGCAAGCGCCGTCGATCAGCCTAAACAAGTATCAATGTTAGGTACTTTGTCAAAAAGGAAAAGAAGAGGAGGAGTCCCCTACGGGGAGCTCCTCGCTCTTCACTTCCAGCCATGCATCGTCGACAACTACCGATTTTGAAAAATCATCTCGTATGGAAACTCTCGTACTATCGCTGATGGCAATGGTGGGTTTGAGCTTTTTGCTCAAGCTCACCTTTGCTGCGCGGTGGCAACTTTTAGCAACCATGCTCCTCGTAGCCCTTTTCGTGGGGTTGAGCTGGCCCTGGGCCATTGAACAAAGTCGTACTCAGATAGCCGCTTGGCTATCTGATGCGAACTTGATGCGTGATACCAGCGTTTTATTATCGCTCGATATAGCCTTGGTTTTGGCTTTCTGCTGGCTGAGTGTAACAGCTCCTACAACGCCTCATCCTCGGAGGCGTTGGCTTTGGAAGTTCTTGGGCTATTATCCCAGCCTACTCATCTTTCCTGTGCTCTTTGCCACACTTGTGAGTTGTATTTTTGCACTACCAGGATTTAGTTTTCCGCTGATAGCATGGGGATTGGCCATAGTCTTGGCGATTGGACTCCCGCTGATGGTCATTGGGCTACGCAGTTTGCTGCCAGAGGTAGAATTGCGTTTGGAGCTACTCTTCATGCTCAATGTCTTAATCGCCGTCATGGGAATCGTCGCAACAGTCAATGGTGGCAGTGCCGTTCCTGCGATATCGCATGTGGATATCTATGCACTACTTGGTGTATTAGGTCTCACTTTTGCTTTTGCTTTAATGGGCTATGCTTGGTGGCGCTTCCGACAAGGTAAGAAAAGCCTTTAAGTGCAAATCTTCTTTCATTATCAACATTCACTCCTCATTTTCTCTTTGACTTATGCATTTTATTTCCGATACTCTGTTTTGGATAAGCAATGGATTGCTTGTACCCGTCATCGTTCTCCTCATTTTGCTTTTTCTCCGCTCTCTGCTACTCGTTGGCGGTTTCTTTGGCCAATACATGGCTTATCGTAAGAGTGCTGCTCAGCTCAGCGAAGTGCTTGATACTCTCACTCCCAATAATCTGGAGCACCTCGAAAATCGTTTACCCAAGTTGGTAGGAATCGCCACTCCTTACTACAAACACCTGCTTATGATAGGAGAAGATGCCGCTCAAAGCGAACGTTTGCTCGCCCAATTTGAGAACTCTGCAGATTCTGACTTATCCCTCTCTCGCACACTTTCCAAAATGGGACCTGTACTCGGTTTGTTGGGTACGCTCATTCCTATGGGCCCTGCCTTGGTAGGACTTTCTACAGGAGATATAGCCTCTATGGCCTACAATATGCAAGTGGCTTTTGCGACCACCGTCGTTGGCTTGGTTACAGGTGCCATTGGTACGCTCACGCTGCAAGTCAAAAAGCGTTGGTATGCTCATGATTTGGCTAATCTTGAGTTTATCATAGCTACATTCTCTGCCCGAAAATCAATTTAATCCTATGACACGACGACACAGACGCACTTTCCTTTCCGACGACGAAGGAAGTGATATTATGAGTACCGTAGCTAATCTTTTTGACGTCGCCATGGTTTTTGCTGTCGCCCTAATGGTGGCGCTCGTTGCTCGCTACGATATGACAGAAATGTTTTCTCAGGAAGATTTTACAATGGTGAAGAATCCCGGGAAAGACAACATGGAAATTATCACTAAAGAAGGACAGAAAATCAATCGATATACACCTTCGGAAGATCAATCTGGAAAATCTGGCAAACGTGGTAAAAAGGTAGGCGTAGCTTACCAATTAGAAAACGGAGAGATTATTTATCTGCCCGAATAGTAGATACAAATTCTTCTTCCGAGAAGAAGAGAATAAATCACGTACGAATCTATCAATACGTGGGTAATGTGAGAGGGATATCGGATGTATTCTCTTGGCATTACCCACTTTTTTTGCCAATCCATGAGATAATACAGAGGAAAGACGAAGAGCTCTCGCCATGATATTTCACAAAGATAGCGTTTGTTGCATTCGGTGAAAAGTGCTATATTTGCTCAGCAAAATCTTACAGAAATTCTATGAAACACTTATTTTTTTCGCTTTTATGTTCTCTGCTCACGGTAATCAACCTACACGCTGAGTCTAAAACTTCTCCCGACAATAAATATAATACAACGGCCTTCACTCCTTGGCCTGCTCTTGAAGTTTCTGCACGACAAGGATTGTCTGGGATGATGGCAGGAAAACATGGAGGGAAAATACTTATAGCTGGAGGCTGCAATTTCCCTAATACTCCTGCAGCAAAGGGGGGAGAAAAAGTGTTTTATCGTAACATTTTTGTAAGCGAGGGGAAAACGTGGCAACATGTCGGAAACCTCCCTCATCCTCTTGCCTATGGAGCAAGTGTGAGTTTACCTCAAGGCGTGCTTTGTTTAGGAGGAACAGATGGTACACGCACTTTCTCGACGGCCTATCTACTTATCCTTCGTGAAGGTAAGACTGCTCTTCAACCATGGCCCTCTATGCCTAAAGCTTTGCAACAAATGGCAGCGGCTATCGACGAGAAAGGACAAATTTATGTAGCAGGAGGAGTGGATGATAAAGGAAATCAGAACAAGAGACTTTATCTTTTTGATCCTAAAATCCGCCAATGGGAAGACCTTGGAGAAATGCCTGGTCAAGGACGCCTACAAGCCACGATGGTGGTACAAAATGGAGCAACAGGAGGTCTTCTCCTGATATTAGGTGGCTATGATGCACAACAAAAATGTTGTGCCAGCACGAGTCTTATATATGACTTGAACAAACGAACGTGGAGAGAAACGGCCTCTATGCAGCTCTCTGGAAAACCTTTTGCACTCGTCGGAGCTGCCAGTACTAAAAGTGGTAGCCAGTTTGTCGTCACAATGGGAGGAGTTAATAAAGATATTTTTGAGGCCGCAATTCAAGGAAAAACCGATGAAGATTATCTGCGCCAGGAGCCTTCATGGTACAAATTTCGTTCCTCACTGATTCTTTACAATACGATTACCGATACTTGGGTGGAAGAGGGATATTCTCCCCTTTTGGCTCGTGCTGGTGCTTCGCTTGTTGACCGTCAAGGAGCTTGGATATTTATAGGCGGAGAGTCTAAACCTGGTATCCGAGCCACCGAAGTCACAAAAGTAGAGATGAACGTGCGCACGGAGTTTGGTTTTTTGAATTGGACGGTACTCATTACCTACCTTTTGGGGATGATTTTATTGGGATACTATTTTATGAAACGCGAACAAGCTGCTGGAGATTTTTTCACAGGAGGAGGACGTATTCCATGGTGGGCAGCAGGCATTAGTATTTATGCTACTATGCTTTCAGCTATTACATACATGGCCTATCCAGCCAAGGCTTATGCTACTAACTGGACCTATTATCCCATGCTCGTAACGATCCTTATCGTGAGTTTCCCGGTAATGAAGTACTATCTGCCTTTTTTCCGCAGACTCAATGTAACTTCTGCTTATGAGTATTTGGAACGACGCTTCAATCTGTCCCTACGTTTGCTGGCGTCCACCTTGTTCATCGTATTCATGATAGCGCGCATGGCGCTCGTTCTTTATCTCCCTTCTTTGGCATTGACAGCTGTAACAGGCATCGATATTTATGTTTGTATCGTACTGATGGCTATCATCACCATTGTTTACTGTACGATGGGAGGAGTTGAAGCCGTTGTATGGGGCGATGTGGTACAAGGATTTATCTTAGTAGGAGGGGCTATCTTAGCCGTTATTTATCTCATTACAGGTACAGAAGGAGGATTCTCCGGATTTATAGACATTGCTCTTACTGATGAAAAAATGAAACTCTTCGATTGGAGTTTCTCATGGGAAAGTGCAACCTTTTGGGTGATCATTCTCGGAGGAATGGCCAACAACCTAATTTCTTATACTTCCGATCAAACCGTTATTCAGCGTTATTTAACGACCAAAGACGAAAGAGCTGCTCGCCGCTCGATTATGCTCAATGGTGTAATGAGTGTATTTGTGAGCATTGTATTCTTTGCGATAGGAGCAGGCCTATATACGTTCTTCAAGACACAGCCTGCAGAAATGAATTTCGTGATGGAGAAAAACGATACAATCTTTCCATTCTTCATTATGAGTCAGCTTCCTGCAGGTGTAGCGGGGTTATTAATCGCCGCCATCTTTGCTGCCACGATGAGCACAATCTCAAGCAACATCAATTCTGTAGCCACTGCCTTTACAATGGATTTTTACAAGCGTTTTCGCGAGAATACGAGTGAGCGGCAAATTTTAATTTCGGCACGATATAGCTCATTGATTTCTGGAATACTTGGCATGCTTTTGGCTTTACTTATGGCGACTTGGAACATCCTATCGCTACTCGACTTCTTCCAAGAAATATTAGGTTTATTATCTTCTGGATTGGGAGGGCTCTTCCTTATGGGTATATTTTTTCCTCGTATAGGAGGCAAGGCTGCCACAATTGGTTTCGTAATGGGAGTTTGTGCCGTTTTTATCGTAAAGGAATATAGCAATCTATCTTTCCTTCTATATGGCGCCATTGGAATGTGTGTAAGCGTAGGAGTTGCTTATATCTTCTCTCATGTTTTACAAGAAAAACCAGCAGCTGCCGAATTGACGCTGGAAAGCTTAAAAAAGCAAGAATAGCCATAAACAGATAGAAAGGTTTGGGATATTCAGTTCGAAACTGTATCTTTGCATACAAAGAAATTTATCTAAACTCATAAAATTAAGCACTATGTCCAATCCTGTAAATAGCGAAACATTCAAGCAACTTGCTGCACAAGATCTTCTCCTCGTAGCCGACTTCTCTGCCACTTGGTGTGGCCCTTGCAAAAAACTCAGCCCTATCATTGATGAGGTTGCTACCGAATTTGAAGGAAAAGCCAATATCGTAAAAGTAGACGTAGACGAGAGCGATGATTTAGCAATCGAATTTGGTATCCGTTCTGTTCCCACGGTTTTGTTTATCAAGGGAGGACAGGTAGTAGACAAATTTGTCGGTGCTCTTCCCAAGAGCGAAGTGGTAGCAAAGGTGCAGGCCAATTTGTAAGAACAGTTTTCACAAAAAGGAGTTGTGTCAAAGGTTGAATCTTGAGCACAACTCCTTTATTCCTTTTCCCATAAACATAAAAAGTATGGCAGTCTTAGACGATGAACTTTTGAGGGATGCACAGCTCGATGCAGAACTTATCACTCACGTTCGTGCGCAACTTCCTCAAGAGATGAAAGAGCGCTATGACGATGAAATGCTCTATTATTTCCATGATTTAATCGAAGAATATTTGGCACAAAGTGGAGTTCTCGAAGCTGAACCAGATGAAGAAGGATATATTTCTTTAGATATGGAAACAATGGCAAGCTCTCTTGCCCAACAAGCAAAAAAAGACAAAATGGGAGACTTCCTTGTTGAAGAATTACTCTTACTTTGCGAAGCCGAACTCTCCTATGGAGATGACTTTGACGATGCTAATAGCTAAAGTTTACTCTAACAGAAATCCGCATAAAAACGAGATGTTTTTATGCGGATTTTTAGTTGACAGCTACAATTTCTTTTATTGCTGTCCGGTAAAGTTTAAGAGGTTAGAGATTTGGGGGTGAAATCTTTC
>JAUNKN010000049.1 GCA_030532685.1 Bacteroidales bacterium | reverse complement strand
ATAGGTGTGTATATCATTGAAGGAAAAAAGGTGATTAAGCCCTAAGCGCGTTGATGAGAAGTGAAACTCCCTCGTGGCTCTCCCAAGAGCTGCGAGGGGGTACTTGTAGGAGTGACGATAGGCGCGCTATGGGTAGCAGGGCGGGCAGTAGGGACGAGGAACACGCGCTACTGCTCTGCATGTGAAGAGAAGAAAAATCGTATCGTATCATAGCTGCCCCTCAGAGGGCGAGAAATACCTAAGAAAAGGCGCAGCCGAATGTTACTCGTACATTCGGCTGCGCTTTGTGCTGTGAGAACATGGTAAGGCTTCAAGATAGAAAGGTTTAGTGCTTCACGGCCTTGGCAGGCTTCACCAAAGGCAAATACTTGCCATAGCCTTCGCGCTCCATGTCGGCTTTGGGAATGAAACGGAGCGAGGCACTATTGATGCAGTAGCGCAGACCGCCCAATTCCTTGGGACCATCGGTGAAAACGTGGCCGAGGTGGGCATCGCCCGTTTTGCTACGCACTTCAACACGCTGCATGCCATGAGAGCGGTCCTCGAGCTCGGCAATGAGCGAATTGTCGATGGGGCGTGAGAAACTGGGCCAGCCACAGCCCGAATCGAACTTGTCGGTAGAAACAAAGAGCGGCTCTCCGGTGGTAATATCGACATAAATACCTTCGCGTGTTTCGTCCCAATACTCACCGGTGAAGGCGCGTTCGGTGCCGCTTTCCTGCGTCACGGCATACTGTATGGGGGTGAGCTTCGCTTTGAGTTCGGCTTTCGAGAGTTTGGTATAGCGAGGCTTTTCGCCCTTAGGCTGATAGGCACGCGCCACCTTAAAGAGTTCGGGGCCAATGTGACAATAGCCATTGGGCTTCTGTTCGAGATAGTCTTGGTGATAATCCTCTGCACGGTAGAAGTGGTCGAGAGGTTGGCGTTCGACAACGATAGGGAGCGTAAGCTTTTGGGCATAGGTATCGAGCACGCTGTCGATAACAGCACGGTCGGCGGCATCGGTATAGTAGACGCCCGTGCGGTATTGTGTGCCGACATCGTTGCCTTGGCGGTTGAGCGTAGTGGGGTCGATGGTGAGCAGGTAGAGAGAGAGTATCTCATGAAGGGCGATGACTTGGGGATCGTAGTCGACCTTGACGGTTTCGGCGTGGCCAGTGCCTTTGCGACATACGTCCTCGTAGGTAGGTTGGGCCGTGCGGCCATTGGCATAGCCTACATCGGTGGCTACGACGCCACGCACTTGCTTGAAGAAGTGCTCGGTGCCCCAAAAACAGCCACCGGCCAAATAGATGGTGCGAGTATTGTTCATAGAAGAGGAGGTTTTAGGGCTGGCCTGACAGCTTTGACAAGACAGCCCGATGAGTAGAAAGAGGAGAGAAAAGAGTTTTTGCATAGTGTGAGAAAAGAGAAAAGAGAAACAAGGAGAGAACGAGAAGCAAGGGAGGAACATTAGCAAGAAGGGGGGATTTGCTCCATCTTATAGCCCAATCGTGTCAATTCGACCGAAACACCGATATTGAAAAGGGCTTGAACAGAGCGCACGTAGAGGCGAAAAGCCAAGGGATTGAGCGAGTCGATACCTGCGCGGTCAATGCGGCGCAAAGCGGCCTGAGCACAGCGCTGTACAATGCGCTCGCAGTCGGCATAGGAACGACTATCGGGAGAGAAACCGAGGAGAGTTTCGCGCACGTGCTCGTCCATAGCATCGAAACCGCGGACATCGCGAATGCTGGCGTAGAGATCGGGGAGAGCAGAATGATGGGCCCAATCGTCGTCCCACAGGTGAGCAACGGCCATGCCCAAATACATGGCCCAGCCGAGAGCTACGGTAGGATAGAGGGTGATTTCAGGAATGGCATCGTTCAAATAGCCGGTGAGGAGCTTCTCGAAGGCGTCGTCGACATCGGGACACTCGAGCAAACGCCCCTGCAACAAACCTGCGCTGGTACAGAGCTCTACGAGCTGAGCTTGGAGCGATTGATGATAGTCGTTGAGAAAATGTTCTTCTGGCATGAAAGGAATAGAAATAGGAGGGAGAAAAATGAAAGCAACACGAGGCCACAAACATCAGATTGGGGAGGCTTTCCATTGAGCGGCTTAGCGGCATACAATGGAAGGAGATATGAGATGCGAAATTAAGCAATTATTTGATAGAGCACTCGATTCTTGGCGCAACTCTTTGTCCTTGTTGGGCAATTTTAGCAACAATGCTCAGTCCATCGTGAAGCATGGTATCGAAGATGCGTTGCAAGACTTTGCCGCTCGGTGGGCTCTCGGAGGGGAGCCGCAGGTCACCCGAATTGGGGTGCCGGTCGATTTCAAAGACCGCGCTTTTACGCCCGCACTTCTTGGTTTCCGCAAGTTGATGGGATAAAGGGGGAAAACAAACAGGCTGTGCCCAACCATGATGGTTGACACAGCCTGCTTAGTGTCCTTGCTGAGGCCCGCGACTTCGCACAGTGAGCTATACTTGATCGAGCGGTATGCGGCGACCTCCCATTTGCTTGAATTGGCGAGGCGACATCCCGGTGACGCTGCGGAACTGGGCACTCAAATGGGCCGTACTCGAATAGTTGAGCTGGTAGGCAATCTCTGCAATGGAGAGCTCATCGTAGATCAACAATTCCTTGACTCGTTCAATCTTTTGCAAAATGCAGTAGCGCTCTATGGTGATACCGCGATCGGCCGAAAAAGTATTGCTCAACGTGGCATAATTGCAATTGAGCTGGGAGGAGATATACTCTGAAAGCTTAAAATTGGCCATCGTCTTGGGAGAGGCGATATATTCCAACACTGCGGTACGAATCCCATCGACCATGCGGGAACGACGATCGCTGATGATTTCAAAGCCCGCAGCTTCGAGCTCCTTGCGCACGGTGGAAAGCTGTTCGGGAGTAAGGGATTGTGCAAACACGGCTTCGCCCAAATCAAGACTTTCGAGCGGAAGTCCAAGGCGTGCAGTGAGCTGCTCGACTACCATCTTACAGCGATTGCACACCATGTTCTTAATATGGAGAGTCGTCGTGCTGGCCATAGTCAAAGCGTGTTGAGGGTGAAACCTATGCTTTCGACAGCTGCTCGCAAGTGGGCTTCGCTGGCATGGCCTTCGACCTGAGCAGTTCCGCTATCAAGGTCGACGGAGGCAGCATGTACACCAGGAACGGAACGAAGAGCCTGCTCGGCATGCTGACGACAGTGATTGCAGGTCATACCTTCGATGCGGTAGGTACGAGCAGCTACAGAGGTTTGTGTTTGTGGGCGAACGCGGCGCAACAGTGGTTGCACGAGGAGGGCATTGAGCAAAAGAAGCAGCATGGCAATCGTGCAAACCCAAGTGAAGAGAGGAGTTTCATGGTGGCAATCGGAACAATGAGCTCCCGTGGCGACCGTGGGTACAAACCACTCACGAGGTAGCAAATGGTCGATGCCCAAGCCAAAAATCACGGCCCCTCCAATAATGGCAGCCAAATAAAGAACGAGAGTGCGGGCACCGAGTACCTTGCGCACAACGAGAATAGAGGCCATATTGGAAGCTGGCCCAGCCATGAGTAGCACCAAGGCGGCACCAGGAGAAAGCCCCTTGAGCATGAGGGCTACAGCTATGGGAATGCTGCCAGTGGCACAAAGATACATGGGAATGGAGAAAAGCAAGACCAAAGCCATGCTAAGCAAACTGCTACTGGCATAACGCCCAAAGAAATCGGTGGGTACAAAAACGGTGATGAGCCCAGCTATAAGCAGACCTATGACCAGCCACTTACCAATATCGGCCATCATATCGACAAAGCCATAGCGCAGGGCTTCAAGGATTTTTCCCCAAAAACCATGATGGTGTTCGTGGGCATCGCCAGAACAGCAATGGTCGGTACACATGGCAGCGGAAGGAACTGCGGAGGAGGTATCGCTCTCTTGATCCATACGATTGACAAGCCACCCGCCAGCTACAGCCGTAACAAGAGCGGCCAAGGGGCGAAGCAGAGCAAAAGGAAGGCCGAGAAGGGCGAAGGTGGCGATAATGGAGTCGATGCCCGTTTGTGGAGTGGCTATAAGGAAGGCCGTGGTGGCTCCTTTGCTGGCTCCCTCGCGACGCAAGGACATGGCCGTAGGAATGACTCCACAAGAACACAGTGGAAGTGGAATGCCGAAAAGGGTGGCTAAAAGCACCGAGCGCACGTTACGACCAGAGAGGTACTTGCTGTACAAATGACCTGGAACGAACGCGTGCATAAGTCCTGCAATGAGAAATCCCAAAAGCAGATAGGGCGACATTTCATGGATGAGGTCGAGAAATTCTTGCATAGTTCTTGAATTATGCTGCAAAAGTACAGATTTCTTACCGCTTGCGACTTATAGAATGATGCGTAATACTTTCGACATTTCACATGAAAAGAGGAAATCGGAACGAAAAGTAACGTTGCGATAACTTTGCTCAGACTCTCCCAAGAGTTTCTCCTCGAATTGGGCAAGGAAAAGATTAAATCCTTGCACAGAGTTTCTCAAAAGGGGAGTTGAAAGTGCGCAGCAGGAGCACAACAACTATGTAGCTCTACCAGAAATGGCGGCTTCGGCACGGCGCAAGTCGGGCATTTCGCCCACGAGCCACAACACGGCATGGCGTTCTATCGTTTGCGAAGCGGTAGCCAAATTGATATTGCCCTCGTCATCTTCAAAACCCACAACGGTACAGTTGAGCACACTACGCAAACCGCTCTCGGCGATGGTCTTCCCCAATAGTGCAGACTGCGCTCCCACCATGAGGCGGCGCAACCGCAAAGTATGATCGCTCAAATCGCTGGTGGGTGGAGTGCTTACGTGCACAGCCATTTCGCGCGTAAAGACTTCCAAGCTGTCGTCGTCGGCAATCACCTCCAAAACATCGGAGGGGAAAATGCGATTGTGCCCATCGGGGGTGTTGATGCGATGATCGGCACGCAGAATGGCGGCCACCAAGATGCCATAGCGCTGAGCGAAGTCAAGCTCCATCAAAGTTTGGCCAGCCCAGGTGGAGAGGGGAGGCACTGTGAGGCGCGCAAAGTGCACGTCGCGGGCCTCTAAACGACGGGCATAGGCCTTACTGGCGTTACGACGGCGATAGTCGGCTTCGCGACCACGCAGATTATGCATGAAATTGCGCTCCATGCGTATGGAGTAGTACTTGACTGCGCGACTCTTCATGGACAACAGCACAATCAGGGTGGCAGCCAACACGTGCCAATACCAACGATATGGAGAGAGGTATTCTATCACATACCACACGGCATAGACAGCGAGCGCAAATCGGAGCATTTGCAAAGCACGCAAACCGAGGCGTCCGCGCAAATGCTGCTTAATAATACGTGCAGAGGCCGAATGGTTCTTTCGCATCACGACAGGACGCAAAAAGAGTAGAGAAGAGCCTATAGCCACAAGCCCCGTGACGGCATTCCCTGGCCAATGCCCTAATAATTGGCGCATCACGGGTAGGAGAGCCGTAAGACACAAAGCAATAGTGGCAATCGTGAGCACGAGATAGACAGCCGTTTGCAGCAGCACGCTACGTAACTGTTCGAACCAAGGGGAACTTATCGAAGCTATAGAGCGAGCAGGCTGCACAGTATTCGTCGCGTCGGTGGCGCAAGTGCGAGCGTATTTGTGCAAACCTTGGGGCAATCGGCTATGCAATATCTCAAAGGCTGGTGTAGCCGCCTTAATCATGTAGGGGGTGAGAAAAGTCGTGACGATACTCACAGCCACGACCACGGGATAGAGGAACTCGCTCGTAACGCCCAATGCCACTCCCATACCAGCGATGATAAAAGCAAATTCGCCAATTTGGGCTAAGGAAAATCCACAAAGCATCGCACGCTGTAAAGGATGCCCAGCCACGAGAAAAGCGCCTGTTCCTAAAATGCTTTGTCCCAAAAGTATCGCGGCAGTAATCGCAGCTATTGCAGGCCAATAATCGAAAAGTACTTGGGGATTGACCATCATACCTACCGAAACAAAAAAGATGGCTCCAAAAAGGTCTTTAACAGGAGCGACAACGTGCTCTATGGCTTCCGCCTCGACCGTTTCGGCCAATATACTCCCCATCATGAAAGCACCAAAAGCGGCCGAATAGCCTGCTTTGTCTGCCATAACCACCAGCAGAAAACAAAGCCCTAAGCTCACCATCAAGAGCGTTTCCCCACTCATGAAACGACGATTTTTACGAAGAAACCAAGGCACAACATAAATCCCAACCACAAACCACAAGACAAGAAAGAAGCCTAAGGTGAGCAGACTCGTTATCAACTCATTCCCCTCAAATTGTTGAGAAACAGCAGTCGCTGAAAGAATGACCATGAGCAAAATTCCAAGAATATCTTCTAAGATCAGCACAGACAGCACCTCACCTGCAAATCGACGCTGGCGTAAGCCCAAGTCATCGAAAGCCTTGTAAATAATCGTCGTGGAGGACATGGCAAGCATACCTCCTAAAAAAAGGCTATCAATACTCCCCCAAGAAAACATCCGTCCCACCATCGCACCCACGCCTATCATAGCAGTCATCACCAAAACAGCAGCCACAACGGGGCGCATCCCCATGGCCACAATCTTTTTCATCGAAAACTCCAAGCCCAAGGTGAACATCAAGAAGATGACACCTATGCTACTCCAGGTTTCTATGCTTGTCGTATCCTGTACAGTGGGCATATAAGCCATGTGAGGGCCAGCCAAAAAGCCAGCTACAATGTAGCCTAACACCAAAGGTTGCTTCAAACGTTTGAAAATGATAGTAACGATGCTCGCCACGATAAGAATGATGGCAAGATCGGAAATCAGCGGTGGAAGATGATGCATAAGAAAGTTCTTTTAGGGCTACGAAAGTACGAAAAAAAGAGGAAAATGCAGTGGCTCAAAGCTAAAAACTCCAGCATCCTCGATCCGCTCGACAGCATAAAGAGAAAGATTAAGCAGCCTACGGAAACGATACGAGAATGCCCGCCTCTTTCACGGGGAAAGTGCGGGCATCCTTATGATATAAGCAAAGGAATCAATACTGGTCGAGTTTGTTCCAATATTCGAGGTTGCGTACGATTTCGATCGTCAC
>JAUNKN010000002.1:114206-147900 GCA_030532685.1 Bacteroidales bacterium | reverse complement strand
TTGCAAAGAAAAAATCAAGAAAATCTGCAAGCAGAGGAGTTTTGATAAGTAAAATAGGCAAAAAACGAGGATAAAGGGCGTTTTGAATGGATTGGAGAGGAAAAGGGAAAAGGAGGGGTTCATAGGGGTGTAAAGGGGAAATACGCTGACCACCCTACACCTTGCCTCCCTCTCATACGGATTGAAAATGCTTTCCATTCTCGAGAGCTCATTCTCGGGCTTGTATCTATACGAGTGCTGTATGCTCGTTCTTGCTCTTTTTACTCGCATTCGCACATGCGCGTACGCGTGTGTGTATATACTCATGCGCGCTCCACTTTTTGTGACTTGACATTTGCCTCCACTGCTTCCACAAGACGTACAATACATTGATTACCAAATAGATGAACAACTATTTGCTTCCACAATACATACATTGCCGACATCTTGTGAACTCCCAAATATGGAAGAAAACAAAAACAGCCTCCATTGGCGTGGAAGAAAAATCAAAGGTTCCTTACACAACATACACCTCTCATTATCAGCTACTTACAAACAAGAGTGGAAGCAGTGGAAGTAAAAAACACAAACTATATGGAATATACGCGCGCGCGTGAGAAAGAAGAGGAAGAGGAAAGGAAGTGGAACCAGGAAAGAAAAGAAAAGAAATGAAAAGAGAAAGAGAAGAAAACAAGAAAAGAGGGAAGAAGAAATGAAAGAAATAAACTCCTCCCTCACTCTCGAAAGTGGGAAGAAGAAAAACCGCGCTGCGAGATAGAATTTCCTAAATGGGAAGGAAAAACAAAAAGCTCGCAGCGCGGAGAAAGAGGAAAAGAGCAAAAGGTAAAGTTGTAAAAACGGCTTTCACTTCGCAAGAATACACCGAAAAAAAAGGAATGCAAAGTGGAAATCCCTCTATTTCTTGCGAAAAACAAGAGTAAAAATTTGCTCCCCTCGTAAAGAGTATTTACATTTGCAGTATCGACCAACAACAACTCGCAAATTTGCGAATCTCTTAAAACGACTCTTATGACAGAACGCCTACAATATCTTATCGACCATTTTGCTGGTGGAAAAAATACGCGATTTGCGACCCTGCTTGGAACGAACGAAGCTCGCATACGCAGTTATCTCTCGGGAGCGGTGATGCCTAAACTCGATTTTCTCGAAGCGCTCTCCTACTATTTGGGAGTATCGATGAACTGGTTTGTGAGAGGAGAGGGGCCAATGCTACTCAGCGAATTGAAAGAACAAATGGAGCAGGGGCAGACAAATAAGGCACACGTGAGCGAGGCTTTGCCTGTGTACGAAGTGGACTTTTCCTGTGGTTTTGACGAAATCGAAGACAACAGCACCGTACAGCCCAGCTACTATATGGACACCTTGCTCAATCGAAGTGCCGACCTTTGGTGTACGGTGCAAGGCAAAAGTATGATTCCCGACATTGAGCCTGGCGACAAAGTGGCTTTGCGGCGCGTGAGCTGGGAGAGTTTTGAGCCTGGCTATATTTATGCGGTGGTCATGGACGATTTGCGCACGGTAAAAACGCTACGCCGCGTGGCGGACGATCCGAGTATGCTGGAGTTTGTGGCGAGCAATCCTGACTATGGTGTGGAGCGCTATCCTATCGGGCGCATTCGACAACTTTATCGCGTAGTAGGCAAGCTCCATAGCTTCTAAGTGCGTTCCTCATATTGTCTTTTTCAGGCCGAACGTGAGCTATTTTTCTCAAAACAATGAACTAAGCTTGACGCGAAGCATGAACCTCTTGTTTTCCTATTCTATCTTGCTATGCGTACGTTTTTCTATTCCTTGCTTTGCTGCCTTCTCGTAGGTTTACAACTTCCTGCTCAAAATCAATGGCAGCAAGACTATGCCAGCCGCAAGGCGGCTTTGCCAGAATTGCGAGCACGATTTGACCAAGTGGACCGAACGGCCGACACCAATTTACGGGCAGCTCTGCAATTTCTTTATGCCTACATGCCACTATCCGACTTGCTCAACCATGAGGCTGCGTATTTTCTACAAGAAACACGCAGCACACTGCAAGCCCAACAAGAAATGCCTTGGGGAAAGCGCATTCCCGAACGAGAATGGCGCCACTTTGTTCTCCCCCTGCGCATCAACAACGAAGCACTCGATGCCTTTCGCTCCACGCTCTATGCCGAATTGCGCGACCGTGTGAGGCATCTTGACATGGAGCAAGCCGTGCTCGAAGTGAATCGCTGGTGTCATGAAAAAGCCACCTACAAGCCCTCGGATGCACGCACCTCCTCGCCACTGGCGACACTGCGCACCGCAACAGGCCGATGTGGAGAAGAGAGCACGCTTACCGTGGCAGCTCTGCGAGCTGTGGGCATCCCAGCTCGACAAGTCTATACTCCCCGCTGGGCCCACACAGACGACAATCATGCTTGGGTGGATGCTTGGGTGGAAGGAAAGTGGAGATTTCTCGGTGCTTGCGAACCCGAACCTGTACTTGATTTAGGCTGGTTCAATAGCCCAGCTTCGCGCGGTATGCTCATGCACACCCGCGTGTTTGGTCGCTACGATGGGAGCGAGGACAAAATGGAACGAAGTCCTATCTACACGGAAATCAACGTGACGCCTCACTATGCTCATACCACGCGTACGCTCCTTCACGTGGTCGACGAGAAAGGCAAAGCCGTGGCCGATGCCAAAGTGGCTTTCAAAATCTATAACTATGCGGAATTTTATTCCGTGAGCCAAACTAATAGCAATGCACGTGGCGAAGCCAGTTTGCTGAGTGGCAAAGGAGATTTTGTGGTTTGGGCCAGCAAAGGCGATCACTTTGGATTGGCCAAGGTTACCGCAGGAAGTCAGGGTGCCAAAGTCGTATTGGACAAGACGGTTCAAAGCCGATACCGCCTCGACTTTGACCTTGTCCCACCCCGCGGACACGACAATCTTCCGAAATTCACTCCTGAAGCAGCGGCCAACAATGAGCGTCGGAAAGCTCAAGAAGACAGCATTCGACACGCCTATGTCGCTACTTTTCCCGACTCTGCCAGCATTGTGCAGCAGCTGAAGACTACTTCGTGGAACACTCCCGAAGCTCAAAAGCTCGTCCAGCAGAGCCGCGGCAACTATCGCGCTATCCTCAATTTGCTCCGCAAGTTCGGACAAGGCGAGGTAGATGTCATTGCTATTTTACGCAATTTGACCGAGAAAGACCTGCGCGATCTGGACGAAACAATCGTAACGGAACATCTCAAAGCCTTGTGTCCTCAACGCTCACTCACGGATTGGGAGGCTCGCTATCGTTACTCACCTCGCATCGCAACCGAAGCTCTCACCCCTTGGGCGGCCTATTTTAAGGGAGCAGCGCCAGCTTACAAGGGATTGTCTCGCAGAGAGCAGCAACATTTCGAAAGCAATCCTCGTGCGATTATCGCTTGGATTGAGAAAAACATCCAACTGCGCAGTGACGACAATCCTAAACGCCTCTACATTTCGCCCATCGAAAGCCACCGCACACAGCTCACCGATGCCCCTTCGCGCGATTTGCTATTCGTGGCGATGGCCCGTAGCTTCGGTACGGCGGCACGCATAGACGACGTGACAGGCAAGGCACAATATGCAACGGAGAAAGAGCAATGGCAAGATGTACAGTGGACCAATGGAATCCGTCAACAGACGAGCGTGCAAAGTCAGCTTTCGCTCCTCTACTCCCCTCAGGCGCAACTCGAGAATCCTCGCTATTATAGCCATTTTTCACTCTCTCGATTGGACAACGGACTGATGCCTCAACTCCTCAGCTATCCCGAAGAAAGCAGCTACCAGAACACCTTCGCCCAAGGCGCCAACGTGGATGCAGGACATTACCTCCTTGTGAGTGGCACACGCATGGCCGATGGATCGGTTTTGGCTCATGTAGAAGGTTTCCCTCTCGCTGCAAAATCCTCGATGCAGATACCACTGGTGATGCGCCACGATGAGAAGCAAGTGCAGGTGATAGGCGGTTTCAATAGCGAAAATCGCTATACGGCGACACAGGCTTGCCTCACCCCCTCCATCCTTTCGACCACAGGGCGCGGCTATTTTGTGGTGGGGCTGATTCGCCCGAACCACGAGCCGACCAACCATATTCTCCACGACCTCTCGGCCTTGAAGCAAGAACTCGAAGCTTGGGGCCGCCCTATCCTTTTGCTCTTTTCCAGCCGTGAGGAGTGGGAGCGCTTTGAAAAGAATCGCGCAGAGTTCCAACAGTTGCCCTCTACACTCGTCTTTGGCATAGACACTTCGGGCGAGGTAGCGTCAGATTTGCGCAACAGCGGACTGATGAAAGGGGAGGAGCGCCCGATGGTGATCATTGCCGATACTTTCAACCGCGTCGTATTTAGCTCTCAAGGCTACACGATAGGATTGGGAGAACAAATCAAACAAGTGGTGAGCAAATTGCAATAATCTTCCCCGCTGCCAAAAAAAATCGCCTCTGCACACATTCCGTGTGCAGAGGCGAAATCGTTTTTGAGAAGGGCAAGAAGCACCATAAGAAAGCAACACACTCGTACATGCTTGTGTTAGGATGTACGAGTGTGCGTAAAATAAAGAAATTACAAGCCTGAAAGTTCAATCACCTTCTTCACAGCCTCTTCGAGGCCAGCCGTGTTCTTACCACCAGCCGTGGCAAAGTGGGGAGCGCCACCGCCACCGCCCTGAATGAGGCGGGCGGCTTCCTTCACGAGATTGCCTGCGTGCAGAGAGTGAGAAGCCAAGAGATTCTTGCTGATCATCACGGTGAGGAGGGGTTTGTCGTCGTGTTTCGAGCCAAGCGCGATAAACGTGTCGTCGGACATTTGATTAGCTATTTGGAAAGCCAAATCCTTGACAATATCGGCAGGAACGTCTTGCGCAATCACATAGGACACGATGCGCACGCCATTGCGTTCTTCGGCCTTGGCGATGATGTGCTCTTTGACTTGAGCCATGCGTTCCTTGAGCGAAGCCTCGATTTGTTTGCGTAGTTCGCCGTTTTCCTCGATGGCCTTGAGAGCAGCCGCCTTCAAGTCTTTGGCGTTGTTAAAGAGCGAGCGCACCCCTTCGAGCATATCTTCTTGCACGTAGATGCTTTCCTCGGCTGCTTCGCCAGTGATGGCTTCGATACGGCGCACACCTGCGGCCACACTGCTCTCCGAAACGATGCGGAACAAACCAATCTTACCCGTGCTCTCGGCATGGCAACCACCGCAGAACTCGATGCTATCGCCAAACTGAACCACACGCACGCGGTCGCCATACTTCTCGCCGAAGAGGGCGATGGCGCCCATCTCCTTGGCTTCCTCGATAGCGATGTCGCGGTGTTCCTGCAGGGCGATGTTCTCGCGGATGCGGCGGTTAATGAGGCGTTCCACCTGACGCAGTTCCTCGGGCGTAACTTTCTGGAAGTGGGAGAAGTCGAAGCGCAAGCCGTCGGGCGTAACGAGGCTACCCTTTTGCTCCACGTGGCTGCCCAACACTTCGCGCAGTGCCTGATCGAGCAGGTGAGTGGCCGAGTGGTTGGCTTCGCAAGCCGTGCGCTTTGCAACATCGACGCGTGCCATAAATTCGGCCTCCAAGTTGCTGGGCAGTTGCTTGGTGAGGTGGATGGGAAGATTGTTTTCGCGCTTCGTGTCGAAGATTTCCACCTTGTCTTGTGCGCTCACCAATACACCGCAGTCGCCCACTTGTCCACCCATCTCGGCATAGAAAGGAGTGGTGTCGAGAACGAGTTCGTAGTAGGTCTGCTTGTTCTTTTGTACTTGGCGATACTTGAGGATGCGACAGCTATGCTCCGTGTGGTCCCAGCCTTTGAAAGTGGTTTCGCCTTCGGCCAAAACAACCCAGTCGCCTGTTTCGACAGCAGCAGCATTGCGTGCACGTGCCTTCTGCTGCTCCATATGCTCGGCAAATCCTGCCTCATCGACACTCATGCCCTGTTCGGAACAGATGAGTTGTGTGAGGTCAAGGGGGAAACCATAGGTATCGAAGAGGGTAAAGGCTTTGGCGCCTTCGATAACGCTCAATCCTGCGGCCTTTGTTTCGGCGATGACGCCCTCCAAAAGATGAATGCCAGTGGCCAAGGTGCGGAGGAAACTCTCCTCTTCTTCGCGAGTCACCTTGGTGATAAGGTCTTGCTGAGCCGACAATTCGGGATAGGCAGCCCCCATTTCGCGCACGAGGGTGGGAATGAGTTTATAGATAAAGGCTTCGCGCTGTTCCAAGAAAGTATAGGCGTAGCGCACAGCACGGCGCAGGATGCGGCGAATCACATAGCCCGCCTTGGCGTTAGAGGGGAGCTGACCATCGGCAATGGAGAAAGCGATGGTGCGCAGGTGGTCGGCCACCACACGCATGGCAATGTCGGTCTTTTCGCACTTGCCATAGGCGCGGCCTGAGATTTCGGCAATCTTTTGAATGATGGGTTGGAACACATCGGTGTCGTAGTTGGACGTCTTGCCCTGCAACACGCGCACCAGACGCTCGAAGCCCATGCCTGTATCGATGACCTTGGCGGGCAGTTGTTCGAGCGAACCATCGGCCTTGCGGTTGTATTGCATGAACACGAGGTTCCAAATTTCAATCACATTGGGGTCGTCCTGATTCACGAGCTTCGAGCCGTGCACCTTGGCTTTCTCCTCGGCGCTGCGACCATCCACGTGGATTTCGGAGCAAGGACCACAGGGGCCCGTGTCGCCCATTTCCCAGAAATTGTCTTTCTTGTTGCCATTGATGATGTGATCGGCAGGGAAATAGCGTGACCAGATTTCGGCAGCTTCGTCGTCGCGTCCCAAGCCTTCTTCCTTCGAACCTTCAAAAACCGACACGTACAAGTCGGCAGGGTCGATGCCCAACACCTCTACGAGGAACTTGTAGGCCATGGTGATAGCCTCCTCCTTGAAGTAGTCGCCAAAGGACCAGTTGCCCAGCATCTCAAACATCGTATGGTGGTAGGTATCGTGTCCCACCTCTTCGAGGTCGTTGTGCTTACCGCTCACGCGCAGGCACTTTTGACTGTCGGCCACACGACGGCTCTTGGGTTCGGCATGCCCGAGGATGATGTCCTTGAATTGGTTCATGCCCGCATTGGTAAACATGAGCGTGGGGTCGTCTTTGATCACCATGGGAGCAGAGGGCACGATAAGGTGGCCTTGCTCTTCAAAGAAGCGCTTGTAGGCTTCGCGTATTTCGTTGGCTTTCATCATTGTTCTTATAGTCTATATATTTGGACGCAAAGGTACAACTTTTCGGGCAGATAAGACTCATTGTGCCACAAAAAGAATGGCTGCGTGCCACCGACCAGCAACACAAGATGCCCTTCGCTCATTTCCTTTGGCTCGTACACACGAAAACACCCCGAAAGCTGCACTATCTGCGGCGACTTCGGGGTGTTGTTGAACTTGAGCTATCGGGAGCTTTGAACAAGTCTGCTTCGATTTTCTCGACCTCAATGCGAAAAGCGCTATCCACATTCAGTCGCTTCTCAATGAGTTTGCAGGAATGGGCCACGGTCGAGTGATCACGCCCTCCCAGCCAACGTCCTATCTGCGAGAGCGAACTCTTCGTGTGCAACTGTGTGAGATACATGATGAGCTGCCGTGCCGCCGTGTGTTGTGCTTTGCGGCTTTTGCTCTTCACATCGGCTTCCTTGACCTTATAGTAGGCACAGACAGCAGGCAGAATCAGATCGAAAGAAATCGCGCGCTGCACCTCCTCAACCACAATGCGACTCACGACTTCGCGCGCCAACGTAAGGTCTAACTCGCAGTGACTGGTGCGTACTGCGACAAAAATCATGGAATTGAGCGTGCCTTGAAGCTCTCGCATACTGCCCGATACATTCTCCACAATATATTCCAAAACCTCCTCGGGCAGCGTGATATTTTCCTTCTTCAGCTTCGTTTCGAGAAAAAGACGGCGCAACGCAAGGTCGGGGCGCTCTATCTTTTGCACCTGTCCCATCTTGAAGCGTGTGAGCATACGCTCTTCCAAGTCCTTAAACTGCGAGGGAGCACGATCGCAGGTGATGATGATTTGCCGATTGAGCGAGAGGAGGTGGTTGAAGATATGGAAAAAGGCGCGTTCCGTTCCCTTTTTCGATTCAATGACATGCAAATCGTCAATAATGAGCACGTCGATGTTTTGATAAAAAAGGAAAAATTCGTTCCCCTTATTGCGTACACTCGTAGCCTCGACATATTGCGTAAGAAACTCTTGTGCCGACACAAAAAGTACGCGCTTTTGAGGTTCTCTTTCCTTAATCGAAAGCCCTATGGCATTGACCAAGTGGGTCTTGCCCACCCCCGACGGGCCATAGAGAAACAGCGGGTTGAAGGTGTGCTGCCCAGGTACCTCTGCGATGGCCTTGGCCAAGAGCACGGCGACCTTGTTGCTCTCTCCCTCACAATAGTTGGCAAAAGAGTGGTCGAGATTGAGCCGAGAGTCAAACTCGACGACGGGTACTACCTGCTGGGGAGAATAAGCACTGCCCTGCCCTCCTGCAGCTGGTGTCGTGTTCAGAGCTCTCGTTGCAGACGCGGAAGGCTCTTCGCTGGTGCTGCGCAGCACAATCCAATTCACCTGAACATCGCGACCATATGCATAATGTAGCGAGTCTACCAGCAGAGCTCCCATCTCCTTTTTCATCATCTCGTAATAGGTCTTGCTGGGCACGCCTATTACCAAATGATTGCCCTGCTCCTCATAGCTCAAGGGGCGCAAGCCTGCCGCCCAAGTGTCGTAAACTTTGGCGTCAATATGATCTCGCAAATGAGACAGGCAAGCATTCCAACGATGGGTGAGCATAGGGAGTTCGGAATATAAGAGAGAAACAAAAAGCCCTCTCAAACCCAAAGGAGAGGACTCACAAAATTCGTGAGCAAAGGTACGACTTTCTTTTGAAATTGGCTCGCTCCACTCTGCCAAAAAGTAAAGATTTTTTTGCTTTATGCGGTGCTTCTTGGTTTTCCTGAAAAGTCGCCTTTAAGACCAACTTCGCAAGGAAAAATCTGCACTTTTTGAGGCAGAAAACAAGCGACAAAATCTAAAAAAACAGGCTTCATCTTTCTATTCCTATCCCCCACGTACTGCACGCTTGTAGGAGCATTTATCGCACTACGAACTAAAATATTTTTCTTCCCACGTAGAAAATCCTACGACGCACGTAGAAAATCCTGCGTCCCACGTAGGATTTTCCAAGTCGCAAGGGCTATCAGCGCTCTCTGCCATCTCGAAATGATGCTCCATCGAGCGACCAATGCACGCCATGATTGCTCTTTGTTGATTACAAAGAAAATATCGGAGTTTTGTCCCCTTCAAGCTAAGCGTGCAAGAGCCTAATCTACAAAGCTCGCTGCAAACTTCGCATCAGAAACAGTGCTGAAAAAAGAACAAGAAAGGCTAACACGCCCCCCAAAGCTCCCCACAACAACATTGCAGAGAAAGACAAAAGTTGGGCAGTACAAAAAACCTTGAAGGTATAAATACAGTAAGGTAGCGAAAGCAAGGAAGTCAATAAGAAGGGAGCATATTGCCGGTAGGCCAAACCTTGCAAAAGATGTAAGAACAGATGCAGCGTATGTCCTGCAAAAGCAGCAAACCACCAAGCATAGATACCTTGCCATACGGCATAGAACGTCACAGAAGAGAGTACAAGAAACTCATAGGCCGTCGCTGCGGCAAAGGCTGCCGTAGAACAAGCGAACAGTCCTTGTCGCGAAAGAAAAAATTCTAAACGCGGAAAACGACGTCGGAGTGTAAAGCGATGCTTCCTGCTCCAAGATTTGAGTAGAATGATTTCCTCATACTCATGCAGCATAAAAACGATGGGAAGCAACAACATGAGCAATTCTAAATGGCGCATAGCGATACGGGGGAGTTTCGATATGAAAAAACAATAGGAATTGCAATATTAGGAATTTCTGCGGAGAATAAAAACGTAAAAAGTAAAAAAAAGACCTCTCCCCCCCCCCTCCAACTCATCTTCTTGTTTAAATCAGAAGAAAGAGGGGTTTTACGCCCTCAAGCAGCCTTTCAAAAGAAAAAAGGCTGCGCCTCACCGCATTGGGATTGGCACAGCCTTTTATATGGTCTACTTCGAAATAAGCAGCGGTTAGCTATTGAGCTTCTGCTTCACTTCTACCTCTTGGAAAGTTTCGATGATGTCGCCTTCCTTAATATCGTTGCAGCCTTGCAAAGAAATACCGCACTCAAAGTTGGTTGTTACTTCCTTGACGTCGTCTTTGAAACGCTTCAGCGCAGCAATTTCACCCGTAAACACGACGACACCGTCGCGAATGAGACGGGCCTTGTTCTGGCGCGACACCTTTCCGTCGATAACGTAGGCACCTGCGATGTAGCCCACTTTGGAAATGTGGAACACTTGGCGCACTTCGACCATTGCGGTGATTTCTTCCTTGACAATGGGTTTGAGCATTCCTTCCATCGCTTCTTGCACATCTTCGATGGCATCGTAAATGATGGAGTATTGGCGAATGTCTACGCCATCGCGCTCGGCCAACTTGCGTGCACCTGCAGAAGGACGCACCTGGAAGGCTATAATCACGGCCTTAGAGGCAGCAGCAAGGGTAACATCGTTTTCCGAAATTTGCCCCACGCCCTTATGAATAACGTTGATGGCAATGCTTTCGGTGGAAAGGCGAATGAGCGAGTCGCTGAGTGCTTGCACCGAGCCATCCACGTCGCCCTTAATGACAACATTGATTTCTTGGTAATCGCCCAACTGCAAGCGGCGTCCAATCTCATCGAGCGTGAGCATCTTGGAGGTACGCAAATTCTGTTCACGTTGCAGCTGCAAACGCTTATTGGCGATTTCGCGTGCTTCCTGTTCGGTTTCCATCACGTTAAACTGGTCGCCCGCCTGTGGAGCTCCATTGAAACCGAGGATTGTAGCAGCGTGAGAAGGTGCCACCTCTTCCACGCGACTACCGCGTTCGTTAAAGAGGGCTTTGACACGCCCATAATTTGTACCTGCAACAAGAATATCTCCTTGGCGCAAGGTCCCATTGGATACCAACACGGTAGATACGTAACCGCGGCCCTTGTCCAGCGAACTCTCGATAATGGTTCCCACGGCGCGGCGATTAGGATTGGCCTTGAGCTCCAGCATATCGGCTTCGAGCAATACTTTTTCGAGCAACTCATACACACCCAAACCACTCTTGGCCGAGATGTCTTGGCTTTGGTATTTACCTCCCCATTCCTCCACGAGGTAGTTCATGGAAGCCAAGGTCGTTTTGATAGCATCGGGATTGGCACCGGGTTTGTCGATTTTGTTGATCGCAAACACGATGGGCACTCCTGCGGCCACAGCGTGGTTGATAGCTTCCTTGGTTTGAGGCATCACGTTATCGTCGGCAGCGATGATAATGATTGCAATGTCAGTGACCTGGGCCCCACGAGCACGCATAGCGGTAAAGGCTTCGTGACCAGGGGTATCCAAGAAGGTGATTTCGCGACCACTCTTCAGGCGCACATTATAAGCGCCTATATGCTGCGTGATACCACCCGCCTCGCCAGCAATTACGTTGGCATTACGGATATGGTCGAGCAACGAAGTTTTACCATGGTCTACGTGTCCCATCACAGTAACGATAGGAGCACGCTCGCGGAGGTCTTCTTCACGATCGGCCTCCTCTACGATAGCCTCTTGCACTTCGGCCGAAACAAATTCGGTGGTGAAGCCAAATTCCTCAGCTACCATTTCGATGGTTTCTTGGTCCAAGCGCTGGTTGATCGAAACGAAAATACCAATGCTCATACACGTACCAATAACCTTGGTAACAGGAACATCCATCATCGTTGCCAACTCGTTGGCCGTTACAAACTCGGTGAGTTTGAGCACGCTGCTTTCCGCATCGCGCTTCATCATTTCTTCCTCCTGGCGCTCACGAGCAGCATCGCGCTTTTCCTTACGGTATTTCGCCCCCTTCTTGCTTGCTCCCTTGGCTTGCAAACGAGCCAGCGTTTCTTTTACTTGACGTGCCACATCCTCGTCCGAAGGAGCTGCAACGGGAGCATTCTTGCCTCCCTTCTTCTTGTTGTTGGCATTGTTGCCACCTTGTTGCTGTCCGCCACGAGAAGCGTTGCCCGTATTCTTTTTAGCTTCAGCGTTCACATCGACACGCTCTTTGCCTATACGATTGCGCTTTTTCTTGTCGCCACCAGCAGCGGCTTCTTTTTTACGCTCTTCTTTGGTCTTCTTTTTGGGGCGTGTTGTGGCGTTGATTGCCGAGAGATCTATCGTTCCCAGCACCTTAGGGCCAGTAAGCTGAGGTTCGCTATTGAGACGGAAAACACCATCGTTTTCTTCCCCCTTGGGAGCAGCTTCAGACTGGTTCTGCACGGGAGCTTCAGCTTTTTCTTCAGCTACGACGGGGGCGACATCTTCGTCCTTTTTCGACTCAGACACCACGGTAGGCTCGGCAGCAGGAGCAGTCTCTACGACTTCTACTTTCTCGCGAGCAGTGGTCTTTTTCTTAGCTCCCTTGCGCGTATTTTCGTCAAGTTCTATCTTGCCCACAATTTTGAGACCAGAACGCTGAGGTTCGGCTTCTCCGACCACAGGTTCTGCCGCTTCCGTGGCTGCGGCTTCGGCTTGGCGTTCGGCACGCTCTTCTTCTCTCTCTGCACGCTTCTCTTCTCGACGATTGTGGAAGAGTTTTTCGGCTTCGGTACGCTGATCCTTGTCAGCACCAAAGGCAGCCTTGAGCAGTTCGTACTGCTCATCGCCTATTTTCGCGTTGAGATTGGCCTCAACTTCGTGTCCTTGCTCTTTGAGTGTGTCCACGACGCGTTGGAGGCCTACGTTAAATTCTTTCGTTACTTTGCTTAATCTTACTGGCATGTTGTTGGGTTGGTGTGAGGGTGAGGAAGAATGTTGTATCGCCTTGAAACACCTTTTGCCGACGAAAACTCTTCGCCGGCAAAAGGTCTATAAACCTTAGCTTTCTCCCTCCTCAAACTCGGCGCGCAATACGCCAAGTACATGGTCGACAGTATCTTCTTCGAGGTCGGCCTTCTCGACAATCATATCGCGAGGAGCATTGAGCACTTCTCGCGCTGTGCGTAGGTTCATTCCCTTAATGGCATCAATCACCCATTGGTCTATCTCGTCGGAGAACTCATCAAGGTAAATGTCTTCTACATCTTGCTCGCCGCCTTCAACCTCACGGAACACGTCAATGGTGTAGCCTGTGAGCATCGAAGCAAGTTTAATGTTTTGTCCTCCCTTACCAATAGCAAGACTTACCTGGTCGGGCTGGAGGAATACATCGGCTTTCTTCGTTTCTTCGTTGATAACGATATTGGAGATATTGGCAGGATTGAGTGCACGTTGTATGTAGAGCATCGTGTTGTCCGAATATTGGATAACGTCGATATTCTCATTTTTCAACTCGCGCACTACACTGTGAATACGGCTTCCTTTCACTCCAACACAAGCTCCTACGGGATCGATGTTGGGATCGCGGCTTTCTACAGAAATCTTCGCACGCTCACCTGGAATACGAGCGACATCGTGTAGAATGAGCAGTCCGTCGGCAATTTCAGGAATTTCTTGCTCCAACAAACGGCGCAAGAACATGGGGCTGGTACGCGACAGATAAATTTTAGGATTGCCATTTGCATTATCCACACGATCAATCACCGCACGCACCAATTCTCCCTTATGGTAGAAATCACGAGGAATTTGTTGCGTTTTGGGAAGGAAAAGGTCGTTCTTTTCATCGTCCACCAGCAGAGTTTCGGTCTTCCAAGTTTGGTAAACCTCCGCAGCGATGATTTCTCCTTCGCGATCCTTATACTTATTGTAGAGTGTATCGTGCTCTAATTCAAGAATTTTTGAAGCAAGAGTTTGGCGTAGCGTAAGGATAGCGCGGCGGCCAAAGGAAGCAAACTCAACAGGTTCGGACAGTTCTTCGCCTACCTCAAAGTCGGGTTCAATTTTCTGCGCCTCGCTCAAAGCCACTTGTTTGTTGGGATCCTCCACCTCTCCATCGGCCACAATTTCGCGTTCACGCGTGATTTCGAAATCTCCTTTGTCGGGATTGACTACCACAGTAAAATTCTCGTCAGAGCCAAAGAGTTTGGCAATCACGCTGCGAAAACTCTCTTCGAGTACACCGAGGAGAGTCGTATTATCGAGGTTTTTCGTTTGGTTGAACTCCATGAACGACTCCAAAAGGGTCATCGTAGGTTCTACTTGCTTCTTGGCCATATATTTTCTTTGTCGATTTTCATTTCACCACAGCACACAAGGTGGTTCACGAAACAAAAACCATATGTTGATATTCTAAGTTCATAGCTCCCGCATCAAAAAGGAGATGAGGGGGCAACAAGATAAAAAGAGATCTGCTATTTGAAGTCAATATAAAGCTTTGTCCACTTTACCTGCTCCATGGTGAGCTCAGTAGACACCTCCTGCAAGGTGGGACGCTTCTCTCCTGCTTGTTTCACCTTTTGGGTGGAAGAAATCACAATGCGCTCTGCATCGGCCTGCGTGAGGCGGCCTATAAATTTCTTACCCTCGCTCGTCAACACCTCAACCTGATCGCCAATGTGAATCTCATATTGGCGCAGCACCTTGAAAGGTTGCCCAATACCTGCCGATCCCACTTCGAGTTCGAAATCAGCCTCATCACGGTCCAAGCCCTCTTCGATGTGGCGCGAGAGAGCGACACAATCCTCAATCCAAACCCCTTCCTTATGGTCTATCTCAACCACGATGCGATCGTCTGGAGTAATAACGAGGTCGGCCAAGAAGTACTCTTTTCCTTCCAGCCATTGATCTACGAGCGTTTGTACGACTTGTTTACTGATCATTCAGTTTTAGGTATTTGTGTAAAACAGTGCCTTCCCCTTAGAGAATGTATCGAGGATAATCTCTCGTGAGGTCAGTTGCCTCAAAACATTCCTTGGGGTAATGTACAACAAGTGAGAAGCTATCAGCCTAGCCCCTCACCTTTTGTGTTCGCTGCAAAGATACAACCATTCCTTTGGTCTTCCAAATATTTTTCTACTTTTTTTTGAAAAGAGCCAAATCCCAGCCTTTCTCTTCCTTTTCCTCCTGTTACTCCTGTTGTAAACCGTCTATTAAAATGAGACTGCACCCAATTTGGACACAGTCTCATAACTCTTATATTCTGTTGTGTCGCTGACTTAGAACATCTTTTCAGGATATACACCTTCCTGACCCAATTTGGCAAACTTTTCGACCACTTCGGGACGATCCTCAGGATAGGTTACTCCAAACCATTTAGAAGTAGTATCGAGCACTTCACAGGTAGCCTTACCATTGCGAATGAGATGGTCCACCATGAGTGGGATAAAGAACTCAGATTTGAGATTCGTGATATTCTTCTCGTCGCTCAAAAATTGCTTGAAGAATTCCTCCGAGTGTTGGAAATAATCGGGAGTAAAGCCCCAGAAATTCATGGACACAGGAGTCGTATCAGGGATTCCTACCCATTGATCGTTTTCGTCGAGATATTCCACCTGACCATTGTGACGCTCAATCTTTGTACGCTCCACCACCGAAGTGAGAAGTTTACTCTCGTCCATAGCACAAACACCACGACTCACGGTACCACTCTCAGAGAGAGTATTACCTACGCGGAAACCCACCATGGCATACTTGCCCGTGCTACCTTCGGGGAGTTCGCTCAGGAATTTACCCATCACACGGAATGCGTCACGATCGTAAAAGTCATCGCAGTTCAGCACGGCAAAAGGTTCATTGATAGCCGTTTTTCCCATCATCACAGCATGATTGGTTCCCCAAGGTTTTTCGCGACCTTCGGGACAGCTGAAGCCTTCGGGCAGCGCATCGAGGGCCTGAAACACGAGTTCGCATGGAATCTTGTCCTGATACTTCGTGAGCACAATCTTGCGGAAGTCTTCTTCGAAATCCTTGCGAATCACGAAGACGAGTTTGCCAAAGCCTGCATTGATAGCATCATAGATCGAATAGTCCATGATGGTTTGACCTTGAGGACCGAGGGTGTCGAGCTGCTTCAGGCCACCATATCGGCTACCCATACCAGCTGCGAGGAGAAAAAGAGTAGGTTTCATCGTACTGAAAAGTATAATTGTTTTTTTCTGAATTGCTGAACGTTCGTGCAAGCTCGGCTGCACCTCTGCAAAGGTACTCACTTTTCTCGAAGCAATACAAATTATTGCTTACTTTTTTGAAAGCAAGAAAATTAAGTCGCCTTCCTCACAAAGGCTCAACGCTTTTTCCTCAAATAGTCATGCTTCCATCCCACTTCACAACAAGTGGCTCAGCACCACAACATATCTCTATACATAACTCCATTTCCCTTCCATCACCTCCACGCCAAAAGTAGTCATCTGTTTTTTAGCACCTTACCATTGAAAGGAAACACCTGCGCCTCCATCCTTTTCTTTTCTGATCAATGCGACAACAAAAAGATGGAAGCAGTGGAAGCAAAAAACGGTGTCAATCCCACAACTCTTCAAGTTATCGCCTATACACCTATCTACAATCGATGAAAATAATGAAAAATTCCAACAACAAGAGAGAGGAGAGAGGAAAGAGCGCAACGAA
This sequence comes from Bacteroidales bacterium, assembly GCA_030532685.1. GTDB lineage: Bacteria > Bacteroidota > Bacteroidia > Bacteroidales > Bacteroidaceae > Alloprevotella. The sequence goes on along the minus strand of JAUNKN010000002.1, from coordinate 131,336 downwards.
CAGAAAGAAGGTCGCACCAAGAAAAACCTAAGTCGCAACGAGAAAAATAAAACTCGCAAGCAGAATTACCTAAGTGGGAGCTTCGTTACACCTACTCGAAACAACTACAAAGAAATACCCTACACGAGAGATACACCAACAAATTCAAACAGAAGGACAAGATAGCACCTGCCTCACCACACAAAATCCAAGCAACTCTTCATAAGACATACTCTCCTCAAATTGAGCAATAAAAAAACGCTGCAAAACTATTTTGTTTTACAGCGAACGAACTAAAAGAAACAAGAGATAAATCAAAATAGACTCTTGTAGCGGTGCGTACGGGACTCGAACCCGTGACCCCATGCGTGACAGGCATGTATTCTAACCAACTGAACTAACGCACCAGTTACCAACGAAAGCAAAACTCAACTGAGGAAGCATTGCCTTGTTTGCGAGTGCAAAGGAAGCACTTTTTTCATCATCCACCAAACATTTTACCTCCTTTTTATCAAGAAAATTTCTTTTTCTTCTTATTCCACGCTCCAATCATCATTTATTGCATAGTAAGCTAAGCAAAAGCCCAGGTTTCCAAAATAGGAGAACCTGGGCTTTCATCACGATGAAAAGAGAAGAGAATTAGCGAGCAATCTTGATTTTTCCGGCTTGAATGTAAATACCACCCTGCGTAGGTTGAACACGACGTCCCGTAAGATCATATACAGGAGTGTCAGTTGCATTATGCACGCTGGCTGGAGCATCGATTTCTGTCTCAACAATGCCCGTCAAGACGAACTTATCAAGCACGCGACCTTCCTTAATAATAGTAATTTCGTCGCCATTACCTGCCCCCACTTTCACTTCCAGCTTGGCCAAATCGAGCGTAGTGGGCAATATAAAGGTGTTACGATTGGAAACGTAAGCCAAACGGCCATGAGCATCGTAAACCTTGTAGCCTACAATACCACTTCCCTTTACATGGACGGTGCGCCCCGTGAGTTTGGCTTCGGTTATCGTAGCGGTAGTTGCATCCTTGGCAAAGTCATGGAACATACCTACCTCTCCCACACTATTAGGTACGCCAGGGAATACTTTGTCTGTGGTACCCCACTTCATTTGCCCATTGCGAGCACCTTCGTGGGTAGCAGCATACTTGCGGATGCGATCGTCAATAAAGAGGAGGTTGCGAGCAGACTTCTTGTCATACTTAGCCATGTGGCGACGCGTAGCGTCAATACTGCTGGCGCTAATCAAAATGGGCTTAGGACCATAGTATTTATCGTAGAAAGGATCGCCCCAAGTCATTTTCTGATTGCCAACCTTTGTCTTGTTCAAGAAGCCATGGAATTCAAAGAACTCTGTCAAGTCTTCTTGCACGACATCACACACCGTGCGCGCAAACTTCAAGTAGTCGGTATTGGCATCTCCCTTTTCGATGGGACTTACACGGAATTTGTCACAAAGCTCCTTGTAGAAATTGGGATGATGTCCAAGGTGCTCGAAGTAGAGCCAGAGCTGATAATAAGGCAAAATACGATCAGCCAAGGTGCGATCTATCCAAGACACATTTTTATTGAACTGATCAACAAAGTGCAACATGGAAGGGCCACGGCTCACATTAGACCCCTGATTGAACACTGCAATATTGGAGAAAAGATTCACCGAACTCTCCACACAGACCGTAAGGTCAAAAAGGCGCTGGAAATGGTGTCCTGTTTCGTGTGCTACGGCCCAAAGATCGCCGCCGCCATAATTCTCTCTTCCCTCAGTATAAGTCTTATAATTGAGGAACGTACCCGCGTTCTTCAAATAAATACCATAGTTTGTAGCATAGAGGAAATCATGCTGACCATTGGAAGAGGCGAAGTGCATGCAGTTGAAACGGTCGTAATATTGCGCCGCTCCGATGAGTTCACGCTCCATCTTATTAATGGCATCCATTTTCCCAAGAATGCCCGTAAGACCACGATACACACCTCTATAACTCCAATCACCACGAGCTTCCGAAGCCTTAGCTTGATCCAAGTGCAAGCTCATGCAATAATAGGTAGACTTGAGGCGAAGCGTTTCGTCCTTCAAATATCCCAAGGAACCCAATCGTTTCATCAAGGTCCAATCCTCATTGGAGTGGCGACTGGCATCGAAATAGCCATTGGTACGGCCACCTTCAATGTGAATCTTAATATTGGGGCAGTCTGCAAGTTTTTTCTGAACATTATCTACGTTGTAATAGATGTAGATATGAGCAGGTTCGAGTGCAGACACTACATTAAAGCCAGGCTTGAGCGGTATTTGATGCCCTGTGGTATTGAAACCTTGCACCAACTCGGCGGCTAGTGTACAACCAACCGGAGCAGCCTGATCAACAAAAATGTAGGCAGATTGCCCTGCATCGACAGTGATACCCGTGGGACTTGTGAGGCGAGAGAAGCGAAATCCCGTACCTACGAGATGTCCTTGATGCCACTTGATATGATCACTATAGGCTTGATAATCGGCAATGCGGAAATCCTTCTCCAAGCGGTTAGCCTCAACATGCTCTTGCCACATTCCCGTCTTGACGCGCACAGCCATTTGCTGCATCTGCTCTGGCAAACCAGCATTTTTCATCGCAGCAACAAGTGCTTCATTGCTCACGCCAGCGTAGGCATCGACGAGCTTCGTACAAGCCTTGTCGGCAAAGAATTGCCCCAACTTGGTGCTAATCGATTCGGCATTCTTCGCTAGTTCCTTGGTGCTTGTCAAGTGTTCCTTAGCCTGTTTCAGCTCTTCGGCATTTACCTCAACAGGCTCCAAGTACCAACGTGAAGCAGGCTGATCGTCATACCATGCCACGACAGAACGTCCTTGGTCTGTGTGAAGGAAAAAAGTGCCTCCAAAAGCAAAGCTCGTGGTCCAATTATTGTGCTTTACCATGCGGAAAGCAAACTCTCTATCACCCGCAGTGTAGGCTGCAGAACGAGTTCTTTGATCAAGGATATTGTCGCCACTCACCACTGAAGAAATCTTCCACTTACCTGAAACAGATTCTACTTTCCAGACTTGTCCGAGTGCTCCTTTGTCTGTTGGTTTAGCAGAAACTTCCCCCGTAAAATAGTCGACAGTCAAAGCATAATCTCCATAGGCAGCATTCACAAAACGGTAAGTTTTACCCGAAGTGATGTCGCTAGCATAAGAAGAGTTTGCGGCGAGGTGTTGACGCACCTGAGCAGGAGTAATGTTGCTGGCCTCCTCAATCGTCCAATTAGAGTAAGTATCGTGATCTTCGGCACGCCAACGTACCACACGGTTCAAGGAAGCCTCGTGCAGGCAATTCTTTCCCGAAAAATCGGTTTTCCAACTCAGTTGATACTTACCAGCATGCTTGTTGCTCTTGCGAATATAGAACTCTACAGCATTGGTACTGGTCGTCAGCTGTACCTCGTCCTTATCGCTATCTTGCAAAAGACGCCCTGTATTGGCATTGCGCAAGGTATAGCCTTGTCCCGATTTTTCCAAAATCCAAGCCGCAGCAAAATCGACACCACTAGACAAGGCGCCTGTCACACAAGAATGTTGATCGTTTTCGCGCAAATACTGATTGCGCATGCTCTTCAAGCGATACACCTGTCCCGACTTAAAAGTCGTCACCAAAGTGCGCGTAGGAGCTTGAGCTTTTGTACGAAGAACTTGGGGTTGGGCGCTTTCTCCCCCTTTCTCCTGCGCCTCCATAGCTTTGTGACGACAATGGGGGCAGGCCATATCATCCTGATGAGAAAGGCTTTCGCTTTGAGCGAAAAGAGTGCTTCCCCCGACACTCCAAGCAAAGAGGGAGAGTAGCACGGCGTAAATGTACCTCATAGTTATTACAATAGTTTTGGTTTGTCTGTGTTGCAAAAGTAATCATTTCACATCAACAAGACAAGGATTTCTTTTCTTTTGTACCCTTTCACACATCCCACACTTCCCTTTCTCAAAAAAAGCGTCGCGAGAAACCTCAATGAGTGAGGTATCCCACGACGCGATATCATCTATTTTTCCGAAAAGCCTTATTCACTGAGGCATCTTATAACCTGCCAATCGAGCAATGGTACGGGGTATCTCCGTATTGTCAATGCGACCTCGGAAAGCTTCTGCTCCCGCCCCAATGGCATATACAGGTACGTAGGCATTGGTGTGGTTGCCCGAAGACCAGCCCAGATGTGCATTGCTGCTTAAGATACGCTTGGCTAAATCGGCGATCTCTATCTCCGAAGCATACATGCTCTTAGCATTCTTATCCTTGTGGGCCATCATTTTATCGTAAGCCGCACGGAGCGACTCTTCTTGTTTAGCGCTGATCGACACTTTATCCCAAAAACCAAAGTTTGCACGGAGATCTTGACGAACATCCTCAAACGAGAACTTCTCGCCACGCTCCTTTTGAAGCCTCAAAAGATGCTTCGAATAGTCGTAGCTACTCATGCGTTGATACTGCAACAAATGCAAATGTTGCGTATAATCGCTATTACCCAGCGCTAAACCGCCCGTTTCGTGGTCGGCCGTTACAACAATAAGCGTTTCGTCGGGATGCTGACGATAAAAGGCTACCGCCTCGCTGATAGCTTGGTCAAAATCGACAACCTCTTGGAAAGCCGTTGCGGCATCGTTGGTGTGGCAAGCCCAGTCGATTTTTCCCCCTTCAATCATGCAAAAGAACTTCTCAGGGTTCTTTTTGCTCAGGAAATCGATCGTAGCACGCGTCACATCGGTCAGCGTCATATCGCCAGGACGGCGATCGATTGCATAAGAAAGCGAGGAACGGTCGCGCTGACTTTCGGCTTCGGTTTGCAACAAGATGATGCGGTCGGCTTTGCCTTTTGTCGCTTCATACTCCTTCACGCCACGAACAATAGTGAAACCAGCAGCCTTGCACTGCGCGTACAAATCGGGCTGCCCTGCAATGGGATTCTTGGGTTTAAGAAAATCGCTCCCTGCAAAGAAGTCAAAGTTAGAACGCGTCAGGTCTTGCCCAATCTGATAATACTTCTTTCTATGCGTCTGATGCGCATAAAACGACGCAGGGGTAGCGTGATCCACACTCACACTCGTCGCTACACCCACAGCCGCACCGGCATCCTTGGCCCAAACCGCGATAGAAGTAATGGGAGTCACACTATCGGGAAGCAAACCAATGCAATTGTTATAAGTTTTGCGCCCCGTAGCCAAAGCGGTTCCTGCGGCTGCCGAGTCCGTGATACCATTAGAGAAAGATTGCGTGGTAGCCACGGCTAAGTAAGGAAAGCTCGCAAAGCCCAAAGGTTTCGCACCAATGCGTCCTTCCAAAGCAGCCAAATAAGCTTCGGTACCATTGACTTGATTCAGGCTCATACCATCGCCAATGAAATAGAACACATATTTAGGTGCTTTGCCGGCCCAAAGTACTAAGGCAACACAAAAGAAGAAGAGGGAAAGTAAGTGACGTTTCATACAAGTATGTAATTTTGAATGATGAGCAAAATTACTATTTTCTTGGAGATTACTTATCGCAAGAGCAAAAAAAAATGGGATACCGCCGTATCCCAACCTTGTTAACCTTAAATCTAATACTATGAAAAACACATTGCAAAGATACGCTTAACAACACATTTCTCCAAACAAAACGACAGAAAAAAAGCAAAAAACTTTCCTATTGTCGATTTCTGATACCATAGCTTAGCAATTTCAAGGTAAAAACGAACAAAAATCCCCTACTCCATGCAATGAAGTAGGGGAGCGTTGCATCCTATTCGTCTATTTTAGCGAATGATATACTTACCTTTTTGGCCCACATGAATTCCCGAAGCATCGGCCGCAAGGGGGCGACCCGCCAAATCATAGGAAAGTGTAGAAGAGGCCGCATTGTCTGCGCGAAGAGACGACAAACGAGAGGGACGGGTGGACAAACGATAAACCACAGTGGCATGCGAATTGACACGCACTGTATGACTGCCCTTCACGGCCACATCGCCCTTATCCTTGGCGTTCCACAGATCGTTCAGGTAATAAGTTGCCGAAGGCTCCAGAGCTGCAATCTTCGAGAAATCGAAAGTAACCGAAGCAACTGTAGCCCCCAAATTGGTCGCAGAGATGGCGACATCGCCATTCTCCAAATCCTTGGCAAAAATAATGAATTGATTGTTTTCGCTCACCAATTCGGCTTGTTGCCCCATGCGATCTTGGTTAATGCCAATGAGTTCCTTGTTGGTGATAATCGCCAAATCCTCCTTGCTTAGGGGTTTGGTCATATCGAAAGACAAGGTCAAAGGCGACGACCACATACACCAGAGAGCAAACTGAGTGCGGTATTCATCTTTGGTCATACCTGCATTTCCGCGGCCTCCAGGCACAAGATCGGAGCTACTCTTGCCCTTACCGTTGATGCCCACACACATCATGTCGGCATCGTTGAAGCGGTTCACGCCGGAGTAAGCCCAAATATCCTTCATGCCCTTGATGCTTTCCAACACACCGATACCTCCATTCACACCTGTCCAGCAGTCGCGCGTATCGTAGGTCGCACGCCAAGTCGTGGCCCCCGTTTCGGCACCCCACTTCCAAGGCTCGCGCACGCCCCATTCACACATGTAGAACAGAATGTCTCGGCCGGAATTTTTCAGGGCATCGCCCATCGCTTTGTAGCGCACCTTGGCGGTTTCGCGATCGGCAGGTGCGTGGCAGTAGTCATACTTCAAGAGGTCTACTTCCCATTCTGCATATTGCTTGGCGTCGATTTCTTCATAGCCATACGAGCCAAAAGCTCCCGCACAAGTGCGAGGAGCGGCATCGGAATAGATACCAAACTTCAAGCCCTTACTGTGCACATAGTCGGCCGCAGCTTTCATGCCCTTAGGGAATTTCACAGGATGTTCCTTGGGACGCTTGTTGGGGTGGCGTGCATCGGCATGCCACAAGTCGTCGATAACGAGGTAATTGTAGCCCGCATCGCGAATGCCCTGTTTCACCATGTGGTCGGCCACGGTCTCAATGACCTTGTTGGACACATCGCCCTCGATCACGTTCCACGAGAGCCAGCCCATGAAGGGAGTAGGCTGTGGAAGGCGACTGCTCACGGTGAGCGAAATGGGCTGCACGGTTTTCTCTTTTCCTTCGGTCACAACGATGTTGTAAGTATAGTTTCCTTCTGCTGCCACCTTGCCCTCAACCAACTTACGCTTGGCATTCCAACTCAAACCTGGAGGCAAGTCGGTAGCAGTGGCTTGAGCCGTTTCTCTATTCAAGCGCACCTTGTGCATATAGCGCACGCCTGGCTGTGAGAAAGTTGTGGTGGCGCAGGCCAAAGGATTGTCCAGAATGGTTGGGTCGACGAGTGCGGGGCGAGTGGAATTTTGCTCTTGATACACGAAATAAGCGTGCGCCCAGTCGAAGTGGTCATTCTCTGATGTTTCGAGAGGATGCACTTCAAGAATGAGGTACTTCCAGCCATTCACATCGACATCGATAGGAAACTCCTGCCCACGGAAGGCTTCGCTTTCCTTGACCACCATTTCGTGTCCATTCTCACCGCGCAGAGCCACCGTAAATTTGACACGAGGAGGTACCTTGGTTTCCGTTTCATCGTCGATACCTGCCACGCAGACAAAGCGCGTCACCGCTCCATTGAGTTTCACAACAGCACGAGATCGCGCATGCACCCCCACACCGCTGGCGTAGGTTTTGCCCGCTACGGAGAGCACATTGCCCTCTATGCTCTTGTTTTTCTGAACCTTGTTCCAACCATTTTCTATATGCTTCAAGTCGAGCGAAGAGAGCGGTACTATTTCCTGCCCAGCAGGAGCCGTGGGAAGCACGATCAAATTGGCAGCCAAGGAAGGGGCTGTGGCGGGTGCTGTTCCACCGGCCTTGACCACGAAGTGCGCATTGGCCCAGTCGAAATGGTCGCCCCAATCGTTGGCACCAGCATTGGCCTCGAGCACCAAAAACTGATATCCCTGCACGTTCATATCGATTTTTACAGCCTCATCGCCCAGCTTTGCCGTACCCTCTTTGGCTACTTCGCGAGTACCATCGGCCTTGACAAGCACCACTCGATAGTCCACGATGGAGTGATAGGGTTTATTGGGGCTTTCGGCATCCATACCCGCCAAACAGCGAAAATGCGTAGCATCGTTCAGACGCACTATCACCTTGGAGTTAGCGTGTACGCCAAGTCCACTCTCATAGGTGTCGTCGTTGATGGTAAGCGTATTGCCATCAATACTCTTATTAGCCTTGAGGGTTCCCCATCCCACGGTCACATTGCTGAGATCGAGCGTAGAAAGTGGGACGATACTTGTACCTGGCGAAGCAGTGGGCAGGTTGATATGAGCTGCTTGTGCTGCCATCATGGTGAGTAACATCGCCGCGAGGGTAAAATTCCTTTTCATAATCGATAGAGTGTGGTTTTTCAAATATTTTGCGGAGCAAAGATAGCAAAAAGCCCACAGAGCGACAAATAAACCTACAGAAATGGCAGGAGAAGCACACGATATCGGCTGTAAAATCAAAACCGCCACTCGACAACTCCTTCTCCACGCTCCTCCTTCCGTCAAAAGACATTATCAAAGTTGCTCTCAAGGCAACATTCCAGCCTCACTTCACGCACACTCCTATTAGTACCTTGTTTTTGGCTTCCACTGTTTCCACACCCATAGACAACACTCTATTTTTCAAGAAAATAAAGTGTGGAAGTTCGCCATTTCCACGCTTCCACCTACTTCCACTGCTTCCTGTATTGTGAACAAATGAATTTCTCAAACCCTTTCTCCCCCTCAACACAGCATCCACATTATGGAAGGGGCACTGCCGTTTGCCTCCACACACTTTCTCCCTCGTTTTCAAGCTGTTGCAACACAGAGTGGAAGCAATGAAAGCAAAATACCATATAATATATAGTGGTGCGCGCACGAGGGGGGCCTCTTCTTCTCTTGTTCGTCCGTCTTCAATTCCTTCCCACGTTTTTTCACCGCGATGCGAGCTTTTTATTTTTTCTTCCCACGCAGGATTTTCGACCTCGCATCCCCATGGTTAGCAACGAGCGATACTGCAAGGCATTTCATAGCCTACACCACAGCTCCCATACCTTTGATTGCTCTCCATGTGTTCATCCCCCCTAAATTGACATAAGGTATTCTCTCCGACTTCTGCAAAATGCCAATTCATCTCCGTAACAAAAGCCGTTTCATTTCGCACATCCCCTTCCTCCATAAACCTCCTCCCTATTCCTCTCACTTTTCTGTGAGATACACTACTCATTCCACCTCCACCTAGAAATAAGACACCTGCACAAAAGCCCCTTTCCAACTTCTCCTAAAGCGGAAAAGGGGGAAAGGGGAAAGGGAAAATTCTCTGTCGCGACAAGCGAAGAAAGAAAGTGAACAGGAAAGAGGTCTAAATTTCCTTGCGGAAATCAAGCGGAGAGCAACCTACGATATTTTTGAAATACTTTCCCATGAAACTTTGATTGGGAAAATTGAGACGCTCCGAAATATCCTTAACATTCAGGTTCGTGCTACGCAGCAAGCTCTTGATTTCCATAATGACCAAAGTAGAAATCCACTGGCTTACAGGGCGACCACTCACTTGTTTCACCACTTCCGAAAGGTATTTGGGAGTAAGTTCCAGCTGCTCGGCATACCATGCCACTTCGCGCTCTCGCGTGTAGTTTTGTGCCAAAATCTTCATAAATTGATAGAAGACATTGTACACACGCGAATTGCTGCGTTCGGTACGAGGAGCACGCTTCTCGAGAAAATTACACACATCCAAGTAAAGCGTTTGCAAGAGGGCCTGAATCACCTCCGTATAGAAAGCATGGTTTTGAGCCTCTCGCATGCGCTGCAAGAATTCAAGATAGTTCAGGCGAATCCAACGACGCTCGCGAATGTCGAGCGACACCACGGGGTTTTCGATGAGATACAGCAAATAGGGCCAAAGGTGCAACATAGACATGAGCGTATCCTGCACAAATTGGCGAGACTGCACGAGAGCGATGAGTCGAAAATCATCGTGTGCCGTAAGGCGATCGATAGTTTGAAAACCAAAAGCCACAAAAAGGTCGCCGGGACGCATCTCGACTTCCTGACCGTTTTGATAAAAATGAGCGTACCCTCGGGTACAATAAGCGATTGTAAAAAAACTTGTGTGCAGTGCACGATTCTCGATATCGGAGGCCTTGAGATTGTCGATGACGAGAAAGTCCTTATTGTTGCGCGAAAGCGTATTGGCATACGGGCGCAGATCATTAAGGCCTACTTCCATCATCTTTTCCGATTTATTTAACATATCCTTTATGATTTACAATTGCAAAAATACGGATTTCCACACCATTAGCTCAATTATTCGATGAATTTCGCATAAAAAAGCAGAATTTGCGCTATCTTGACACAAATAAACAAGAAAAAGCGTCGATTCCTCGCCCAAACTATCCAAAACGACGGGAACAGCTCCGACAATACGGTTCACGCATTCTCGCTCCTATTGCTTCCTTTTTCATTCACAGCACATCAAGTTTCGTCCTCCTAAGAGGCAAGAAGTATAAGAAGTTGTAAAAGCTGGATATATCGTAAAAAAATGGCGTGAAACAGCGTGAAACATCTTTTTTTTTTCTACCTTTGCCCTTGGATACAAACACAGAAAGCACTATGGGAAAGATTATAGCCATTGCCAATCAGAAGGGAGGAGTGGGCAAAACCACAACTTCCATGAATCTCGCAGCCTCCTTGGCCACTTTGGAAAAGAAGGTACTGCTGGTCGATTGCGATCCGCAGGCCAATGCGTCGAGCGGTATTGGTGTCGATGTGGGACAATTGGAAACTTCCGTGTACGAAAGCATCATTGGCAAAATGGATGTGCGCGAGAACATCTACACCACCGATATAGAAGGGCTGGACATCGTTCCCTCTCATGTGAATCTCACTGGGGCCGACGTGGAGCTGCTGGAGGTGGAAAATCGCGAATATGTGATACAGCGTATGCTCGCTCCCGTCAAGGACGAGTACGATTACATTCTCATCGACTGTTCTCCCTCGCTCGGGCTTATCACGGTCAATGCACTCACCGCAGCCAATTCGGTGATTATCCCCGTACAGTGTGAGTATTTTGCACTCGAAGGCATCACACAGCTGCTCAATAGCATACGCATGATCAAGATGAGTCTCAATCCCGACTTGGAGATTGAGGGCTTCCTCCTGACGATGTACGACCGTCGTTTACGTTTGGCCAATCAGATTTACGACGAAGTGAAGCGACATTTCCAAGAGTTGGTGTTTAAGACCGTCATTCAGCGCAATGTGAAGCTCTCGGAAGCTCCTTCCCATGGATTGCCCGCCATTCTGTACGACGCAGAAAGTATCGGAGCCGTAAACCACTTGAGCCTTGCTCGAGAAATCATCCAAAAGAACAGCTAACCTCACTCGTATGGCAGTACAAAAGAAATATCCCACCTTAGGACGTGGCCTGGATGCTCTCATTTCTACGAGCGAAGTGCGCACCAATGGTTCGTCGAGCATCAGCGAGGTCGAAATTGGCCGCATTCAAGCCAACCCCAATCAGCCTCGCCGAGAATTCGACGCAGAAGCCCTCAGCGAATTGGCCGAGAGCATTCGTCAAATAGGTATCATCCAGCCCATTACCCTCCGCAAGATGGAGGATGGCACGTACCAAATCATTGCTGGCGAGCGTCGTTGGCGTGCCTCGCAACTGGCAGGTCTACAACGTATCCCTGCCTATGTGCGCACAGCCGATGATGAGGGCATGATGCAAATGGCGCTGGTCGAAAATATCCAGCGCGAAGATCTCAATGCCATCGAAATAGCCCTTGCCTACCAGAATTTGATTGAGCAGTACAACCTCACGCAAGATGCTCTTTCTGAAAAAGTGGGCAAAAAACGAGCTACCGTGGCCAACTACTTGCGCCTGCTCAAACTTCCGGCTCAAGTGCAAATGGCACTCCAAAAGCGAGAAATGGACCAAGGTCATGCTCGGGCCTTGCTCGGCTTGCAGCAACCCTCTCTCCAAGTAAAACTCTTCAGCGAAATCCAAGAAAAAGGCTACTCCGTGCGCCAGGTTGAGGAAATGGTCAAAGCCATCAATTCGGGCGAAACCGTGAAAAGCGGGCGCAAGGCTATCAAGGACCGCAAAAAGATGTTGGCCGAGGAATACATACCACTACGCGACCGACTGTGCGATGTGTTCCAAACCAAAGTTTCCATGACTTGCCAAGAGGGAAAAGGCAGCATCTCTATCCCCTTTGCCAACAACGAAGAGCTGGAACGCATCATCGCGCTCTTTGACAAGATGCAATAATCGACACCGAAAAATCTCGTCCCGAGTGTATTCTTCTGTTCTTTCAATGCCTCGTCGCTTCGTGACGGCAATGCTTCTTGCCCTTTGCGGGATGTACGCTTTCGGTCAGTCGCCGAAGGACAGCTTGTCCGTGCCCTCCCCTAACGACTCGCTCAAGGCCGAATTTGAAAAACTCGAAGCGCTCACCGCAGCGGCCGACACGAGCGCCTTTGCCCTCCCGATAAATCTAACAAAGCCCACCACCGCAGTAAAGACTCCGACACCAGAAGTAGGAAAAGGGAGTGCAAAACTCGCTAAAACAGTTTTTACTCCCAATCCACAACGTGCGCTTTGGCTATCGCTCATTGTCCCGGGAGCTGGACAGATTTATAATCGCAAATACTGGAAGCTCCCGCTCGTCTATGGGGGATTCTTGGGCTGTACCTATGCTTTCCTTTGGAACCAACAGGTCTATATGGACTATTCTCAAGCCTACTTAGACATCATGGACAGCGACCCGCTCACGCAGAGCTACAAAAATATGTTTCCGCCGAGCTACGATATCGAGGGCAATAAGGAACGCTTCAAAACGATTTTCAAAAATCGCAAAGACCGCTTTCGTCGCTACCGCGACATGAGCGTGTTTGCTTTCATTGGAGTCTACCTTTTGAGCGTTGTCGATGCCTATGTCGATGCTCAACTCTCAGTGTTCGACATCAGCCCTGACCTTTCTCTTCATCTGAGTCCTGCCACGCTCGAAAGCCGAGACGGATTGCGCAGCACGCCCACCTTAGGGCTGGGAGCGACTCTCACCTTCTAAATCCTCTACATGAACCGTATTCATTGCTATACTTTACTGCTAAGCTTATGTTTCGCTCCTCAACTACAAGCGCAAATCATCGAGGAGCCCGATAGTGTTGTCACGATACAGCCCACCGAAGTTGAACAGGACAACACTTTCGCTCGAAACGACAAGCAGACAACTCCTCCTACTCGCGAGGATATCACACTTCCCGAGGGTATGCTCCGCAAATACCAAAGCCACCTCAATGCTTGGTACCGCAAGGAATACATGCAACTCGACACGGCTCTACTCAATGCCGAAAACCCCTACTATCCTACAGAGGTCTACGTAGACCGCCTGCGCCGCCTTCCCTGCCTCATCGAAATGCCGCACAACGACATCGTGCAGCAATACATCGACCAATATACCTATCGTTTGCGCGAGTCGGTAAGTTTCATGATTGGCGCACTCAATTTTTACGCTCCCATTTTTGAAGAAGCCCTCGAAGCCGAAGGATGCCCCTTGGAGCTGAAATATCTTCCCGTGGTAGAAAGTGCACTTGACCCCACCGCGGTAAGCTCAGTGGGGGCAGTAGGACTTTGGCAATTTATGGTGCCCACGGCCAAGCGCTTTGATCTGACCGTCAATAGTCTGCTTGATGAACGCCGCGACCCCATCAAGTCCAGTAAAGCTGCGGCCCGCTATCTGCGCACCCTCTATGACGAATTTCAAGACTGGACGCTCGCCATCGCAGCCTATAATTGTGGAGAAAACAACGTGCGCAAAGCCATTCGCCGCGCCAACGGAGCTCGCGACTATTGGACCATTTACCCCTATCTGCCTCGCGAAACTCGCGGCTACGTGCCCGCCTTTATCGCCGCCAACTATGTGATGACCAACTACTGCCATCACAAAATTCCGCCAATGATGACCGTCGCTCCCATTGAGACCGACACGATTCTCGTGACGCGCGATCTTCATTTGGCACAAGTAGCCTCTACCTGCAACATCTCCATGGAGGCCCTCGAAGCGATGAACCCTCAGTACCGTACGGGACTGATACCTGGCTATTCGCAACCCTGCGCGCTACGTATGCCTCTCGCGGCCATCGATCAGTTCATCGCTTTAGGCAATAGCATTTACGAATACGATGCGGCCAATTATCTCACCCGCCGCACACTCGTGGTGGCCGAAGAACCTCTGCCAGCAAGCCTGCTCATCAAGCCTGCCAAGGCATATAGCGAAGCGCGCTCTCTCCATGCCCGTTCGAAACATAAGACAAAGCACGAAAAGCGCGAGCGCCACAAATCGGTCAAAGTACGTTCAGGAGACACCCTCAGCGAGATAGCCCAGCGCAATGGAACAACCGTATCCAAGTTGCGCCGTCTCAATCGCTTATCGGGCAATACCATACAACCTGGTGCAAAAATCCGTGTAAAATAAATCGCCTTCAAGGCACTGAACGCACAGTCCACTCGCTCTGTGCGCCCAGTGCCTTGTTCGCGTTTTCTCACCTGTTCTATCCTCAATCATCGCATGGACACTCTCACCCCACAGCAGGCCGAAGAACAACAAATACAAGCTGCTTTCCAACAGCTTCTCGATACCTATCTCGCGTCCAACCATCGCAAGAAATCCGAACTTATCACCAAGGCTTTCAACTTCGCTAAGTCGGCCCACCATGGTGTGCGCCGCCGCAGTGGAGAGCCTTATATTTTGCACCCTATCGCCGTTGCACAAGTCATCTCGGGCGAGATGGGCTTAGGTTCCACGAGTATCTGTGCAGCACTCTTGCACGATGTCGTCGAAGACACCGACTACACTCGCGAGGACATCGCCAACCTCTTCGGCCCTAAAATAGCCAACATCGTTGAGGGCGTCACCAAAGTATCCTCGGGGCTACTCTCAGACGCAGCTTCCTCACAGGCCGAAACTTTCAAGAAGATTTTGCTCACGATGAGCGATGACATTCGGGTGATTCTCGTCAAGATGGCCGACCGCCTGCACAATATGCGCACGCTCTCGTCCATGCTCCCTTCCAAGCAGCACAAGATTGTGGGCGAAACGCTCTATATCTTTGCACCACTGGCCGACCGTTTGGGGCTCAATCGCATCAAAACCGAACTCGAGGACCTCTCCTTTCGCTATGAGCATCCCGACGACTACGAGATGGTCATCGAACGGTTGCGCCAAAGCAAAATTGAGCGCGACGACGCCTTTGCCGATTTCACACCAGCCATACGCCATGCACTCGATGCCATGGGGATTCATTACGACATCAAAGCTCGCATCAAGAGCCCCTATTCCATTTGGCAAAAGATGCAGCGCAAGAAAATCCCCTTTGAAGAGGTCTTCGACATTTTAGCCATTCGCATTGTCTTTCGCCCTTCTTCTCGCAGCGAGGAAATCAGCGAGGCCTACCGCATCTATGGTGCACTCACCCAAATCTACAAGCCCCACCCCTCGCGGCTACGCGACTGGCTCTCCACCCCCAAAGCCAATGGCTATCAGGCTCTACAAAACACCTTCATGTCCTCTCAAGGACGCTGGATAGAAGTTCAAATTCGCTCCGAGCGCATGGACGATATAGCCGAGGGAGGAGTGGCTGCTCATTGGAAATACAAGGATGGCAGCACCGACCAAGCCAGCGAACTGGACACGTGGGTCAATAGCATCAAGGAAATCCTGGACGACCCTCAACCCGACACGCTCGATCTCCTCGACACCATCAAGCTCAATCTCTTTGCCTCCGAGCTCAACGTGTTCACCCCCAAGGGAGAGATTGTCACACTCCCACAAGGAGCCACCGTACTGGACTTTGCCTTTTCGATTCACACGATGATTGGCTCTCATTGTATTGGTGCCAAGGTCAATCATCGCCTCGTTCCTCTGAGTCATCCCCTCTCCAATGGCGATCAAATCGAAGTGCTCACCTCCCAGTCGCAAACCATCAAAGCCGAGTGGCAAGGCTATGTAACGACAGGTAAGGCCAAGGGAAAAATATCGGCCTATCTGCGTCGCATGGCGCGCGAAGAACAGCAACAGGGCGAGCGTTTCCTCCACCAATGGCTGGCTCAACACGACTTGCCAAGTAACTCTTCGACCATCCAAAAGCTACGCGATCGCCTGCACTACTCCTCGACGGCAGCACTGTTCCATGCTTTGGCCACAGGACGTCAAGAACTCACCTCGACCGATGTGGAACATCTACGGGGTAAACGTCGGAAACAACAAAGCTGGTTGCGTTTCGTCCCCTTCTTAAAGAGTCGCTCCACCGCCTCTCTTCCCAACACACCTCTGAGCAAAGAGAGCATGCGTAGCCTATTGGCCAACTTCAACAAGAAGGAGGTGTTGCAGCTCACGCCCGAATTGCTGGCTCACAGCACGCTTTGCCCCGTGTGTCGCCCGCTCGCAGGCGACGAAATCGTTGGTTTTATCACACCTACCCAGGCACTCGAAATCCACCGCCGCGATTGCCCCGAAGCACTGCGCTACAAAACGCATCACGGCAACAACATCATCGCGGCTCGTTGGGAAAGCAGCCACGAGGACACACAGCTCTACGACACCACGTTCTATCTGGAAGGCGTTGATTCGCCAGGTACGCTGCGTGCTCTTTCCGATGTATTTCTCCTGCTCCCTCACTGCCACCTGCGCTCCATTCAACTCACGGCCCACGACGGCATGTTCAGTGGTACGCTTCTCGTGTCGCTCCACTCCTCTCAGCAGGCCCAGCAGCTTTGCCAGCAACTCATGAGCATCGAGCAAGTCACAAAAGCCGTGCGCACCAACGAACGATAGCATTCGCCCTCTTCCTTTAGGGCACTCCCTAAGAGCATACGTAGGGGGGGGGCAGGAAGAAGTGCTCCTTGCACGATTCTTTTGGCTCCTTTACGAGGTCAATCGCTCCTATTCTGCCAGCATATTGTTCTTCACCAAGCGAGTGGACTCTTGCTTCTCCATGATGTTCGACTTTGGCCTTTGGAACCAATGTTTCAGCAAAAAAACAACGACAACGTGCAGACCGTTCATGGCCTGCACGTTGTCGTTTTCTACTTCCCACGTAGGATTTTCTACGTCCCACG
>JAUNKN010000002.1:0-114196 GCA_030532685.1 Bacteroidales bacterium | reverse complement strand
ACGCTCACAACTCCTCATCTCTTTGTCAAGTGGCTACTTCTGTTAGGAGCTCTCTGCGCACGCGTTCATTACAGAAAATACCACTTCGAGTTTCCTTGCGCACACCGAAGCCTTCGTTCCACTAAGGAACGTGGCGAGCGAAGTATTTCCTTGCCTCTCGAACTACAAACTCATACAGCACTCTTCTCGCTCCTACTTCTTCGTCAACAACTCTCGCGCCACAGCTTGCACGAGCTCCCCCAAAGCCACCACTCCTGGTTCGTTAGCGGGTGCTTTGAGGCTTCTCCCCCACTGCTTTCCAAAATAAGAGGTAGGAATCGAATCGCTGCGCAGGCCTGTCGCAACAGCGGCGGGACGTTGCAGGACAAACCACTGTGGGTGCTTTTCTTTGGCAATACGATAAGGACCGTAAGCTCCGATAGATGGACGAAGGGGAGTGGCCGCCCTGTGGCAAAAAACTGTTTTCGAGCAGTACCAAGAGGAGAATCGGGGCAAGTGCCCTTCTGCATCGCTCAACTGCTCTTTGGCGAAGCCGCTCGTCTGCCCTTGCGCAGAGAGAGCGAAAACAAATATCGACAAAAAGATGAAGCCGCGAACAATCATAGCGGGGAATACTAAAGAAAGGGTTAAGGCACCCGAAAGGGAGGTTTGACAAAAATACATAAAGAAATCGACTTCAGGACATCGAGAAGCAGAAAACCGCCCTGCTCTCGGAGAGCGTCCAGAGGATAAGCCGCTTTTTCTTTCGCTTAGCGCATATATTTCCTTTGAAATGCGTACTTTTGTGGAGAATAACTTTACAATACACGACATAACATGGCACAAGTACCCGAATTCAAGTACGCTCCAATGTTCCAGCTCGGCGAGGACAAGACGGAGTATTACCTCCTAACGAAAGACCACGTGAGTATTTCACAGTTTGAGGGGCACGATATCCTCAAGGTCGAAACCGCAGGTATCACGCGCATGATCAATCAAGCATTTCGCGACGTGTCCTTCCTCCTGCGCCGTGAGCACAACGAGCAAGTGGCCAGTATCTTGGCCGATCCCGAGGCCTCGGACAACGATAAATACGTAGCGCTGACTTTCCTACGCAATGCCGAAGTATCGGCCAAGGGACAACTTCCCATTTGCCAGGACACGGGTACGGCTATCGTACACGGCGAAAAGGGGCAACGCGTATGGGTTGAGGGCAATGAGGAAGAAGCCATCGCTCTGGGCGTGTACAAGACCTACACGGAGGAAAATCTTCGCTACTCGCAAAATGCTCCCCTCAACATGTACGACGAGGTGAATACGCGCTGCAACCTCCCTGCCCAAATTGACATTGAGGCAACCCATGGCGAGGAATACAAGTTCCTCTGCGTAACAAAGGGCGGTGGCTCGGCCAATAAGACTTATCTCTACCAAGAAACCAAAGCCATCTTGAACAAGGGCACGCTCGTTCCCTTCCTCGTAGGCAAGATGAAAACACTGGGCACAGCAGCCTGCCCTCCCTACCACATCGCCATTGTCATTGGCGGAACGAGTGCCGAGAAGAACCTCCTCACCGTGAAACTCGCCTCGACACACTATTACGATGCTCTCCCCACCACGGGCGACGAAACGGGACGTGCTTTCCGCGACATCGAGTTGGAAAAGGAACTCCTCGAAGCCACTCGTACCATGGGATTGGGTGCACAGTTTGGAGGCAAGTATTTTGCCCACGACATCCGTGTGGTACGCTTGCCCCGCCACGGTGCCAGCTGCCCCGTAGGACTTGGCGTTTCGTGCTCGGCCGACCGCAACATCAAGTGCAAAATCAACCGCGAGGGCATTTGGATCGAAAAGATGGACGACAATCCCGGCTCGCTCATTCCCGCCGAGTTGCGCAAGGCTGGAGAAGGCGATGCCGTGCGCATCGACTTGAACCAGCCTATGGCAGACATTTTGAAGGAGCTCGACAAATATCCCGTTTCGACGCGCCTTTCATTGAATGGTACCATCATCGTGGGCCGCGACATTGCCCACGCCAAAATCAAGGAACGTCTTGACAGTGGTTTGGGCATGCCCGAATATCTCAAGAACCACCCCATCTATTACGCAGGCCCCGCCAAGACTCCCGAAGGTATGGCTTGTGGCTCCATGGGCCCCACGACTGCTGGGCGCATGGACTCCTACGTAGACCTCTTCCAAAGCCAAGGTGGCTCCATGATCATGCTGGCCAAAGGAAACCGCTCGCAGCAAGTGACCGATGCTTGCCAAAAGCATGGTGGTTTCTACCTCGGCTCAATAGGTGGCCCTGCTGCCATCCTCGCTCAAAACAACATCAAGAGCATTGAGTGCGTGGAATATCCAGAACTGGGTATGGAGGCGATTTGGAAAATCGAAGTGGAGGACTTCCCCGCCTTTATCCTCGTAGACAACAAGGGCAACGACTTCTTTACTCAAATTCGTCCCACCTGCGCCATGAAATAAAGCACAGGGGGCATATCCCCCTCCCACGTGGGATACAAGCCCGATGACGAAGGTAAGCTTCAAAGTTCTTGAATTTGCTGTGCATGCAGCAACCCACCAAGAACTTTGAAGCTTACCTTCGTTATCGGGCTATTTCTTTTCGGACATTGCCCGTCGGGACCACCCCTCCGCCCTAAAAAGACTGTGCCACAGCCTTCCTCCCTAAGGAGATAGACTGTGACACAGTTTCTTGTTTTGAATTTGTAAAACTCCTTATTGGAGCTGTACCTTAGCCGAGCGAATCACGTTGTTGTGTTGCATCTTGACGATATAAGTGCCAGGAGCTTCGTTGAGCATTTCCACTGCAGCGGCAGCAGGAAGATACTTCACAAGACGACCGTCGAGTGTGAAGATCCAAGCCTTTTCAACATTGGTGAAGTTCAGAGTCTTGCCTTCTACCTTTACTTGACTGGCAACCAACTGAGGCTTAGCGATGCTCAAAGTAATTTCCTTGTAAGCGTCGGGAGCATCAGCCTTACCTTGGTCGTGGTTCGTGATGGGGACAGGACGTTGCTCGTTGGTTCCGGAGATTTCTACACCAAGGTCGAGGGTATAGCCCTTGCTGGTGAAGCCAGTGGGTCCAGGGTGAGCAAACCAAGCATCAGAGAAGACAAAGCGCAGACAGCTCTTGCCCGTACGAGCATCTTGAGGAATAGTAAATTCAAAGGGAGTCAAATAGTAGGTGTTTCCCTTCTGACCATGAGTCAAAGGATTACCGCCACCAGGCTTACTAATACCTTGCTCTGCGATAACTTCATCGGTACCAGCATCAAACATTTGATTGCCATTGTAATCCACATAGGCCTTCATGATACACCAGATGAGGTTGTCTCCACCGCCATTCATCGTGTAAGTCAGCTTGATCTTATCGCCTTGCTTCACACGAAGCACATGGTCAGTCGCATCTACATAGTTGGTACTGTCTACTGCGGTGTAGGGCTCTGAACGCTTGTAAGTGTAATCGAGATTAGCACCAGAAGCACCCTCTGTCTTCACGGCATCGAAGAAACGGCTCTTCAAAGCAGTCTGATAGCCTTCAGAACTTTGGTTGATTTGGCTCACACCAAATCTTGGCTTGTAAGTAGGAACATTGGCCGAGCGAGGAACGGCTACCCAAAGCACAGGAGAATAGGTTTTGAGGTCGGTCGATACAGAGCGCACACCGATGTAAGGCATATCGCTTTCCTTGTCCAACTTGATATTGCCTACGAAAGCAGCCCAAGAAGAGACTTTGCTTACGACTACAGGCTGTTCGTCCTTACTGCTCTTGTAAACCACTTCAAAATGATCTACGTTGGCCTCATCATTGTACACCAAGCCCTTTACAGCATGCTTTGACTTGCCTTGAGCCTCGAGTCCCCAGTTGGCCTTGATAGAGAGGCTCTGTGTGGTTTCCTCCTTCACCTCGACTACGAGGTCCTTGGGAGTAGCGGGCATAGCCTTAACATCGTCATTGATTTGGAGTTCACCCACGTAGAGGTTCAACTCTTCACCAGCACCTTGTGTTGTGAAACCGAGCTGTGCAATTTCTTGACCAGACAGGCCTTCAAGCTTAAGGCTCTTTTCTTCCCAAGTGGTTCCTGTGGTAGCTCCAACGGGGAAACGATGTTGCTTGCCATCGGCGGTCACAACGAGCAATTGCAGATGTGTGGCACCAGCTTTAGCTTGCTTCACTGCAACTTTCGCCATAGGCGTTCCGCTGTTGCCCGTAAGCTTCGTACGGTAGAGGATGAGGTCGCTACCTTGTGCTGTAGCCTGTCCTTTGAGGAGCAGAGAGCTACCGCCCATGTAGGCATCCTTGAGCGAGAAAGAAGGCATGAGCTCCTTGGAAACTTCCTTCGTACCCATTTTGTACACAAGCCAACGATAGGTGGGCATCATGTCTTGTGAACTCATGTTGTACCAGCCGCCTGCGGTTTTCTTTCCTTTATAGTTATAGCGTTCGCCACTTCCGATATTGAAATAGGTGTAGAAGGGGAGTTTGCCTTGCACGGACGAACGCTCGGCAATCCAATGCGCCAATCCGTGGAAAGTACCCAAAGGATTGTCGCCTTCCCATTCTATTCCTCTTTCGGTGATGGGGAGCAAGTCGGCGGGGTTCTGATTTCCTCCTGAGAGTGTGCGTTCGTAAAGACGCTGGAGGTTATGTTCAAAATCAACAGCATCGTTACCCTTGTTGTAGCTATACCAACGACTCATAGCATGTTCTCCCCAAAGGCAGATACCAATTTCCTTATCTTTGGGAATGCGGTTCCAAGAACGATTCAAATTTACAATCCAAGCAGACATGTAAAGATCGCGCGAATGGCCGAGGAGATCGACAGCCACTTTGTCCGAGGCTGCGGCAGTCGTAGTGAAATTATCTGCCATATAATTGAGCATCAGGTCGAAAGTCTTACCATTTTCTTTCGTACCATACATCTTATCTGCTTCACCTCTTGTAAGCGTTGCTTGTTGGGTGTAAAGCCCAGCATGGAAGTTCGTAAGACCTTGCGCTTCTGCTTCCTTATAGAGGGCCTTATGGAAGGCTACAACATCGGGCTGTGTATAAGAACGATCTTCCCAGTTATAGTTGATACCATCCCAACCAAAGTACATAAGGCAGTTAATCAGAGGCTTCACGTACTTATAGCTACCATCATTATTTTTTACGCTGATAAAGCGAGTATAGTTTTGGTCACCACTACCAGGTGTCCAAGACTCAAAGAACTTGATACCCGAGAAAATGTCGGTACCATGCTTATGGGCGGCATCGGTCCAGCAACCAGGGCCAGAGAAAAGTCCATGATTCCAGTTGCCAAAGAGATGCGTGTAGTTCCACATCGTAAAGGTGTCATCGCCCGTATTGCTACTGGGGAATCCTCCCGTTCCTTTGGCCGCTCCCGAAGGAATGTTTAGCCACAAGTTACGATAAGGGCTGAGATTAGGATAGAGCTGCGTTGCCTTGTCACGAATCACGGGACGAGGACGCACGTGAGAACGCCAAAACTCGATGTCGCTCTTATTGAAGCCAGCAGCCTCAAATTCCTCCATCGTAGGATATTGACGCCCGTTTTCCAATGCCTTCACGAAAAGATTCAGCATGTTGACATCGCCGTAAGGAGCAAGATCAAAGATCTTATCGGACGCTGAAGGCGAATAGTTGGTTTGCGCAGCAAGCGGCGTGGCTAACATCGCACAGGCCAAAGCTGCAAAAAGAGTAAACTTTTTCATAAAACCAATAGATTAGGGTTAAGGTTATAGGTTGGATATACGTGTATAGATGGATTTCAGAATATGACCTTGACAGAGGGAGCAGGAGGTGACGCAGGCCTCCTCCTGCTCTCTCTTAAAAGGTTATTGCTAACGAATCGTTAGGAAAGGAACAACAAGAATTTCTCATCGCTGTGCCATCCTACCCCCTCGTTATTAGAAATTGGCTCCTTCTTTGTCCCACCACAAACGAGTGGCTTGGAAATCGTCGCCTCCCAAAGCGGGGATACCCGAAGTATTCACGATGGCTTGGAATTCAGGAGTCGTAGCACTCCAAGGAATGCGGCGTATCATATCGCCCTGAGCAATGCTGCCATCACCCTCGTCAGTGTTCAAAACGGGGAAGACCTTAGGATAGCCCGTACGGCGCATCTCCGTCCATGCTTCGGTCGAGAGGGGGAAAATGGCGATATATTTTTGTGTGATGATCTTCTCGAGCTTCTTCTCGCGATCGTCCGCCTCGTTCCACTTCACTCCAATGTGGGTCACGCTGTTCCATTTGGTTTTGTTCATGGGGTCGACCTGAACATAAGGAGTCGCTTCGGCCTTTTGGAGGTAAGTCTCAACCAGCTCCTTGTAGGGGCTTTCACCGATGTAGAGTGGGTCTTCGTAGTAGGCGTGACGGATGCCTTCGTTGTAGAAATGTTCGGCAGTTCCGCCCATGTTCCAGCCACGTAGCGCACCTTCGGCACGGAGGAAGCACACCTCGGCATACTTCACGTAATACAAGGGTGCCGTACCCATAACGCCAACATCAAAAGTCGAGTAGCGGCCGTAACCACTGCTGTTGGTCTGTTCTTTCTCAACGTATTCGCCAGCACGAATGCCCACGATGCGCGAGTTGGCAGGGAGTTCTCCAATTTCCACTTGATTATTTTTCCACAAATACTTGGTGGTGGGGTGCTCCAAGCTCATCAAGATACTCTCGAGCGAAGCGCAGAGACGCGTGTCGTTCCAAGCCATGATTTGCACCAAGGGGTGTGTGCTACCCGTGATATGGTTGAAGATGCCTTGCTGGTCTTCGACATTTTCGATAACTCCCTCTTTCACGGCTTCTTCAGCCCACTTCTGTGCAGTTTCGGGCTCCACCTTTACGATGTGCATAGCCATGCGCAGTTTAAGCGAATTGGCCAGCGCGATGTAGCTTTTTATGCCGGCTTCGCCCTCGGCTTGGGCACGGCTCGTCTCATTGTAGAGGGCGAGGATGTCTTTAATCTCATCTTGATACTCCTTGGGACGCTGGTCGAAGTGTTTGAGACACTTCACGATGTTGTCCAAGTTGGCAACGATACCGTAATAAATGGTACGCACGTCGTTGTAGACACGAGGTGTCAAGGAGTTTTTCTTATCCTCCAAGTAGGAGAAAGGACCAGAGAGGTCGGCCATTTCCTGTGCTGAGAGGCAATAGTAGAGGAGATTGATGGCCTTAATTTCGGGCATCTTATCTACCGCAGGGTGATTGAGCAGAGGCATCAGCGCATTCTTCACCATCGAGTAGCTTCCGCGAGGACCACCATTGAACTGTTCCGTCAGGCTGTAGGAAGTGGCGTGGTTGGCATTGTTGGCATAGGGGAAATAAGAGTGCGGCACAACCAAGTACTGGGCATAGGCATCGGGACCGAGGTTGTACTGATACTGGTAAGCGTGGGCCGCAGGAGCCTCATTGTTCTTACCACCACGCAACATATATTGCGCCGATTTGCTCGCACCCAGCACCTTGTCCACTTCTTCCAATTGCTTACGAGCGGCTTTCAAGGTATCGAGGGGTATCTCCTTCTCGTAGTCGAGAAAATCGACATCGCCTACAAAGTGTGTGCTGCTACCAATGGACTGCGCCACTCCCAACTCTGCGCCTGGATCGTCATAGTCCATGCAAGAGTGAAGGGCAAAGGGCGAACAAAGGAGTGCAGCTATGAGAAATGATTGGTGTTTCATAGTTCTGTCGTGATATATCTTTCTTGGCCAGCGTGCGCGCTCAAGAGCGGCACGCCAGCACAAGGAGATGTTGCATCGTTTAGAAGTTTACTTTAAGGTTAAAGCCGAAAGAGCGTGTAGAGGGGAGATTGAACATCTCGAAAGCTCCCAAGCCATTGGCTGTAGAGAGCGACACGTCAGGATCGGTAGGCGCATCCTTATAGAGGAAGAAGAGGTTGCGACCAATGGCCGAAAGGCTCACATGCTTGCCTTCGCCCAAGAGATCGCGCCAGGTGTAGCCCAAGGAGAGCTCACGCAGACGGAAGTTGGTGGCCGAGTAGACATAGCTGCTGGCATCCTTCGAGCCTAGGGCTTCGTAGTAAGCACGAATAGGCACGAGGTCGCGACCTTCGTTGATGTACATCGCGGCTTCGCCCGCAGGAGTCTTCAGCCCTTGAGCTTCGGCAGCGAGACGAGCATCGGCTGTGCGCTGAGAGAGCCCCAACACATCAAGATAGCTCTCGGTCAGCGAAATCACCTTACCACCGATGCGACCATTGATGAGCATATAGAGCGAGAAGCCCTTGTAGTTGAACGTATTGCTCCAAGAGAGCTGCACATCGGAGTTCATATTGCCGAGGTAGCGACCATATTTTTCGCCACCCTGCACCTGCACGCCACCCTTGTCATTGACGTAGCGGAAGTTACCATCGAGCGAGGGAGCACCATTCTTATTGACAAAGATGTCGCCTTTCTTATGCACGAGCGTACCCTGTCCGTTGGAATTGAGGCGTCCGTTGGCGTCCTTATACACATCGTCGCGCCAGCGTGAGAAGTCGTTCACGTAGAGGTCGCCATACTTACCGCCCTCTTCATAGAGCACCTGCACACCTTGAGCCACTACATTGCGCAGAGGCTGCACGATGCCAGCTTCGTTGCGATAGGTTTTCTCCACACGGTTGAAGTTGTAGGAGAAGTTCACACTCGTCTTCCAGCGCAATCCAGGCAAGAGATTGTTCCAATCGTAGCCGATGGTTGTTTCGATACCTTGGTTGCGAATGCGTGCCGAGTTCACAGGTTGCGACTTACCGTTGGTACCTGTCGTTACGATGTAGGCATTGGTCAGTGCCGAGTTGTAGTAGGTCACATCGACATTGAGGCGATTGTTGAAGAATTGGCTTTCCACACCCGTCTCAAACGATTTTACCTTTTCGGGGCTGGGTGTAAAATTGTTCACTCCACCAAAGGTCACAGCGCCTGTACGTTCGTCCTTGCTAATGGTGTTGAACACGGTGTTGGGAATCGAGTTACCCACTTCCGAGTAGCTCACGCGGTACTTCAAATACTTGTCCTTCCATCCCATTAGTTCGGACAAGATGGCATTACCTCCGAAACCGAAGTAGCCATAATTGTCGGGAGTTCCCGAGAACATCACTTGTCGGAAAGCTCTGTACCAGTCGTGACGATAGGAGGCGTCGATATAAATCATTTCTCGCCAACCCACCTGAGCGGTGAAGAGCGCGGCCTTGTCCCAGTTGCTCGAGTGCGAAGTGTGCGTGGTGCGCATACCTCCCGAGCTGGTATCGAAGCGGTTGATGATGGTGGGCAGTTCGGTGAGAATGCCATTGTGCGTATTGTCAAAAGTCGCAGTGGCATCAGTCGAAGTGCTGGTTCCCTTGATGAGGTGTCCCACCCACCCTGCTGTGGCCGACAGCGTGTAGTCCGAAATTTGCTTGTTGTAAGAAAGCAAATAGTCGGTATAAATCTCGTTGCTACGCGAGTTCGTGAGCCAATAGCGGCCATAGCTGTTCATGGCCGAGGGGTCCCAAGTCGTAGCGTACTTCTTGCTCTCGGAGTTGAACTTGGAGTGGTCGATAGACACACGGGCTTGGAAGGCCAAGCCATCGTACAAGTCGAGCTTTCCCTGCAACGAGCCGTAGAAACGGTCGTCGCGCTGCACGCTTCGATTTTGATTGATCAGCCAGTAGGGGTTGTTCTCACCTGCAGCTTGATATACCCAATTTTGCATCAAGCCTCCCAAGTGGGCACGGCCTGTCATCTTCTTGTAGTTGCCGTTCTGGTCGAGCACGTAGTAGGTAGACTCATTGTTCGTTTGCCACTTACCCGTGGTCGTGTAGTTGTTGCGATAGTAGGGCAGGTCGACATCGGCAGGAAGCGTATAAAGGTCATAGATGGGATTGCCCACGGTGCCTCCTCCCACACGATTGGTGGTGCGCGTTTGCACGTAGTTGGCACTGATGTCAAAGTGCAAACGGTTCCAGAACTTGTAGTTCTGACGGAAAGAGATGGTGTTGCGGTTGTACTGATTGCTCTCGGTCATTCCCTTTGCATGCGAATTGGCAAAGGAGAAATAGCTGCGCATCTTTTCGGTACCCCCCGAGAGAGAGGCCGAGTTGTTGGTCGTTACGCCTGTACGGAAGAAGTCGGCCACATTGTCCGTGGGGACATGGCGCAAGTGCGCGTCGAAAGTTCCTCCCTCAACATTGGCATCGGTAGGTACTTTGAGCAAGTAGCTATCGCCCGTTCCCGAGAGTTTGTCGCCCCAAGCACTTTGCTTAAATTCGTTGCCCACGCGACCGCCATACACTTGTTGCAGCTTAGGGGTGAGCAGAGGACTGTCGAAAGTAACGTTGGAGGTAAAGTTTATGTCGAGCTTACCCTCCTTACCTTTCTTGGTGGTAATCATGACCACACCATTGGCCGCAGCCGAACCATAAAGTGCAGCAGCATTGGCCCCCTTGAGGATGTTCATCGACTCGATGTCGTCAGGGTTAATCATGGATAGGGGGTCGCTTCCTTCTGCACCGCTTTCGGCTGTGATACGGTTCTTATCGGTGATTTGCCCACGCGTTGCGTTGGTCATCGGGATACCATCGACCACGATAAGGGGAGCATTGTTACCCTCGATAGACTTGTTACCACGCAACAAGATTTTCGATGCACCACCAGCACCACCAGCGGCAGGAGTGATGGTTACACCCGAGATTTTACCCTCGATAGAATTGACAAGGTTGGGGTCTTGCACCTTCATCAGTTCGTCGGCCTTGAGCTGTTGGGTCGCATAGGTCAGCGAAGCGGCCTTACGAGTGATACCCATAGCCGTCACAACGACTTCGCCCAAAGTGGTGTTGTCCTCCACGAGTTGCACATTGAGTGGAGATGTTCCGTCCCACTTGATATTTTGGGATTTATAGCCAATGAGAGAAATGCGCAGGGTGGCGCCCTTCTTCACGTTTTTGAGCGAGAAACTACCGTCCATCTCGACAGTGGCTCCCATCGTCGTGCCAACCACGACAACGGCAGCTCCCACTGCGGGCTGTCCCGTCTCGTCCACCACTTTTCCTTTGAGCACATTACTTTGCTGCATACTCATTGGGGCGGCCATCATCGGAGTAGAGCATACCCCTTGAGCGCCACCGGCCAAAGCCGCGAGAAGCAGCCAACGACTTACTGACTTAATCGGTTTGTTCATAGTATTATGTATTTGTGTCTGTTTTTCATCGTAAAGTTCTCGAAGTGTCGAAAAAGCTCTGTTCTTTCCATCTTACCGGAGCAAAGAGCTTCTTTTCTCGAAACATTCGCAAACACGCCATACTGCCTCTTCTACCTTACCATTTACGGTATCCTCTCGCCCCACCAACTCTCTTTTGTTAGGTAGACCCTACATTATGACACGACAAAAGTAGAACTTTTTTGCAAAACAGACAAGAATGAGCTGCATTTTTTTTGCAAAAAAACGCAACGAAAAACGTTCATTCTCCCATAGCTCTGTATTCCTTTCCTCTTTTTCCGTCTCATCGCTCTCTTGGGCAATGAAGCCCCAACGTTGCGACTTTCTCCCCCATCTATAGGTTTTCTACCCAATAGGGCGCAGACAACAAGCAATACTGCCCCCAGCCTAAACCTACACCTTTCCCTCTACTCCTCTCTGTAAAGGTTTCACCTGCGTGAGAAGAAAATTTTTCTACTTCCCACGTAGGATTTTCTACGACGCACGTAGCTATTTCTACGAAGCCTCCTCAAAACAGATGCTTCAGCACGCCACATTTTAGCTACGCTCTACAGCTCTTCTATCCTCTCATCTGGAATTGCTTTCCACAGGCGAGTATCTAACCGGTCATTTTCCTCCCAAGAGAGCCATAAGAGGAGAAAAACAATGCTTTGAAGCACGACTTTTGGACTCGAAAAAGGCTGAAAAATAGTCACTTCCGTGAGGATTAAATGTTTTTTTTGAAGAATTTGTTGGGCGACTATCTGAAAAAGCCTACCTTTGCAGCATAATATATCGCAAATACAGCAACTAATTTAATCCATTTTTATTATTATGAAGTTCAGAACTTTACTCGTAGCTGCCCTTGCAGCAGTTGCACTCGGTGCTTCCGCTCAGAGCGAAAAGCCCAAGTATGAATTCAACCCTTATTGGTCGGTACAGCTCCAAGGTGGTGCTGGCTACTCGCTCGGTGGTAGCACGAAGCTCAGCGACATGATTACTCCTGCTGCTGGTCTTTCTGTAGGCTATCGTTTTTCTCCTGTAGTAGGCGCTCGTTTGCACGCTAGCGGCTGGCAAGGTAAGAATGGCTGGGACTACACCCACACTCCCCAAACCTACAAGTGGACTTACGGTACACTCGGTTTGGACGCTATGTTCGACTTCCACAGCCTCTTCTTCGGCTACAACCCTAACCGTTGCTTCACCATCAATGGTATCCTCGGTGTGGGCTACATTCGTGGCTTTGAAAACGACGATGCTTTGGCCATCCACAAGGCTAACAACTTGGAAATGCGTCTTGTTTGGGACGGTTCGACCAACCTCGTGTCTGCACGCGGTGGGTTGCAAATGGACTTCCGTCTCACCAAGAACCTTTCGCTCAACCTCGAAGGTTTGACTCACATGACCACTGACGAGTTCAACTCTAAGGATGGCGACAACCTCGACTGGCAGTTCAACGCTTTCGCTGGTTTGACTTATCGCTTTGGCGACTTCTCTGCTGAGCCCGCAAGCGCTTATGTTCCCCCCGTACAGCAGCCTGCACCCGCTCCCGCTCCCAAGCCTGCACCCGCTCCTGCTCCTGCTCCCGCCCCCAAACCTGCACCTGCTCCCGTAAAGGCTGTTACGCGCAACGTATTCTTCCAGATCAACTCTGCTAAGATTTCTGCCGTAGAAATGGTGAAGGTCAACGAAGTGGTGAGCTTCCTCAACGCCAACCCCACGGCTAAGGTGGCTATCACAGGTTATGCCGACAAGGGTACGGGTAATGCTACAATCAACCGTCGCCTCTCTCAGCAACGTGCTAACGCTGTTTACAACGAACTCGTGAAGCAAAAGATTGCTGCCAACCGCATCATGAAGGATGCTAAGGGCGATACTGTACAACCCTTCCAGGTGAACGA
This sequence comes from Bacteroidales bacterium, assembly GCA_030532685.1. Taxonomy (GTDB): domain Bacteria; phylum Bacteroidota; class Bacteroidia; order Bacteroidales; family Bacteroidaceae; genus Alloprevotella. The sequence continues at coordinate 101,122 of JAUNKN010000002.1, read as the reverse complement.
ACAGAACCGTTGCGTAATCGCTATCGCTGAATAATCCTTACAGGGATATTCTTCATCCTCTATAAGAGGGCTGCGTCAAAACTTTTGTTTTTGACGCAGCCCTCTTCCTTGTTGTCGGTGTGAACAGGAGCGACCTCATGCTGCTTGGCTGTAACGAAGCTAAAAGCTCGACACTATAGCTTCGCTCCTCGGGCAAGCCCTACCCTCGGTACTGCTCCAAAATTCTCTTTTTCTCCTCTCCTCCAAAACCCTCGTCAAAGAAAACGAAGTAGTGCTCTTCTCTCTGGAGTTAGTATTGCCACTTTATGAGCTTCTCCTCGATTGGTTTCCGATTCCATGCCCATTGGGCTTTCTCCCTGAAAAGAGAAGCTGAGCCCTACAAGGATTTATCAATAAAAAAAGAGCGACAGTAGCTCTCTTTTAATAGCGTTTAGAGAAGGAGATGGAAAAGGAAAACACCTACTTACAGAGGAGACAACTCTGAAGCGCAAAAAACAAACGCTCCTCGAAGCCGGCCGGCTTCGAGGAGCGTTGATTATACGTACAAGAGTTCACTTCTTACATAAAGAAGATGAGCACGAGCTGTGCCATAAGAATGCGCAAGAACATGGCCAAAGGATAGACGGTGGAGTAGCCCACCGCAGGCGCGTTGTTTCCAGCAGTAGCATTGGCAAAAGCAAGTGCGGGGGGATCGGTATTAGAACCTGCAATAAGCCCCATGAGCGTGAAATAATTGAGCTTCATCTTTAAGCGACCAATGGTGCCAATGATGAGAATTGGCAATGTAGTGATGAGGAAGCCCATCCATACATAGTGCACGCCATCGCCCTCGGCAATCGTATTCCAGAAAGAGGCACCAGCTTGAATACCCACACTTGAAAGGAACAAGATAAGGCCGACTTCACGCAACATCAGGTTGGCCGAAGTTGAGGTATAGCTATTGATTTTGAAGCGATAGCCAAAAGCACCGATAAGAATGGCTACAACCAAAGGACCACCAGCCAAACCGAGCTTCACGGGAAGCTCCACACCAGGCACAGGAATAGGGATTTGTCCCACAATAATACCGACAAGGATACCGAAGAAAATCGCACCTACGTTAGGGTGATCAAGATGCTTAACATGAGCGCCCACGACGCGCTTGAAACGTTCGATGTTCTCTTCCTTACCTGTTACGAGAATGCGGTCGCCCACCTGCAAGCGAAGGTCGCGAGCGGCAAAGAGCTCCAAACCATTGCGCGTGATGCGCGTTACGTTGACTCCATAGATGGAAGAAACGTGCAATTTGCCTAAGGTCTTGCCATTGATTTCGTCGCGCGTGATGACCAAACGGCGGCTCACATAGCGTTCCTCGGTCACATCCTCCGTCCATTCGACCTCAGTGATTTCACCTATAAGTGCTGCCAAAGCATCGGCCTCGTCCTCGGCACAAACAAGGTGAATGAGCATGCCCTGCTCGAGTTTCGTCTCGTGATTGGGCACGATGAACTGCTCGCTCTCAGGCAGAATGGCACGCGTGATGATGAACTGACGATTGAGGAAATCGCGCAAATCCTGAAGCGTACGGCCTACTACTGCTTTATTGGTAACACGCAGCACAATGTGCTTGGGAGTGGCATGAGGATCGCCCTCGGCAGCCTGACGAAGTTCTGCATGTTCTTGGTCGTAGGACACGCGACCTATCACCTTGATGGCCAAGGTCGCCAAGATAATACCTACAACGCCCAAAGGATAAGCACAAGCATAACCATTGGCAATGGTCGGAGCGGCATCGCCCAGCATGTCTTTCAGTACGCCAGTGGCGGCACCAAGACCAGGCGTGTTGGTGACCGCTCCATACATCACGCCTACCATCATAGGAAGATTGTTGGGATCACCTGGCTTAGCAAAAATACCGGCCATATCTCCTATAAAATAAAGACCGAGCATCACACCGACATTGAGCAAAACGAGGCTCAAAGTAAGCATATTCATGCCTAAACCACCCGACTTGAAAGTCTCAAAAAAGCTGGGACCGACCTGCAAACCTATGCAGTAAACAAAAAGTATGAGTCCCAATTCCTTAATCACGTGAATCACGTGATTTTGACTGGCTGCAGCCGCTACGGGATCGGCATAAAGATAATTGACACAGATGTGCCCGACAATGATGCCGACAAAAAGCACCCAGGTAACACCAAAGGCAATACCGTTCTTGCCTCCGATTTTCCAGCGTCCCAGCTTGACGCCAAGACTGATAACAAGGGCATACAGCACCACGATATGCGCTACGCTATCGGGCGTCTGTAAGATTTTAAGGAACCATTCCATGGAGTAGTTGTATTGAGATTGTTGATTGAATTTGCGCTTGCAAAATTAAGACTTATTACTATCCTGACCAAGTGGGGGTGGATAAAATGCATATTTGCACAAGAAAATTCCCATTGCTGGCACATTGGCCTGACAATGGGAATTATATACTGATAGAATATGCATTATTGAGCTTGCCAGTCTTTCATTTTTTCCTCAACAAATTGAGCAATAAAATCGGCACTGCGTTCTATTCCTAAAATGGAGGAATTGATGCAAAGATCGTAGGTATCGGCGCTTCCCCACGTGCCCGAAGAGTAGAAGTTGTAGTAGTCTGCGCGTTGCTCATCGCTTTCTTCAATCAGCTCCATAGCATCCTTCATTGAAATTTTCTCTCGCTCCATGACACGCAGCACACGCTCGTCGGTGTTGGCTGCGACGAAGAGATTTATATGGCGAGGATGCTTGCGCAATATATAGTCAGCCACACGCCCAATAAACACACAGGAGCGCTCACTGGCTACACGCTGAATAACACGGCTTTGCAACATAAAGACATTCTCATCGCTCAACTGGTGTGTATTGTAAAATTCGCCTCCTCCACCAATGAAAGGTTGCACCACGCTAAACACGGAACGAAAAAATCCTTTGCGCTCATCCTTGCGCTCGAAGACATCGTGACCCAAGCCCGTTTCTTGGGCTGCAAGACTGAGTATTTCTTTGTCGTAATAGGCTATTCCAAAACGCTCGGAAAGCAAACGACCGATTTCACGACCACCACTTCCTAATTGGCGGCCGATATTGATGACAAAAGGAGCAGAAGACAGTTCCATATTATTGAGAATTTTGAATGAGCAAATTGAGTTTTCTAAATTCGCGGAACAAGAGAACCAACGAAACTAAAGTTGCAGCCGCATCGGACACGGGCATCGCATACCAGACTCCCAGTAATGGAGGCTCAAAGATAAGAGGAAAAAGCAACAACAGTGGAAGCAGGAAGAGTAGCTGCCTCGTCATAGAGAGCAATATGCTTTTGCTAGGATACCCCATACTTTGAAAGAAACTCGACGAGACAATTTGCATACCGACAAAGGGAAAGCAAAGCATAACGATTCGAAGTCCAGTCGTCGCATAGGCTTGCAATTCGGAGGTATCTTTGACAAACAGTGCCACACAATGTCCTGCAAAAAGTTGTGCAATGGCAAAACTCACCGTCGTCACAATGGTTGCCGCAGCGATTGTAAGCCAAGCAACTTTCTTCACTCGGTCAAATCGCCGTGCCCCGAAATTATAGCCAGCAATGGGCTGCATACCTTGACAAAAGCCCATTACGATAAAGACGACCAGCATTGTCAAACGATTCACCACTCCATACGCTCCAACAGCTCCGTCTCCTCCGTACTCCGACATCGAACGCGTAATAACAATACTCACCAAGGAGCCACAAGTATTGACAAGAAATTGAGGCAAACCAATCAAAACAATTTCGCGCATCAAACGAGCAGATGGTTTCAAAAGACTTCGTCTCAAACGGAGGATATCCTGCGGCCTCGTAAACAGCCAAAATTGCCAAGCTAAAACTATGATTTGTGCCAAAATTGTAGCCCATGCTGCTCCTGCAATCCCCCAGCCAAAACCAAAGATAAAAAGAGCATCGAAAGCAACATTTATCAAGACACTCGCGAAAGTAGCATACATCGCAAGATGCGGTCGATGAGTAGAGCGCAACTGGGCATTCAAGCCATAGTAAAGATGCGTTGCAACATTACCCAGAAGCAAAATACGCATATACTCAGCCGCATAAGGAAGCGTAATCGCACTTGCTCCAAACAGTTGGAGAATGGGCGACAAAAAAAGGAGTAACAGCCCCGCAAATAGGATTCCCAATCCCGTGTTTAACAAGACTACATTACCGAGGATTTGGCGCGCTGTAGCATAATCCTGCTGCCCAAATTTTACACTCACCAATGTAGCGCCGCCAACACCTACCATCGCTCCCAAAGCAGCACTTAAAGCCATAAGAGGAAAAGACAACGCTAACCCTGTTATCGCTTCCTCTCCTACCCCTTGTCCAATAAATACGCCATCTACAATGTTATACAAAGCAGAAGCCATCATCGCAACAATTGCGGGCAGAGAATAGCGATAAAGCAAAGCTCCTATGGGTTCACGAGCCAAAGATAAGAACTTCTCTTCTTGTGTTTTCATTCTTCTCTTTATTATTCGTGCAAAAGTACAAATTTATCCGCATATCACAAGCACCTACCAATAGTCTCCAGTTTCTCCTACACAAGCTTGCGATTCATTACTCTCATATTGATGGCCATACCAATTCGTACTCTTTGAAGTTGACGCACTTTTATAAGGCTGTACCTTATAGCATGACATCAGCATTCCCAAACATTAGCTTTTGTTTTTAGAAGGCATGAGCTGAAAATGAGAAATAGGAAAACTCTCTTATTCTGAGAGTTCTCCTATTTCACACAACATCATTTTTCATTTCTAATTATGCACCTAACAATTTATTTACTAATCAATTATGAAAAGTAAGATGTTGTTGCTACTGCAAAGGTAGCATTCGGTAAGCAATTCACAACGAGCTCAGGGGGACCAGCTCACACTTGCCAGATGTTGTTGCTACTGCAAAGGTAGCATTCGGTAAGCAATTCACAACCGTGTTGATGAGCGCAGCTTGTTGAGGAGTGATGTTGTTGCTACTGCAAAGGTAGCATTCGGTAAGCAATTCACAACGACTCTCTCGGATAGTAATGGTCATACTCGGATGTTGTTGCTACTGCAAAGGTAGCATTCGGTAAGCAATTCACAACAAGAGGTGGCTGAGTGTGTTTCTTACACATGATGTTGTTGCTACTGCAAAGGTAGCATTCGGTAAGCAATTCACAACGGCGAAGATGGAGTAAAAAATATCGGCAAGGATGTTGTTGCTACTGCAAAGGTAGCATTCGGTAAGCAATTCACAACCGTTGAGCTGTCGAAATCTTTAACGCCAGCGATGTTGTTGCTACTGCAAAGGTAGCATTCGGTAAGCAATTCACAACGATTTCTGCATCACGCTTCACTTTTTTCAGGATGTTGTTGCTACTGCAAAGGTAGCATTCGGTAAGCAATTCACAACACGACTGCCTCAAACGGAGGGTGAACTGAAGATGTTGTTGCTACTGCAAAGGTAGCATTCGGTAAGCAATTCACAACTTTCGGGGCTACGCCTAAATAGGACAAGGGGATGTTGTTGCTACTGCAAAGGTAGCATTCGGTAAGCAATTCACAACTATTTCATTGCTTTGGTTTAATACCTTATCGATGTTGTTGCTACTGCAAAGGTAGCATTCGGTAAGCAATTCACAACTCAACTTAATGTAGTCATCGAACCTCATGCGATGTTGTTGCTACTGCAAAGGTAGCATTCGGTAAGCAATTCACAACGTCGTGCAAGTCATATCCTGCACAGCAATAGATGTTGTTGCTACTGCAAAGGTAGCATTCGGTAAGCAATTCACAACACGAGGGAGCTCAACGTGGTTTCGGGCGAGGATGTTGTTGCTACTGCAAAGGTAGCATTCGGTAAGCAATTCACAACGAATAAGCTATATGAGAGAAATCGATTCCGATGTTGTTGCTACTGCAAAGGTAGCATTCGGTAAGCAATTCACAACATGGAAAATCAAAAGGGCGTTCACCTTTTAGATGTTGTTGCTACTGCAAAGGTAGCATTCGGTAAGCAATTCACAACTACTGGGTGATGACGGGCGATGACTTCTCAGATGTTGTTGCTACTGCAAAGGTAGCATTCGGTAAGCAATTCACAACCATAATTATATTAACGAGACCAGGGGATTAGATGTTGTTGCTACTGCAAAGGTAGCATTCGGTAAGCAATTCACAACCCCAATGCTCTCCATTTATCCACCGATTGAGATGTTGCTGCTACTGCAAAGGTAGCGTTTGGTAAGCAATTCACAACAAAGTCAATAGTAATCAAAACGTGATGTCGATGTTGCTGCTACTGCAAAGGCTGCATTTCTTCGCCTATTTTCCTTTCTCTGTTTCTCTCCTTTCTTTCTCCCCCTTCTTTCCTTTTCTAACCTGAGTTCGGTCTAAGCAATGCACCTTTCTCTATCTATAATATCGAGTTCCAGTTTGGGCTTCTTGGGCAGAAAATGATAAGCGGTTATAGCAGCCATAATATTGACACAAAATCCATCAAAACTTCTGTGCCTTGTATGTTCTATCTGCACGATATTCTTAAGCTCATCGTTGACAGTTTCCACCAAAGAACGTTTGCGTAGCATCAGCTTATCTCGCATGTCCATCAATTGATTTTTCATATTCTTCCGAATCCTTGTCACTAGATGAATGCCATCGACAAAGAGTTCATCGAATAAACTCTTTGAAATGTATCCCTTGTCACCATAAAGTTTGCCAAATATCTTTTGGGTAAAAGAGTTGTCTTTCAGTGGAATACGATCATCTGTGGTAGATTTTGTAAGCTTCCACTCAATGATCTCTCCCATATCATTGATGATGATATGTAGCTTAAATCCATGATACCACCCCATTGTAGCTTTGCTCTTCTGAGCAAGTCCAAGGAAGACTTTGTTGCGATGGCTTCTCTTCACATGGCATACTTTGATAGGTGTGGAATCTACGATGGAACACCCTGTACATTGTCCAGAACCATGAAGCTTCTGGAATAGTGCGAGCTTAATGGCTACCATCTTTTGCCGTTCCACGAAGCGGTTGTAGGAGAGAGTTTTGGGAAAATGACATTTCCATTCTCGGCAAAGCATCAGGTAAAAAGCTTTTAGATTTCGGTATTGCGAGAGGTGAAAAGCCACAAGAATGGTCATCATCTCACTATCGCTCATGACAAAAGCCCTTTTTCTGGTCTTCTTATTGGAGGGCAGAATGGTTTTCTTGGCAATATGAGGCTCAATTTCTTTGCAGAAATCGTCGATTAAAAGAAATAGATTGAGTAATTTTGTAGGTGTCAATGCAGAAGATTCCATCTGTAATACTTTGATTTTCAACTATAAAATTACGATTTTCTTTTGGATTGACCAACTCATCCGCCAACTATATTAAGTAGTTGGCGGACTCTTTTTTCGTAGAAGAGATTAGACCGAACTCAGGTTACACCAGGCTTTTTATAAGGTAGAAAAAATCTTTTTTATTTGGTTACTTCCAGAGAAGTCATTATTTTTGTCGTGGATAAGAAAACTCCACATAGCAAAACATAAGAAATCCTTTTACCTTATACCCTAGATTTTCAGTCAGATGCGAATCACTTAGAGGTATCGACATGAAGGATAGAAGATTGCTTTGTGGGTAATAAACTCTTCTTTAGTGTCGAATAATCTTCTCCTTCCGCTAACAAGAAAAGACTATCAGAAGGCAGCAAAGTAACATAATCTGCAAAACAATACAATTTTAATAACAAACCAATTTAATCAACACACAAAAATGGCAACTACAAATGCTACTGCACCTAAGAGTGCACCCAAGAAATCTCAGGGATTCACCGGCATTAAGTCCGGTTTTTCTGTTATCCTCGTTTGCTGGATTATCGCAGAATGCCTTTATGTATTTGGTGCTGGTCACCTCAGCAACTTCCATGGCACTGAAGGTGTAGAAGGACTTCCCTTCCAATTCTTCCAAGACCAAGATTTCCACCCCGCAGGTATCGTAGGTACGGTGTACAAGGGTGGTTTCATCGTGCCCATCATCTGGACGCTCTTCATCACTGTTATCGCTTTGGCTATTGAACGCTATTTCGCTATTTCAACCGCCAACGGTAAGGGCAACCTCGGTAAGTTTGCTGCTGCTGTTAAGAGCGCTTTGAAGACCGGCGATATTGCTAAGGCTGAAGAACTTTGCCACAAGCAACAAGGCTCTGTTGCTAATGTTGTTCTCGCTGCTCTCACCGAGTATAAGAAGCAAATGCACACTGAAGCCGAGACAGAGAAGAAGGTTCTCTCTATCCAAAAGACTGTGGAAGAAGCTACAGCTCTCGAAATGCCCATGATGCAGGAAAATCTTCCTATCATCGGTACTATCGTTACACTCGGTACGCTCCTCGGTCTTCTCGGTACTGTAATGGGTATGATCAAGTCGTTTGCTGCTATGGCCGATGGCGGTGGTGCAGACTCTTCTGCTCTCTCTGTAGGTATCTCTGAAGCTCTTGTAAACACGGCCTCTGGTATCGCTACTGGTTCTGCAGCTGTTGTTGCTTACAACTTCTTCACCAACAAGATCGACCGCCTCACTTTTGCTATCGACGAACTCGGTTTCACTATCGTAGAAACATTCAAGACCACTCAGAAGTAATCATAACTAAGGTAACACATAAGAAATGGGACGTTTTCACGTAAAAAAACAAGACACATTCATCGACATGACGCCGATGAGTGACGTCATGGTCCTGCTGCTTACCTTCTTTATGCTTACTGCAACGTTCACCAAGGAAGAGCCTATCAAGGTGCAAGTTCCTGGTTCGGTATCTGAAATCAAAATTCCTGAGACAAACCTTCTCACCATATTCGTATCGCCCAAGGGCAAGATTTTCATGAATATGGACAACCCCACAGCACAGAGTGCTATGGCTCAGGAGCTGATTGATCAGAAGAAATTGAACCTCAGCGATGCACAGCTCAAGGCTTTTGCCGAAGTTCCCACTTTCGGTACTCCTCTCAACACCGTTGGGGGATGGGTAGATATGGAAAGTGCCAAGCGTAACCAAATTCTCAACGAGAACCCCGACGCTGGTATTCCCTGCGACAGTGTGAACGACGAACTCAAAGAGTGGGTGAAAGCAGCCCGTAAAGCTAACGGCGAAAAAATGCGTATTGCTATCAAAGCAGACGAAAAAACGCCTTATAGCACCATCAAAGAAGTAATGAACTCACTCCGTAGTATTGATGAGCCCCGCTACAACCTCATCACTACATTGAAGGGTGAGAACCAATAATCAGATAGAACAAAGTTATGGCACAATTAGATACAGGCGGCGGTGGCGGCAATTCTAAGCAAAAGAAGATGAACGCCCGCGTCGACTTTACACCGATGGTGGACATGATCATGCTGCTCGTGACTTTCTTCATGCTCTGTACAACTCTGCTCAAGCCTCAGACGATGGAGATTACCATGCCTTCGGACAAGGACGACATCAAACAAGAGAACAAGAGCCAAGTACAGACCGACGAAGCTATCACGATTATCATCGGTAAAGACAACAAGCTTTATTACTTCGAAGGAAAGCCCTCGGAAGCTCAGCTCAAGGAAACCAGCTATGGTAAGGACGGCATTCGTGCCGTACTTCTCGGCAAGAACCAAAAAGCTAAGCAAGCCGTAGAGCAACTCAAGAAAGAGTTTGCAGGGCGCTTCACTTCTAACCCTGAAAAGGATAAGAAGAATAAAGAAGAATACAAAGAGCGCTTGTCAAAGATCAAGAATGCAGACGGTACTCCTACAGCTATCATCAAGCCCATGGACGACTCGAACTACCGCAACTTGATCGACGTACTTGATGAAATGCAGAACTGCTATATCGGCAAGTACGTAATCGACAAGATTAACGAACAGGACAAAGCCATGGTGGCTGGTCTGGCTAAGTAACATCATAAGTAACAAGTATTCAACATGTCTAAAGTAGATATCATATCGCAAGAATGGTGCGATCTCGTCTTCGAAGGGCGCAACAAGGAGTACGGTGCTTATGATCTCCGTTCCAAGGCTGGAAAGCGTCACCTTTGGGCCATTATCGACATCCTGATTGCTATCCTCATCATCGCTGCAATCATTTTCACCTATGCCAAGGCCAGCGAGGCTATCCGCGCTACTATGGGAGGTGAAGAACAGATGGTTACAGAACTCTCCGAACTCAAGAAGGACGAACCTAAGAAGGAAGAGAAAAAGATTGAGGTGCCTCAGGAACAACCCAAGCAGGAATTGCAGAAAGTCGCCGTTAAGGCTTCTATTGCTTTTACCGTTCCTGAAATTGTGGACCAAGTCGATGAGACGAAAAAAATCAAGAACCAAGAAGAGCTGAGCCGCTCTACAATTTCGATTGCAGCACAAGATTATGCTGGCGACTCGAAGGACGGTATCAATATCGACGACCTGAAGGAAAACCAAAGTGCTGGTGGCTCGCAAGCTCCCCCCGAGGAGGATACCAAGGTATATACCGTGGTGGAACAAGCTCCAGCTTTCCCTGGTGGCGATGCAGCTCTGCTCAAGTATGTGAACTCTCACATTAAGTATCCTGCCATCGCCCAAGAGCAAGAAATTCAAGGTGTCGTAACCTTGCGTTTCGTAGTGCTTGAGGATGGTCGTGTGGGAGAGGTTCAAGTTGTAAAATCGCTTGAATCGCACTGTGACGCTGAAGCCATTCGCGTGGTCAAGTCGCTTCCTCGCTTCACCCCTGGTAAGCAACAAGGTAAGCCCGTTCGTGTGTGGTTCACCCTTCCTATTCGCTACGTCATTCAGTAATCTCTTTACTGAGTCTTGACAGTACTCACTACATTTGCCCCCTGCGCTTATGGCCTCGGCCACGAGGCGCAGGGGGAATGTTTATCCTTTCATACATCTAATCCCAAATCACTCTTCTCTTTATGAAAGCTCTTTTCTTTGTAGGTCTTCTCGCTGTTCTCCCCATGGCTGCTATAGCTCAAAACAACAATGACGAAGTCTACAACAAGATCAGACACTGCAACCTCGAGTCTACTCCCGAATTTGTAGGCGGCAATGAAGCTCTTGCAACCTGCATTGCCAAAAGCCTCCAATATCCCGCCGACGCTCTGCAACAAAAAATCGAAGGCTACGTTCTCGCTCGCTTTGCAGTGCAACCCAATGGTAGTGTTGGCGATGTAGAGATAGAACATTCACTCAGCCCCAGTTGCGATGACGAAGCCAAACGTGTGTTGCGTGCTTTGCCTCGTTTCATTCCCGCTAAAGCGATCGGTGGAAAAGCCGTAGAGGCTTGGATGTCGCTCCCCGTCTACTTCACTCTCCCTAAATCTGCGAAGAAATAAGACAGTTTTCCTATGCGTCTTTCTCCTCTTTTCTTTATCCTTTTCCTCCTGCTCACTGGACTATATGCCTGCGGAGGTGCTCAACCCTCTAAGAATTTCTTACAGGAAGACGATGTACGCTACACAGCCGACAATGGTTTCGAACCTATCGTCAAAGAGCTCGACAACCTCTATGGTTTGCGCACTCCAGAAGCAAGCATGCGCCCTTGGTTTTGCAATGAGGATAGTGCGATTCGTCTCCTCCTCAACGATAGTGTACGCTTAGCCATTGCAACCCGCCAACTCACCGAAAAGGAAAAGATCCTCGTCGAAACGCACAATCTCCCCTTGGTGCAAAGTCGCATAGGCTACGATGCCTTTGCACTCATTGTCCATCGTGAGAATCCCGACACGGTCATCAATTTGGCAGAGATACGCGGCATCGTAAGTGGAAAAATAACGAAATGGGAACAGCTCGAAGTCGGTAGCAAGCGTGGAGCTCTTTCGCTCCTTTTTGACGAATCAGGGTCGAGCACAGTGCGCTATATGAAAGATTCGCTCAATGCAGGCCGTCCTCTCTCGGGCAATGTATATGCTCAAGGAAGTAACAAAGCCGTGATCGAGGCCGTGAAGAGCAATCCAGATGTGATAGGTGTCGTATCGACCGACTGGCTTCGTGTGCAACAAGGCGACACAGCGGTGCTCCAACATTTCCGAGACCTCGATGTGCGAGTTATGCTCGTAGGCAAAGTGGGGCAAGCCGCCAAAGACTGGCAGCGCCCCTATCAATACTACATTGCTACGGGCGAATACCCCCTCGTGCGCTCCGTATGGGCCATTTGTACCGACCCTCGCACGCGCAGTACCATGAAGAGCTACTATTTTTTCCTCAAAGACAATATCGCCCAACGTGTCATTGCTCGCTCCTCACAACTTCTCCCTCGCACACAGGTACAAGTCAGAGATGTGAGCATCAAATGACTCCGTGCGAATCCATCATTCGACAAGCAACTGCACAGACTTTTCCCACGCGGTCTGTGCAGTTGTTTTTTTACGGATGCAATAAAGTATTTCACCCAGATTCGCTTGGTAGCATTCACATGATTACTGTAAATTTGCAAAGCGAATCATGCTCCACTCTCTCTTCCTTCTACAAAAAAGAAATCACACGTAGGCTCATTCAATCCCTCTCGAAACTGCTGCGTAAAACCGTTTTTATACCGACGACAAAGAACAAACCACAAGCTATGCAAAATAACTCCTTCGCTCGCAATATCATCCTCGTTGATGCCCAACATTTAGATCACGTGGCATTCGACCTCATTGTCAATTTTGAACGTATGCTCGGCCGCCGCATTCCTCAGGCCGACCTCGCTCACTGGCTGGACTGCATCGCCCTCGATGGCGGACTCACTCCAGGAGAAAATGACGTGCAAGTCATCTTCATCCACGAACAAGAGAAAAGCTCTCTCACTCACTTCACTCCTTCTCATTTCGACAATGAACTCAACGGCAAAGCTTTTAAGGATCATCTCGGAGAGTTTACACTGGCTTCGCTCCCTATCGAGCCCATTGTGTCGCGCGACGATTTGCTCGTTCAGAGTTTCGAGAGCCTTCTGCTCGATGCGCAAGTAGAGCGCATCATGCTCATTGCCGATCTTGATGGTTTCACCGACGAAAGTCTGCGCTTAGCTCAACGCATCAAGCAACTTTGTGCCACCCCTCCCACTCCCGAGCAGGGCGAAGCGCTCCCTCAAAAATCCATCACCCTCTTTGGGATGCAACCTCTGGCTGGCCGTGGTTTTCAATCCGAAATCCTCGGATATTCACTCACCTCTGCCATGGGGGTGAGCGGAGGAGAGTTTCAATAGGGGGCGTCCTCTCTCTTTCGCCATCCTTCTGTCCGACACATATAGGCATACAAAGCAAGTACAGCCCATCTTCGTAAAAAATCTCTTTAGATTTAGAATCTAAGGCTTTTTCATTTCCTCCGAAATACGTACTTTTGTCCGCAGAAGAAACCCCTCTTATCCCATAGCCTTGCTCCCCTTCATTTGACGCCGAGCATCTGGACTTTTTCATTATTCTCCAATACTTTATCGTTATGCTTAAACAGGTCCTTCTTTTCATGCTCCTTCTGAGTGCATCCGCATTTACCAGCTGCCAATCCAAGCAAAACAACGAGACTCCTCTCTCTAAAGCTCCCGAAAGTTCGGTTGTCGACTCTATTTCCTCTACGGCCGAAAAAGAATTGGGCCAAAAAGCTTTTCTTTGGAGCTTCTACACACGCCTCCTGGCCTTGGAAGGAATGCCCTTGATCGAAGGCGACGACGCCAATGCCCTCGACCAACTCCTCACCACCTGCTGCACTCCTCAATGCCTCTCCTTTCTCCAACAAAAGGATCGTGACATTTTGGGAGAATATGATGGCTATAAACAGGGAAATGGTGCATTATATTTTCGCATTGGTGGGCAAGACCCCAGTTTCGACAAGCAAATTTTGTCGCTTCGCATCGAGCAAGGCAACCAAACCGACGAATATAAGGTGACCATGACCGACTACGAGACGCACACCATCACCCTTTCCCTCGTGCCTCATGGAGATAGCTACCAAATCAACAAGGTAGACAATCCGCATTGGAAATGACCTACCCCTCTCTTCTGACTCCACATTTTCCTTACTTCTCCTATATTCAAGGCCTCCCTCTGAGGCCTTGAGTCGTATGGATTAGAGAGAAAACGACCTCATACAACGAACTATAAGTCTTTTTGTAGTGCCTACTCCATAGAAAAATCGTATTTTCGCCTGTAGGAAACAAACAAACTACACATAACTATGGGAAAAATCCTCATTATTGGAGCTGGCGGTGTAGCTACCGTAGCTGCCGTAAAGGTCGCTAAAAACTCAGACGTGTTTAGCGAAATTATGATTGCCTCGCGCACCAAATCCAAGTGCGATGCCATTGCCAAGCGCATTGCCGACATGGGGCTGCGCAACGACATCAAGACCGCACAAGTCGATGCCGACGAGGTGCCTCAGCTCGTGGCACTCTTCAAAGAGTTCCAACCCGATCTCGTGATGAACCTCGCCCTCCCCTACCAAGACCTCACCATCATGGAGGCTTGCTTGGAAGCTGGCTGCAACTACATGGACACGGCCAACTATGAGCCCAAGGACAAGGCACACTTTGAGTACTCTTGGCAGTGGGCCTATCGCGAGCGCTTCGAGAAGGCTGGCCTTTGCGCCATTCTCGGCTGCGGTTTCGACCCTGGTGTCACGAGCATCTACACGGCCTATGCCGCCAAGCACCACTTCGACGAAATCCACTACCTCGACATCGTCGATTGCAACGCAGGCGACCATGGCAAGGCTTTTGCCACCAACTTCAACCCCGAAATCAACATCCGCGAAATCACGCAAAAGGGTATGTACTGGGAAAATGGCAAATGGGTAGAAACCGAGCCTCTCGAAATTCACAAGACGCTCAACTATCCTAATATCGGTCCTCGCGAGAGCTACCTCTTGCACCATGAGGAAATCGAGAGCCTCGTCATCAATTTCCCTACCATCAAGCGCGCCCGCTTTTGGATGACCTTTGGTCAAGAATATCTCACACACCTGCGTGTCATCCAAAACATCGGTATGGACAGCATTGTGCCCATCAACTACGAGGGACACATGATTCAGCCCCTCCAATTCCTCAAGGCCGTGCTGCCTAACCCTCAAGACTTGGGCGAAAACTATGAGGGCGAAACCTCCATCGGTTGCCGCATCCGTGGTATCAAGGATGGCGAGGAACGCACCTACTACGTCTACAACAACTGCTCTCACCAAGCTGCCTATGACGAGACAGGCATGCAGGGCGTGAGCTACACCACAGGAGTTCCTGCCTGCATCGGTGCTCGCCTCTTTATGCAAGGCATTTGGAGCAAGCCCGGTGTGCACAATGTCGAGGAGTTCGATCCCGATCCCTTCATGGAAGAACTCAACAAGCAGGGCCTCCCTTGGCACGAAATTCACGGTGGCGACCTCGAACTCTAAAACAGCTTTCCTCAATTCCTATAAAAAACTCCCCACAGCTTTTATTGAGCTGTGGGGAGTTTTTGTGTTTCTGGTTGCTAATCAGTTCTTATAAAGTGATAGGATTTACTTCCAACACCTTTTTACTAAGTTCTCTTCATATAATAGAGGTGATAGTTTTCCTTGTACATCTGTCCAGCTATCCTCCTCTTCCAGTACGATTTCAGAACGTCCCCACCATCCCTTATTGCGCTTACACAAACACTCTACCGTACGTCGTGGAGACTTTGCCAAGTAACTGTTGTAGAATGAATCATAAATACAAAAATTATCGTTTGTTATACGGGCAAACTCTCTCCATATCTGACTGAGTTCATCATAGTTAAAATTAGGCCGCTCAATAATATCTATGTGACTAAATCTTTGAGCTGGAAGATACTCCGTAAAAGCCTCTTTAAGCAACTGGGCTGCTTCCACATCGGTGTCGGGAGCTCTATAGCCAAAAATAGTAATCATTTTCGCCCTACATAAATAGGATTTCAAATGAATCCATTCTTGTCTGATGAATGGATTTGAATTGTAGTCTTTATTTCGTACGGGATATAGTAGAGGTGATCTGTGATAAGGAGTATCACAATGGTCACACAAGACTCGTTGTAGGGAGCCAAAATGACCACATTGCTCACAATAGCCAGCAGCTACATTGCCATGCAAGAAGGTAAGTTTAGGCAGATTGTTTGTAATTTCTGACGCTCTGTTATATGCTTCTATCAGTAACGGATCCCAATTGAACGTCGCGATGATGTCTTTACTTGTTAGTGCAAGTACAAGCTTGTCATATATTGTTATTTCGTCAGGCAATTGCAGTTTTGCAAAGTAGGAAAAAATAGCGTTTTCAAGTTGCAAACGTACCTCTCGGCATTCTTCCCCACATTCTAATAGTTCTGTATATATCTTCTCTATATCTCCGCTTTGAGTGCTAAAGTTTAGACCTTGCAGGATGGGTTCAAGCCCAAGATTCTGAATGAATCCGTCCATAACAGAGCTACACTTACCATTTTTATCTCCATTGGGGATGGTAGCAATGGTGGCCCCTGCTCCAAGAATAACTACGTGCGGTCGCGTATTCTCTATTTCAACTATTTTGTCGTCAGTCAATTCCTTATTCATTAAATCATTTTTTGAAGAAACATCTGAATGTTAGCATAGAATGAAAATGTCAGTAACATCCCCTCAAAGAATTAAGTCACTCTGCTCAATTGGTGAGGTAAATCATGCGTCGCATCTCTTCAGAAAGCATAAACAGATAAAGTTAGACACATTACATTCTTTGCCTAAGCGGCCTGAGTTTGAAAAGTTCAAGCTTTCAACCCTGAACAAAGATACCAAAAATCTCATAGATAATAAAAAGGACAAGCCCCTATATTGTAAGAGAAGAAAAAACGGCACTTGAAGGCGGCTAAGTTCCAAACTCTTAGTTTGACGTTTATCTACACCACTAATAAGAGGACACATAAACAAGAGAGAAACGTTCTCCCACGTCCCACGTAGAAATTCCTGCGTGCGTCGTAGAAAATCCTACGACGCACGGAGATGGGAGAAGTTGCGAGTATCCAGTTTCCCTTGGGGAAATGAGGAGCAAACAAGGCGCTTCGCGCGCGTATACCTACTATATAGTTTGTTTTTTGCTTCCACTCTTCCACAACGATACGATATCTCATTCATTATCAGCAAGTAAGCAGATGGAAGCTATTAAAAATAGTGGTTCCACAGTTGTCCACATGCCCCTCAAAGATACCCCAAGACAGAGGAAAATCGTAGAGGAATTTGTGGAAGGAAATGCGATGCTCTTCCACCTTCTTTTCCTCTAACCCACAAGCACTTACGCTTCAATATGGAAGCAATGGAAGCAAAAGAAAAAACGATATAGTAGGTATACGCGCGCACGAGAGAAAGGCTGGGCATGATACTTATAGGCCCTATGACCAGGAGACGGTGCAAGAGAAGGAGAGGAGCGTTGCCTTTGGTTCGGCGCGGACCAAGGAGAAGAATCGCGGGGGAGAGGATTAGGCCGTATCAAAGAGAATGCGTAACTTTGTGCCAACTATTGCTCTTGGTTCAAGAGCTCTCTTTTTGTCCTCTTCCCTTGGGGAAAGCCCTGTTCCCAGAGTGTTCTCTACACATACACATTTATGAAGTGGGAGCGATGCCCAAAGAGAAGAACAGAATCACCCTCTTACGACTTTTCTCATCATGAATATTGGCGATAAAGTGCGCTTCCTCAACTCGACAGGAGGCGGAAAAATCACAGGATTTCAAGGGCGCGACTTGGTGCTCGTGTGCGACGACGATGGTTTTGAAGTGCCCACGCTACGCACGGAAGTGGTCGTGGTCGAAACGGACAACTACAATTTCGTGCGCCCCAACCAGCCCAGCAAAGAAACTCCCTCCCCCAAAAACGAAGGCGTCACGAGCGTCAAGGCCGTGTTGAGCCGACACCACGAGGACGAGAGCGAAGAGGAGGAGCGCGACCTGGCCGATGTGCCCATCACCTTCAAGGCGCGCCCCTTAGAACGGCGAGGTGGCGAGAAGCTGAACTTGCACTTGGCTTTTCTTCCCGTCAATTCGCGACAGCTCACCACGACACGTTTTGAAAGCTATTTGGTGAACGATAGCAACCTCTACGTGCGCTACCTCTTACTCACACAAGAAGGCACGCAATACCGCTTGCGCCACGAGGGAGTAGTGCTCCCCAATCAAAAGAACTTCATCGAGGAGTTTTCGCACAACGACTTGCCCGAGATAGAGCGGCTCACACTCCAAATTTTGGCCTACAAGACCGACAAGTCCTTTGAACTGCACGCACCGCTCAGCATCACGCTGCGCATAGACGGCACGAAGTTCTACAAACTGCACACATTCCAAGAGAGCGACTTCTTTGACGAGGTGTCGCTGCTCTACGACCTCGTGCGCGACGACCAGCCTGCGCACAACATTAGCATCAACGCTCAGGAAATGGCCGAGGCCATCATGTCGCCCCAGAACGAGCGCAGCCCACAGCCTGCTCGCGTAGCTTCGCGTGGTGTGCCCAGCGACAAAGGTACCGACCGCAATGCCTTGGTCGAGATAGACTTGCATGCCGACGCGCTACTCGAAACGACGGCTGGCATGGAGAACAAGGACATCTTGACGGTGCAACTCAAGGCCTTTCACGAGGCGATGAAAGCACACGCTAAGGAACGAGGACGCCGCATCGTCTTTATCCATGGCAAGGGCGATGGGGTGCTGCGCGCCACCCTACTCAAAGAGCTGAAGCGCTACTACCGTCAGTGTAGCCATCAGGATGCCAGTTTCCGAGAATATGGATTTGGCGCTACGATGGTCACCATAAGATAAAATCGCAATAATCTCCCCCTCTCTTTTTCCCCTATGAAAAAACTTTTCCTCACTCTCCTCGCCCTTCTCGGTATGGCTACGGCCCACGCTGACGAAGGCATGTGGCTGCTCAAAATCATGAAAGAGCAGCAGCTCGAAGACTCTCTGCGCAAAGCAGGTTTGCAACTCTCGCCCGAAGAGTTGTATAGCGAAACGAAGCCCTCCATGCGCGACGTGGTGGGTATCTTTGGCCGTGGCTGCACGGGCGAAGTCATCTCGCGCGATGGTCTTGTTTTGACCAACAACCACTGCGGATTTTCCTATATCCACGAGATTTCGTCCTTGAAGAACAACTACCTCCAAGATGGTTTCTTTGCCAAGAGCCGCGCCGAGGAGTTGCGCGTGCCAGGCCTCACCTTCACCTTTGTGGTGCGCGTGGCCGAGGTGACGAAGGAGGTAGAAATGGCCGCACGAAAAGCGAAGGCCGATGCCTACAAGATGCAAAGCCTTTCCTTCTTGGAACCTTTTGCTGCGCAAATGCTCAAGAAAAGCGATTTGGCCAAGAAAAAAGGCATTTCGCTGCGCATCGTGCCTTATTTTGGTGGCAACCGCTTCTTTGCTTTCTACGAGCAGGAATATAGCGACGTGCGCCTCGTGGCCAATCCTCCGCAACAAATCGGGCAATTTGGCTACAACCAAGACAACTGGATATGGCCTCGCCACACGGCAGACTTTATGGTGTTTCGCATCTATGCCGATAAAAATGGGCAGCCAGCCGACTATCAGGCCAGCAACCAACCCTTGCGCTGCAAAAAGTGGATGCCCATCAGCCTGCGCGGTGTAGAAGAAGGCGACTATGCTATGATTATGGGCTTCCCTGGTCGCACCAGTCGCTATCTCACCGCCTCACAAGTACGCCTGCGCACCGAAAGCGTCAATGCACCCATCAATAGTGCAGGCGAGGCCGAGCTGAACTTCATGAAGTCGCTCATGGATAGCGACAAGGCCATGGGCTTGAAGTATGCCGACCAATACATGAGTCTCGGCAATATGGTCAAAAATTTTGGCGGTATGAACGAAAGTGTGCGCCGCACGGGCTTGCTTAACATCAAAGCCGAGGAAGAAAAAGCCTTCCGTGCTTTTGCAGCCAAGAGTGGCAAGAAGGAGTACCAAGACATCATAGACCGTATGGATTCGCTCGTGGCAGCTGCTAAGGACACGCTCCACGACTTCTACCTCCTGCAATATACCTATGGTTCACAGGATTTCCGCAGTCCTTCCAACCTCCTCAACGACTATGCTCAGGCATTGGGCCGCAAGCTCCAGGGCAAGGTCAAAAAGGGCGAGAGCTACGAAGCCAAACGTGAAGCCTACGTCAAAGCGGCCAAGCAAATGATGGGTACCGTGGACATGGACTATGACCGCCGCAAGATGCAGCTGCTCGCCCCCTATTGGGCCAAGTTGCACCGCCTGCCTATGCAGCCAGACTTTGTGCGTCCCGACATGACGGCCTACTTCGATTCGCTCTACACTCAATCGGCCTATCGCTCTCCAGAGGCTTTCGACAAGAGCTGGTGGCTCGCTTCGGACGATTGGGAGCGCTTTGGCGACGATCCGCTCGATCAACACTTTGCTCAGCTCGGCCAGGCACTCCAAGCTTATCGTCCCGCCGTGCAACGCTACAATGAAAAGCTGGCCGAACTGAACCGCATCTATGTGCGCGGACTGTGCGAGATGTACAACTGGACAAAGAGTCCTGATGCCAACTCCACACTGCGCATGACCTATGGCTCGGTGCAAGCCTATTCTCCTCGCGACGCGGTGCAATATGATTGGAAAACTACCCTCAAAGGAATGTTTGAAAAGGAAAATCCTAACGACCCCGACTATGTGGTGGACGAGAAGTTGCGCCAACACTACCTCACGAAAAACTATGGTCGCTATGCCGACAAAAATGGAGAGATGCCCGCTTGCTTCCTGACCAACAATGACATCACGGGTGGCAACTCGGGAAGTGCCGTGCTCAATGCACGCGGCGAGCTCATTGGTTTGGCCTTCGACGGCAACATTGAGAGCCTCTCCTCCGACCTTCGCTTCAATCCTGCTCTCCAGCGCTGCATCAACGTGGACATTCGCTATGTGCTGTTCCTCATTGATGTGTATGGCGGTAGCAAATATGTGATTGACGAACTCGAAATCCGCGACTAACCGCTCACCATTTTCCAAGCAGACCGCTCACCATAAACGGCCGCAGCCTATTTTCTCTATTGGGCGTGCCCACCGTGGTGGGTGGTCTGCTTGTTTACATTTTTCTTCTTGCGCACTTTTTCTCATGAATAGCCTCCCTCAAGATTTTATTGACAACATGCACACTCTTCTCGGCGACTCCGAATCCGAAGCGCTCTGTCGAGCCCTCAACGAGAGTAGTCCCTGTGTAAGCATTCGCCACAATAGGGGCAAAGGAAGCGTCTTTTTTGAGCAAGAGGAAAGCGTGCCTTGGTGCAGCACGGGCTACTACTTAGCCGAACGACCTGCTTTCACTTTTGACCCTCGTCTTCACGCTGGAGGCTACTATGTGCAGGAAGCCTCCTCGATGTTTATCGAACAAGCCTACCGCTGCATCGCGACCCAAATTCAAGCTCAACGAGTGCTCGACCTGTGCGCCGCTCCTGGAGGAAAGAGCACACTTTGGCGCAGTTTGTTGCCCGATGGAGCGCTACTCGTCGCCAACGAACCGATACGTACTCGCGCCAATATCTTGGCAGAGAACTTAGCCAAATGGGGGCATCCTGATGTCGTGGTTACTCAGGGCTATGCCGAGCATTTTGCTTCGCTCAGCGACTTCTTCGATATCGTGGCCGCCGATGTGCCTTGCTCGGGCGAGGGAATGATGCGTAAGGACGAGGGAGCCCGCTCAGAGTGGTCGCGCGCCAACGTGTTGAACTGCGCACAACGACAGCGCGACATCATCGCTGCCATTTGGCCCACGCTACACACAGGCGGTTATTTGGTCTACTCGACTTGCACCTTCAATCGCGAAGAGAACGAGGACAATGTACATTACATCTGTCAAGAACTCGGAGCCGAATGCGTGCCTATCCCCATCAAAGAAGAATGGGGAATTGTAGGCGATTGCACAGGACGAGATCTGCCCGTTTACCACTTCATGCCACATCGCACACGTGGGGAAGGCATCTTTCTCGCGCTGCTGCGCAAAACGGCTCCTTCCTCCCCTCCTTCCAAAAGTAAGAAACAAAAGGAGCGGGGAAAGCAAACGCCCTTTCCTCGCGACATCGAACAATGGCTAACAGAGCCAGAGTTTTTCTCTCTTCTACGCACCAGCCCCGAACAAATCGTCGCAGTTCGCCGCAGTCTACTCCCCGATGTTCAACGCATCATGGCGGCCGTTCCCTGTGTGAGTGTGGGAGTCGCTTTGGCCGAAGAAAAAGGGCGCAAACTCATTCCCCAACAAGCGCTGGCGCTCTCCACACAACTTTCGCCCAAGGCATTTGTCCGCGTCGATGTAGAGCGTAGCACCGCTTTGTCTTACCTACGCCGAGAAGCTATCGTTTTGCCTGCCGAAACGCCCCGAGGCTATGTACTCCTCACCTACGAAGGCCTTCCTTTGGGCTTTGTCAACAATCTGGGTACACGTGCCAACAATCTTTACCCTCAAGAATGGCGCATCCGCTCACAGAGCGAATAGCTTCTCTCCCACTTTCCCTTTCCTATATCCTCTCTCCTCATGAAGTACTTAGAATTTACTTTTCATACAACGCCCAGCAACGAAGCGATTAGCGATATTCTTTCAGCCACATTGGCCGAAATCGGTTTTGAAAGCTTTGTCGACACCGCCCAGTTGGAACAAATTGCCACGGGAGTCCAAGACGATTTTCCCGAAGCCCCCGTGTTCGCCCACCAAGCTGAAGTGGGCGAATATAAAGCCTACATCCAAGCCCAGTTCTTCGAAGCCGAGGCACTGCAAGAGGCTTTGTCCGATTTTCCACTGCCTGGCATTGAAATCCAATACACCATGCAAGAGGCCGAGGATAAGAACTGGAACGAAGAGTGGGAGAAAAACTACTTCCAACCCCTCATCATTGGCAACGAGCAACACCCTCGCTGTGTCGTTGCCTCAACTTTCCATCAAGACGTGCCTACGGCCGACTACAACATTTGGATTAACCCACAGATGTCTTTCGGCACGGGGCATCATCAAACCACTCACCAAATGATGGAACGCCTCCTCGACGATGACCTACGAGGTAAGGAAGTGCTCGATATGGGGTGCGGCACGAGCATTTTGGCGATTTTGGCGCGTATGCGTGGCGCTCGACACTGTGTGGCTATCGACTATGACGAATGGTGTGTGCGCAATTCGACCGAAAACATCGCACTCAATCAGCTCGACCACATCGAAGTGCTCCACGGCGATGCCTCGTTGCTCTCTTCTATGAACGAACGCTTCGACCTCATCATTGCCAACATCAATCGCAACATTCTCCTGCAAGACCTCGAACGCTACGTTCCCACTTTGCGTAGCGGTGGGCATATCTACATGAGTGGTTTTTACAGCTCCGATGTAGCCGCCTTGCGCACTTGTGGCGAACAGTTGGGGCTCACTTGGGTGGATCAGCGCGAGCGAGAAGGCTGGGCATGCATCAAGATGCAAAAACCCTAAGCAGCTTTGTTCATCTTTCACGCCTCATCTTATGAAATCCCTCTTTTTGTTGCGCCTTGTTGTCGGTGTGCTGCTGCTCTTTCATCTCCATTCGGCCACGGCCCAGCTGCGCCATCCTCTGAGTTTTGTAGCTCCAGAAAACATCTTGATGGTCAATCCGAGTCGAGAAAATGTGGTACAACGCGCACTCTCCATCGACCCCACACTGGTTCCCACACACTGCACACTCACCCGCCAAGAAAGTTCTCACTACAAGAAGCTCTACCGAAAAAAAGCGATGCCTCAATCGCTCGATGCCTTGGCACGCCTACTTTTGGTGAGTGGCGATGCTCGTTATGCCCATGCCATCGACCAGTACAAGCAAAGTCTGCGAGATAGTCTCGATCGCGACTCCACCTTGCGCAGTGTGGCCGCGGCTTTGCTGCACACCGTAGGTATGACCGCCGCAACCGACGAGCGCGGACTCTACGTGAATCTTCTCGACGACTGCATGATCATTGCCAAAACGCCTCATTTCGCTGTAACGGTCGATCAGATTGCCGAGTTGGAGGGGCATAAATACCGCATCAGCGGTTTGTCCTCCCAAGGCAACACTCCCCTCGTCCTACGCCTGCGCCTCCCCCATCCCACTCGCTCCGTAACGTTTTATATGAACGGGCGCCGTTTGCTCTCTCCTCACTACGAACGAGGCTACCTGGTCGTAGAGCGAGCTTGGCGAAATGGCGACGAACTCTTTTACCGCTACGAATGATTCTTTCTTTTTTCGTATGCCACAAGCTCACAATCTTTCAGCCTTTATCCGTCTGGCTAAACATCGCAATATCGCCGCTCACACCACAGTGGGAGCTTGCTTATGTATAGCTGGGCATGCCGAATACCTCATTGCAGGCCAGCCTACCCTGCTACATCGAGGCACGCTCTTTGTCCAAAGCCCTGTCATACCAACAGAGAAATTGGCTCAAAGCGATGACTTTGAGATAGTAGAAATCCTCACGGACTTACAAAGCGTTTTTGCGCTCTTCCAGCGCATCATGCCCAGTGTGCTACAGCTCGACATTGTGCATCATCCCTGCCTTAGGCTTTCGGAAGAACACACGCAATTATATGCCGAGCGTGCTCAGCTCCTACAAGCTCGACGAGAGGACCTGTCCCACAGCACCCTTCCTCACGAACGTAACCTGCTGAACAATTGGATAGACACTTTCGTGCAACACTGTCTCACTGACATGATTCTACTCTTTGCCCAAACCAGAAGCCAACGGCAAGAGCCTGTTTCTACAGCACAGAGCGATGGTGTATTTTCGACCTTTATGACCTTGCTCAACTTGCACTTCCGCAACGAGCGTGGCGTGGGGTTCTATGCGGAACGGCTGGGATACTCTACGGGCCACTTTTCGGCCCTCATCAAGCAGCAAACTGGGCGTCCGCCCTCAGAGTGGATTGCGACCATCACGATGATCGAGGCCCGCAACCTTTTGGAGCATTCGCAACTGAACATCAAACAAATCGCTGCCGAATTGGGATTTCCCGAGCAATTCACTTTCCGCAAGTACTTCAAGCTCCACGAGGGAACTTCTCCTCGCGAATATCGCAAACAACACGCTTCAACTTCTTCATAAAAGACACATCGGAGCAGCAAAATGAGTGAGATAGAGCTTTTTTATCGTTCACAACAGAACTTTCAACGAGTTCCAACCTCTTTTATAGCCTCTCCCGCTTGAAGCTATACCAAAAATACATATCTTCGCCAGCAGAAGTTTGTATTACTCCAACTATTAAACCCATTGATTTATGAAGAAAATTACGCTCACTCTTGTGCTTGCGGTAGCCACATTGGGCGCAAGCGCACAAACGACCTTTGGTATCAAGGCGGGTGCCAATAGCTCCTCTTTCTCCACCAGCAATACCAAGACTGTTTGGGGCTTCCACGCAGGTGCAACCATGAGCAATAAGCTCGCTCCAGGCTGGGAGGTAAACTCTTCTCTCCTCTACTTTACCAAAGGCACAAAATCTGAGCTTTTAGATCTTAATCTCAATTATTTGGAGCTTTCTGTGCTGCCCACTTATGCGCTCCCTACACTCCCTTCTCAAGCTCTCTTGATTAAAGTAGGTCCTTATGCAGGTTATGGTCTGAACAGCAGTTCCACAATCTATGAGTCCGGAAAATCAATCAAGAGTTCCAGCAACTTCTTTAACAATGACAAAGCCAATCGCATTGACTTTGGTTTGGGATTGGGAGCAGCTTATCGCATAGGGCACTTTGAAGTCGGTATGGAAACTCGCTTCGGTCTGCTTAACGTGGGCGATGGCGACTCAAAAAACCAGAATGTAATGTTCTCCGTGGGCTACAATTTCTAAACGCACACCCATTTTGAAAACCATGGAGCGTAGGCCTGCTCCTGTTCTTTCATCATCCGTAGAGGGATACTCGCTTCGCGCGCGTATCCCTCTATATCTTATGTTTTTTCCCTCCATTGCTTCCACACACCTCGTAACCATCTGTTTATCAACCTATAGAATAGTGGAAGAAAATCTATTTTTGACTTCCACAAGCTCCACGATTTCTCCACACCTTCTCGCACAAAGTGAGCAATTCTTGTAGACACCACTTGGAGCACAAATACATTTACCTCCACTTCGTTCAAGATTCATTTTCAGCCTTTTACCACATACAGTGGAGGACGTGGAAGCAAAATTCACCCACAAATAGAGAGATACGCGCGCGCGTGCGAGGTGGAGGTGTGAAAGTCGCAGCAAGAAAAACGAAACTCGCAGCGAGAAAAACGGGAATGGGAACGCCGTTTACGGCGATGGGAAGTAAAAGGGAGGAAACCAGATCGTTCTTTCCCAAAGGAAGAGCCACCTCAAGACGCTCCTATCAACATCGCGCCCCCTTCTTGAACCTCTCAATATGGCATTCAGGCTTTCCCCCCTTGAGGCAAGGCTTCAAATCGTAGGGGGGCTCACTCTTCCCCATCAACAATTCCTCTGCGAGAAAAACAAAAATCCTCCTCCCACACAAAAGGAGTCGCAAAGACAACAACTTTTTGACGCTGTGGCAGAGGGATAGCCACTTTATTTCTTGGCCAATCGGGGCACAAAATGTATTTTTGCAGAAAGATACAAACACTATGAACCACAGCGATAGTCTCATCATCATCCCCACGTACAACGAATGCGAAAACATCGAAGCCATCGTCCGTGCCGTGACCACACGACCGGAGCACGACTTTGATGTTTTGGTCATCGACGATGGCAGCCCCGACGGGACCGCACAAATTGTGAAGCAGCTCATGGCGGGCGAGCTCGCAGGGCGCTTGCACCTGGTGGAGCGTAGCGGAAAGTTGGGTTTAGGCACGGCCTATATCGCAGGCTTTAAGTGGGCTCTTGAGCATGGTTATGACTACATTTTCGAGATGGATGCCGACTTCTCGCACGATCCCGCCGACCTCCCACGCCTTTACGAGGCCTGCGCCAAAGAGGGATATGACGTGGCCATCGGTTCGCGCTATGTGACAGGCGTCAACGTGGTCAATTGGCCTATGAGTCGCGTATTGATGAGCTATTTTGCCTCAAAATATGTGCGCACAGTACTCGGCGTGCACATCTGCGACACCACAGCTGGTTTCAAGTGCTATCGCCGCAAAGTGCTCGAAACTATCGATTTGGACAAGATACGTTTCAAGGGCTATGCCTTCCAAATCGAACTAAAATACACGGCCTATGCCCTCGGATTTCGCATCAAGGAAGTCCCCGTCATCTTTGTCAATCGCCAACTGGGCACGAGCAAGATGAGTGGTGGTATTTTCAACGAGGCATTTTGGGGGGTGTTGCAACTGCGCTGGGCTGCACTCACAGGAAAAATCAAAGCACGTGGGGCTGTGTCGAAATAAACATTTCGACACGGTCCTTTTTCGGCTTTTTTGCGAGCCCATCTTTTTCTTCTTTTCGTCTTCTCTTCACAAAAACTATTCTTTGCCTTATGCACACTCGTACTCTTATTAAAAATGCCACCATCGTCAACGAAGGCCGCCAGTTTGTGGGTAGTCTCGTGATCGACAACGATCGAATAGCACTCGTTCTCGAAGGGCACGACGCTCAGTCCGAACGCCCCACGGAACACGTAATTGATGCCACTGGTTGCTACCTTTTGCCAGGCATCATCGACGACCACGTGCATTTTCGCGACCCAGGACTCACTCACAAGGGCGACCTCAACACTGAAAGCCTTGCCGCAGCAGCAGGAGGGGTGACCACGATTCTCGACATGCCCAATACCGCTCCCCCCACTATCAACGCCCAGCGTGTGCGCGAGAAACTTGCCTTGGCTGCCGAAAAATGCCACGTAAATTACGGTTTCTTCTTGGGGGCTACCAAAGAAAATGCGGCTCGTCTACACGAGGTAAATCCTGCCACCGTAGCTGGCATCAAGCTATTCATGGGTTCGAGCACTGGCGCTCTCGAGGTTGAGGACGACGACGCTTTGCTCACCATTTTCGAGCAAAGTCGCCTCCCCATCATGGTACACTGCGAGGACACCCCCATGATTATGGCTGCCCTACGCAAGCATAAGGAACAATATGGCGACGATCCCGACATCCGCTTTCATCCCATTATTCGCAGCGAGGAGGCTTGCTATAAGAGTACCAGCGAAGCCATCGACTATGCTCGCCGAAGCGGAGCACGCCTCCACGTGGCTCACATCACCACGGCCCGCGAGCTCGAGCTTTTCTCGCCCGATGACCGGCAGATCACGGCCGAAGCTTGCCTTCCACATTTACTCTTTACCGATGCCGACTATGCTCGCTTAGGCTCTCGTATCAAGTGTAATCCCGCAATCAAAACGGCCGCCGACCGCGAAGCCTTGCGCCAAGCACTCACCGATGGGCGCATCTACAACGTGGGAACCGACCATGCTCCTCACACGCTCAACGACAAGCGCGGTGGTTGCGCTCGAGCAGCCAGCGGAATGCCCTTCGTGCAGTTCTCGCTCGTTTCGATGCTTTCGCTCGTAGACGAAGGGGTGCTGCCCATCGAGCAGCTCGTTACGCTAATGGCACACAATCCTGCCCGCATCTTTGGCATCGAAAATCGAGGTTTCCTTCGTCCTGGCTATATGGCCGATCTCGTACTCGTGCGTCCCAACAGCCCTTGGACACTCACTCCCAATCGCATTCTCTCAAAATGCAATTGGAGCCCCGTAGAAGGACGCACTTTCCACTGGCGCGTGGAAAAGACTTTTGTCAATGGTTTTCTACTCTACAACAATGGCCACATCACGAACGAAGTCTTTTGTGGTCGCCGTTTGACCTATATGCACAAATAAGTCTTTCATGCTCCATCATTATCAACTCCACGAACTTACGCCCTACGTCAATTGGGTGTTCTTCTATTTCGCTTGGGGCATCAAGGCCAAATATGCCGCCTGTACCAATATCGTTGAGCAACACGATTGTCCTGCCTGCCGCAAGCAATGGATTTCCTCGTTCAGCACCGAAGAAGAACAAACGCAAGCCCGTGAAGCTCTTCGCCTCTATGACGATGCCCGCCAACGTCTACGACAGCTCGAAGAACAAGGCGTACAAGCACATTGTACCTTTGTGCTTCTTCCAGCCCATAGCGAGGGAGACAATATTATCGTCACCCATGACAATGGCGCACGCACCACACTCCCTTTCATGCGCCAGCAGCACACAGATTTGAATCGCCCCAATCTTTGTCTGAGCGATTTTATCGCTCCCGAAGGATATCACGACCCTCATCATGTAGCCGACCGCTTGGGGTTCTTTTCGACTACCGTAGACGATGTAGCCGACATCAACGATCCATACGAACGAATGCTCGTGCAAACTCTCTTGGACCGAATGGCCGAAGCAGCAGCCGAGAAATGGCACGAGGAGATACGCCGTAAGCATTGGGGCTACGCTCCTGATGAGCGGCTAAGCATCGCAGAAATGCTCGCAGAAAAATACCAAGGCATACGTCCCGCTGTGGGCTATCCTTCCATTCCAGATCAAAGTTTCAACTTTCTCCTCTACGAGGTTGCTCCTATGCGTGAGATTGGGGTGAGCCTCACCGAGAATGGAATGATGGTGCCTCATGCCTCGGTTTCAGGTTTGCTTTTTGCCCACCCTCAGGCACATTATTTCGCCATTGGTTCCGTAAGTGACGAACAACTCGCCGACTACGCGCAACGACGGGGCACAAGCCTTCAAGCAATGCGAAAATACGTACCCAATTAGCCCTACGGCATGGCGTTTATCGTCCATTCCACTCTCTCGCCCTTTTCATCGCTCTTGACGCAGCATTGATGGACAAGGGAGGTAGAACAATAACTAACGGTGGCTGACCCTTTCTGGGGTCAGCCACCGTTAGTTATATCATCACTACTCATCAGTGATCTTCGTGAAGCAATGGTGTCTCTTCGATTCTCTTCTTGCGACGGAAAAGGAAAAGCTCTCCCAAAGTATGGCTTTTGCGGCGCAAAGCCAAGCCCGCACCCGCCTTCATCAAAGTTCCCTCGAGAGGATCGTGTGCCTCGCGGTCGTAAAAGACACGAATGTAGCGCGAACTTTCTTGATCCAAGCGATACTCCAAGGCGATATTGTCAATGAAAGACTGTGCATTGCCTTGCACATCTCCTCCAGTACTCACCTTTCCACCAATAATAACTCGCATACGGTCGTTGAGGAAACGTTTGGAGAATTGGAACGAATAGTCCACCGTCGTGTTTCCAGCCGAAGAAGTACCGTTTTCCAGGCCGAAAGAAAGGTCGATTGTCGACAAGGCGCGGCCTGCAAGACTTTGGATTTCCTTCTGCAAGAACGCATTGAGGGCCGACGAGGCTTTCAGTCCATTGGCCGAGAGATTGTCGTCGGTCACGTACATTCCTGTGGCCAGCAATGCCACGGCCGCTTTTCCGCGTTGTTCAGGACTCATTGCAGCCAGTTTATTTTGGAGGCTCAAATCTTCAGGAGCTTCAATGACAAAGTCTAAGCCCATGTCCTCCAAGGTCCGCGTAATATCCACACCTGCCTGAAATAGGACAACGCGCTGTCGCTCATTTTCCGTGACAATCGTTTTGATACGATCGCGAGCAGAGATATTGAGTTTAGGATTCATCACAGGCCCCGTAAATTCGACATAAGACCCTTCCTCCAAGGTAAAGGTGCGCAGCGGAATAACGGGCAACTCGTAATTCATTTTTCCTTCGGCAATATCCAATCGCCCTGTGAGCCTCATCTCACCCAGCGGAGTCATGCGCAAGGCCAAGTTGCCATCGCCCGCGACATCCACATAGCTCTCGCCGTTGTGCGAAAGGAAACAATGATAACGTGCGCCAGGCTGCAAGCGAACTCCCAAAGCCACATCAAGACCGAGAGTTGGGGTAGGAGCCGTTTTCTCGGTTTGTAGCGTGTCGGCAAAATTGACAAAACTCACCAATTGAGACAGGTCGTCCTCTACAGTAAGGGGAGAGTTGGTCAGTACGTATGTGATGTCGGTTTTGGGCAAGATGCTGAGGTTGCCGCGTACCACGAGTTGCTCCATCGTGCCTCGTATCGTCGCATCAAAATCACTATACAACTTGCCAAATACGGCCGATTCCGTGAGACGAGGAGTGTTGATGAGAGCAAAATTCTTAGCATTCATCGCCAAATCCATCTTCATCTCACTCGGACGACTCATATCGACGTAGCCATTGAGGGTAAGTGCATTGTCGCCCGTAGAGCGCAAGGTGTAGTTCTGCAAAAGCAGACGGGAGTTTTCAAAAGCAACAGGACGCTCATCCAGTGCAAAATCCACCCCATAGGTTTTGCTATACAGGTGGGCTTCGTTCAAATCGAGCTGCCCATTCATCACAGGAGCAGAAGCGGTACCTTTGATGTCCAGTTGCCCATCGGCCGTGCCACGAAGAGCCGTTTGCGTACCTTCTAAGAAGCCATTGAGCAGAGCCAGAGGGAGTCCTTGCAATTTGGCCGTTCCTTCAAAACTTCCCTCTCCTTCGTTGAAGTAAGAGCCGCTACATTCTGCAACTTCCTTGTCGTCGGTCGTCACAAATAAGTGGGCATAATGTTCCTTGTCTGACTTGGGCAGATAGACCAATTCGCCACCCATTCTCCCCATCGAAATCCCTTCATAGCTGAAATCGTTCGCCTCGATCGTACCCATTGCTGTGAGGCGCACATGATCGTCGATAATGTGGAAATCGCCATTCAAACGGCCTCCGAACTTGGGCAAATAGGGCAATACATTGGAGAGTTCTCCCAGGTTCAGGTGTTTCACCGAGAAAGTAATGTCGTTCTTGGCCGTATCGTTGTCTTCGGTATAGACTTGTAGGGCTGTACCATCGTCTGCCAGCAAGTTGATATAGGCATGAATGCTCTCGTCGCGTTCGAGGAAAATATAATTGTCTGGGTTTATGTCGAAGCGACGATAGGCTATAATTGGTTGTTCGGGGAAGAACGAAATGTTCACTCCCATTCCTGCCAACTGAGCACGCACTCCAAGATTCAAACCCACATCTCCCTCCTTATCGGCAAAGGTCAATTCTGCCGAAACTCCGTTGTGCATGAGCGAGGAGTTGAGCGTAGCTGTAAAAGGTTGTGGATTGGTGCGGCGGTCGTTGCGCACTGTGGCTCGCCATCGCAATCC
The DNA here is from genome assembly GCA_030532685.1 of Bacteroidales bacterium. GTDB lineage: Bacteria > Bacteroidota > Bacteroidia > Bacteroidales > Bacteroidaceae > Alloprevotella. The sequence continues at coordinate 69,078 of JAUNKN010000002.1, read as the reverse complement.
TGCCTCGTCCTGTTTCACCGTGGAGAAAAGCGTGTCGATGAGCATCCCTCCCGATTGGAAACGTCCTGCATAGACTCCTCCATTGAGCCCCGTTGTGGGGTGAGAGGTCAAATCGACCTGCAACGAACCCAAGGAGTACTTGTAGTGATGCAGCAGAGAAGCCAAAGGATTGTCGGTACCCGCCTGCAAATGTAAGCGTGCATCGGGCAGGGCTTCGCGCAAAACATCTTGCTCTATGTTCAGCTGCTCCAACTGGTATGCGACGAGTTTTCCCAATTTCGATCCCCTTTCGCCCAAAGAGTTCACATCGCCTGCAGCCGAAAATAGCAAATCCAAATCGCCAGCTTGGAGCTTGGCATGCGTACTATCGGGGGCTGAAGCCAAAGCAAAATCGATGTCGCGTGCCATGAGGCCGCGCAAGGGCGTGATGAAACGAATGCGAGAGAGCTTACCTTCTGCGCTCAGTCTCGTCATCGTGGCATTCGCCTGGAGGTTCATGCGGAACTTTGCGCCAAAGACAAGGGTGTCTTGGCTCTCCATGAGACGGCGCACATCGAGTTTATCCAAATCAAAGTCGAGCGTTGCAGCATATCCTCGCTGCAAGTGAGCCACCACCTGCCCCTTGCCCACAACCAAGGGATTTTTCGCTTTGAAATCGACTACGGCATCGCCCCCACGCATACGCGCAGCCAACTGAATCCCTCCCAAAGGAAAACGATCGTAAGAAAGGCGTTGTATGTCGGCCTTGGCCACCAAATTGGCACGCAAAGCGGTAGGATCAAAGCCTCTTCCCGTGGCCGAAAGTTCCCCCGTAAAGGGTGTGAGAGGCTGTCCTTTAAGGAAATGAGCCAAAGGAAATTGCTCCAAACGAGTATGGAGCGAATAGGTTTGTGTGCGAGCATTGACCGCAGCGCGCGCATGAATAGCTCCTGCTGCCTGACGCAAGGAAAGCTGCAATTGATAGTCGTCGGTATGAAACTGCACGTTTCCACTGGCCGCCAATGTTCGAGGCAAAGCAATGGTGCTGCGATGAGCCGGAGGAATGAGTGTGGCCAATCGGCTCAAATCATGAGCTTTCATCTCAAAAGCCAACTGGCCCTCCCTTTGAGCTTCCAATGCCTCCTTCACGTGTCCGCGCACAGTCATATCGAGCATACCTGGCAAGGAAAGCGAAGCCGCGCGAAGTGCAAGATTGTCCACATTGCCCACCAAGGCTAAGCGCACCCCCATTTTGTCTTTGGGCAAGATGCCCATGGTCGATTGCAGCTGCAAATAGTCGGCCGGTGGCAGTTGAGTTTTGGCCAGCTGTAAGAGTTCTTCGGGCGAGAGCTGCCCTCCCAGCTCCAGCCTCATGCTTCCTCCCTTGTGAGGAGTGAGCGCCTCCCATTCCACTTGTGCATCGGCTTGTAGGGAAGAAGAAGGGGTGCGCAACTTCCAGCCCTCTAAACGAACGCCCTGCTTGTCCATATCGACCAGTCCTCCCAAAGAGGCCAAACGAAAAGAACGCTGCTGCTCGCGCAGGCTCACATGGCTCACCCGACAACGCAAGCGTCCTTGTGCATCGTAGCTTAAACGCTCCACCAACAAACGAGCATCACGCACGTCAAACAAGGCTTCGTTGGGTAAAGGACGAGACGACATGTTCATTGTCGCTGTCGATTTTTCGAGTGCCAAACGCTCGAAGGCATAATGTTTCTTGCCTAAATCAAAACGCCCTCCGTGTAACTCAGCTTGCCCTAAATGAGTGGCCACGTGCATCGTATCGCCGGGCATTGAAAGGTGCAAATCACTGCGGCGTAACGTGGCACGGGCAAGATGAATGCGCCAATTCACAGGCGTGATCGTCGTGTCCTTTTGGGCCGTATCAGCGAGTGCCACATCGAGTTTGGCTCCATCCAGCAACACATGGTTTATGCGCAAGCGTTCCTCTTTCCAATCGGCTCCATGGGCCGCTGCCGAAAAGAGCAAAAAAGACCCACGCACACGCACATCGGGCACCCATTCCTTCGTGTTTACCCGGGCCTCATGCAGCGCAAAGCGTTCCACATCGGCACGTCCTGAAAGAAGAGGAGCAAAAGGAATGTCAAGTATCAAGGATTTAGCCTGAGCGATGGTATCGCCCTGAGCATCGAGGGCAAGCAGTCCTCCCAGTTCCACATCGAGCAGAGGAGAAAGGCTCACTTGGTCAATGCTCACCCGCAAGCCTGTGCTTTCCTCGAGCTTCTCGGTCGCGACACCCACCGCCCATCGCTGTACGGGGGGCAGATAGAGCAAAGCCACCAAGAGCAGTGGCAACAACAAGAGGGCAAGCAGGCCGAGAGAGAGGAATTTAAATATTTTTCGTCGCTTCACAGCAAAGAGAAGATAGAATATAAAAGACTAAAAAACAGAACAGAGTTTCGGAGCAGGTATTGAGGCTTTCGCAGCTCTCTCCTCAAGACTCATTCGTCCTTCATGGAGCTACAGATACAAAAAGCGAAATGAAAAGACTTTCGAACTCGCCTTTCGCCTCCATTCATTCGACTTGAGGGGTGACTGATACGTTTTTCCCTCTACTGTCTATGTCGTGAATTTACACGTATGTGAGAAAAACGTAGACGAGGGGAAGAAGCACACTCTATAAGTTCCCACCACGCACCAAAGGCGGAGGAGGGCAAGTGCGCACTTACCCTATTCTACGTGGGAAGAAGATTTTTCTGCGTGGGACGCAGGATTTTTTTCTTCCCACGCAGAAAGAAAAACTTGCGATATCCTCACGTGCAGTCTTCTTGCACCATGTGCTGTCTTGTTCATTCACGCGCGCACGCGCGCACGTGCACGCATTTCCCACTAAATAGAATCTTTTTTACTTCCACTCCTTCCACAGAAAGACTTATTTCACTTATTTACAAGCATTTGCGACATGGAGGTTGGGAGCGGTCTCCCCCACTTCAAAGCATCTATACCATAGATAAGATGCCTTGAAGTTAGTGGAAGTAAGAAAGCCTTTGCTTCCACGACCATTCATCTCATTGTCAGCGATTTATCGACAAGAGTGGAAGCAGTGGAAGCAAAAAACAAGTACATTATAGTGGTGTGCGCGCGCAGAGTGGAAAGAAAGGCTTAGCCCTTATAGTTGAGGTGGAAGCCTACAACTGCAGCTATGCCCTTACGGAAGATATCGAGCGAGAAATTCTCGTTGGGCGAGTGGATGGCATTGCTCTCCAACCCGAAGCCCATGAGAATGGTCTTGACACCCAACACACGCTCAAAGTCGCTAATAATGGGTATGCTACCACCACGGCGCACTGCGAGCGGACGTTTGCCAAAGGCTTGGGCAAAGCCCTCTTCGGCAGCCTTATAGGCAGGCAGGGTGATGGGGCATACATAGCCCTCGCCGCCATGCATAGGCGTGACTTTAACGCGCACGCACTTGGGAGCGATGCTCTCCACATAATCGATGAAGAGTTGCTGTATCTTTTCGTGCTGCTGGTGGGGCACGAGGCGAGTGCTCACCTTAGCATAGGCCTTGGAGGGGAGCACAGTCTTAGAACCTTCGCCCTGATAACCACTCCACATACCGCAAATGTCGAAGGAGGGGCGGCAGGAGTTGCGCTCGATAGTCGAATAGCCCTTTTCGCCACGCAGTTCGTCGACATCGATGTTGCGCTTGTAGGCTTCTTCGTCAAAGGGAATGGCGGCAAACATGGCACGTTCCTCGGCGGAGAGTTCTTCGACGTCGTCATAGAAACCGGGAATGGTGATTCGGCCATTTTCATCGACCATCTTGGCGAGCATCTCGCAGAGCACGAGAGCAGGATTGGCCACGGCACCACCAAAGTGGCCCGAGTGCAGGTCGCGACTGGGGCCCGTCACCTCGATTTGCCAATAGGCCAAGCCGCGAAGACCTGTGGTGAGCGAGGGGAGCTCGGGCGCGAGCATGGAGGTGTCGCTCACGAGAATGATGTCGCTGCGCAGGAGTTCCTTGTTGCTCTGCAAAAAGTCCACCAATGAGGGACTTCCAATCTCTTCTTCGCCTTCGAGAATGAACTTCACGTTGTGCTGCAAGAGTTCGTGCTTGACGAGATATTCGAAAGCCTTGACTTGAATGAAGGATTGCCCCTTGTCGTCGTCGGCACCGCGTGCCCAAATGTGGCCGTCGCGCACCTCTGGTTCGAAGGGAGCAGAATGCCAAAGTTCGAGAGGTTCGGCAGGCATCACATCATAGTGACCGTAGACCAAGACGGTGGGAGCATCGGCCTTAACGAGCTTTTCGCCATAGACGATGGGATTGCCCTTAGTAGGCATCACTTCGACGCGGTCGGCACCAGCTTCGAGCAACAGCTCGCGCCAGCGCTGGGCACAACGCTCAATGTCGGGTTTGCGCTCGGGATGCGCACTCACACTGGGGATGCGGATGAGAGAAAAGAGTTCTTCGAGAAAGCGCGATTCGTGCTGCTCGATGTAGGATTGAATCGTAGTCATCGTAATCGTTTTATAGGGAAAGATACCGCCGAAAGTAGGCAGTGAAAGGAGATTTTATCGCTTACGTTTCAGCGTCCTCAGCATTTGCTTGTCGGTTGGTGAAACGCGAAGCGATTCGCAAGCCTTTTGTATAGCCTTGTTATGGGTCCATTGAGGAAATCGCTCACTGTGCAAAAGTGGCAAAGTGGCCTCGGGCTGACGGATGAAACATTCGGCCACGGCCCAAGCCACGGCCATGCGCACATAATAGCCCTCGTGCACGATGCCAGAATAGGCTTCGAGTAGACGCAACACATACTCCTCGTCGATAAAATGTTGCATGGCCACGACTATGCCAAAACGCACGGCATATTCTTCCTTGGCCTGCATGTGGTGGAAGAGATACTGCCAAAGGAGCTCACGATGCTGAGCCCAAAAAGCAGAACGCCCCGATAGCGTGAAGACATCGCACACACTCCAAGAATTGATGAGAGGCACAAAGCTATCCAAACGCTTCAAATAGCCCTTTGCATCGTCCACGGGGATGAGGGAAAGCACCAAGCCATAGAGCATGCGCTCCTCCATGAGTTCGGGAGTGGATAGCGCCAAATACTCTTCCCAACGCCCCTCTCGAACGATGCGTCGTGCCAAAGCACGCACATCGGGCACACGAAGCCCTAAGACTCCCTCTACTCCAGGCATGAGCCGTTGGGTAAAGGCGACATTGGCACGGGGTAGCAAAGCCAATAGGTGCTGGCGCAGGGGAATATCGTCGAGAAGAAAGGACATGAAGCAAGAAGAAAAAGGAGGAAAAGAGAAAAGAGAAGCTCAGATGAGCAAGAGCTATGCTTCGCGTGTCCAATTCACCTCAAGGCGATTGCTCGTAATGAGCTGCTGAGAAAGATAAATCTCATAGTGCAACTCGGCTTGCCCTGCATTTTCGCTCGCCACAGAGGTATAGTGCGTGGCATGAGGGTCATCTCAAACTCGCCATGCGCGGTTTGATAGACGGCCTCGAGCTGCTCTCCCACTCTAAAAAGCAGGCGAGAAGTCATCAAGCCGTCACGAGATATGGACATCCAACTGTCGGTACCGGACAAGGCAGTCTGCCCCTCATTGTCAGAATCGCGATAGCGCAAAGACCAAGTACCATTGTCGCGCAATGCGACCATGGCCGCCGAGCGATGCTCGATGACATCGGTGTCGCCATCGGGCGTAGTGGTATGAAGCAGAGTATGAAGAGTGGCGGGATATATCATTCCGGAAAAGCTAAGAAACAAGTATGAAAAAACAATGTTCAAACTCCCCTATGCCAAAGGTTGATTGTTGTGCATTTCTGCTTCGATGGCATTGGTGAGGGCTACAAAATCGGCCACACTCAGTTGTTCGGGACGCTTCGTGAGCAGAGGTTGCGCAAGAAACTCGGAATGATCGGCTGACAGGCCGCGCTCGCCATCGAGTTGTGCAAAGAGAGGTTTTAAGCTACCTCGCATCATCTTTCGACGTTGGTTGAAAGCCGTTTTGACCACGCGACGCAACAAACGCTCATTGCAACCGCAATCCTCGATTTTATTGCGCGTCATGCGTATCACGGCACTTTTCACCTTTGGAGGAGGATTAAACACGCCAGGTTCTACGGTGAAAAGATATTCCACATCGTACCACAACTGTACAAGCACTGAGAGAATACCATAAGTCTTACTACCAGGAGCGGCAGCCAATCGTTCGGCGACCTCCTTTTGTATCATGCCTGTGCAGCAAGGAATGAGGTGGCGATAGTCGAGCATTTTGAAAAAAATTTGGCTCGAGATGTTGTAAGGATAGTTGCCCGTGAGTACAAAGCTCTGCCCCTCGAAGATGTGCTCGAGGTGCATTTTCAAGAAATCGTCCTCAATGATGCCACTCTCCAACTGAGGGAAGTGTTCGCGCAAATAGGCCACACTTTCAAAATCGATCTCTGCGACTTTCAAGTCTCTTCCTTTGGGTAGCAAATACTGCGTGAGCACGCCCATTCCTGGCCCCACTTCGAGAATCGGAAGGTCGGGACAAGCATCCACCGTATCGGCAATGGCGCGAGCCACCCCCTGATCTTTCAAAAAATGCTGTCCAAGAAACTTTTTAGGGCGTACTAATTTCATTTTGGGAGAATTATTCGTATTTTTGCGCAGTAGGCTCGCAAATAGTACGTGCCAGCTCTACATTTGATAGCGCAAATATACAACAAATTCTCGTTCGTGTGAAAACACTCCTCAACATTATTAAGTATTTACTCCCCTTTCTCTTGGGAGTGGGTATTCTCTGGTGGATGTATCGCGGCACGGACTGGACAGAGCTATGGCACGTACTTTGCCACGAAGTGCGTTGGGGCTGGATGCTTCTTTCCTTGGCCTTTGGGGTGGTTCCTCTCACATTTAGAGCGCTTCGCTGGCAGCTGGCACTGCGTCCGATAGGCGAAAATCCGAGTGCCCGTATTTGTTCTGATGCCATTTATATTTCCTACGCCGCAAGTCTGGCGGTTCCACGCATTGGAGAAGTGACACGTTGCGGAACTCTAAAGAAATATGCAGGTATTTCCTTTTCCAAATCCTTAGGTACGGTCGTTGCCGAACGCGTGGTCGATAGCGTTTTGATGTTGCTCATCGCCTTGCTGTCCTTGCTCTCGCAGCTCCCCGAGTTCTTGCGTTTCCTACATAGCACAGGCACCAGCCCTCGACAACTCTTGGAGCGTTTCACCTCGACGGGCTATTTAGTAACAGCCATCAGCCTTTTGGCAGCCTTGCTCTTTATGGGCTATCTTTTGTGGAACGTGGCTGCCTTTCGCAAAGGCAAAGAAAAGGTACAAGGCTTTCTCGATGGGCTGGCCTCGTTGCGCAAGATAAGACGTTTTCCCCTTTATCTCCTTTATAGTATAGGGATTTGGGTGGCCTACTATCTGCATTTTTATATCGCATTTTTTAGTCTTTCTAGCACCGCATCTATTGCTCCACTACAAGGCTTACTCATCTTTACGGCAAGCTCCTTTGCCGTACTCGTTCCCACCCCCAATGGCGCTGGCCCTTGGCACTTTGCCGTCAAAACCATGCTGGTACTTTATGGAGTAGCCGAAGAGCCTGCCGTGCTCTTCGTCCTCGTGGTGCACACCCTCCAGACAGCACTTGTCGTGCTCATGGGAGCCGTGGGCTGGATCGACCTCAATATCTTGCAAAACCAAACAACATCTCCAGAACTTTCAAAATCCTGATACCATTATGAGCGAAATTCTCAACCTCCAACCTGCCGCTATTTGGCAGAATTTCCACAAGCTTACGCAAGTGCCTCGCCCTTCGGGACACTTGGAGAAAATTCAAAAATTCCTGCTCGATTGGGCTGCCGAGCGCGGCATCGAAGCTCGTCAAGACAACGCTGGCAACATTTTGATGTACAAGCCTGCGACACCCGGCATGGAAGACCGCAAGACGGTGACACTCCAAGGGCACATAGATATGGTTCCTCAAAAGACTCCCGACTCGCCCCACAACTTTGAAACCGATCCCATCGAAACGTGGATCGACGGAGATTGGGTGCGTGCCCGCAATACGACACTCGGCGCCGACGATGGTATGGCTATCGCCACCATTATGGGCATCTTTGAAGCCACCGATATTCCTCACGGGCCTCTTGAGGCATTCATGACCAGCGACGAAGAGACCACCATGTACGGTGTGAACTACATGGAAGATGGCCTTTTGAAAGGAGAAATCCTTTTGAACCTCGACAACGAAACCCATGGCGAACTGATGGTCGGTTCAGCAGGTGGCATCAACTTTACTGCAGCTCTCGAATACCAAGCCGTAGCCCCCGAAGCAGGGGACAAAGCCGTGAAACTCGTTATCGGTGGATTGCGTGGCGGACACTCGGGACTCGAAATCAACGAAGGCCGAGGCAATGCCAATAAAATGATGGCTCGCGTTGTGACCGATGCCATTGCTAATTTTGAAGCTCGCCTTGCTTCTTGGCAAGGCGGCAATATGCGCAACGCCATCCCCCGCGACTGCGAAGTCGTCCTCACGCTCCCTGCCGAAAATGTCTCAGCGCTACGCGAAGTAGTAGAAGGAGAATGGCTTAAGGACTTCCGCGACGAATATGGCTATATCGAACCCGAACTTACGCTCGTTTGCGAAGACGCAGAATTGCCCGGCCAGCTCGTTCCCGAAGCAATCCAGGACAATGTAGTCAATGCGATTTTGGCTTGCCACAACGGTGTGCTGCGCTTCATTCCTCATCTGCCCACCATCGTCGAGACCTCGAGCAACCTCTCCATTATCGAAATTGGAGAAGGTAAGGCTTTCGTAAAAATCCTCGTTCGCTCCAGCTCCGACTCTATGCGTCAATACTGCGTAGATACCCTCGAGGCCTGCTTTGCTATGGCGGGCATGAAGGTAGAGACTGGCGGCGATTACCCCGCTTGGCAGCCCTCTCCCAAAAGCGAAATCGTGGAAATCATGACACAGACCTACAAAGATCTCTTCCACGAAGCTCCTATCGTACAGGTGATACACGCTGGCCTTGAATGTTCTGTGATTTTGAGCCACTGCCCAGGCATGGACGTAGTGAGCTTCGGCCCCACGCTCAAATCTCCTCACACCCCCAACGAGCGTTGCTTCATCCCCTCGGTAGAGCCCTACTGGCGTCTTGTACTCGAGACCTTGGCTCGCACTCCCAAGAAGTAATTCGTTTAACCTCACAAAAAATCCCACTCTCACCGTAGAGAGTGGGATTTTTTTGTTCTGTTCGCAGCCTCATCTCATGAGACGATGGGCTGCGGTAAACTCTAAATTTTATATACCTCGTCTACCCCATCAATGGCTGCAAGGTAACGCACTACGGTGCGCAGTTCTTCCACCGAGTGTACGGAATAATGCACGGTACACTCTACAATATTGTCGGCCAGTTCCGTATGCAGGTAGTGCATTGAGAGTCCTAAGCCGTCGGTAATACAATTCACTATATCGCTGATGAGATGAAAACGGTCGATGGCTCGAATCTGCGTACGTACGGGGTAAGTCACTCCTGCGCGAGCGGGAAATTCCACATCAACAATGCTATCGCCACGCTGTGCTGCCAAACTGATAGCACGGGCACAATCTCGACGATGCACCGTAATGCTTCCCTCGTCGTCGGTGAAGCCTATCACCTCTTGTCCTGGCAATGGTGCACAGGCCTCACAACGACAAATTTGCGCCTGTCGCTGACGGCGGAAATAGGATTTCAGATAGTTTTTAGCCTTGTACGTATGCACGTGTTCCAACCAATCAGGAGCAGGTAGCGCTGTGGGCGAGGTCCCAATCTCTACACAAGCTCCATGTTCGAGTGGAGTTTTGAGCGAAGAAAGACGCCCGTCGATTCGAGCAAACTGCGCACGTTCACCTTTGGGAGTTTCAAAGGCAAAATCGAGCGCCGTTGCATTTTGAGGCAACTTGTAGTCACGTCCTTCGCGATCATACACCGTGATATCCTCGGCATAAAGCGACGAAGCCACACCTTCCATGAATTGCATATCGCCAGCATTGTCGGCAATATCGCTCAACATATCGATAAACTTATTGATCCATCGGCGATCGTCCTTCGTCAGATAGTTGCCCACGCGTGCACGCCCTTGGCCCTCCTGCTGATAGCTCAAACGGTCGAGCATCACGCCCAATTTGCTACTGCGCACCATTTCTTCGCTCGAAATGTGCACCTCTTCCCACTGTCCATTGTCGCTCAGCAAGCGCACGTGCAGTGACTGATAGCCATTCTCCTTCGGGTTGTCAATGTAATTGATCAGGCTTCCGGCCTTTTCCTTGAAGTGATTGGTCAGCGTGCCGTAGATACGCAGACAAATGGCCTTGTCGTTGCGATTTCGGTCGCGATCGGCCAGTTGCTCGCGGTCATAAATCACTCGAATCACGTAGCGATAAGGCACGTGCTCGAAATCCCGCCCCGTCTTGCGCATGCTTGCATCGATACTATAAGGCAAGCGATAGCGCAGCTCCGTGCGCACGGTCAGGTCGTGCTCGGCCAGCAATCGACGCATTTTGGTCGTCAGCTGTTCGAGGCGCTCGGCATCGCGCTCTCTATCGGCCTTAATCAGCTGGTCCAAGCGTTCGTAACGCTCGGAGAGGCGAAACTTAAACGACAGATTCTCGAGCTCTCGGCGCAAATTGTGCAAACCCAGTCGATTGGCAAAAGGAGCGTAAAAGAAATCCGTTTCGCCCCCTATCTTCATTTGCTTGGTGGGAAGCATGCTCCCCAGAGTGCGCATGTTGTGCAAACGGTCGGCCAGCTTAATCAAGACAGCGCGAATGTCGTGCCGCATCGAGTCGAGCAACTGCCGAAAATTGTTTTCCTGCTTGTTTTTATCGGGCTTCTCTCCGGCTTTAGGTTTAGGCTTCGTCACCACCTTGACCAAGAAGGCAACGTCGTCGCCAAACTGAGCGCGTATTTCTTCGTTGGTCACGGGAGTATCCTCGACCACATCGTGCAAGAAAGCCGCCACGATGGAGTTGGCATCCATGTGAAACTCCTCGGCCACGATGCGCGCCACAGCCACGGGGTGCATAATGTAGGGTTCGCCCCCCTTACGTCGCTGAGGAGCATGTGCCTCTGCCGCCAAGGCATAAGCTTGGCGAATGCGCTCTGCATCGGTTGTTGTGATGCGCGCAGCCAAGCGTTCGAGCATTTGCTCGACCTGAACATCTAACTGTCGTAAATATTGGGTCATGGCACTAATCTTTGGGGCAGTCCTCCATACGCCCATCCTCCTCTCTCGGAGTTCGCTATGACGAGCGAGGAGGATGGGATTGAGTTCTGCTTTTTAGACTTCAAAAATATAAAAAAAGCACGAAACTCCCAAGTTGCCCTATTTTTTTCTTGAAAATAATGCAACAAAGCTCTACTCCATCGGTTTTTCTTTGGGCTTATCCGCTTTTTTTCGTACCTTTGCGTGTCTATTGGCTCATTGCGCCATGTCCACATTATAGCGTAAATCCCAGCAGCATGCGTCAACTAAAAATCTCTCAAGGCATCACCAATCGTGGCGATGCCGCCATCGACAAGTATCTCACCGAAATAGGCCGTCTTGAACTCCTCACCATCGAGCAGGAAGTAGAGCTGGCTCAAAAGATACGTCAGGGCGACCAGCAGGCCCTCGAACGGCTCGTGCAGGCCAACCTCCGCTTTGTCGTGTCGGTGGCCAAGCAGTATCAGAACCAAGGCATGTCGCTCAACGACCTCATCGACGAAGGCAACATCGGACTGATGAAGGCCGCACAAAAGTTCGATGAGACGCGTGGCTTTAAGTTCATTTCCTACGCCGTATGGTGGATTCGTCAGAGCATCCTCCAAGCCATCAGCGAGCAAAGCCGTATCGTGCGCATGCCGCTGAATCAGGTGGGCTTGCAGGCTAAGATAAGCCGTGCCTCGACCGAGTTTGAGCAGCAGTACCAACGCCGTCCCTCGGCCGAAGAGCTGGCCGACCTGCTCGACACCGATCTCGACCGCATCAAGGATAGCCTCAATGCTGGTGGCAAGAAGGTGAGCGTGGACGCTCCTTTCCAAGACGACGAGACCAACTCGATGATCGATATCATGACCGACGACTCTGCGCCAGGCACCGACAGTTCGATGGAGCGCGAGAGCCTATCGACCGATATCGACACCGCCCTGCAAGTTCTCTCCGAGCGCGAACGCCTCGTTGTCAAGATGCTTTTCGGCATTGGGCGCACGGAGATGACCGCCGAAGAAGTTGCCACTTCGCTCAATTTGACCCGCGAGCGCGTGCGCCAAATCAAAGAACGCGCTCTGCGCCGCTTGCGCGAGGAAGCCAACGTGAGCATCCTACTCAAGTATCTCGGCTAAAACTTATCGGGTTTACAACTCCGCGCTGCGAGCTAAAAATTTCTACGTCCCACGTAGCATTTTTTAGCTCGCAGCGCGATTTTTGTGCTTTCCACTCTGCGTTGCCCCACACATTTTCTCCTCATCTCTCGCGCGTACGCGCGCGCATTTCACTAAAGCAACAAGAGATTTTACCTACATTGCTTCCACAAGTCCTTACAACCCATTGATATTCAAACAAAAAACATGTGGAAGCAAACTGCTTTTCTTTTCCACTTTTCCATCCACTACTTCATCACGAAGAGGGGGCGCCCTCTCCTCCATTGCTGGAACTTCGGGGAAAGTTTGTGGAAGCAAATCCCTCTTCACCTCCACAGCACAATTCACAGAAAAACAGAAACTTATCCTCCACAATGGAAGGAGTGGAAGCAATTTCTCTCCTTCAAAAGAGGAAAGACACGTGCGCGCAAGACGAGATTCAAGCGTCAAGCCCCCAAGCTTCTAAGCCCTCTGCAAGCAGTAGAAAAACAGCTCCCCGCACAAACAAATGGAGCAAGAAGCGTGTATAATCCAAAAGAAATCCTTACTTTTGCCAGCGATAACAGCGGTCTGCCCTTAGTGAGCAAACCCCTTAAACATTTTCTTCCCAATGGACGATTATCACTCGGATAGCTACATTTTGTAAATCCGGGCAAAGGGAAAGCAAGGCTTTCTTCCTGCCCAGCACAACAGAATGTGTACAGCTAGAACGCCTCACCCCATGCGAACCTATTGGAACTACCACAAAGGTCTGCGCTCAAACGAAGAGTGGCAGCCCAATTCTTGGGTGCAAGTGACTTGCCCCACCGAAGACGATGAGCATTTTCTCATCGACGAACTCAAAGTACCCGACTACTTCCTCGACGACATTCGAGACAAGGATGAGCGTGCCCGTTACGACTACGAAGACGGGTGGGCTCTCATCATCGTGCGCATACCCTATCTCAAGGAAGCGCAAAGCCGCACCCCTCACACGACCATCCCTTTGGGCATCATCATCAACAAGAATACTTGTGTCACAGTGTGTCACTACGAGACCAATATGATGATCGATTTTGTGGCCTATCAGCAGAAGCGCGGCTTGGGCTTTATCGACTCGGTCGATTTGGTATTTCGTCTTTTCCTCTCCACCGCTGTGTGGTATTTGAAGCGTCTGAAACAAATTTCGACGCTCATCGACTCGGCCAAACGCGATTTGGATCGCCCCATCGACAACACCAATCTCATCAATCTGTCTCGACTGCAAGACTCGCTCACTTATTTTGCCACCTCCATACGTGGCAATGAAACCTTGCTCACGAAGCTTAAATTTAAGCTCCCTGTCGACGAGCTGGATGCCGACATGATTGAAGACGTCATCATCGAGATGGGACAGGCACGCGAAACAACCAACATCTATGCCGACATCTTGGAGAGCACCATCGACACCTATGCCTCCATCATCAACAACAACGTGTCGCAAACCATGAAAACGATGACCTCCGTGAGCATCATCTTGATGTTTCCCACGCTCATTGCCAGCATCTTCGGTATGAACCTCATCAATGGCATGGAGAATTGGTCTTGGGGCTTCCCCTTGGTCATCATTGCATCGGTGGCCGTCACCTTCCTCTTTGTTTGGTATTTCCGCCGCTTAAAGTGGATTTGACCACATTTTCGGACAAAACATTTGGCCGATTGCACTTTTATTAGTTTATTTGCAATCTCTTTTGCACAGACCTCTGTGCAGCGTTATATTCTAATATCCATCTATTTCTAACTCCGACACTCTCATGAGTGAACAAGAAGAACTCCAGCTCGAAGTAGCTGCTCCTGCTCCCGAGGCTGCCGAAGCGCAGCCCGAAGTCGTCGCCAATACCGACGAAAACACCATCGAAGCCACAGCCTCTCAGCCCGCAACCAGCACAGAGGAAAAATCTCAACGCCCTGCTGCTCCCAGCACCAAGGCAGAGGTGATTGTGCGCCTCAAAGAGTATCTCCAAGAGGGCGAAGCTGCCGATCGCAGCGTGACAGACCAACTGAAGTCGGCCTTCTTCCGCATTCGCAACGAAGAAATCGCAGCAGCACGCCAGGCTTTCATAGAGGCTGGAGGCAAGAGTGAAGATTTCGAGCCCGTGGCCGATGCAGAGGAGATGGAGTTCAAAAACTTGATGAACACCATCAAGGAACAACGCGCCAAAGCAGCCGCCGAAGCCGAAGCCGAGCGTCAAAGCAACTTGGAACGCAAACTCGCCATTATCGTTCAAATCAAAGAGATGACCAATTGTGGCGAAGACATTGACAAGCACTACGAAGCTTTCAAAGCGCTACAAACGGAGTGGAAGGGCATTGGCCCCATTCCCGCAGAGCAAGTGACCGACACGTGGAAAAACTACCACCACAACGTGGAGCAGTTTTACGACCTGTTGCGTATAAATCACGAAATGCGCGCTTACGACTTCAAGAAAAACCTCGAAATCAAGACGGCGCTTTGTGAAACTGCAGAAAAACTGGCAGAAGAGGAAGATGTCATTTCGGCCTTCCACCAGTTGCAAAAGTTGCACGAAGATTTCCGCGAATGTGGCCCCGTAGCCAAGGAAGAACGCGAAACGATTTGGGCACGCTTCAAGGCAGCCTCAACCACCATCAACAAGCGCCACCAAGACCATTTCCTCGCAATCAAACAGCAGGAAGAGGACAACCTGCAAAAGAAGCAGGAGCTTTGCGATAAGGTAGAAGCCCTCAACTATCACGCCCTCAAGACTGTGGCCGAATGGGATGCAATGGTCAAGGAAGTGATTGCGCTGCAAGCCGAATGGAAAACCATTGGCTACACTCCTCGCAAGATTAACCAAGAGATTTTCGAGCGCTTCCGCACGGCGTGCGATGCTTTCTTCAACGCTAAGACCGCACACTTCCGCTCACTTCGCAGCGAACTGGCCGACAATTTGGCTAAGAAGACTGCACTCTGCGAGCAAGCCGAAGCCTTGAAGGACAGCACCGATTGGACAAGTACCACCGACGCACTCGTGAAACTGCAAGCTGAGTGGAAAACCATCGGCCCCGTAGCCCACAAAGTGAGCGATGCCATTTGGAAGCGTTTCCACGAAGCGTGCAACACTTTCTTCGACCGCAAGAAGGAAGCCAACACAGGCAACCGCGACGAAGAAGTGGCCAACCTTGCCAAGAAGAAGGACATCATCGCGCGCCTTGAACAGTTGGTTGAGGCAGGCAGCGAAAAGCTCCACGCCGAAGTAAAGGCCTTGCAGGCCGAATGGAATGCTGTAGGACACGTGCCTTTCCGCAAAAAGGAAAAAATCTACCGCCAGTATCGCGCCGTGTGCGACAAGCTCTACGAAACCATTGGAGAGCAAGTGGGACGTCGTCGCATCGAAGGCTTGGTACGCAGCGTGAGCAAGGGCGGCAACGAGCGTACGCGCCTGCAACGTATCTTTGAAGAAAAGAAGCAAGAGATTGCCAACTACGAGACCAATTTGGGTTTCCTCACGACAAAATCCAAGCAAGGCAATAGCCTCGTAGCCGATATTGAACGTCGCATTGGTATTCTCAAGGCCGATCTCGACCTGCTCGCTCAAAAGATTGCAGAGCTGGCCGACTAAATAGGTGGCAATGCCACAAGAACAACAATCCCCATCATCTCGACGGATGATGGGGATTGTTGTTGTTTTTACAAGGCGCAGCGAGAGCGATTAGAAAGGATAGCCTATGGCGAAGTGGAAAGCTAATCCTTTGGCAAAAGAGGGGATATTGTAAAATCCTGAACGTCCCGTGTTGTAGGGGGCATGAAGGCCTACTCCTACATCGAAACGCAGCACCAGATACTGCAGGTCGTAGCGTAGTCCTAATCCTGTTCCAACTGCGATACGAGACAGATTGCGCAAAGAAAACTCAGCCTCAGGACGCAAAGCATCGGTACGTGCCAACCATACATTGCCCGCATCTAAGAATACAGCTCCATGCAAAGAGCCAAAGAGCAAGGCACGCAGTTCTGCATTGGCTTCAAGTTTGATATCGCCCGTCTGATCAATATAGGCATATCTCGATTCTGGAGTATAATAGCCCCCCGGGCCTATCGTACGCACGCCAAATGCACGCACAGAATTGGCACCACCAACGTAAAACTGCTCGCTATAAGGAGCACGCAGTGTGTTGCCATAACTCAACACGGCTCCCGCAAAAGCTCGCGTTGCCAAACGCAATCGAGAGCTCAAACGACGAGAATAGCGCAACTCCATCGTAGTTTTGAAGAATTGGGCAAAAGGAGTGCCCAACAACTGTTTGTCGCGCTCTTCCCAACTGCGTCCTGTCAAAGCATAGATACCGGCGGCCAAATGCCCCGATTCTTTCGCCATAAATTGTATCCAAAGCGGATGCTCCACTTGATCGGAAGAAGTATAGGTGAGCGTATAGCTCACGGAGGGGATGAAAAGATTGCGCATCGACACATACAGCGCAGGATTGGCCACCGTAATAGAATCGAAGACAGCCGTTGTTCCCAAAATGCGATTGTAGGAAAAATCAAGCGGAGTGAGTTCGTGTTTCCAACGGGGAGAACGATACCAGTTGTAAGTAGCCGAAGCTCCCATCGTCACCAATTGGAAGAAGCGCGAGCGATTGCGCCAGTCGGCACTTAACGCAAAAGTGGTGCTCCCGACTATGGGGCGATGCAACAAAGAGGCGCCCAACTGCGTTTGAGTTGCATTCATCACCTCCTTGCTTTGTAACTGTACAAGACGACGCTCGCGACGCGCAGGAGTGTCCCAAGGCAGATAAACGCGGGGAAGCTTAAAGCTCAACTGTGTACCCAGCTCATAGCTATTGCTGTTGCCCGTCGAGTTCCCTCCTGCTCCCAGCATCCACTCGTAGCTACCATAGACTTTCCAGCTCACTTTCTCTCCTCCTCGAAAAGCATTGAGCTTCGAGAGTTCATAGCTCACTCCAGGACCTATCTGATCGTTGCTCTTCAAGGTGGCATACATCTCAAAAGCCGAGTCATAAGGTTTGCTCAACGTGGCGTTGATGTAAAGATCCAGCGTATCGCAAGTAGCTGAGGTGTCGCGTGGAATATAGTTGACCTCCATGCCCGAGAGGACACCCATGGCATAAATACGATCGAGCGTAGCTTGCTGATCGTCCAACCTGTAAAGCAAGCCTGGGCGGTGTGCAATGGCCCGTAGCCACATACCAGAGCGCAAAGGAGCTTCTTTTCCAGAAAAAGTATAGACCAAGTGATGTCTTTGCAAATTGCCCTCAAGTGGTTCTTGACGAGCATTGCGCAAGGAAACGTAGGTATTGCCCATGGTCCAAGGACGACGAGCAGCCACCGAACGATGAGGAGCTGGACTCACACGCAGTTGCACAAAACCAGGTTGAGCTATCGTATCGGCTTGGAAAGTCGTGTGATTGGCGGCATAAAAATAGTAGCCGCTATTGCGCATCAGGCGTTCTATTCGCTGCTGTTCTGCACTCAGTTTGCTGGCGTTAAAAGCATCGCCCTTGTGCAACAAACGCTGGTGTTCAGTGCGACGCAACAAAGAATCGCCTATGGCTCCGAATCCCAAATAAGCCACAGAGTCTAAGTGAAACAAAGGCCCAGTATGGATGTGGTAAGCCAGTTTGGCCTTTTTCGGATTTTTCTGAGTCAGCACTTCAAAATCTACCCGATTGCGGAAATAGCCATAATTGCGTAGCGTGTTGTGAGCAACTTTCGATCGCGTTTGAGGCGCCACATTAGCAATGAGTATAGGCGCATCGGCAAAGGCTTTGAACATCCATTTTCCGAAGCCACTCTTTGCGTCGACAAAAGTATTGTAGTTCCACAATCCAAACTGAATGGGCGACACAAAACTCGACGAACCAAATATCGCCCCATTCGGAGCATAAGCCAATACGGCCGAGAGTTCCTCCTTGACTTTCGATAGGTTCTGGCGTTCGGCTTTCGTCTGCTTATCCAGCATTTTACGCTGTTCGGGAGTGAGCTGAGAGCGCTCTTTCTTTTTCAGTTCGGCCAGAGAAATGGCTTTCCCTCCCTTTCCCGTCAAAGCCTGATCCAAGGCTTCAACAGCAGTAGCCACGGCCGTAATCACCCCCGTAGAGTCGGTCTGTGCTTTGAGACGACTCTTCTTTTTCGATTGGTCGGCCACTTCATCGGTCGAATAATCGATGCGTTTAATTCCCGTGTATAATTGCTGTCCATCGGGAATATGTTCCGTCACAGAACAAGCCGTCAAGAGGAAGAGGGAAAAAAGGAGAGAGAGAGAAGAAAATCTATAATTCATAAGTTTCAATATGATGAAGCGTGTGCCAAGCATCTCCTTGCTTAGGAAAAAGGAATTAGCCAAACAATTCGCGCAGCGCCTGCTCTACCCTCGATACTGGAACAAGCTCTATATTCGGAAATTGCCCACGCTCCAAACCTTTCATGTTTTGTTCGGGCAGTAGAAAGCGAGAAAAGCCCAACTTTTGTGCCTCAGCGATGCGCTGAGCTATACGTGTCACGGGGCGTATTTCGCCACTCAATCCGCATTCGCCCGCCATTGCCACATTGGCCTCTATAGGCGTGTCCACATTGCTCGAGAGCACAGCAGCTATCACGCTCAAATCAATGGCAGGGTCGGCAACGCGAATGCCGCCAGCAATGTTCAGGAACACATCCTTCGCCCCCAGTTTGAATCCCACGCGTTTCTCCAAAACGGCCAACAACATATTGAGTCGGCGCAAGTCAAAACCCGTGGACGAACGTTGTGGCGTACCGTAAGCTGCGGTCGAAACCAAGGCTTGTGTCTCTATCAAGAAAGGACGCACTCCCTCCAAGGCAGCACAGATAGCCACTCCCGAAAGTGCTTCCTCTCGCTGAGAGAGCAGTAATTCGGAGGGATTTTCCACTGGGCGTAAGCCCGTAGCATTCATCTCGTAGATGCCCAATTCTGCCGTGGAGCCAAAACGATTTTTGATGGAACGCAAAATGCGATAGAGATGATGCCTATCGCCCTCGAACTGAAGTACACAATCGACAATGTGCTCCAAAACTTTCGGCCCTGCGATACTTCCCTCTTTCGTGATGTGACCAATGAGCAGGACAGGTACGCCATTATCCTTAGCATAAGCCAACAGTCCCGTGGCACATTCCCTTATCTGCGTGATACTACCTGGAGAAGAATCGACGGTTTCGGTTTGCAAAGTTTGTATCGAGTCGATAATGAGAAGTTCTGGCTGCACCTCCTTGACGTGCTCAAAAACATTTTCGAGCTTCGTTTCGCAAAGCAGATAAAGGTTTTCGGCAGGTGCATCTGTAGTTTGCAAGCGATCGGCTCGCAGCTTAATTTGTCGTTCGCTCTCTTCTCCACTCACATAGAGAATGCGTCGGTGCGCCATAGCCAATACCGTTTGCAACAGCAAAGTACTTTTTCCTATCCCAGGCTCTCCACCCAACAACACCAAACTACCTGGCACAAGCCCTCCCCCAAGCACTCGGTTCAGCTCACCATCGTGCGTATCGTAGCGAGCTTCCTCACTGGCCGTTATTTGAGAGAGGCGCAGCGCTCTCGATTGTTGACGCTTCAAACCAGCTGCAGCCACCACAGCAGTGCCCTTCGAAGGAGTATCAGGACTCAGCTTCATCTCCTTCAAGCTGTTCCACTCTCCACAGGAGGGGCAGCGCCCTGCCCACTTCGGAGTGTCATAGCCACACTCGGCACATACGAAAGCCGTAGTCATTTTTGTTTTTGCCATAGGCGTAAAGTCAAGATTTAAGTATGGTACTCCTCTCTATCGCAAGCTTGCTGCCAGAGCCTCAGCACATCGCTCTCCATCCATTGCAGCCGAAACAATCCCGCCGGCATAGCCCGCACCCTCTCCACAAGGATATAGCCCTTCGAGGCGAATGTGCTGCAAGGTGTCGCTCAGACGTGGCAATCGCAAAGGAGCCGAAGTGCGCGTTTCGCTGGCGATCAGAATCGCATCGTTGGTCAAGAAGCGACCGCGCGTGCGCTGTCCAAACTTTCGGAACGCTTCCTGCAACCGCGTCGTAATGGGGCGAGGCATCCAAAAGTGCAGGGGCGAAGCAATGATACCAGGAGGATAGGACGAGCGCGGCAGTGTGTCCGTGAGACGCCCATTGACAAAATCGACCATGCGTTGTGCAGGAGCCACCTGCCTACGGCCGCCCTGTATCCACGTGGCACGCTCTATTGCTTCTTGCAAATAGAGCATACGGAGAGGATTGTTTGCGTCGTCAAAATCGGCATGGCTCGCCGCAAAAACATCGTCGGCCATGGCCTCCCGCACGAAAGCGGCAAAAGCTCCGTCAATATCCTCAGGATGTGTCTCGACCACCATCCCCGAGTTACTCCAACGACCGCCACGGTTCGAAGGGCTCATGCCATTGACAACGACCTGCTCATCGCCCGTTGCGGCAGGTACGACATAGCCTCCCGGGCACATACAGAAGCTATAGACTCCTCGCCCTTCGACCTGTTGCACAAAGGCATACTCTGCCGCGGGAAGAAACTCCCCACGACCACGTGGATTGTGGTATTGAATTTGGTCGATCAAGCGAGAGGGGTGCTCCAAACGCACGCCCATGGCCACGCCTTTCTGTTCGACCTCTACTCCAGCAGTGTGCAGGTAGCGATAGGTATCGCGTGCCGAATGCCCAGTGGCCAGCACCACGGGGCCGAGCCATTCACGTCCGTCGGCTGTGCGAGCGCCACACACGCTTCGGCCGTCGAGCGAGAAGAGCAATTCGTCCACTCGCTGCTGAAAATGCACTTCTCCTCCGCTTTCGCGTATTTGTTCGCGCATGGCCTCAATGATGGCCGGAAGACGGTCGGTACCTATGTGAGGATGAGCATCGGCCAGGATATCGGTCGATGCACCATGCTGGCAAAAAATGCGCAGTATGCGCTCCACGTTGCCTCTTTTCTTGGAGCGCGTATAGAGTTTTCCATCGGAATAGGCTCCTGCCCCTCCCTCTCCAAAAGAGTAGTTGCTTTCGCTATCTACGCGATGCTCACGCGAAATCATCGCGCAATCGGCCTTACGCGCTCGCACATCTTTACCACGTTCCAACACGATGGGGCGCACCCCGGCCTCGATGAGACGCAGAGCGGCAAACAAGCCCGCAGGACCTGCACCCACAATGACGGCTTGGTGGGGAGCGCGCGCCACATTGGGATAGTCGATGCGCTCGTAGGCCAAACTCGTAGGATTTTCGCCCACAAAGACCTCGAGCGTGAGATTCACATAAATGGTGCGCTGTCGCGCATCGATACTGCGTTTGCGTATGCGCACGGCTCGCAGCTCATGGGGCGCCACACTAAGATGCTGCGCCACATATCGGCGCAGTTCGGCTTGCTGATAGGCCACATCGGGAGTGACGCGAAGTTGGAGAGTCGTAATCATCGATATATTTACACTTAAGGCACTTTCCAAGCGTAAGAAAAACGGCCAAGACACCACTTTCTCTACAAAAAAATGTGCTTCGCCCCCTCGCGGGCTTTCGACCAGCTTTTTGGGAAAACCATCGTGCTTTTTCGTTCTGCACAGTGCCTTTGCAAAAGTACGAAGTTTTTTTGCATATCTCCCTCGGAAGGCTTAACTTTGTAGCGAAATCAACATCGTAATCCTCCATATATGGCAAAAGGAAAAGTAGATGCCCTCTTAGGCATCGTGTTTGGCGACGAAGGCAAAGGAAAAGTCGTCGACTACTTCACCCCACGCTACGATCTCGTGGCGCGTTTCGCAGGCGGGCCCAACGCTGGGCACACCATCATCTTCGATGGCAAGAAATTTGTGCTCCGCTCCATTCCCTCGGGCATCTTTGACGAGGGCAAGGTGAACATCATCGGCAACGGTTGCGTCATTGCTCCCGACCTCTTTATGGCCGAGGCACACGAGCTCGAAGCTGCGGGCTACAAAATCACCGAGCGCCTCTACATTTCTCGACGTGCTCACCTCATTCTCCCCACCCACCGCGTGCTCGACCGTGCTTACGAAGCAGCCAAAGGCAAAGCCAAGGTAGGCACTACGGGCAAAGGCATAGGGCCAACCTACAGTGACAAGGCCGCTCGCGTAGGCTTGCGTGTGGGCGACATCCTCGATGGTTTCTCCAGCAAATATGAGGCACTCAAATCGCGCCATCTGCAAATTCTCAACGATTTAGGTTTCGACGATTTCGACATCACTGAGGAAGAGGAACGCTGGCTTCAAGGCATCGACTACCTGCGTCGTTTCCCCATTGCCGACACTGAGTTTATCATCAACCAAGCCCTGACCGAAGGCAAAAACGTGCTGGCCGAGGGAGCCCAAGGCAGCTTGCTCGACCTCGACCATGGCACCTATCCTTTCGTGTCGTCCTCCTCGACCACCATTGGTGGCGTTTGCACGGGGCTGGGTGTGGCCCCTCAAACCATAGGTCGCGTATGGGGTATCTTCAAGGCCTATTCCACTCGTGTAGGTAGCGGGCCTTTCCCCGTAGAATTGTTTGACGAAACAGGCGAAGAGATTCGCCGCATCGGCAAGGAGTTTGGTGCAGTGACAGGTCGCAACCGCCGCTGCGGCTGGGTGGATCTCGTGGCCCTCAAATACGCTATCATGATCAATGGAGTGACCGATCTTGTCATGATGAAGGCCGACGTGCTCGACGGTTTCGAAACCATCAAGGTGTGCGTGGCTTACGAAAAGGACGGACAACGCACCGAAACCATGCCCTACGACACAGAAGGTTGGACCGCTGTGTACGAGGAACTTCCTGGTTGGAACACGCCTCTGACCGACGTACGCAAGGAAAGCGAGTTCCCCAAGGCCTATGACGACTACATCGCCTATCTCGAAAAGAAGTTAGCTTGCCCCATCAGCATCCTCAGCGTAGGGCCCGAGCGCGACGCGACCATCATTCGATAAAGGCATCGCTCATCTGCGATAAACCTTTAGAACAACATTTCGCCCCTCCGAGTGGAATATCCATTCGGAGGGGCGAAATGCTATTATGCTTTTTCACGGGAATCCCCCATCCTTGTCGGTTTTGATTGAGTATGCTTTTTCATTCACTCTACCTTTTCTTCTCACTCAGGCGTTGTTGAGGAGAGTCCTCAACATTCGCGCACATTTCTACGTGGGAAGAAAAAAAATCTACGTGGGAAGAAAAAAATCCTGCGTCCCACGTAGATTTTTTTCCTTCCCACGCAGGATATTCTACAACGCACGTTCGTTCGGCAAGTACTCAACTCCACACGACAGACTCGCCCTCAACGGCACAATCCTCGACTCCGAGAGGAGTCATTCCCTTTCCACTCAGGGGAAGAATCGAGCACTATTTTGATTTCACAGAGTTTCCAAAATATACGCAAAAGAGAAAACGTAGCATAAAAGTAGAGGATACACTCTTTTTTTTTAAGAAAGTAGTCGTATTTTTGCATCCATCACTTTAACTCAACCACTTAACTAACTCTTCAACCCTTTTCTATGCAACGCATTCTACACGTTCTTCTCTTCTGTCTTTTGTGCGTTGGACAGGCTGCGGCCATCCCCGCCCAACGCAAGCCTGCCGTAGTGCTACAACCTGACGGCAAGCGCCTCACTCTTTTGGTGCATGGCGACGAAAACTTCGGCTATCGCACCACCCTCGACGGCATTCCCGTGATGCGCAACGCCGCGGGCCATTATGTGTACGCCCGCGAAATGCAGGGCAATAAAGTGAGCCTATCTCTCCTCTCCCCCACTCAGATGCTCGCACACGATGCCGAGGAACGCACACCCGAAGAAAAACAACTGGTCGCTACGCTCAACGCCGCGCAAACAGTGGCTCTGCTACACCGCACAATGGGCGAACGTAACGTGGCACGCCATGCAGCTCGTGTGAAATATCGCCTGCAACGCCAAGGCCCTTTGCGCGCACGAGGATTGGATGCTGGCACAGCCAATCCTGTCTCAACCATAGGCAGTGGCATGGCCGTCCAGGGCAAAAAGAAGGGCCTCATCATCCTCGCTCAGTTCAAGGACGTGAAGATGAAAACGCCCAAAGTGCGCGAGGCCTTTGACCAGTGCGCCAACCTGAAGGGCTACAGCAAGAATGGACACGTGGGCAGCGTGCGCGACTACTTTTACGACCAGAGCGATGGAAAATTTGATGTATCCTTCGACGTTGTAGGCCCCGTAACGGTATCGAACAACCTTAACTACTATGGTCAGAACGATGCTCAGGGAGCCGACCTCAACGCGCAGAAGCTCATTGTCGAGGCTTGCCGACTGGCCGATCCTATGGTCGATTATAAACAATACGATTGGAACAACGATGGCGAAGTAGAACAGGTCTACGTCGTCTATGCGGGCTATGCCGAAGCAGCCAATGCACCTGAAAACACCATTTGGCCTCACCAATGGGAGCTGGAACCTTCCTTGGCGCTCACACTCGATGGACAAAAGATTATTTCTTATGCCTGCTCGTCCGAATTGGAGGGCAATTCAGGCAGTGAAATGTCTGGTATCGGGGTGATTTGCCACGAATTCTCGCACTGCTTGGGATTGCCCGACTTTTACGACACCAGCGGCAACCAAGACACCAACTTCGGAATGGGGGCTTGGAGCATCATGGACTATGGCGCCTACAATGCCGAAGGACGCGTACCAGCCGCCTACACGGCCTACGAACGCTGGTACATGGGCTGGAAAAATCTCATCGAGCTGAACCAACCCACGCAGGTGAAGGATATGAAAGCCATCACCGACGGAGGAGAAGCCTACGTGATTTACAACGATGCCCACCGCTCAGAGTGCTACATCCTCGACAATCACCAGCATAGTAAGTGGGACAAACACAGCATGGGCACAGGACTGCTCATCACGCACATCGACTACGACCACATGGCTTGGGCCGAAAATCGCCCCAACAACGTGAGCACGCACCAGCGCGTGAGTCCAATTCCTGCCGATGGCACGCTCGACAGCGACATCGACAGCTACCAAGGCGACCTTTGGCCTGGCAGCAGTGGCAACGACGAGCTGACCGATACTTCCTCCCCCATGGCCAAGCTCTACAACCCGAACAAAAAAGGGAGCTATCTCATGGGCAAGCCCATTACTCGCATCACGGAAAAAGACGGTCTGATTAGTTTTGCCTTTATGGGCGGACGCGTGTTTACCCTCCCCAGCAATTTGCACGCCACCAACGTGACTCGTACGGGATTTACAGCCAATTGGGATGCTGCTCCTCAAGCTGCGAGCTACGATATCGAACTGCTTCGTAAAAATCCCGATAGCTACCACTTTCACTTAGGAGTGCTCGAGGCATTTAGCAAGATGAAAGGAAACAAGCAAGGACAAGACGGTACAAAGGACATCGGCAAAGAGCTGGACCAACACATGGAGACTTCGGGATGGACAGGCGAAAACCTCTACAATTCTCACCGAAAGCTCAAAATGGGTAGCAGCTCGAAACGAGGCAAACTCGTATCTGCGACCAACGATAAGCCTCAAGAGGGAAAGGTGACGGTGGCCGTAGGAGCACTCCCTTATGGAAACAATTCACAAGCAAAGATCAATGTGCGTCTCATTGACTCCAATAGCGGTACAGTATTGGGGCAACAGACACTCACCTTTTCTGGCAGCAATCTGATCGCAGCACAATTTTCCAACATCACCGAAAGCTACCGCGTAGAACTGACGACTGAACGTCGTGCCTATCTCTATTTCGTGGGAGTGTTCAATCGCGCTTATACCGCCGATGAATTGCAAGATGAACACTACTCTATGCCCTATCAGAGCATCGAGGTCAAGGAACAACTCATGGGCACCAGCCGAAGCTTTACGGGCCTTGCCGAAGGGGACTACGCCTTCCGCGTTCGTATGCGAGATGCCGAAGAATACATCAGCGACTGGACCGAACAAGTGAACGTTTCGATGCTCACCAACATTGAAGCTCCAGCCACGACCTCTCCCTCAGCTCAAGGGGCACGCTTTGACCTCTCTGGACGACGCATCACAACTCCCTGGAAGGGCATTTACATCCAAAAGGGACAAAAGCACGTAGCTCAATAAACCCTTTTGTACAAAACATAGCCTGTTCGCCGCACTCTCTCTGCCGCGAACAGGCTATTTCTTTTCAGAAAACGAGATGGGGAACAAGAATACGCCGATATTAACAAGGATTTCGTACCTTTGCAAAGGAAATTTTAATTTGTCGGAAACGAGCGGCAAAATGCCCTTATCTGCGCGCGCTGCTCCCTCCTACTTTCTCTTTCATCCTACTCTCGTTTGGCCATGACGTTCCTTTATCGCCTCTATCAAGTACTCTTCATTGCCCCCTTCATTCTCTTGAGCACGCTCATTACCACCCTAACCACGGGAATCGGTAGCATGATAGGCTTGCGCCGCTGGTGCGCTTTCTATCCCAGTCAGCTGTGGGGCTACACGCTTATCCGCGCACTCTTTCTCCCCGTTCAAGTCACGGGGCGCGAGCATCTCAAGAAGGGACAGAGCTACGTGTTTGTGGCCAACCATCAAGGAGCCTTCGACATCTTTTTCCTTTGCGGTTTTTTGGGACGAGAATTCAAGTGGATGCTCAAGGCCTCGCTACGCCACATGCCTTTCGTAGGCTTTGCTTGCGAGAAAGCTGGATACATCTTTGTGGACCGTTCGAGCCGTGCAGCCGTAAATCGCACCATGCAGGAAGCTCGCGAAAGACTCACTGATGGCACTTCGCTCATGGTATTTCCCGAAGGAACACGCTCGCACGATGGCCGACTTTCGACCTTTCGTCGTGGAGCATTTCAGCTTGCCGACGAGTTGCAGCTGCCCGTTGTGCCCATCACGCTCGATGGCTGTTTCGACCTCTTGCCTCGCGACAAAGGTTTGAGCTTTGTGCGCTGGCACCGTCTGCGCATGACCATCCATGCCCCCATCGTTCCCACTTGTCAAGGCTCGGACAATGTGCGCACGACGCTCAAAGCTGCCCATTCGGCCATCAATAGTGCACTGCCCGAACGCCACCAAGCCTGCGAAACTCCAACTCAGGACTAAGACGAAGCGATTGCTCATCGTGCACCTACCTCCCCGAGAGCCTTAGCTCGCCTACTTCTTCCACGCGCTTTGCTCTCTTCCTATCGTCAGTGCTTTCAAAGTTTTCTACGATGCAAGCTCATTTCACCACTCCCCTACTGCGCATCCTCTTGCCCTTAGCGGCAGGCATCGCTGTGGGGGAGTGGTTTTTCTTTTCGCTCACGGCCTACTCGTGGCTCCTCTTTCTCTTGTGGACGGGCATGTTGCTCTGCTGGGGCTTGGCTTTGTGGAGGCACCGCTCTGCTTTGTGGTTGCTCCAAGGAGGCACTCTGCTACTCGGTATGGCCCTCTTGGTCAGTGTGCGACAAAGCCAAACTTGCTCATGGCCGCAGCAAGCACAAAGCTACCGAGCCGTCGTCATTGACACCCCCAAGCCACTTTCCAAAAGTTGGCGCGTACGTGCCCGCCTGCTGGATGCTCCCGTACGTGATCGCCTCGTCGAACTCCTGCTGGTGGAACAAGACGTAAGCCCTCGCATAGGCGATGCACTGTTCCTGCACACCACGATATCCTCCCCCAGTTCATTGCGCAATCCAGGCGAAAGCAATCGGGCAGCCTACCTGCGTCAACAAGGCATCTCAGGCACAGCGCTTGTGTTTCGCCACGATTGGTGCATCAGTCCCATAGGGGCTTCGCTCACCTTGCGCGAGCGCGCACTCCTGCTGCGCGAAACCCTCGTGGAGAAATATCGCTCTCACTTTCACGGCCGCACTCTCGGTGTCCTGGCGGCAATGACCTTGGGCGAACGCAGCCTGCTCGACCCCGAAACTCGCGCATTGTACGCACAAACGGGTAGCAGCCACGTGTTGGCCCTCTCGGGCTTGCACCTCTCCATTCTCTTTCTTCTTGTTCAAGGGCTCACCACACGGCTACGACGCTACAATAACCGCCTACTTCAATTAGCAGTCGTGCTACTTGGCCTTCTATTCATTTGGACTTTCGTTTTTGTCGCAGGTTTTCCGCTTTCGCTCCTTCGCGCAGCGCTTATGCTCAGTTTAGCGCAGATTTTCCAGCTTTTTGCTCGTCGTTCAGGAGCTCTCCACAGCCTCACGCTCTCGGCCATTCTCCTACTCTTGTGGTCGCCGCAATGGCTCTTTGACGTCGGGTTTCAACTTTCTTGTGCCGCCGTGGCAGGCATTGTCTTGTTTCGTCCCCTCATTCCCACTCCCTCTGCCTTCTTTCCCATCAGTCCTCGCGAGGCCTTAGTCTTAGGCGGGCATGCAACTCCTCCCGCCTTGATTGCGCTCAAACGCTTGGCCTTAGCCCTGTGGGAATTGCTGCTCGTGTCCTTTTTTGCACAGCTGGCCACGGCCCCACTGGTCGCTTTCTATTTTCATCAACTTTCCTGGACGGGGCTACTCAGTAGCCTACTCATCGTTCCCGCGGCCTATCTGATACTTGCAGGTGCACTGCTTTTTCTCCTTCTCCCCTTTGGAAAAAGCCTCTTGGCTCAAGCACTTACGCTGCTCTTAGATGGAATAGCCCTTTTCTTACAGCAGCTCACGCATCTCCCCTTCTCTTCTTGGTCGCTATGGCCTTCTGCACGCAGCGTATGCTTAGCCTACGGGCTGCTCCTCCTTGTGCTGTGGTGTCAAGCTCACTGGCGCAGGTTCTCTCCGCTGCAACGGTATGGAAGCATAGGTTTCAGTTGCTTAGCCTTAGGAGCTTCGCTACTCCTTGATGCACAGCCCACTCCCCTATCCCAGCCCCAAATCCTCTTGTATCGTCACCAAAAACTCACGGCCATTCATTGTCTTTCTCCTTCGGGGAAAAGTGTTCTTTTAGCTTCCGATACGCTCTTGGCCAAGCAAGCATTGGGAGCAACAGCGCGCAACTGGTGGCAACCACAAAAGTGGCAAGTCGAAAAACTACCGCTCACGCTGCTCCACAATTCCTCGGGCTGTGCCCAACTCAACACACACCCTGCCCTGCTGGCCATACCCCACGTTCTTTGCTTTGCTGGGCAGCGTTGGGCCGTGGTCGACGATGCTCTTGCCTACACCTATCCTCGCGAGCCTCTCCTTGTCGATGCCCTATTGTTGCTTCGTGGAGCACGAGGAAGACTACCCCATTTGCTACGGCACTATAAGCCGCGTCTGCTCGTCTTGTGCGCTTCGCTATCGCCCTATCAGCGCACACACTACCTACAAGCAGCACAAAAACTACACCTCCCTGTTCACGATGTCGAACAGAGAGGTGTATATAGCGCACCAAATAAAAAATAGGAACGACGTGTCGATTAGCTCAGTGTAGCCACGAGCATCCACACTTGCTTCTCTTGGGCAGCCATGTAGTCGCCCATCAAGCCAGCCGTTACTTCGTCGCCAGCCTCTTGAGCGGCTTCGAGCACGCTGCGCTCTTGTGCCAGCAAGTGACGGAAGGTTTCGAGGATGTTGCGAAGAGCTTCTTGGCCATCGCTCACTACGCCCGTTTGCTCCACCTTTGAAGTGTGTGCATATTGAGCAAAGCGGTGTTCGGGAATAGCACCGAGTTGAAGAATGCGCTCGGCAACTTCGTCGATTTTCTCATTAACCTCGTTGTAGTAGTTCTCGAAAGCCTCGTGGAGCGAATAGAAATTGGCACCCTTGATGTTCCAGTGGAAACCACGGAGGTTGGAGTAGAAAATTTGCAAATCGGCCAAGAGTTGTGACAAACCTGCTACTACGGGAGCTGCTTGCTCCTCAGAAATGTGGATGTAAGAATTCGTTTTCATTGTCTTATGGTTTTATTGTTTGATGGTGCAAAGGTAGGACTTTTTATTGCAAAATCCAACAGATAAAAACTTATCTGCAATAGATTCTATCAATAATACAAGTCGAGAAAGAGCGGAAGGTGGTCGCTCACCCCACCATGATAGTGCGGGCCTCGGTAGTTGCGACGAGGTTGCACCCCCATAGGGACAGCCGCTTCGAGCAGAGAAGGAGGAGCATAAATGTGACAATGCAGAACGTCCGTACGCAAAGGAGCAGAGGGAGAAAGCAGGGAGGGAGAAACAAGCATCTGATCGATGCGACTCCATGCGCCACGAAAGAAATAAGTTCCCTCTATGCTCCCCTCCTGTGGCAGAGGAAGCGGAGTGGCCGTGTGCGAGAGCGCCACCAAGCGTGTGCCTATTCCCTCCCGAACGGAGCGGTCGGTGGCTTCGTCGTTAAAATCGCCCATGCAAAGCATTTGAAAATGCTGGCGCACCCCCGACAAGCTATCGACGATTTGAGCGATGCGGCGCGTGCAGCGCAGACGATAACTTTCGGAGCGCGAGGCCCCTCCTCGTCGTGAGGGCAAATGAGCCAACACCACGTCGAGCGTATCGCCATGAGGCACTTGTCCCGAACAGAGCAACAGGTCGCGGGTGGGACGCTCGCGCTGCTCGTCGTAGGGGATGCGGAAGGTGTGCACCTCGAGGAGTCGAAAACTCTCGGGTTGATACAACAAAGCCACGTCTACACCGCGGCGATCGGCACTGCGGGTCATCACATACTCATAGCCCAATCGAGCTAAACGCGTACGATGCACCAAGTGATGGAGCACACTGTCGTTTTCCACTTCACACATCCCCACCAAATCGACCGGTTGCCAGCCTCCCAGCGCCAAGATGTGGTGGGCCAAAGCTCCTTGCTTGCTCCAATAGCGACGACTATCCCAAGTGCGGGCAGCAGTGGGGAGAAATTCGGTATCGTCGTGTCCCTCATCGTGCAGCGTGTCAAAAAGATTTTCTACGTTCCACCACATCACCCGATAGCGCCGCGCCTCTTGCTTCTCTGTCCAAGAGGACAACAGCAGAAAAAGCCCCAAGAAACAAAAAGAGAGAAGCAAGCTCCCATGCCGTTTTTTCTGCGTCCCACGTAGAAAATCCTGCGTCCCACGTAGGATTTTTTCCTTCCCACGTAGATTTTTCTCCTTCCCACATAGGATTTTCCAGCGGCCCAAGCGCTTTGCAAAGCATCTATTCATGGTGATAGGGCTCGCCTCGCAAAATGGTCATGGCGCGATAAATCTGCTCGGCCATAAAGAGCCGTACCATCTGATGCGAGAAAGTCATGCGTGAAAGCGACAGTTTTTCCTTGGCCAAGGCATAAACTGACGACGAAAAGCCATAAGGACCACCAACGACAAAAACCAAACGCCGCGACACGGAGTGTTGCCGCTTTTGCAAATAGTCGGCAAATTCTATCGAGCGCAACTCCTTGCCGCCTTCGTCCAGCAGCACCAGCCAGTCGCCTTCGCGTAGCGACTTGACGATGAGCTCGCCCTCACGCTCTTTTTGCTGCTCGGCACTGAGCGATTTGGTCGATTTCAATTCAGGAATCACCTCCATCTCATAGGGAATATAGTGAGGTATGCGTGCGTTATAATCGGCCAGGAGTGCCGAGAGATGTTTATCGGTCGTGCGGCCCACGACGAGCAACAATATCTTCATACTCAGATTGGGAGAAGAATAAGAAAAAATCCTATAAAAAAGGAGCTGTACCGAAATGTACATTTCGGCGCAGCTCCTTTGGATTTACGATGCATACTGCTGTGGAGAATAGGGCTTAAGACAGCGCTCCGAAACTCCAAGCGTAAGCCCTAAAGGGCCATGCAGATTAAGCCTCGGAGCTTTCCTCCGTCTTCTTGCGACGGGTAGCTGTGCGACGCTTAGGCTTTTCCTCCGCGGGCTTTTCGATTTTAATACCTGCCAGTTCTGGGTCGATCATGATACGACCGCAGTATTCGCACACAATCACCTTTTTGCGCATACGAATGTCAAGCTGGCGCTGAGGCGGAATCTTGTTGAAACAACCACCACAAGCATCGCGCTGCACATAGACGATGCCCAAACCATTGCGCGAACTCTTGCGGATGCGCTTGAAGGCCGTGAGCAATCGAGGCTCAATGGTCGTTTCGATTTGCAAAGCCTTCTCACGGAGTTTTTCTTCCTCGGCCTTTGTTTCTTCTACGATTTCGTCGAGTTCGCCACGCTTCACATCGAGTTCGCTTTGGCGATCAGACAGCTGAGCACGGCCACGATCCAAATCGGCTTGTTTAGTCGTCAGGCTACGTTCGGCTTCGCCTATTTTTTTCTTCAAGAGTTCGATTTCAAGACTCTGGAATTCGATTTCCTTCGTCAGATTGTCGTACTCACGATTGTTGCGCACTTCTTCGAGCTGCTTCTCGTAGCGTTGCATCAACTCCTGCGCTTGCACAATGGCATCGCGACGTTGGGCAATGTCGTTGTTGAGCTGTGCAATATCATCGGCATAACGATCCAAGCGATGCTGCAAGCCTTCGATTTCGTCCTCGAGGTCCTGCACTTCGAGGGGCAACTCGCCGCGCAAAATCTTGATGCGGTCAATCTCGGACAGCTTCGATTGGAGCTGATAGAGGTTCTTCAATCGTTGTTCGACCGTCATGTCGGCCACTTGTTCCTTTTTTGCCATAGGTTTTATCTTAGATATATTGTATCGGATTGGTATGAATGTGAGTAGCCTTAGTGCGCAGTTGTGGGTGAGCTTGGCGCACAATGCGCTCCATCAATTCGATGGTGAAACGCTCGCTCTGATAGTGACCGAGAGCTGCCAACCACAATTCGCCCTCGCGACCAAAGAAGCGATGATAGCCTATCTCGCCCGTCACAAACAAATCGGCTTGGGCACGCACGGCAGCATCAATGAGAAAATCGCCCGAACCACCACAAAGAGCCACACGAGATATTTTCGACTTAGGGCCAGGGGTGTACTGTAAACATTCAACACCAAAAAGGTTTTTGAGCGTTTTCAAGTAGGTTTCGGCATCAGTGGGCGTGAGGAGCATGCCCACCACGCCGCTGCCACTCTGCCCGTCGGCCGAAGGTTCCAAAAAGCTCACCTCCTGCAGTCCCATGCGCTGGGCCATCTCAAAGGAGACGCCGCCGAGGGCATTATCCAGATTGGTATGGGAAGCATACAAAGCAATATCGTGACGAATGGCCAAACGTACGCAACGCTCCACTTGCGTATCGATAGTGATGCGCTTCAGGCCGCGAAATAAAATGGGATGATGGGCTATCACGAGGTTAAAACCCTCGCGCACAGCCTCTTCGATGACCTCTTCGGTCACGTCAAGGCACAATAATGCCCCTGAACACTCACTCCCTGTTATTCCAACCTGCAAGCCAGCATTATCATAGCTTTCCTGCAGGGGCAGCGGAGCAAACTTTTCAAGGGCCTCTACGACTTCTTTGATTTTCATAAGTTTGCAGCAGCACGCAACTTTGACATTTTCGCGTGCTTGCGGCTGCAAAGATAGTAAATTCTACGCAAAAAGACAAGGTTTCGTGAGTAGAAAGCTCCATGCACCCAACGCCTCTCAAGCTAAATCCAAGGCCGTTGCACGATAAAGAAAGGCGATATCGAAATCGCCCTTTTTCCTGTCACAGTCTACCAAAAAGAAAATTGCTACCCGCAATCATGCCGGATAGCAACCATAAAAAGCCCATAGGCAAAAGATAAGGGGCGCTACAAGCCACCCAGTTCTCGTTTCATCAGCATCAGTTCTTCGCGCAATTTACGTAGGCGATCCACAACTTCCGTTTGCTGCACGGTTCCTTCATGGTTCTTGCGTAGCACCTCACGGGCAGCTTCTAAGCGCAAGCCACGCACCTTGACAAGATTATAGATGACCCGAATTATTTCTATATCCTCCTTGGTATACTGGCGAATGCCACGGCCGCCCTTCTTGGGTTGTATTTGGGGAAATTCACGTTCCCAAAAGCGCAACAAAGTATCGGCAACACCAAACATTTCGGCAACTTCGCCGATGGAATAGTAAAGTTTTAGGTCTTTATTGGCTTTGAGAGGCATAATGATTACGTTTTTCGCAAAGGTAAAGACTTTTGACGAATTGAGCAAATCGCGCGCAACACAAAAGCAAGGGGCTTCCGCAATCAAAAAGACTTCTCAGTTCCTCTCACAAAGAAGTAAGAACTAAGAAGTCTATATAAACTAACAACCGAGGTTTAGAACACACGATAACGCTCTACAACCATGGCTTGACTATTGCTGGCTTTCACCACGTAAACGCCAGCACCATCTATGTTTTGCGTCACACTTTCACCAGCCGATACGGTAAAGCTGTGCACACGCTTACCCTTCAAGTCAAACACTTCGACTGTGGCTTCTTCTTGCGTGTGATTGGTCGCGGTGAGCTTACGTTCGGACGATATACGCAAGTCGATGCTCGTCCCCGCAGGAGCTACATCAAGCATAGAGGCCTTCGTGCTCAGCAAGAAGCGATTAGGTGCGTCAGCAGGGCTCGCCGTGAAACGATATGTATCGCCACTCTGCACAGCTTGCGTAATACCCGTTTTGCGGTCGAGGAGGTAATACTGGCGCGTTGCGAGCTCTTCACTCATGGTGAAATTCAGCGTATAGTCCTTAGCCTCATCTCCAGCTACGAAACCAAGTTCCGTATTGTCGATTTCGTCCATGGAAGACACTTCGTACTTGCGGTCGCTGGCGGCATAAAGTTGTGGTGCTCCAGCTGCAAAAATCTTTTCACCATCGTAGCCATCATCATAGCGCGAAGTAGCTTCTTGGGCTTCGGCCAAAATGACGCGGTCGGCAGAATTTTCCGATTCGACTTCAACGATGAGCGAGGGCAAAGGAGAAGTCTTCTCTGCGCTACGGCTTACAAGGTCATTTTTCACCAAGTTTTTGTAAGCAAAGTTGACAGTGCCCACTCCATTGGCTTTCAAAGCGAAGCTATTCAGCGAAGGAATCTCCTTAGGCACGCCTGGTACACGGCCGGCTACCTCTATGGGGACTGCTGTGTAGTAACCAGGGTCATGTCCGGCATCTCCTCCACTGGGAGCTGCCTGTTGATTCTTACTCTTCCACTGCTTACGTGTTCCGGTATTGTAAAGATAGACCACTTTCTCAACATCGCCCGTCACTTGCATCTGTCGAATACACATCGCGGCAGTATAAGGATTGGCATAAATGTTCCAATTAGCATAGGGAGTATCTGCTGAAGCGACGTTAGACACAGGTTTACTGAAATCCTCCGTAAACAAGTTTCCACGGAAGTGATAAGTAAACGGAGCAGGTTGAGAAATTTCATAGGCTTCTCCAACCGCCATGTTTTGGGTTTCATCTATTTCCTCCCACTTCTCGTCGTGATCATCTTTCTTCTCACGATTGTACTTGCGCACCCAAGTCGTAGGTTGGAATATCATATTAGGAACCGCATTAACCAAAGGCGTTCCGAAATACTGCCAAGTCACATCCTGCTTATTGCGATTACCATCGAAGGCTTTTGAATAGAAATCGACCGTAGCAGGATAATGAGTAAACGTCTGCGTCTTGTTGAGCACGGATTTCTTTTGGAAAAGTACCTCTAACTCTGTCAAACCTACAGTGGAGCTTAATTGATCGACAGCTACATATTCAGCTTCGTTCGCTGCAAAAAGAGAGGCTTGTGGAGATTTACCCACTTCTCCGAAAAGGAGTGTTCCCATAGGCTGAGCCGCATTATCCTTCACCATCGTACGTTGCTCATACGAGGGAGATATCGAAATATGGGGAGTGGGCTTGATAGACAAAACTTTAGCAAGCCCCAATAATGCTCCTTTTGTTATTCTGAGTTGTTTGTTACTCGGAACGACAATACCCCTTATCGAATTACTCAGATTGACATACTCGTAAATTTGACGATTTTCATCGACATGCAAATTGCGTATGGCCGAGGAACCAAAGTTACGATTGTCAGCAAAAACAACAGAAGATTCCTCATTAGCCTTATACTCCGAAGGCTTGGTAGGAGGAACAAATCGAGAAGTCCAGTTTTCCGCTCTAGCCCAATCATTGTCAATATATCCATACCAATAGTTACGACGAGTCGCATCGAGCGTAATCGTATTGGAACGGAAGAAACGCTGATTAGCAGCACGTCCCTCACCATCGCCAATGGCGTTATTGAGCTTCACTCTTCCTGAGGCGTCCTTATAGCTACGTTTGTCAAGCGAAGGAGTAACTCCCCCAGGCTGATGGGTGACACCATCAAATCCATCAGCATAAGTGGTAGGATCAGGTGTAGCCAGTCGCTCAAAACTTTCGAGCAATCTTTTGTTGGAGGCATCACCAACCGTAAAGGCAGAGTTTGTCATCGCAACAAAAAGATGAGTTTTGGGACCATATCCACGACGAAATTTGAAACGTCCAAAACCATCTGTTTCATAATCGCCATCTGGGTCATCGCGACCTATACGTTTCAGTTTACGATAACCATCGGTGGCTGCATCGTCTTCGACATACCATTCATACTCAGTTTGAGCTCCTCCAGATAACTTCGAAGCCTTAAACTGATCGTTCACATCTATCAACTCGCCAGGTTCATATACATCATCTCCCTTTGCTGAGGGTTTCAAACGATAGCGCTCTTGCAAGGTAAAAATATAGTTCTCCTTATCTAAGTTGGTAGGAAGTGGAGGTAATGTCGCGATATTGAGTTTATTGACCGACAGATCAAGTAAATTGTCTGCTTTATTCTTCGTTTTATAAATGCCACTCGCAGGAGTTTGGTTGAAAGCTGCATAATCTCCTCCAACATAGATTTGTCGAGTAGATGCACTCATTGAAGATTTGACTTTGAAGGACTCCAACAAATTCTTACTCAAATCAATACGAGTAAGTTTACCATAAAGTTGCAAAGTCATGTTAGAGAAAAGGTTCTCAGAAAGATAAAGTTCCTCTAAGGAATTCTTGTGGTCCTCCTGTAATCCTATCACTTTGAGTCGATTGTTATTCAGATACAGCGACTGCAAATGAGGATTCCCCTCGCCCTCAACTGTGGCACTTCCTCTACGGATGGTTGCAAAAGCATACTTATGTTCTGAATTAGCAGTACCCAAAAGATTATCGCTAAGATCGACATAACGCAAATTGGTAGCCTTCTCCAATTTTGCGTCTTTTAAGCCTTGCTCCTTAGCAACCAATTTCCAGACTCCGTCTTCACCATAAATCGTGACTTTGCCATCAGCAGTACCAACATTGACAGTGAAATCAGTGTCCTTGCAAAGGTTATACATTTGCGTGACTTGCTGGCCATTGTTAGTATAATCAATAAAAACAATGGGCCAATGGCTACGAGCTACCTTATTTTGATCTTCTGGAGCCAATGTAAAAGTGACAGTTCCCGTTTTATCCGCTTTTACGACCTCTATACGTCGCAGCAAGTTGCTGGTCCATCCAAAAGCAGGAACTGGAGATTGGCCATAGCTCGCTCCCCCCTTCAACAACAAGAGTAGCAAAAGGGCTTTCCCATAGCAACGAGACTTCTTGCTACGAGAGTTCAAGATCGACAATAGGTTATATAAGGTATTCATTACACATTTCTATTAGTAATAGCTTCAAATTGAGGCAGTTCACCTCTATCTTGCTATCTGATAGACTTTGTTACGACTGATTTGTCCAAAATCAAAGCCGCCTTCTTTTTTACCGATGGGTATGCCAAATTCTTGGGTTGCTCCATAGTTGATGCGAATTCTGGTCATATTTGCCCCCTCTTCAACTTCATTAAAACCAGGATGAGAAACATAGTGCTCAGGCAGGTACAGAGAAAACTCTCCATGAGTATTTAAGCACACTTGCGTCAAATCTATCGGGATATTTATCTGCCTTGTTCCATAAATCATAATCATTGATAGGAGAACCCAATTGGAAATAGCGTGGAACATTGATTAGTTCAAGCTTCGCACCCGGATTTGCCTCCAATTCATAAGCTACATTTATGAGTTGACAATCAACGCGGGCAAAAACTCGCTTTAGAGATATCGGAGTAGCAGCTCCTATGGGGGTTCCTTTTTGGTACAACATCGTTGTTGCACTTCCCCCAGCTGTACTCGTTCTACATTCCACATCTTGAAGAGTAGCAACCATTGGAAGATTCAAGGGATCTATACCTTTAATTGCAATATAAGGCTCCGAAAGAAAATGCTTCGTATTAAACTCGGTATGGTTAAGGGGAAGCTCCCTCATATTAGCGACAAAAAAGAGAGCCTGCTTTCCCTGAAAAGCCGAAATCTGAAAGTCAGCAACATTGCCTGAAGTGTTAGCAGTAGCAGCTCCAACAAGGTGTACATTGCCAACAAAATCTTCGTCAAAATAGTTTTCCCCAGGAGTTACTCCAGGAGCATGTTGGGATAATCTGAAAGAAGCCGATATTTTTTCAACTGCACCTTTTCCTCGCTCCACCATTTCTTCATCTTGACAAGAAAAAAGAAACGAGAGAAAAAGCAATAATAGGTAATAAGAGCCGTATGACTTCATAGTATATCAGTTACTAAGGACTACTCCTTGTTTTACGTATATGCTCCAAAACCTGGATATGTAATTATTTCATCCCAAGGAGCAACCTTAAAATTCACTCTTATAGGAACAGCGGAATCCGCATCAGCAGCTCCTGGCCCTATAATATGAACATGAACACGATAGTAATGATTGCGCAAGATTTTGCGCGGCATAACAAGTTTGTAGAAGTTCACAACAGGAGTAGTGTCAAA
This sequence comes from Bacteroidales bacterium, assembly GCA_030532685.1. Classification (GTDB taxonomy): domain Bacteria; phylum Bacteroidota; class Bacteroidia; order Bacteroidales; family Bacteroidaceae; genus Alloprevotella. The sequence continues at coordinate 30,170 of JAUNKN010000002.1, read as the reverse complement.
CTCCTCGACTCCTCCTGCAGGAGGAGGAAAATAAGGGGCATTATCTGCAGCCCATTTTTTCCCCAATACAGCAGGTAACTCCAAAAGGACATGAGGTGTCTTCACAGCAGGAGGGTTATCGTCTGGCAGCGCATACTCATTTATATAGGCTGTGAATACGGTGGTCGGGGCAGCCGTCGTCGTAGCAGGTAGAACAGTTTTCACTCCATCTACACGATGTTCAATTCCCTGATGTACTCCAACGTAGGTTTCCTTGTCAAAACACTGTAGCATCCGATAACCTCGTTCCGTATTGTGCATAGGAACGAGCTTCTCCCAATCGTAATGTAGGATAAAATCCACACGGGCAATCGCACGTTCTAAATGTACAGGAATCGTGCTTTTTTGATGAACGTTGGGAATAATCGTCGACGTAACCTTCGTTTCTCCTTTCATCAAAAAGGGATATGTCATTTTATCTGCATCGGCGATTTCCTTAGCACGATATTTTTCAAATTCGGTCTTCGTCTTAATTTCATTTCCTCCCGCAGCTTCTGTGAGAGCATCACGCAATGCAGGCGAAGAGTTGGCTATCACTACCACAGTTTTGTCGATTGCCTCTTCGGGAGCGATAGGAAGAATGACCTTATGAGAAGTGGCCACATTGCCAACCCACTCGTTAGGATCGCGAGTAATCGCATTATAAAGGAAGTAAGGATTCTTTTGTCCTATAAATTTGACTTTATTGCCTGCGGCATCAAAAAAGACAATCAGTAACGATTCTACTCGATTTTCATCCGCATTGCCTTCTGTTGTACTGCGCACAACCACATCTTGCATTCCTGCAAAATCAAACTCAAGGTGTAGTTTGTCAAACACTTTTCTTCCTTCGGGCACGTACTCCTGTCCGCAACTTACAAAAAGCAGCAGAGACAGAAATAAGCCGAAAGAGAAGTAATGCTTAAGCTTCATAATCAAGGTTTCTTGAGAGTTGTAAGCAACTCGTGTTTGTAGAAAATCTGCAGCACATTAGCTCCTGCTGCGAGAGGACTCGCCAGAGTAAAAGTATGCTCGGTGAAGCTCTGATGAGCAGGATTAGTATGCGTAACAGTTTCAGTAGTTCCTACCTTCATGACACAAACTCTAAAGTCGGCAGGTACTCCATGAGCTTCAGAGGTGATGATACGAACCTTACAAGTTGGTGAAGAAAAGGTAGGGTCATCGACGTAGACATTAAAATATGGTCCTACGTAAACATGAAAGAAATCATCTTGCCAAGGACGGACATTGAAACAAAGGTGCAGTTGCGGATAGGCCTCCTCTGCTACGATATCGTAGAAATTATTACGAACTACAGAATAACGCGAGTAAGTATCTGCGGCATTGGGCAATACAAATTTACTCGTATTGGAGGTAGAGGAAGCATTCGTTGTCCAATCAAAAACATCTTTGTTTTCTCCATGGTCTATAGAGGCCTTATAAGTCAAGATATCTCCATCGCTGTAAAAGCCCAAGGTCATTGCTTTGGAAGACAAATCTTGTCCTTTCTTTTCTTCAGTAAGGTTGCCCTTGGCACGTAAAAACTCGGGGACATACATTACTGTAGAATAATCATAAAGCTGCGTCACAGAAGTATTGTGATTTCCTCCTCCCTCAGAGGGGATATTCACATTCGTAACAGAAGCTTGATGATAAGTCGCGACATTGTTCACAACACCAGCAGCAGCATTTGGCTCTATAACCTTTTCCTGGGTTCCTGGCGTCAACGTATTGTAAAGTTCAGCTGTCGTGTTTTTCCCAGGAAGATATTGCTGACTAAAATAAGGATTAGCGAAAAGGGAAAAATACTGAGGAACATTGATCAGCTTGAGCGCTTGGAAGTTCTTGAAGTTTCGAAACTGCAACTTTGAAGCGGCATAACCTGCTGTTGTTTGCTCCACATAAGCCACCTTTCGCACCGTCAAGCGTACTTTTGCCAAAGTACGTATAAGCTCGACTCGCTCATCTCCTTCAGCCTCGAAGTGCTGCGGATCGGCTTGCGTTCCCTTGCCATTGCGAATTTGTTGGATGTTCTTACCATGATAAGCCTGTGTCATCAGTATGGGACGAGTAGCAGTCGGCTTATAATTAGGTTCGTACTCCAATTTTGTAAATGCATCATCATGATACAGCTGACGTCGATTAGTAATCGTAGCGAGCGCAGCCGAAAGAGTAGGCCAACCATCTTCATTGGCAATGAAGTAGAAATCGCGCAAACCTGGTGTTATCTTAAACGGGTGCTTCCAGACGGAAGCCGTTCCGGGTAGCTGCTTCGTAAATTCCGATGCGTTGTGCTTTACATTATGAAGTACATTCCCCGTAGCAGAGTCGAAAATGATGAGTCGAATGGTGTTGACGATTTCATCCTCGGCAACAGGTGTGCCTGGCGCACGAGTACTTGGAACGATCTGCACCGATGTAGACATATAAAGAGCTTGACTCTCCAGCTGCTTTTCTTCCACGAAAGTTTCTTGGCAGCTAGACAATCCTCCGAATAGCGAAAGTAAAAGTACTATCGCGGTCAAGAGATGAAAGCCTATATAAGTTCGATGTTTCATAAATGATAGAAAGCAAGCCTACGGGCTTGGTTGTTGGATTTATTTAGAGATCAGCTCCTGGAGTCCAAACATAGCTATGCACTTCCCAGTCGTTGATTTGAATGATTTGACACATAAATGTGCCACAGTCTGCGCACTTATCCTTAACCAACACCTTGATGTTAAAGTCGTGCATGCAGCTCAAGTCGATGTTTTTCTGCAAGGCCAAGAAGTGGATCGCAGCAATCAAATCGATATCCTTATCTTCGGCGCCCTTGATATCCACATTCTTCTGTAGGTTGTGCAAACGAAGGATGCTATTGTAGCCAGATTGTATATCGAGGATATTATAGCTAAAGATTGCGGACTTTTCTTTGTACTCCACCTTAGAGGGGTAAGTCACTTGGGCTTGTCCCTTGGGCATCGTAGCATTGATATTTCCTTGAGTATTGCCGGCAAGAAGCTCTATACGGAAATCTTGTGGCTTCGTTGTGGCAATGGAGCGATAAATAGACTCATCAATCACGAGTTCTACATTCACTCGATTGGTTTTTTCAAGCAGATTGACTGCCGTATGTTGGTAATCCGTGCCATTTTCAGCAGGATCTTTAAGAACGACCACACTATTGTTTTCACCTCCCCAGAGTCTTTTGCTCGTGAGGTCTGCGGCCTTTCCATTTTCAGTTTTGAGGGTATACATCAAATCTTCCTTTTTGGTGACTCCTCGACGAAAATCGGGAAGCTCAAAAAGAGAATTTTCTGCTCCTGCCCAAGCGTAAAACTTATAAGCGCCTTGGGGCAGATTCATCAACGTTGTGTACTCCTTACTCAGTGTAGGTTTATCCAACACCTTATAATCAGCGAGAAGACTATCGTTCTCGAAAGCAAAAAGATGGAGCTTGGACACCTCACCCAAATAGGAGGAATCTTTCGCACAAGGAGTTTTGCTGAAAAAATTCACATAAACGCCCGTGGGACAGTTGCTCAAGTCGTCATAAATGAGACTGTCACAACTCATCATCGTTCCTATGCCAAGGAGTAAAAGCATGGGGCGGAAAAACTTATTCATCTATTGGGTTTATTGATTAAATTAAAAAGAAAACCAGCAGAGCAGCGAGCATCACTGCTCTGCTGGCATTATTACAAACTGTCTTTAAGACAACAGCGAATCAATCCTTATTGAAGATCAATTTCATAAGAGTGTACTTGCCAAGGCAAAATTGTAGCCTCAACACTCATCCAAGTATCCTTAGGAGTAAGGGGGTCATTAGGATCCGTTCCTGGCTTCTTAGGTTCTTTTGGATTCTTTGGTTTGGGGTCAGGGTTATTAGGAGACTGAGGATCACCAGGCACCAAAGGATTCCAGTTAAGCCCAATCTTGCTCACTCCCTTAATCTGAATATGATAGATATTATTGCGAATAACGGGAGAGTTAAACCAACGTGGAGCAGTTGCAGCTGCACCTGCTGTTGCTTGATCTGGGTTGATCCAAGCAAAATACAACACCTTACCTCCCACATATACAGAACATTCCATACCTGGAACATGAGTTTGTGCATCTTTCAGATTGGCATAATAATGTCCATTGCTTCCCAACACAAAAGTTCCCTTAGGAGCTGCATCATAGGCCGTTTGAGGATCCGCATCATTCAACTTGCCCTCTGCGTATCCATTAAAGCTTGCTGGAGTAGCTACAGAAACCCCTCCATCAGCTGCAGTCACATACTTAGGAGTAAACTTACCACGTACAAGAACATAAGCAGTATTACCTTTACGATAACCACCTGTGTAATCTACACCTTCAGCTGGAGCAGCAGCATACGCGTGAGTATTGGGGAGAAGGAACTCACCAGATACAGCCGCATCTAAGCCATTGGGGATATCTGTACCAGCATTAGCATGCCAATTACGTTGAGTAATAGTCATTCCAGAAATACCTGTTTCTGGAGCCTTATATTCTTTCCACAAACCTGCGTAATCATAGTGCTGAGTAGCCTTTACAGCATCTGTTCCTCCCGCAGTATTGTAAGTATCTCCCGCAGGAACAAACTCAGAAGCAGGAGTTTTGAAAGCCCAAACATCAGGGGTTGCCGATTTTTGTTGGGTAAAGAAGAGCTTTCGTTCTCCCTGACCAACAACAAAACGCAAATCAGTTAATGTACCCAGTTCTTCATGATCTTCGACCGCCAGTGTCTGAGGACTATCTCCATAAATTGTATACTCAACATCCTTAGTAGAAACAAGTACTCGAGCAACAGCACGCTGTACAGTTACAGCAGCACGATTCTTCGTGGTATTGATTGTCGTATGCTCCGTAATACCAGGTAGTACATCTACCACCAGACTACTTTCTCCCGTCATGAGAATCTTATCCTTTCCGGATTTGATTTCAGCAATTTCGTCAGCATTAGTTTTGACGGGATTAGTCGTTTTAGTAGCTACTCCTGTACCAGCGAAAGCCAATTCATCAGAATGAAGTTTCGTTTCAAATGTTGTCACATCGGTCAAACCTGCACCGCTCAGAGGCAAAAGAGTTTCTACAGCAGCAGTGGGGTTCACTACTACATAAACCTGCTTCTTACCTGCGGTGGTTTTAATTCCTTTCAAAGGTTTAATAAAGGCTTGATTACCTGTAGAGGGTTGAATCACCTGAAATTGTCCTGCCTCAAAAGATACAGCTTTTTCGAAAGCCTTTGTTCCTTCACCAGCAAAAACATAAACCACGATTTTCTCAATCAAATCCTTGCCTTTCCATTCACCCACATGATTGTAATCAGGCTGAGGCTTATCCTGACCATCTTGAGCAGGAGCACGGAGAGCTCCATTGGCTTGAGGAAGCCCGATAAGGAGAGACATGTGAGTAGTACCCTGATTTCGATCATTGATCACGGATACATCCTCATTAGAGCAAGATGTGGCTACCACACCAGCTCCCAACAGCATAAATGCAGCCAAAAAGAATTGTTTCTTCATAACACAATAAAATTAAAACAATAATATTCTACGATCTAAGAAAAAGGAGGGCATGCAACAAAGAGCGACCCAAAGAAAAGTGTTCGTTCTGCGTTTCGTTAGTTCTTCTCCATTTTATCCAATTCGGCCAAATTATGCTGAGCCTCTTTGAGCTCTTGCGCTTTTTGGAAGCAAGCACGAGCACGCACGAGATCTCCTTCAAGCGCATAAGCCACGCCCAAATTATTCTGTTGTTGGGCTGAAGCTGCGTATTTCTCCAAATAGGACAAAGCCTTTTGTTCTTTCTTACCTTCGGCCAAACGACCCGCTAAGACATTGAACTGACTCACGGGATTGCGAGGGAAGAATTGAGCTGCTTTCTCGAGGGCTTCTTTCCGATCGGGGCTTCCTGCAGGGTAGAAGTTGGCCACGAGATACATCTCATTCAGGCTCAGCAACTGAGGATTGGTCTTGATGCGCACACAGGCTTCTTCGATAGAGAATGGGCGCACTTGATAGGTGAATTGATACTCTGTGCGACGCAAAGGAGGATAGAGCTCTTGCAGCATGCGGGCATAGGTAGCTCCACCGCTAAGCGCTTTCAATTGCTGCTTGCGCTTCACATCGTCGGCCGTGTTTTGAATAATGTCGATGACCTGCTCTCTATCGGCCATGGCTGTCTTGCTCACGACTTGGAGCAATCCTTCCCAGTCCTCACCGTGCCCTTTGACATCAAAGAGGTCGGTGCCTAAATTATAAGTTGCCTTGAGATACTTCACAAAAGCAACAGCGCGATTGTAGGACAAGGTCGTATTGGCCTTGAAATTACCTTCGGGCGAGGCATAGCCATCAATGCTCACGTTCTTGATTTGCACATCGGCATTTTTGAGTATGGATGTTGCTACACTATCTACTCGACGGAGCTCGGCGGCGTTGTTCCCCAAATTGGGCAACAACTCCGAACGATTAACACGGAAATTGAAACGTGCCGTAAACTTATCGGCGCGCACCTTTACGGGTTCTGCCTCTGGAGTGATATAGGCCAGCATAAAGGAGGGCTTATAGGGTTCCTTAAAGAGCCGCTGAGCAAGCGTGTAGCGCTGAGTAGCCAGCTCACAAGCGGCACACCCTCTCACCTGCTCATCAAGCAAAAGGCGAGCAGAACGCATCCATTCGTAATAGGGAGCAGCGATATGATGCTGTATAGACTCTTGACGCCCGTTGTGACGGCGCACCATCTGCACCTCGGCAGGTTGCAGCTCGCCACGGCGCCACATCACTTCTCGATTGCGCCCTCCGACAAGCACGGGTTTGAACTCGTAACTGTGTGTGCCATCGGCCGAAACCAAACGAGGGGTGAGCAGCAAGGAGGCACGACTCTTCAGTGTAACGTCGTCGAGCATTGTTGCAAAATTCAGGTGCAAGGAATCACCTTGTTTTTTTGCCGCCACAGGAGTGAAAGAAAGACTACCTGTATAGCCCTGAGCCATTACAACTTGTGCAAGACCAGCGAAGGCCATCAAAAGGGAAAGAATTTTCTTTGTCATAATGTATCGTCTCGTCGAGAGATTATCGTATTACATATACCAGAGAAACCGCAGCTTTGGTCAAGCCGAAATAGTGCTTATTGTCGGAGGACAAGCGTTTGCCACACTGGCCACAAGCATAGCGATCGAAGTCGGTATAGACGTAACCTCCTCCAAGCTCTGCCTCAAGACTCCAACGTCGAGAGAGCACCCATTGATAGCCTACCCCCACGCCAAGACCAGCATACCAGCCTTGACGACGTTCATGCTCCAACTCTGAGAGCATGCCAAAAGGAAGTTTGTAATTGGCAATGTTGTACTGTCCTCCCAAGGCATGCGCTCCAAAGAACCAACCATTGAAACGTTCACAAGTCCAAAAGCGCAACTCTGGCTGCACGATGAAATGCTTGAACTTGCGCACATCCTTTTCGTTGCCGAAAAGGTTTGCGCCAAAGGAGAGGTCGAAAGTAGTCTTTTTACCCATGGCCACCTCGAGCGAGAGGTTGGGGGTTGCAAAAGCATCCTGTACAAGATTATTTTTTACAACAATCTTTTGAGCTTGCGCCCCAAAGAAAACGCACATGAATAGGGCAAGAACAAGAAAAGAGTTTCTCATTGATAGTATTTTGTTTTCTATATAAGCTAAAACAAGCCAAATCCCCCAAATAGGATTAGGCCAAAAGACTAATCTCACAAACAATAAAAGGATTTGCAATGCAAATTTAAAGGCTTTGCGCGAAGCAAGCAACCCATTCACTATATTTCCACAAAAATAAAAGTTTAATTAACACAACCAGGAGAAAATTGAAGAGCTTAAATATCAAGATTCCTCCTTTCAGTGCTCCCTTATAGGAGAATATAGGATTTCAAAACAAAAAAAGAGAAAAATCCACCACCAGTAAAAAAAGAGAACAGAACCAAACAAAAGCTCCACCATCCTAAACAGGATAGCGGAGCCATAAAGCCTGGAATACTGTCGTTGTAAAGGACATTTATCCCATTAAGCCTCTGTGATAGGTTCTACCGAAACCACGCTACGATCGCGCTGACCGCGCTTGAAGGTAACGACGCCATCGGTGAGGGCAAAGAGCGTGTGATCGCTACCCATACCTACATTCTTTCCAGGATAGTGAACGGTGCCGCGCTGACGAACGAGGATGTTGCCAGCGATGCAAGTTTGACCACCCCAAATTTTAACACCGAGTCGTTGCGAAGCTGATTCGCGGCCGTTCTTAGAACTACCTACACCTTTCTTGTGTGCCATTGTCTTCTACAATTTTGGAGGGGTTAATAATTAGGCGAGAACTTCCTTGATGGAAACCTCTGTGAACTGATGGCGGTAGCCATTGAGCTTGCGATAGCCCTTGCGACGCTTCTTGTGGAAGATGAGCACCTTGTCGCCCTTTACGAGGGGAGTGAGCACTTCGCATACTACCTTTGCTCCAGAAACAGTGGGAGCACCGACAGTGATAGCTCCAGCATTGTCTACGAGGAGCACCTTGTCGAATTCAACAGTTTGACCGGCTTCGGCACCTTGAAGGTGATTGACAAAGAGCTTCTTGCCCTGCTCCACCTTAAACTGCTGACCGTTGATCTCTACGATTGCGTACATGAGATGTTGTAAATTTTGAAAAACGGTTTTTTCTGGGAGGCGTAGACTCTTGCAGTCTCACTTGTTCGGCCCCACACAGACTCTAAATCGGGCGCAAAGGTACAAATAATTTTTGAAACGGACAAATCTTTTCTCCCCTGCAGCCTCAACTTTGTCGCAAGCCGCCCCTCCACCTGCCAACTCCCTGCAACAAGCAGCCGAGCTCCCATCAGCTCTTCGCGCGCGCACCTCCCCCATAAGAACAAAAACTTTTCCTTCCATTGCTTCCACAAGCTCTACAACTCTTTAATTTTCAAAGCATTTGAAATGGAAGGGCATCAACTTTTCCCTTCCACCTTGCTTCCATGAGTAGAACAGTAAGATGTGGAGGGGAAAGAAAAAGAAAATGCGGAAAATGCACTCCACTTCCACACAGAAAGGCATTGATTATCAAGCGAAAAGCCACCATCGTGGAGGCAATGGAAGGAAAAATCGCTCATTTAAATATGATACGCGCGCGCGTGAGGACTGCCTCTCTACAAATATCTGCTCTACCATGTATGCTCACTGCGACAGGGGCAAAAGCCGTTCGCTTTGACCCCTGTCACAAGAAAAGAAAGATGGGAGGAATCGCAATGGGAAGAAACGTGTCGGCAATGGGAAGAAAAAAATTTTAGATGGGACGTAGAAAATCGTGCGTGGGAAGAAAAACATCGTGCGTGGGACGTAGAAAAGCATATACGAGAATCCCACACCCAGATATCCCCAAACGCCCTACTCCAAGCCAGCCATCGACTCCGCAAAGTGAATTGCCCCATTTTGCCCCTTCGCAGGAAGCGACTCAACAAACCCATTCTCACAAAAATGAAAAGCTGAAAATCGCCATTTATACCCAGCAAAAGAGAAACATCAAGGGGAGAAATGCGCGAAGCCTCGTTTTTCCTCCTAAAAAGTTTGGAGAGATAAAAAGTTTTTTCTACTTTTGCACTCGCAAACAGCACAAGGCTCTTAAAACAGCCACGCTTCCAAATTTCGTGTTGGTTTGCTTTGATCCGTTAGCTCAGCTGGTAGAGCAATACACTTTTAATGTATGGGTCTTGGGTTCGAGTCCCAAACGGATCACTGAGGTTAAGTCTGCAAGAGTCTTTGATAAGGATTTTGCAGACTTCCCCGCAGAAATCGAGTGGGCAACTTGATTTCATGGAGATTGGGGTATGGTGTAATTGGCAACACTACAGATTCTGGTCCTGTCTTTCCTGGTTCGAGTCCGGGTACCCCAACACAAGGACATAGGCAACGCTCGAATTGGAGCGTTGCCTATTTTTTATGTTTCTCTCCGAAGAAAGAGGAGGCAATCACTCATCCTTATATAACAAACAGAACTATGGGACTTGGACATTGGATTGGAGGTGCCTTGGGATTCATCACAGGTACTGGCCCACTGGGCATTCTCGCAGGAGCGGTATTGGGCGGTTGGGTCGAAGATATGCTCTCGAACCAGCAGGAAAGCTCTTCTCGCCCTCATTCATACAGCGAGGAAGAAGAGCGCAACGGCTTTTTGTTTTCGCTCTTGGTACTCTCGGCCTATGTGGTTCAGGCCGACGGACGCGTGATGCACAGCGAAATGGAGCTGCTGCGCACATTCCTGCGCCACAATTTTGGTGAGCAGGCCGTGGAACAAGGCGAAGATATCGTGCGACGCCTTTTTGCACAGCGCAAGAATATCGAAGATCGCGAAGGACAAATGGCCTACGAGCGCCTCATCGAAGAAAGTTGTCAAGAAATCGCCGTAGCCATGAGCTACGAACAACGCTTGCAGCTCTTAGCTTTTCTTTGCGATTTGGCCAAAGCCGACGGTAGCGTCCATCCCGAAGAGGTGGCCGCCGTGCGACGCGTAGCAAGCGCTATGGGAGTGAGCGAAAGTGAAATCCACTCTCTCCTGAATCTTGGCGAAAATAATCTTGACGCGGCCTATGCCGTACTCGGCATTTCTCCCTCGGCGAGCGATGAAGAGGTGCGTCGAGCTTACAAGCGTTTGGCCTTGCAGCATCATCCAGACAAGGTGGCTTCGCTGGGCGAAGACATTCGTCGCGCTGCCGAAAAGAAATTTCAAGAGATTGGAGCCGCCAAGGAGCTGATATACAAATCAAGAGGAATGCGCTAAGCACTTCCCCAGGCGAGTAAAAAACAGCTAAAAACGAAAATTCCTCATTTTTTAGGATTGACGCGCGAAGAAGAATATCGTAATTTTGCACCCAGATTTTAGAAAAACACTTAGTATTATGCAATTCAAAATGCTCTTTGGCCTCACTTTGATGGCCGCAACATTGGCTCCCGTTGCTTTTTCTTCCTGCTCTGACGAGGCCGAAAACCAACAAGTACTCGTGGATCGTAGTGGAGTTTATGAGGAGAAAAACCTCATTAGCGTGGCTGGACTAAGTTTGGGCACCGTTCCCTCACAAAAGGTGACGCTTGCCAAAGAAGCCAATGGCACCTACACTGTAACGCTCGGTTCTTTCCACCACCCTATCACCACGGAAATTGCTCCTTATGCCTTCGTCAAGTCGGACCCTATGATTATCAAGCACGTGCAGGCCAGCACCAACAAGGACGGCCTCACCTCTCTGAAGGGTAAAGTCCAAACCACCGTGTCTATGACCTTGCAACCACGCAAAGGACCTGAGGTTTCTCCCAAAGAATACACAGTGGCAGAGGGAACGGTGATTGGTACCATCGACAAAAATGGCAAATTGGGCTTGTCGGTATCGTTCAAACCCGGCTCTATGCCCATGCCTTTGATTTATGTGTTCACTCCCGCAGAAAAACTGCAATGAACAAAGCCTTATTCACTCTCCTTTGCATGCTGGGACAGCTCGTGCTGCTCTCAGCATGCAATGGTATTATGGGGGGCATCTACGACGAAGCACCTGAAGAAGAGAGAACGGAATATGGCTTTGTAAAACACGATGAGAGTACAGGAAGAGGGCGACTATACTTAGAGGTCGTGAGTTATAAGAAATGGGTGTACATCGACTTGCACAAGCGCAAGATTCAGTCCATCAATATCCCCGAAGGCCTCAGTGGGCAATGGGATGGGAAATCGGGCGTGAGCTATATGCAAGTGACGTGGCCCTCTACTTTCGAGCGAAAAGAGCTCATCCGTACCGATGCTATGCCCTCTCCTTCGCAATGGGATTTTGCGCTTCATCATTACGATGTGCGTACGCACCGAGGAGCTGCTTTGGAAACCCACTACTCCTCTATCGACGAACTCCTTCGCCAAGGAAATCGCGCGGAGCTATTGGGCCAAACTTTCGTAAAGGATATTTGGAGCGACCATTGGGCTTATCAGGACCTCACAGGTATCTTCAACTATTACATCGGCTATCATAATACGGAATACAACCCCGTCCTCTCACGCTGGATGGATATGCGGGTGCAGAATCCTCCTCCGACCTATCATCCCAGTGGGAAAGTCTATCTTTTACGCTTACAAGATGGGAGCGTGGCGGCGCTGCACTTCTCCAACTATATGAGTCCCGCAGGTGTCAAAGGCTACGTGAGCATCGACTATGTGTATCCCTATTGAATTTCCCTACCTCCCTTTTCGACACCTCATCGCCTCTTTTCCGAAACCCTATGTCCAAACTCTTTTCTCTTCTGTTATGCTGTGCGACCCCACAAGTGGCCGCCAGTTCGACGTGGTCTACGGTTTCTGACACGCTCCCTCGCTATCGCCAGCTCAGCCCAGCCGTCGTCACAGGCACACGCACACCAAAGACACTGGCTAATACGCCCATACACACCCGCCTCATCACTGCCGAACAAATTCGACAAAGTGGGGCGACTCACCTGCCCGAACTCCTGCAGCAGGAGCTCCCCAGTGTCGAATTTACGCATGCGCTCAGCGGAGAGCTGCACATGAATATGGCTGGTTTTTCGGGCTTGGGCGTTTTGTTTCTCGTCGATGGCGAACGTTTAGCTGGCGAAACGATGGACAATGTCGATTTCTCCCGCCTGAGTTTGAACGATATTGAGCGCATCGAAATTGTAAAAGGAGCGGCCTCTGCTCTCTACGGAAGTAGCGCTGCTGGAGGAGTCATCAACATCATTACGCGACAAAAAAAGCAAGAGCCTTGGAGCTTGACCTTGGACGCTCGCCATGCTCGCCACCATAAAGCCAGCTTAGGAGGACTTTGGAACATGGGCAACCGGTCGTGGACGCAATCGCTCAATGTGCAGCACACTCGGAGCGACGCTTATTTACTACACAATCCCAACGACGTAGCTCTTTACACCAAATACGCCCTCACCCGAGTATTGGGAGGGCGCACGTGGAATTTCAAAGAGCGACTTACTTGGCAAGCCAACGAAGCCTTGCGTCTCGTTGGCCGAGCAGGTTATTTCTTTCGCGAACGCGACTATGACCCAGGCCAACACAATCGATATCGCGACTTTTCAGGCGGTTTGCGTGGAGAATGGAATATCGATTCCTCGCAACGGTTCGAAATGAGCTACACCTTTGACCAATACGACAAAAGTGACTACTATCTAAGCAGCAGTTTGGACGTGCGCGACTACAGCAACGTTCAGCATGCGTTGCGCAGCCTTTACACCTATCATTGGAACGAAAAGGCCTCCTTGGTTTTGGGAGGAGAATGGCAACGCGACTATCTCCATAGCTACCAATTTGCGCACGGAAAGGCGCATACACAATGGAATGGCAGTGCCTTCGGACAAATAGACTGGCAAGTCACCCCTCGCTGGGAAATCGTGGGAGCTCTACGCGCCGACCACTACTCTCACGAAGGGGGCATGCATCCCACTTCTAAACTGTCCTTGCGCTACCACAAGGGAGCATTGACGCTGCGCAGCGGCTATGGTAGTGGTTTTCGGAGCGCCTCGTTGAAAGAGCGTTTCATGCACTTCCTCATCAACGACATCTTTATCATACGTGGGCACGAGGACCTCAAAGCAGAACGCAGCCACAACTTTCACCTATCGGCCGAATGGACCCGCCGGCAAAGCCACTTCACGGCAGCGTTGGGCTATCACAAAGTGAAACATCGCATCACGACCTCTTCTCCCAGTAGCGAACGAGATCCCGGCAGCAACGTCCCTTATGTAGACTACATCAATCTACCACACCTGCGCATACTCACGGCCGAAGCCACCGCGCAACAAACTTGGCATCTCGGACAGGGGCGACTCCACGCTCAACTCAACTATGCCTACACGCACGAACAAGTCGCAGCCACGCAAACGCTCACCCCTTATCTCCCTGCTCGTCCACATAGCGCGACGGCCAAGCTTGATTTCGACCGACAGTTTTCTGCTCGCTATGGTCTGAATCTCTTGCTCAATGCTCGGTGGTTTTCGGCACTCCAAGGACAGGAACACAATGCCACCACAGGAGCTGTTCATCGCCTTCGCTATCCAGGCTATCTTCTCCTGCGTTTGGGAACGACCCACCGCATAGGACGTGCGCTCCGTCTCAGTGTTGCGGCGGACAATCTGCTCAACTATCGTCCACACATTTACTACTACAACTCTCCTCCCACAACAGGTATCGACCTCTCCCTGGGACTCACTCTCGACCTTCACGCCCTATGAAAAGACTCAAATGGCAACGCCTTCACCGCTGGATAGGACTTCCCATTTGCCTCATTCTTGCCCTTTTTGCCCTCTCGGGTATCGTACTCAACCACCGCTCGTGGTGGGCCAGCGCCGATGTTTCGCGAGCAATGCTTCCCTCCTCCTTTCGCTATCAGCAATGGAATCAAGGCCTTTTACGCGGCACCCTTCCCATGGGCGATAGCCTACTCATTTACGGAAGTGGGGGTGTTTTTCTCGCCGATTCTCTGGGGCAGCACATCAGCGACTACAACCAAGGGCTTCCCGCATCCAGCGACCATCGTCAAGTGCGCGCTCTCGTCGAAGCTCGCGGCCAGCTCTACCTCGCCACACTCATGGGAATATACACCCGAGAAACAGGGCAAGGCTGGCAGCTCCTCCTTGGAGAGGGAAAAGGTACTCGCGAACGCTTCACCGACCTTATCCACGTAAACGACACGCTCTATGCGCTGAGCCGCTCGCAGTTATATCTCTCGGCGGTAGGCGAAGAGCAATGGCAGACACTTACTTTGCGTCCTGCACAAGACGACGATGGGAAAGTATCGGCTTTTCGCCTGCTTTGGCTATTGCATAGTGGCGAACTCTTCGGATTGGGTGGGCAGCTCGTGGTCGATGCCATCGGCTTGGTTCTCCTTCTTCTGAGTGTTACAGGCATTCTTCATTTTCTTTTCCCCCATCTCCTGCGTCGCATTCGCCAGCCTCAACGTCGCCAGCAATTGGGTCGCTATCTGCGCAGCAATGTGCAATGGCACGACCGCATTGGGCGCACCACTTTTGGACTCGCACTGTTGGTCATCCTTACGGGCTGGATGCTGCGCCCTCCGCTGCTCATCGCCTTGGCCCAACTTCGCATTGCCGCCCCTCCTTTCACAACCTTGGATAGCGACAATCCCTGGCACGATCGCCTACGTATGCTCCGCTACGACGAACGACAAGGCGACTGGCTCCTCTCTACCTCCTCAGGCTTTTACTCCCTCTCTCATCTTCACGCCAGCCCGCAAGCTCTCAGCGGGACGCCTCGTGTAAGCCCCATGGGCGTCAATGTTTGGGAACGAGGACGTCATGGTGAATGGTTGATAGGTTCCTTCAGTGGTTTTTATGCCTGGGAGCGCAAACAGTCCAAGGTGCTCGATGCTCTCACCGGGGCCACTGTGACCAGCCATAAGGGCGCACCTCCTTTGGGGGCTTTCCCCGTCTCGGGCTATTCCTCCTCGCTTCACCCTTCGGGCCAAACCAAGGAGCCGCTACTCGTAACCTATGACAAGGGAACAGCTCACCTACCGCAGCCTCAACATTTGGCAACGCTTCCCATGTCGCTCTGGAATCTCGCACTCGAGGTGCACACTGGACGCATTTTCACTTTCCTCCCCGCTCCCGATATGTGGTGGATTTTCGTCACAGGCCTACTCTCTCTTCTTGTTCTGCTCAGTGGTTGGAAACTGCGGCGTAAACGCTCGAAGAAGCAATCTTCGCCTCCTCCCTCTCGCCACGCATAAACCGCCCCCTCTCAAGAACGATAGCTCTTTCACACAGCGATGCCGCGGCAAAACTTCGTGTTTTGCCGCGGCATCGCTACATTTGTTCTTGTCCCCTTAAATCAAGGGAATGCCCAATTCTTTGCACTCTCTGCGCATCTCTTCGGGCCAAATCGAGGCTTGAATTTCGCCAATGTGTGCTTTTTTCAAATAGTACATACAAAGACGACTCTGACCAATACCTCCACCTACGCTAAGGGGCAGCGTGCCCTCCATGAGGCGACGGTGAAAATAGAGCGAAAGACGATCCTCCTTGCCACTTTCTGTCAATTGGCGCAGCAAGGCCTCCTTATCTACACGAATACCCATAGAGGAGAGTTCAAAACTGCGTCCGAGCACTTCGTTCCACACGAGCAAGTCGCCATTCAAGCCTGGCAATCCAAGACTCGAAACGGTCGAATAGTCGTCATAGTCGGGAGCTCGCAAATCGTGAGGCTGACCATCGCCGAGCGGAGCTCCAATGCCGATGATGAAGACAGCTCCCAATTCCTTACATATCGCATCCTCTCGCTCTTTGGGTGTCAAGTTGGGATAACGCTGACGCAACTCCTCGGCATGCAGAAACTCAATATGGTCAGGGAGCGAAGGAGTGAGCTGTGGGAAACGCTCGCACACCAAATACTCCGTGCGACGCATGGCGTAGTAGATGTTGCGTACCACCCGTTTTAGGAAGTCTATCGTGCGGCGTTCGGGGTCGATCACTCGTTCCCAGTCCCATTGGTCCACGTAGAGCGAATGGATATTTCCCAGCTCTTCGTCGGCGCGTATGGCATTCATATCGGTATAAATCCCATAACCTGGCTTCACTTCATAATCGGCCAAGGTCAGTCGCTTCCACTTGGCCAGCGAATGCACAACCTCTGCACGAGCATCGGCCAAATCCTTAATCGGAAAGTTCACCGCGCGCTCCGTACCACTCAAGTCGTCGTTGATACCCAGTCCACGAAGCACAAATAGCGGGGCCGTGACACGACGCAGGCGCAAGCCCGTAGACAGATTGTCGGCAAAAAATTCTTTGATGACCTTAATTCCCTGTTCCGTTTCCGAGAGGTTCAGAAGAGGCTTGTAGTTTTTAGGTTTGATGAGATAACTCATATTCTTTGTCAGTCCTTGAGGCTGAGGTCCATCCACATTTTGCTTTTCGAACTACCCTTTCTTCCGTTTTTCATCGGTTGCCCATGACAAAAGCAGGAAGAAAAGAGCTCCTTGTTGCAAAACAAGCATTTTTCCACGACTCAAGCTTTCTTTTTGTTTATATTCGAGCGCAAAATTACAACAAAAAGATAGAACCACCTAAATCTCTGTTTCATTTTTCGCATTTCTCTCGTTCATTTCTCTTTCGCTTTCTCTCGCACTGCCCTTTTCTCTCGGCGGTATAGCATGGGAAAATGAATTTTACGGTGCACCCACTTTGATTTTTATATTTTTTTATCGCAACATCTTGCAACGGTTGTTCCCTAAAAGCCCTTTCTCCTTCCCGCTCTTAGCCAGCTCTCCGCTGCTTTACATTCGGTCTTTTCAAATACTCACTTTCCTTATTTTTCTTCCCACGCAGAAAATCCTGCGTCCCACGTAGCATTTTTTCCTTCCCACTCCCACTCGCCTCGCAAGCACCTGTGCTCTACGCCTACGCGCGCACGCGCGTTTCCTCCCTATATCTTTCGTTTTTTACTTCCATTGCTTCCATCATCTCACTTAAGCATTTGATTTACAAGGAATATCGCCATGAAAGGAAGTTCCCTATTTCCTTCCACAACTATACATTCTCCCCTCCTTGAACGATTCGCCTCATCGTGGTCGATGGAAGCAACATGGAACCGCTATCGAGAGTTCCTTCCACAATGCAAGAAGCTATTTTCCAACACATTACCCTCATCATGGAAGCAGTGGAGGTAAAAAACACGGCCTTATAGGGAGTAGGCAAGCCCTATCGAAGCGCAAACCTTGGAGCAAGCACCGCCTGCACTTCTCGTCGAGAGAAACTCCAATATCGCCTTGTAGGAAGCTACAGCACCCGTATAGAGGATTTGATGGTCTCGGAAAAAAAATGTACCTTTGCCACAAAATGTAGAGTGATATGAAACAAGGCCTCTCCCTCATCTTTTCTGCTGCCATTCTCCTCATGTTCAGCTGTGTGACTACTCTGGACACGCAAGCCGCCACGAGCGGTTCCAAAGAAGGGAAGCACCGCTTCACAGTGGTTATCGATGCGGGACATGGCGGACGCGATGCTGGGGCCGTAGGATTGATTTCCAAGGAGAAAGACATCAATCTTAAGGTTGCCTTAGCTTTCGGGCAGCTCATCGAGCGCAACCAGCCAAAAGTGCGCGTGATTTATACCCGCACGACCGATACTTTCGTCACCCTGCAAGGACGTGCCGACATTGCCAATCGCGCCAAAGCCGATTTGTTCATCTCCATCCACACCAATTCCGTGGCGAGCAACAAGCACAATGTGTCGGGAGCCGAAACCTACACGCTCGGTATGCACCGCGCGGCCGAAAATTTGGAGGTGGCCAAACGCGAAAACAGCGTAATCACACAGGAAGCGGGCTATCAGAAGACCTATAAGAACTTTGACCCTCGCAAATCGGAGAGCTACATCATCTTCGAATTCATGCAAGATTTGCACATGCAGCAAAGTGTAGATTTGGCACGCAAAGTGCAAGCGCAATACGCTCAGCGAGGACGCAAGAACAAGGGAGTGCACCAAGCTGGTTTTTTGGTATTGCGCGCCACTTCTATGCCTTCAATTCTCACCGAATTGGGCTTTATCTCTCACCCAGAGGAAGAGCGCTTCATGAACTCTCGTGAGGGCATTGAGACCTTGAGCCGTTCGCTCTACGAGAGTTTTCGGGCCTATCGTCGGCAATATGCAAGCCATGAAGACGAGGCGCTTGTGGACGAAGAAACGCCTTTGCTGGCCAGCAACGAAGAACACTCGGCCGAAAAGTCAACCCCAAATGCAGCTACCAGCGCAGCTCTTCCCAACGCTTATCAGCCCAACGAGCGTGAGCTACTTTCGGCCGTGATGACCGACGACGAGACAGCCAGCCAAGCCATCACCGCAGAGGTAGTGCCTCTTGAAGCTCTGCCTTACCCAAGTAGTTTGCCCACACAAGCGCCACGCGCATCGGTTCAGGAGTTGCCTTCTGCCTCAACCCCACAACAGGAAACTCTCCGCACAGAAAGAGAAGAAGCAGCGGCACATGAAGCACTCAAGCGTCAAGCCGAGATAGAAGCTGCCAGGCAACAAGAACGACAGAAAGCCGAGGAAAAAGCACGACAGGAGCAGGCCGAAGCCGAAGCTCGACGCAAAGCCCAGCAACTCGCCGAGGAGCAAGCGCGTCGCGCCAAAATTGAGGAAGAAAAAGTGAGAGCAGAACGCCAAAAGGCGGAAACTGAAGCAAAGAAAAAAGCGGAGGAACAGGAGCGTCAGAAAGCGCTGAAAGCGGCTCAACAGCAACAAAAGGAGCAACAAAAAGTGCCGCTACAGAAAGCGCCAGAAGCAGTCTCTTCCGCAAGCCACAAAACAGAAAGCTCAGCTTCCTCTATGCCCGTATTCAAGGTGCAGCTCCTCACCACCGAACGCCTACTGGCTCCCAACGATGCCGCATTTCAAGGCGTTTCGCCCATAGAGCATTATACCGAAGGAGGCCGTCACAAATACACTACGGGAGCTTCGACAGAGCTCAACGAAATCAAGCAACTACGCACTCGAGTTAGCGAGAAATTTCCTGAAGCTTTCATCATCGCCATGCTCGACGGGCAGCGCATAGATATGAAAACGGCACTTGACCTTGGCCGCAACAAAGGCAATAATCGTCCTTCTCCCTCTGCGACAAGCACACAGGGAAGCAAAAATCGCAAATAACAGCACATGAAACTATCAAACGAAGTGAAGATTGCGCTCACGGCCATTGCAGCTGTAGCCCTGCTTTTCGTAGGAATCAATTTTCTGAAAGGCATCAATGTCTTCGAATCGAGCAATTCTTATTACGTAAAATTCAAAGACATTCGCGGTTTGGCCGTTTCCAACGCTGTCTATGCCAATGGCTATCCCGTAGGAATCGTGCGCGAAATAGACTATAACTATTCTACCAACTCGAGTGTAGTGGTGCGCATTGAGCTCGACGAAGGGATGCGCGTGCCACGTGGCACAACAGCCGAACTCGAAACGGCTCTGATGGGCGGTGTGACCATGAGTCTGCTCCTCGGCCCCAATCCCAGCGACAACCTCGCTCCCCACGACACACTGACAGGTGGGCCGAAAATTGGAGCGATGGATCAAGCCAGCGCGATGATTCCCGATGTGCAACGCATGATTCCCAAACTCGATAGCATCTTGGGAACCCTCAATCGCATCACCGCCGATCCCGCTTTGCTACAATCCTTGCACAATGTAGCGACGATTTCCGAAAATCTCAAAACGACAACGGCTCAGCTCGACCGACTCATGGCGCGCGAAGTGCCACAAATGGTGGGACACTTGAATCGCACGAGTGCACATGCCGAGCAAATCAGCAGCGACTTGGCACAAGCAAAGGTGGGAGAAACGGTACACAAAGCCAACGAGACGCTGGCTTCTGTACAGCAGCTTTCGACACAGTTGCACAGCATCATGACCGAGGTACAAACAAAGATGAACAGCCGCGACAACAACCTCGGAGCTTTCTTGGGCGATCGCTTGCTCTACGACCGCTTAAGCCGCACGGTACAAAGTGCCGATAGTTTGGTCATCGACTTGAAGAACAATCCCAAGCGCTACGTTCACTTCTCTATCTTTGGACGTAAATAAAATTGCCCTGCCCAATAATTTTCAAAATACTCCGCCCCACGCATCAATTGTGATGCGTGGGGCGGAGTTGTTTTTTGTACGTTGGAATTTTCACCTACCAGCCCTCAGTTCGAGAGCGGAACGAGAACGGCGGGCCAAGCTTAACTACGACTCACTTGCAAGCCCTTATGCGAGAGCTTCATATCGACAAAGCGCGAAGAGTCTGTGAGCGGTGCATCGCTGAGTATCTGTCGGATGCGGCCAGCCGCTTCGGGATCTTTCGCCACCATGTACAGGTAGCCACCACCACCTGCTCCTGGAAGTTTGTAGCCCGAGCATAAATCGTCGATGCGTTCACACAGGGCAGCCACCGCAGGAGGTTCGGTACCACTATCGAGCGCTTTGTTTTGCTCCCACGTTTTGCGAACGAGTGCGCCATATCGTGACAAATCGCCTCGCTGCAAGGTATCATACATATCAAGAGCATGCTCACGCATTTCGTCGAGCAAACGCAGATGCTCCGTATTGTTGAGGAACATGCCTCGCACAATTTCGGACAGGATATGCTTAGCCGTGCGCGTCAATCCGGTGTAATAGAGCAAATGGCAAGCGCGATTTTCGGGCGACAGGAACAAAGTATCGGGAAGCCAGCGTGCTACGGGAGTCTGATCAAATCCTGCCGAAGTTTGCAACAATTTTACCCCATGCAGCACCCCACCAAACTGGTCTTGCCAGCCTCCTCCTGTCGTGAGGAGTTGTTCGAGTATGAGCGTTCGATTGCCTATCGTCGCTTTGTCCCAGCCTAAACCACAAAAATCGCTGAGGGCGCCCAGCACCGTTGCGGCCAAAATACTGCTTGTGCCCAGCCCTGAACCAGCAGGAATCGCAGCGAGCAGAGTGATTTCGATGCCGGTGCCAAAAGCCTCTAATTGTTCACGCAGCGTGGTGTATTTGTGAGCAGCAAACTGGGGCAAGAAGCCACACAAAGCCAATGCCGCTTTGGGAATGGAGAAAGGAGAACCCACCTTGTTGAAAGCAGAGAGTTCGTCCCACGTCTCGATAATCTCCATCGCTCCCAGGTCAATGCTACGGCATACAATGCGCAAATCCTTAGTGGGTTTTACATAGACCTGCAAGGGCTGCTGACCATTCAGTTCGATAGCCAAATTGACCACATTGCCTCCTGCATTGATGCAATAGGGCGGCGTATCGGTCCATCCTCCTGCCACATCGATGCGCACCGCCGAACGTCCCCAAACAATTTGGTCGCGATAAACGTCAAGCTGAGGTGTCTGACGCACACGTCGCGCAGCAGCAGTGAGTCCTTCGCGCAACAAGGAGAAAGCGCGTGCCTCCTCAGCGGTTCCATCTTCTCCCTTCAATCGCTGCACTTGCGAACGAAACATCGCATCACGCACTTGCAACATCAAGGCTTCTTCTTCCTCCAACGGAGCAGGCAGGGAAAGCTGGGCATCGGCATATTTCTGTGCCGCATCGCGCAAATTGATTTGGTAAAAGATACTCTTGCGATAGTTTTGTGCCAATTGAGGAAGGTTTTCCTCACGAAAAGCCCTACGCTGTTCTTCCTGGCGCAACAAGTTGGCCTGTGCAGCAATTTCATCGGCACTCACTCGAGGCAAACTGCGCCACAATGCCGATTCATCACAAGTAGGCTGTTCCGACAACATCCAAAGCAGCAAGCGTTCGACTTGAGATTTGTCCTCCACGATGGGGAAAAGACGAGCCGCTTGCAAGTCGGTGTTTGCTCCCAAATCTTCAGGGGTCAAGCCGTGTGCGGCCAACCATTCGGGCAGAGGTTGCCCCAAATAAAGTGTAGAAGACGCGCCTACCTCTCCGCGAAAAGCATCGGCAAAGCCATAGGGACGCAAAGCCCATCCTCGCTCTCCAAAAGCCTCGACATCGAGACATTGGCCAGGAGCGAGCGACAGTTTCCAGTCGTTTTCGGGCACTCCCGTAATCGCGTGCCGCTCGGTCAGCTTCCACGTAGCGGGCAAATGAGCATTTTCAATCCAAAGGTCCTTATTGTGGGCCGTGAGGGGGAGCTCGATGCGTGCATTTTGCGTGAACATCGCAGGATGCTTCTTTACCTCCTTCTGCAAGATGAGTCGCTGGTCCTTGACGACATTCTGCAAAGCCATTGTCGAACTAATCATTTCGGGCGTAGTTCCAAAATGATAGAACTCTCCACCAGGCAAGGGCAAAACAGCCACCGAAAGTTGGCTCAACTCCTCGTCCCGTGCGCTGGGATGGCCTCCCAAAGCACAGCCAAACTGAGCGTAAAGATCGTAGGCAACGCGGTGTCCTTGGGCATCATAGGAACGACGGCGCAACAGTTCGACGGCGCGATCGCTGAGCAACCAGATTCCAATGTCCATGAGCGAGAGGTGGGTCGCTGCCAGCTGAGCCATCTGCTCGACACTGGGCTTTTGCAACACGAAGTCCAACAGCTCAGGCGACTGGCGATTCATGAAAAAGACACCATGATTTTTGGCCAAAGAGGGTTCGACCCACAATCCATAGCACACGACATCGGCCTGAGGTATAGCCTGCAAAGCCTCGGTCGAGCGGATGTAGACATCGCCACTCGCAATGAGCGTACGCAAGCCTACAGGAGCCGCTTTCAAAATACGCTCGTAAAGCGGCAGCTGCAAGTCCAGGAGTGTTTGATCTATCTTTTGGCCGCGCGCCCATCTGAACACGGGTACGGGCAAGAGTACCTTGCCTGCGGCTGCATAGGCAGGAAGGCGCCGGCTCTGCCCACCGGCATGTAGCAAGATGCGTTTTTCGCGCGAAAGCCATGCCGCAAACTCGTTTTCTCCTTCTTGAATCATAGCTTGCTCCAAAAGCCAAGTCGTTCCACCACCGCTACCCAACTTTTGGTGGACGGGATCGGAAGTACAAAAATACTCGGTCGTACTATGGCCACTGATACGATGAAACACATCGACCACGTTGGGAGGGAGGGAAAGAAGCTTTTTCATATATCGAGAGCACTTTAGTTTTCTACGCAAAGATAAGCAATAAAATAGAATTGTGGCACAAAAAAAGCCCCTATGCATCCAGGAAGAAAGCATAGGGAAAAGAAGAACAAGACAAGTGGAACAGTTTGGCCGCCAATACACGCCATGCCCATTGCTCTCTTGTTGAACTTTTACGCCTTAGGGCTGATAAACTTTCTGCCCATTCACGATATAAATGCCGGTGGGCAGGTCGCGAAACGCAGCCTTGCTTACGGCGACGCGCTGCCCCTGCAAATTGTAGATTCGAGCCTCTTTATGCTGTTGCAGCAACTGAGCGATATTCGTAGGGTTGCTGTTTTGAGCTCGCAGGTGGGCAAAGGATTTCCAGCCGTCTACTCTCTGATAGTCTTCGAGGCTTTCACGGGGCACTTCGCACACAGCATTCGCATAGGTATCTTCGTCAAAAGCAGACACCTGAGGTTGGAGTCCACTCACATCCATAGCAGGAGGAATCCCGGCATCTATTCGGATGTTTTTCAAGCCTTTGCAGCCAGAGAATACGGCTTCGCCCAAACGCTGCAAAGTAGAAGGAAGATGTATCTCACGCAGGCTCACGCAACCTCCAAAAGCCACGGAACCAATGTGATAAAGCCCTTCAGGAAGTACAATCTCGGAAAGGCTGGTACAGTTCCAAAAAGCCGACATCCCGATGCTTCCGATGCTCTGAGGCAAACGCACGCTTTTCAAAGACTCACAGCCGAGGAAAGTAGCCTCCGCAAGATTCGTGAGACTTTGAGGCAAATCGACCTGCTCCAACTGCTTACATTGGACAAAGACTCCGCCTCTCAATTCGGTCACTCCTTCGGGCAACGTTATGCGTGTCAGCCCCGTGCCGCCAAAAGCATTTTCTCTCAACGCGGTCAAACTTTGGGGCAGCACGATGCTTTTCAGTGCTTCGCAACCAAAGAAAGCGTTCTCGTGCACTTCTTTCAAGCCCTCGGGCAACTGCACGCGAGCCAAACGCTTGCAACCGAAAAAGGCACTCTCGCTCACCTCGGTCACTCCCTCGGGAAGCACCACACTCGTCAACGCTTGGCAGTTCATAAACACTTCGGGCGCCAAGCCTTTCACCTGATACACCTGCCCTCCGTACTCTACGCGTGCTGGCACTTGGACATCGCCCTTGTAGCCCTCAGGGTGTGCTACGAGGTCGGCCGTAGCATCTGTGTCGAATAGGAGAAAATACATCCCTCCGATTTCTACTTTGTCGTTAGCCCAACGGGAGCAACCAGCAAAAAGGAGAGAAAAAGAAAAAGTTATTTCATACGTTCATATTTTTATAGAATAAGATTTCGGGAGGAGCAATCGCTGCTCAAGGAGATGGGAAGCAGGATTTTCTACCTCGCACGTAGAAAATCCTACGTGGGAAGGAAAAAATCCTACGTGGGAAGAAGAATTTTCTACGTGGGAAGTAGGAATTTCGCCTTCCCTGTTTCGTGACTCCACCTCACTCTTCGTGCTCACACAAGGCAACGCTCAAGAGTAGAAGGCTCTCTCCCATTTTCGCAAAAATAGACAATAGCTCCAAAGTCTGCAAGAAAAGTCACAAGGTATATCATTCTTTCTTCTTCCTCCGATTTGCCGGGGAAATCCTCACACACCAACATTCCATTTCGCCCACGTTCTTCGCTCGACGGCTCACAATCAAACTTATGGCTCGCTCGGGCATTCTTCAGAAGCCGAAGGAAAAGAGCACTTCTTCCCGAAAATATAGGCAATATCGTGCAAGAGGGCACGATTTACCCTTGAAAAAATAGGTATATCAAGCTCCTTTCCCTAACTTTGCATAGCAAAACATTTCTAATCCTCAGAAATCTCTCCATAGACATGCAAGCTGCTACTGGAACACTTGGGGTACTCTGCGTCGGGCTCGGCGCCGTATCCACCACCTTTATTGCAGGCGTCCTATCGGCACGCAAAGGATTGAGCAAACCTATCGGCTCGATGACCCAATACGACAAAATTCGTGTGGGGCAGGGCGAGACAGCTCAACAACTCTCCTACGGCGAAATCATTTCCCTCCCACAGCTCGACCAACTCGTATTTGGCGCTTGGGACGTTTTTCCCGACAACGCTTTTGAAGCCGCTGTCAAAGCCGATGTGTTGCGCGCCAAAGACCTCCTCCCCTTGCAGGAGGAGCTGAGTTCCATCGTGCCCATGACTGCAGCTTTCGACAAGGATTTTGCAGCACGTCTTGATGGCCAGCACGTGAAGCAATGCACCACGCGCTGGGACATGGTTCAAGAGCTGCGCCAGGACATTCGTCGCTTCAAAGAGCAAACAGGCGTGGAGCGTGTGGTCGTACTCTGGGCCGCCTCGACCGAGGTCTATGTGCCTATCGACGAAAAGGTGCACTATGATTTGAAGGCTCTCGAAGCAGCCATGAAGGCCAACGACACGCAACGCATAGCTCCTTCCATGTGCTACGCCTATGCAGCACTGGCCGAGGGCTTCCCCTTTGTGATGGGAGCGCCCAACACGACCCTCGATATTCCCGCCATGTGGCAACTGGCCGAACAACAGCGAGTGCCCATTGCTGGCAAAGACTTCAAAACGGGACAAACCCTCGTGAAGAGTGGATTTGCTCCCATCATCGGTACGCGGTGCTTGGGCTTGAATGGTTGGTTTTCGACCAACATTTTGGGCAATCGCGATGGCTACGTATTGGACGAACCTGCCAATTTTCGTACCAAAGAAGTCTCGAAGCTCTCCACGCTCGAAAGTATCCTCGTGCCCGAAGAGCAGCCCGACCTCTATGCCGACTACTACCACAAGGTGCGCATCAATTACTACCCTCCTCGTGGCGACGACAAAGAGGGATGGGACAACATCGACATCTTTGGCTGGATGGGCTATCCCATGCAAATTAAGATTGACTTCCTTTGTCGCGATTCGATTCTCGCCGCCCCGCTCTGCCTAGATTTGGTGCTCCTCATCGATGCCGCAGCTCGCGATGGTCGCTACGGGACACAACGCTTCTTGAGTTTCTTCCTCAAAGCTCCCATGCACGACTATACCCAAGGCGAAGTGCCCATCAACCACTTGTTCCAACAACACACGCTGTTGAAAAATGCCATTCGTGAAATGGGAGGCTATCCCGCCGACCAAACGATAGACTAACTCCCTCTACTTTCCCACCCTACTTCGCGAGGCAGCATCAAAACGAACTTTTTGATGCTGCCTCGCGGTGTTTTTCCTTACTTGGCGTGATAGAGGGGAACGCTTCATTACTCTTCTCAACTTATACCAGTGGTGTACGAAAAGCCGTGTCAAGACCTAAGAATCTTGACACGGCTTTTGTACAATCGAAAATGTGGTAGAGGAAGAAGGCTTACTTCTTACCAAAAAGTTGATACCACAACTCGCGAACGATGACAACAGGAGAGGTCACCGCAAAGATGAGCAACCATTCGGTAACGCTGAGCGGAATGGTACGGAACACCTTGCCACCAATGGTCACAATCACAACCGTAACAACGACGATGAGTAAGGCCGAAGCGATGAACTTGGCATTGGAGAAGAGACCTGAGAAAACGCTTTTGTCCTTACCAATGACGCGTGCATTGAACATGTTCCACCAGTTGATGACCATATAGCCTGCAAAGAAAATCGTGGTGAAACGTACATCGAGTCCGCCATTGGCATCTTCGCGAGGAATAAGTGTTTCGCCCAGGAATTCCAAGCCATTGTTGCGCCCCCAAAGTAAGAAGGAGGAAAGCAAAAAGATGAAGCCACCAAAACCAAAGATGGCAGTAGCCAAAGAACGGTTGATAATGAACTCTTGGCGGTCGCGAGGACGATCAGAAAGCACGCGCTCATCAGCAGGTTCAGAAGCCAAAGCAATGGCCGCGAGGCTATCCATCACCAAATTAATCCACAAGAACTGTGTCACGGTGAAAGGCATATCAACGCCCAAAAGCGGACCAAAGAGCGCTACCAAGCAAGCACTGACATTGATGGAGAGTTGGAAGAAAAGGAAGTTCTTAATGTTCTTATAGAGCGAACGTCCCCACTTCACACCCGTCACAATAGAGGGGAAAGCATCGTCGAGCAGAACAATATCGGCGGCTTCCTTGGCCACAGACGTGCCCGTTCCCATCGCTATGCCCACATCTGCATAATTGAGCGAAGGAGCGTCGTTCACGCCATCGCCCGTCATCGAGCATACGTAACCTTTGGCCTGCGCCCAATTAAGGATGTCGAGTTTGTTGCTCGGAGTGCAACGAGCTATGACGTTGGGATATTCTCGACCATTTTGAGGTTGCTTTATGGCTGTCCAAAAATCCTTAGCTTCTATTGCCCAAATGTTTTGAAAACCAGCTTGACGAGCGATTTCCGAGCCAGTTTTGAAATTGTCGCCCGTCATCATCACAACATCAATGCCTGCACCATAACATTTCTCAATGGCCACAGGAACGTCAGAGCGCACGGGGTCCTCGATAAACCAAGTACCGATATAGTGACAGTTCTCCAAACTTTCGCCGGCCTCAAGACGAGGCTTCACGGTAGCAAAATCGTCGGCTTCGATCACTGCGGCCGAAATCGCGCGGCGGCCTCGTAACTGTTGTTCCCCTACAAGTGAGAGATGCTCGTCATAGCGAATGATACGGGCTATCACCTCGGGAGCTCCCTTCAGAACGATAAGTTTCCCCTTTGTGGGATGCACAGCACTCGTAGCCATAAACTTCCAAGCACTGGAGAAAGGTATGGTATCCTCCTTGCTCCATTCGCCACGAAGCTGTTCGCTACGCTCTTGCCCCATGTGACTCAATATCGCACATTCTGTAGGATTACCAATCGCTACTCCCTCGGCATTCCAATTTGCCGATGAGTTAATGGCACCTACCGTGTCCAAAATTTCTCGAGGAGACAAGCCTTGATACGTGTAATTCTCACGCAATGCTTCCTCTACCACCGTCATTCTATTTTGGGTGAGCGTTCCAGTTTTATCTGTAAAAATAACGTTCACCGCACCAATGGTTTCGCAAGCGTGCATTTTCTTCACCAGATTGTTCTCCTTAGCCATTGTCTTCATAGAGAAAGCCAAGGCCAATGTCACAGAAAGCGGCAAACCCTCGGGAACAGCGGCAATCACCACCACAACAGCTCCCATGAGGAAACGAAGCTCCGTTTGCAGTAGGTCGAGATTCCAAGCGAAAGGTTCGCTGCGCACTACATAATGCACAAGGTTAAGAATCAACATCATCGCCAATCCAACTCCCAAAGCTGCGATATTGATTTTGTGAGCCAACTGCGTAAGTTTTTCCTCAAGGGGAGTTTTACTCTCCACTTCCTCCGAGGCTTGTCGAGTCGTCTTACCTATTTCCGTAGCATCTCCGACAGCAAGCACTACGCCCTCACCCATTCCTTGCTCTATCGTCGTACCGCGCAGCAACAAAGAAGGAGCAAAACCAGAGCCTTTATACTCCTCTTCCATGGGATATTTTGCAACGGCCACACTCTCACCTGTCATCGCACTTTCGCTCACTTTCATATCTGTCGCTTGAAGCAAGCGTATATCGGCAGGAATTTCATCCCCCGACGATAGAATGACGACATCTCCAACCACGAGTTGGTCCTTAGTGATTTCCTGCACTAAGCCTGCGCGACGTACTTTTACCAGCTCATAATCCTTATCGCTCTTCAAAGCCTCAAATTTACGCTTAGCCGAGTACTCCTGCCAGAAACCAACCCCCGTAGCGATCAACACGGCAAAGATGATACCGAGACTCTCTATAAAATCATTATGGATAAATCCAAAAACCAAAGAGATGGCTGTGGCTACCAACAATATCGCAATAATGGGATCCTTGAACTTATCCAAATAAAGCATCCACCAAGGTGTGGCTTTCGGAGGTGTAAGCAAATTAATGCCGTGCTTGGCACGGCTTTCCTGCACCTCTCTCTGAGAGAGGCCACTCAATATCTGATGTTCCAGCATTTGAAAATGTATAATAGATTTCGGGCACAAAGATAGGGAAAAAGTCGCATATATGTTCAGGTTCTCCATCTCATTTTCCTGCCTCCCTATTCTATTCGTGGCTTCCGTTAGAAAAGGTGACTACTACCCTATGATATTGTTCTATTTCAAAGGTAGCATTCGGTAAGTAATTCACAACATATGCAGGTGGGCATTGAGCAGACCCTTGGATGTTGTTGCTACTGCAAAGGTAGCATTCGGTAAGCAATTCACAACGCTCCACCTCTCGCAGCTGAGTTTCCACGGGATGTTGTTACTACTGCAAAGGTAGCATTCGGTAAGCAATTCACAACTGTCCGACAACCTCCAATTAAAGGAAGTTAGATGTTGCTGCTACTGCAAAGGTAGCATTTGGTAAGCAATTCACAACCACTGAGCCAGCAAGAGAAGATAGGACAGAGATGTTGCTGCTACTGCAAAGGTAGCATTTGGTAAGCAATTCACAACTGGGGGATGCAGAGCGTGAAACAGTGTACAGATGTTGCTGCTACTGCAAAGGTAGCATTTCTTTTTCCTTCTTTTCTCTACCCTCTGTTTAACTTCTCCATCTCTTTTTCTTCCTTTCTCTGTTTCTCTCCT